>NZ_JBNMIC010000005.1:0-108400 GCF_050873065.1 Brotaphodocola sp.
TAAATATATAGGGCGGGGACTGCCCGAATTAACGCCTGTGGAGATAGTAGGTCACGAGGTCTGTGAAGCAGGAAGCCCATTGGCTTTAGACAATGGGCAGTTCACATCCATTCACTGATAAAAAAAACAGCGATATTTCGATAGATCTATAAGTAAAATTAATAGAACTTTAGCGTGATAAAGAATAATGATAAAAAGTTGACATTTGTTAACGAGAATTTAACGAAAAAAGTGCAAAAAGCAGAAAAAAGGTCTGCTCTTCAAAAAAATCGTGCGTGTGAAACGGGGAAATACCTGTTTGAAATTTAACGAAAATGAGGAGACAAAACCGCCAAAAACGTCCGATTTACAAGGAAAATCAAGGGTGGTTTTTGTATACAATGTTAAAAATGAAATTGTCCAATCCATGCAAATGTGTTATACTGTTACAGATGACAAACGAGATAATTTGTCAATAGAAGTCGAAAATGTATAGAAAGAGGGTAAAGGTAATGGGATTGGCTACATTTAGAGGCGGCGTTCATCCTTTTGAGGGAAAAGAACTGTCTGAGAGCAAGCCGGTTCAGGTCCTGATGCCGAAGGGCGATATGGTATATCCGATGTCCCAGCACATCGGTGCTCCGGCTACGCCACTTGTAAAAAAGGGCGATCAGGTTCTGGTGGGTCAGAAAATCGGCGAAGCCAGTGGATTTATCTCTGCGAATGTAATCTGTTCAGTTTCCGGAACAGTTAAGGCAGTGGAGATGCGGCGAGTTGCCAGTGGTGCGATGGTGAATTCCATCGTGGTAACCAATGACGGAGAGTACAACACGGTGGAGGGTCTGGGAGCAGACCGTGATCCGTCAACACTTTCCAAGCAGGATATTCGCACCATCGTGAAGGAAGCGGGAATTGTAGGTCTGGGCGGTGCAGGCTTCCCGACCAACGTAAAACTTTCTCCGAAGGATGAGAATGCGATCGATTACATTCTGTTAAATGGTGCAGAGTGTGAGCCGTATCTGACTTCCGACTATCGTCTGATGATGGAAGCTCCTGAGCAGGTCATCGGTGGACTGAAAGTCGTTCTTCAGCTGTTTGAGAAGGCAAAAGGTGTGATCGGTATCGAGGACAACAAGCCGGAGGCCATCAAGAAGATGACTGAGCTTGTGAAGGACGAGCCTCGTATTTCTGTATGTCCGTTAAAGACCAAGTATCCGCAGGGTGGTGAGCGTTCCCTGATTTATGCAATCACAGGACGCAAGGTAAATTCCTCCATGCTCCCGGCAGATGCAGGCTGTATCGTGGACAACGTAGACACGATGCGCGCAATCTATCAGGCAGTCTGCAAGACGACTCCGCTCATGGAGCGCACATTTACCGTGACCGGTGATGCTGTGGCAAACCCGCAGAACTTCCGTGTCAAGATCGGTACCAACATGCAGGAGATCGTTGAGGCAGCCGGCGGTTTCAAGACGGAGCCGGAGAAGGTCATTTCCGGTGGTCCTATGATGGGTATGGCAATGTTCACTCTGGACGTTCCGGTCATCAAGACAAACTCCGCACTGACCTGCTTTACTAAGGATGAGGTCAAGGCAAACCAGGAGACTCCGTGTATCCGCTGCGGTAAGTGCATCAGCGTATGCCCGAGCCACATTGTTCCGGTTATGATGATGGACGCAGCACTCAAGGGTGACTGTGATAAATTTGAAAAATTAAATGGTATGGAGTGTATGGAGTGCGGAAGCTGTACCTTCATCTGTCCTGCCAAGAGACCGCTTACTCAGGCATTCAAGGAAATGAGAAAGACGGTTGCGGCTAACCGCAGAAAGAAAGCGCAGGAGGCGAATAAGAAATGAGTAAATTATTTAACGTATCGTCGTCCCCGCATGTGCGCAGCAGTGAGACAACCCGCAGCATCATGATGGATGTGGCGATTGCGATGCTGCCTGCAACGGCATACGGCGTGTTCCAGTTTGGTCTTCATGCCCTGCTGGTTCTGATTGTAACGATTGCAGCCTGCGTGCTGAGTGAGTATGTCTATGAGAAAGGCATGAAAAAGCCGATCACGATCTCTGATTTCAGTGCTGTCGTAACCGGTATGATTCTTGCGCTGAATATGCCGGCAACGATTCCGCTGTGGATCCCGGCACTTGGCGGTGTATTTGCAATTATCGTTGTAAAGCAGCTCTACGGTGGTCTGGGCCAGAACTTCATGAACCCGGCACTGGCAGCAAGATGCTTCCTGCTGATCTCTTTCGCAGGAAAGATGTCCAGCTTTACTCTGGATGGATGGAGTGGTGCAACTCCTCTGGCAGCTATGAGAAATGGTGAGACGATGGATTTAGCATCCATGTTCATCGGTAAGATTCCGGGAACCATCGGTGAGGTTTCTGTCATCGCTCTTCTGATCGGTGCAGCTTACCTGGTAGTCCGCAAGGTAATTTCCCTGCGCATCCCGCTGACCTACATCATCACAACCGCTGTCTTCATCTTCATCTTCGGCAACCATGATCCGTATTATGTAGCTTGTGAAGTATGCGGAGGCGGTCTGATCTTTGGTGCCTTCTTCATGGCAACCGACTATGTGACAAGCCCGGTAACCCCGGCTGGTCAGTACGTATTCGGCGTTGTTCTTGGTCTTCTGACCGGTATCTTCCGTCTGTGGGGAGCTTCCGCAGAGGGCGTTTCCTACGCAATCATCCTGAGCAACCTGCTTGTTCCGGTTATTGAGAAGGCAACCCTTCCGGCAGCATTCGGCAGAGAGAGCGAGAGCGGCTGGGCAAAAATGTTTGCGAAAAAGGAGGGCAAGTAGTCATGAAAGGAATTATGAAAGACGCGTCCATCTTATTTGCGATTACCCTGATTGCCGGTGTGTGCTTAGGTGCCGTACATGAGGTAACCAAGGCTCCGATTGCGGCAGCACAGCTCGCAGCAGCAACTGCTACATACAAAGAGGTTTATCCGGATGCAGCAAGTTTTGAGGAGACAGATGATCTGAAGGCAGCCGTAGAGGCCTGCGCAGCAGATGTTTCCGCACAGGGATTTGGTAATGTATCTGTGGATGGTGCACAGGAAGCACTCGATGCAAGCGGCAACGTGATCGGATATCTGATCACCTCCACTTCCAATGATGGTTACAACGGAAAAGTTCAGATTTCTGTCGGTGTGACGAAGGAGAACACCCTGACCGGAATCGGTTTCCTGTCCATCAGCGAGACCCCTGGTCTTGGTATGAAGGCAAAAGAGCCGGACTTCAAGGATCAGTTCAACGGAAAACCGGCAGCAACATTCTCAGTAACAAAGACGGCTCCTGCTTCTGATGAGGAGATTCAGGCCATCAGTGGTGCGACCTTCACATCCAAAGCAACGACCGGTGCAGTCAATGCGGCAGTCTACTTCGTAGAGAACTGCATCACACAGTAGGAGGGGCAATCATGAACAAATATGTAGAACGTTTATACAATGGTATCTGGAAAGAAAACCCGATTTTCGTACAGATGCTTGGCCTTTGCCCGACTCTGGCGGTAACAACATCCGCAATCAACGGTGTCGGCATGGGACTTTCTTCCACGGCGGTACTTGTGTGTGCAAACCTTCTGATTTCCGCACTGCGCCACCTGATTCCGGACCGCGTTCGTCTTCCAGGCGAGATCGTAGTCGTAGCATCACTCGTAACGATCGTAGATATGCTGATGGAAGGTTTCCTTCCGTCTCTGTACAGCGCTCTGGGTATTTACATTCCGCTGATCGTTGTAAACTGTATCATCCTTGGTCGTGCCGAGTCCTTCGCAATGAAGAACACCCCGATCCTGTCCGCATTCGATGGACTTGGAATGGGTCTTGGATTCACAATCGCACTTGGACTGATCGGAGCATGCCGTGAGGTTCTTGGTGCCGGAACTGTATTCGGCATCCAGGTAACTCCGTCTTCCTTCCAGCCGATCTCCATCTTTATTCTTGCACCGGGCGCATTCTTCGTTCTGTCCATGCTGACCGCTCTTCAGAACAAGCTGAAAGCACCGTGCGCAACGAATGGTTCTGCAGATAAGGAAGAGAAAGAAAACTTCGGTTGCACTGGCAACTGCATGACCTGCGCCGAGCATAAGACCGAAGGGGAGGGCAAATAAATGAAAGAATTACTGGTTATTGCGATCAGCTCCGCGCTGGTCAGCAACGTTGTACTGAGCCAGTTCCTGGGCATCTGTTCCTTCGTCGGTGTATCCCGTAAGGTAGAGACTGCAGCAGGTATGGGCGGTGCGGTAATCTTCGTTATTACGATCGCTTCCATCGTGGCTAGTCTGATTTACAACTATATTTTAAGTCCTCTTGGACTTGATTACATGAAGACGATCGTCTTCATCCTTGTAATCGCAGCTCTGGTACAGATTGTAGAGATGTTCCTGCACAAGTGCATGGAATCCCTCTACAACGCACTGGGCGTATTCCTTCCGCTGATTACCACGAACTGTGCCGTTCTCGGTGTGGCACTGACCAACGTACAGAATGGTTACGGCTTCGTACAGAGCGTAGTAAACGGCGTGGCAACTGCAGTCGGTTACACGATTGCGATTGTTCTGCTTGCCGGCATCCGTGAGAGAATTGAGGGAAATGATATTCCTTACAGTTTCCAGGGATCTCCGATTGTTCTTGTAACTGCAGGACTGATGGCGATCGCATTTTTCGGATTTTCCGGATTATTGTAGGAGGGAGAGACGAGGATGGATATAATGGCAGTAGTCATCGCGGCAGCAGTAGTTGCGGCAGCCGGTATCGTAGTTGGTATCGGTCTGGGGCTGTTCGGTGAGAAATTTAAAGTTGAAGTGGATGAAAAAGAGCTGGCAATCCGTGCAGAGCTTCCGGGAAACAACTGCGGCGGCTGCGGATTTGCAGGCTGTGACGCTCTGGCAAAGGCAATCGCAAATGGCGAGGCAGCTCCGAATACCTGTCCGGTAGGCGGTGCAGCAGTCGGCGAGAAGATTGCTGAGATTCTCGGTGTAACCGTAGAAGAGGGCGACAAGAACGTAGCATTTGTAAAATGTAAGGGAACCTGCGACAAGGCACAGACTCTGTATGAGTACTCTGGAATTCATGACTGCCGCGAGGCATCTGTTGTTCCGGGTGGCGGCCCGAAGGCATGTTCTTACGGCTGCGAGGGCTTCGGTTCCTGCGTGAAGGCATGTGAGTTTGATGCCATTCATGTGGTAAACGGCGTTGCAGTTGTAGACAAAGAGAAATGTATGGCATGCGGCAAGTGTGTTGCTGCCTGCCCGCGCAACCTGATCACTCTGGTTCCGTACAAGGCAAAGCACCTCGTACAGTGTGCTTCCCATGACCGCGGACCGGCAGTCAAGAAGGTATGTACCGCCGGATGTATCGGATGTACGCTGTGTACCAAGGAGTGCCCGTTTGATGCAATCCATATGGATAACAACGTGGCAGTCATCGACTACACAAAGTGCAAGAACTGCGGCAAGTGCGCAAAGAAGTGCCCGGTACAGGCAATCCTGTAATCAGTCAGGAAATTCTAATTATCAAAAACAATCAGAGCGGTGTTCTCGGAGAAATCCGGGAATGCCGCTTTTTGAATTCTCCAATTCTCCGCGAACTTCATCGCAAAATTCGACAGAATGTGTTATACTTTTTTTATGTTTTTTTGTAGCAGAAAATTCTGAATGTAAGATTTCTTTGAGGGTTGAAGAAATAAGAGATTTTGCATGACAGAGCAGACAGACGTAGACGTACTTGAATGAGAAAAAGGGGCAGGAGATATGTATATGGAAGTGTTTGACCACACCTATCTGGTGATTGTTCTGTTTTTGCTGAGCGTAGATGTGGCACTTGTATATAAACTCAGCCGGATGTCCGGGTTTGGGAAACTGCAGAAGCGGATGATGATTATGCTGGTGGCGTGCGTATTCTGTGCCGGTTCCGACATGCTTTGTGTGGTGATGGAGCAGAGAGCGGGGCATATCGGAACGTTTTTTCTGAACTGTGCGTTTGACTTTTCTTTTGGCTTTGTCGGATTTTATCTCTTTTATTACAGTGAGAAAAAATATCGCTCAGGTCTTTTTAAAAACCGGAAATTCAGGATCCTCGCGTCTGCGCCGCTGATGCTTCTCGGAATTCTTTTGCTTGTCTCGTTCTGGACGGGATGGATTTTCCGGGTGAGCGCGCAGGGAGATTACAGCAGGGGACCGCTTTACTATGTGTTCTATGCGATTATTGCAGGCGGATATATGGGCTGGACGACGCTTGTCAATATCCACCGGATGATTATCCAGAAGGATGAGCGGAAGAAAAAGATGGCAGAACAGTCTTTTGCATACGCTATTCCGGTGATTGCCGGCACTCTGATTCAGATGAGATTTCCGGAGTATCCGTGTTCCAATATGGGACTCACCACAACGATTCTTCTGATGTTCATCGATGCGCAGGAGGAACTTCTGCGGATCCGGATGGAGGAGGAAGAGAAGGACAGAAGCATTCTCGTCTCTCTGTGCAGGGAGTTTTCCAATGTCTATCATGTGGATTTAAGAAAGGATACGCTCGAGATCATCAAACAGGAGGAGACGACGAACGCGGCGATCAGCGAGAAACTGATGCAGGAGGGAAAATTACAGTATTCCTGCCGCATAAAAGATTACTATGATCACTGCATTGTCCAGAAAGCAGCTCCGGATTTCATGGAAAAGATGAATGCAGAGCACCTGATGAAGGTTCTTGAACATCAGGACCGTTTTGTCTACCGTTACCGCGCGAAAAAGAATCTCGTCGGGAGAGAGTATTTTGAGGCGCAGGCGATCCTCATTCAGGAGGGGGATGACGAGTTTCAGGTAGTCATCGGCTTCCGCCCGATCGATGACATTGTGAGAGAGGAGCGTGAACATCAGGAACTGCTTGAGCGCGCTCTCCGGGATGTGACGATGAGCAATGAGATCATCTCTGCGATCAGCAAGATTTACTTTTTGATCTATCAGATAGACATTGAGAATGATTTTATTGAACAGATCTCAAACCGCGAGGAGATTCATCGTCTGACCGGACAGAGCGGAAGTGCATCCATGATGGGAAGGCAGATCTATACGGAGATGGTAGCGCCGGAATACCGGGAACAGGTGAAGGGATTTTTTGACCTTGCAACGCTCCCGGACCGGCTCGCGCATGCAGAAACCATTATGATGGAATATATGGGGCTGAGTGGAAGCTGGTACAGCGGCCGTTTCATTGTGAAAAACCGGAATGAAGAAGGGCGGGTGACTCATGTCCTCTACGTGGTTTCTGCGATCGATGCACAGAAACGGCAGGAGATGGAGTACCAGAGACAGCTTCACGACAGCATGATGGAGGCGGAGCGTGCAAACCGGGCGAAGACGAACTTCCTGCGCCGGATGAGCCACGACATCCGAACCCCGATCAACGGAGTCATGGGAATGGCGACGATCGCAAAGCGCAGTCTGGATGATCCCGACAAGCAGAGACAGTGTCTCAACAAGATTATCAGTGTCTCCCATTTCCTGCTCGATCTCGTAAATGAAGTTCTCGACATGAACAAGCTCGAATCCGGGGAGATTGAGCTTGAAAACCGTCCGTTTGATCTTCAGGAAACGCTCGAGGAGGCGACGACGGTTGTGGAGGAGCAGGCGAGGGAGGCAGGTCTTCACTTCTGTGAGGAGTATCAGGAGCTGTCTCACAACAAGGTGATCGGAAGTCCTCTGCACTTAAAGCGGATTGTCCAGAATATCATGGGAAATGCGGTTAAGTACAATCGGGAACACGGAAGCATCCGCGTCTCCTGCCGGGAGGTCGGATCGGATGAGAAGACGGCGACGTTTGAGTGGATCTGTCGGGACAGCGGAATCGGCATGAGTGAGGAGTTTCAGAAGCGGGTCTTTGACCCGTTTGCACAGGAGGGAGACTCGGCGCGGACAACGTATGCGGGAACCGGCCTGGGACTTGCGATCGTGAAGGAACTGATCGAGCGCATGGGCGGAAGCATCCGGTTTGAGAGCAAAAAGGGAGCGGGAACGACGTTCTTTCTCCGCTTTGTGTTTGAAAAAGACCGGGAGGTGAAAGCTTCTGGCGAGACGGAGGTACTTCCCGAGGTTTCGCTTGAGGGTACGAGAATTCTTCTCGTGGAGGACAATGAGCTGAACATGGAGATCGCAGAGTATCTTCTTGCGGAGGAGGGAGCGGTTGTCGACCAGGCGTGGAATGGAAAAGATGCTGTGGAGAAATTTGCCGACTCGGCTCCGGGAACGTATGAGATCATTCTGATGGATATCATGATGCCGGTGATGAACGGACTTGAGGCGGCAAAGCAGATTCGTGCGATGGATCGCCCGGATGCCGCCACGGTTCCGATCATTGCGATGACGGCGAACGCATTTCTTGAGGATATCCGCAGGAGCCGGGAGGCGGGGATGAATGAGCATATTTCCAAACCGCTCGACATCTCCAAGTTTCTGCTTGCAGTCCGGAAGATGAAGCAGATGAACAGGCAGCAGAGGCAGATGAGCGGGACGGGTGACAGGGATCAGGGATAAGCGACAGACCGGGAACGGACAGACAATGAGAACACCAAACGACAGGCTGTTCAGGAAGGAGACACAAAAGCGGTGCGCAAGACATACTACGGAGAGGGACTGTTTTTAAACGAGCAGTATCAGATTTTTTCAGAACATCTGGAAGAAAAATTTCAGATCCTTTTGATGGAAAATCATGGGGTGGGAATTATTGGCGGATATTATGAAGAGGGTCTTCCGATCTGTATGGTGAGTGAGCTCAGCGTCCATATGCTCGGGTATGAGTCGATTGAGGAGTTTGAGAGACACACGGGCAAGCTGCTGATGAAGATCATCTGCCCGAATCAGAATGAAGTCTTCTCGGAAACTGTGTTTGCAGGGTGGTCGGGAACGATGGAGACGCATATGCATACGGCACAGGGAGCGCGGCTCTGGGTCCGGATTGTCAAGAAGGAGCACATCAGCTATGACGGGAGAGAGATCTGGCTGATTTCCGTCTGCAATATGCAGGAGCTCTTTGAGGCGGAATGTGAGATCGTTGAGGTCAATCAGAAGCTCGAGGATGCGAATGCAAGGATCATGGCACAGCTTGACACGTTTGCAAACGGAATCAACGGCGGATATATGATCAGCCGGGAAGACAGACAGTTCTCAATCAGCTATGTCAGCCGGAATGTTGCGGCAAATCAGGGCTACACAGCAAAGGAATTTCTGGATGCCTGCATGGGGAGCATGCTCGGAAATGTCTATCCGCCGGATCGCTCGGAAGTGCTGTTTTCGCTGAGGCACCAGCTCAAGCGGAAGGACAGCTATTCGATGAAATACCGGGTGATTTGTAAGAATGGAAGTCTCAAATGGGTGCTTGACTCCGGAAAACGGGGGAGAGATGAGAATGGAAACCCCATAATTCAAAGTCTGATCATGGATGTCAATGAGTCGGAACAGATGAATCTGATGTATCGTCAGGAACGCAGACAGTACCGCGATGCGATCACCCATGACTGCGAGTACAGCTTTTCGGTTGATCTGACGAATGGATATATAGAGACGGCATATGAGATGAAAAACGGGGAGAATCCGATTCGCCTTTTGGGGCTTCATCTGCCGCTCAAGTTTGATGACTATCTCGACAGGGTGAAACAGATTTTGAAGTCTGTGTATACAGACGGAAGGGCGCTCGAGGAGGCGACGACGGAGAAACTGCTCCAGTCGTATCAGCATGGAATCCGAAAGTGCGAATACGATTACTGGGACATCCGGCAGAATAAGTACGTCCGCGCGACGGTCCTGATGTCGGAGAAAGAGGAGAATGGTCATATCTGTGCGATCATTGTGGGACGCGATATCAGCAGCCAGATTCGTGAGGTGGAGAATTACCACAAGGAGATGCAGGCGGCAAACCGCAGGTTGGAGCGCCAGAAGAGGGAACTTGAGAAGGCTTACCGGGAAGCGAATCTCGCAAATGCGGCAAAGTCGGATTTCCTTGCGAGAATGAGCCACGATATCCGGACACCGATCAATGGAATTCTCGGGCTGATCGAGATGTCGGACCGCTATCCGGATGATGTCGAGAAGCTGAAAGAAAACCGGGAGAAGGAGCGGGCAGCGGTCAAACAGCTTCTGATGCTTGTCAATGATGTACTTGATATGAGCAAGCTCGAGAGCGGGGAGATTGAGCTGATTGAGGAGCCTTTCAATCTCAATGACCAGATGAGACACTGCATGGAGGTGATCGGGGTGCAGGCGCAGAAGCGCTCTGTGACGATCGTGAACCGTACACCGGATGGAATCAGGCATCCGCAGCTCATCGGAAGTGCGACGTATGTGAACCGGATTCTGACAAATATTTTATCGAATTCTGTGAAGTACAATCGCATCGGCGGTCAGATTTTCGTTGCGGTGGAGGAGATGCCGAAGGGGCAGAATGCCGCGGAGGATAGGAAAATTTCGGGACGGCGGGAAATTCCGGGAGAGCAAAGACTGCCGGAAAGGTCAGAAAAGCAGGAGAAGCAGAAAAATCAGAAAAAACAGGAAAAAATCTGGGTGCGCTTTCTGATTGAGGACACGGGAATCGGAATGAGCGAGGCATTTCAGAAAAAGATGTTTGAGCCATTTACACAGGAGAATGAGGCAGGGCAGACGCATGCGGGAACCGGGCTTGGTATGGCGATTGTGAAAAAGCTCATCGAAAAGATGGGCGGCACGATTGAGGTGCACAGCCGGAAATACATGGGAAGTGCGTTTGATGTACGGATTCCTTTTCTTCTCAATCCGGATGCGGACAGACAGAACGAAGAGGCGCGACTGCGGCGCGAGCGGGGCAAGACAGGTGATGGCGGCAGCGGGATAAGGGGAAAGAAACTTTTGCTTGTTGAGGATAATGAACTCAATCAGGAGATTGCAAAGTTTATGCTGACTGAGGCTGGAGCCGAGATTGAGAGTGTCTGGAACGGCGAGGAGGCGGTCGAGGCAGTTCGCAGAAATCTGGAGGAAAATGAAAAAACGGGAAGAAAAAGATACGATGCGATTTTGATGGATATTATGATGCCGGTGATGAATGGGTATGAGGCGGCGCGAGCGATCCGGGGACTGGAGCAGGAATATGACGTTCGTACGCCGATCATTGCGATGACGGCAAATGCATTTGTCGAGGACATTATGAGATGCCGGGAAGCCGGGATGGATGAGCATATCGCGAAACCGCTTGAGATTGATAAGCTGCTTGCGGCGCTGGAGAAGTATGTGAGGAAGTATTGAGCGGAGTAAGTCATGCAAACGCGCTCTCGCTCCGGGTTCGACGCAGCGGTGCGTAAGGCTGTAAAAGACACAGCCTAAACACCGGCGTCTCACACGGGTTTGCCTGTACTTCTCCGCTCCTGCGCCTGTGCAACAGCTGAGTTTTGGAAAAAATCAGATAATCAGGAAAGGAAATAGATAGCAATGTTATACTTTGTAAATGACTACTGTGAGGGTGCTCACGAAGCAATTTTAAAACGTCTGGTAGAGACAAATATGGAGAAACTTGATGGATATGGGATGGATCCGTATTGCGAGTCAGCAAAGGAGAAGATTCGAGTGGCGTGTGATTGTCCGAATGCGGATGTCACCTTTCTTGTCGGGGGAACGCAGACAAATGCGGTGGTGATTGGCTCGATGCTTAGAAGATATGAGGGTGTTGTCGCAGCAAAAACCGGTCATGTGAGCATTCACGAGGCGGGAGCGATCGAGTACACCGGGCATAAGGTTCTTGAGATTCCGGAGAAAGATGGAAAGATGAATGTAGAAGTACTTAGACAGTATTTGGAGACGTTCTATCAGGACGGAAACCACGATCACATGGTATTTCCGGGAATGGTTTATCTCTCTCATCCGACGGAGTACGGAACTTTGTATACAAAGACGGAGCTGAAAGCGATTTCTGAGGTCTGCAAATCTTTTGAGATTCCGCTGTTTCTGGATGGCGCAAGACTTGGATATGGACTTGTGAGTGAGGGAACAGACCTCACGCTTGCAGATATTGCGCATCTCGTGGATGTCTTTTATATAGGAGGAACAAAGGTCGGAGCACTCTGTGGAGAGGCTGTTGTCTTCCCGAATGGCGCGCCGAAACATTTTATCACGATGGTAAAACAGCAGGGCGCCTTGCTTGCAAAGGGGCGTCTCCTCGGAATCCAGTTTGACACACTGTTCACCGATGATCTCTATTTAAAGATCAGTGAAAATGCGATCCAGACTGCAAAGGTGCTCAAGCAGGCGTTGAGGAAGCGGGGGTATGAGTTTTATGTGGACTCTCCGATAAATCAGATTTTTGTGATTCTGGAAAATCAGCAGAAAGAGCGTCTGGAAAAGGAAGTGGCATTCAGCTTTTGGGAGAAGATGGATGAAACTCACACGGTTGTGCGCTTTGCGACAAGCTGGGCGACGAAGATGGAAGATGTGAAGGCGCTGATTGAGATTTTATAAATAATTTTTGAGATCAGTAGAACAAATTTTTTTGTTTCACTGTGGTTGGTGCATGACAAGTGCCACTGGCGCATTGTGCCTTCGCGAAGCGTATTACTCAGGAGGGGAGGTAATCCCCGCCTGAGTGATTGCATTTCTACAATATAAAAAGAAATTGTCAGTGTGCTAAATCTCCGCAGAGCCGGTCGGTCACGAGATCTTTGCAGCGCTCTCTGTGGGCGACGTGGAGCGGGTGGTTCTGGAAAGATTTCAGGGCGGACTCGTCCGCGAGTTCGGAGTAGAAGACGAGATCATAATCGCCGCCGGCAGTGTTTGTGCCGATTTCTGCACACAGAAGCCCATCGATATGTCCGTCCATTGTTGCGACGGAGTTCTGAAGAAAGGCGAGAGCCTCTGCCTCGCGATGTTCTGCTTTTATCTGATCGGTAAATTTCCAAAATAAGATATGACGAATCATATATTTGTCCTCCTGATAAGATAGTTTGCATTTGACTTAATATGCTTAATATAGAGCGCAGGATTGAAGTACTGCCGCCTGAGTGGGAAAAATGGAAAGGTATAATTAAAATTTCTGAATTTATTATACTACGAAAAAGCAGGAGGAGTCAGCAAAATTGCAGAGATTTCCATGAAAATGAAAGCGTTTACAATTTTGACACAAATCAGACAATCATATACCTTAAAAACAAGGGAAAAATTTTTATGAAAGTATTTACAATTTAGTATTCCCAAATTGAAAAAAGTGTGGTAGAATAGGGCTCAGAAATGAAAAACGTACAAAGACGGCAGCGGATGAGACGTTACGCTTCACGGGTGGAGATTTTCTGAGTGGAAAATGCCGTATGATACCGTAACGAGGGGACGCGGTCAATGGAAAGGAGAAAAATAGCGATGGCACTTCTGAATTATGATGTATTAAAGAAATCCGGTTACGATGGCTACATTCTGGAGGATGCTCCGGTAAAGGTTATGCAGTTTGGTGAGGGAAACTTCCTTCGTGCATTCGTAGATTACTGGTTCGATCTTGCAAATGAGAAGGCTGGATGGAACGGAAAGTGCTGCCTGGTACAGCCGATTGCTCCGGGACTGGCAAAGATGATCAACGAGCAGGAAGGTCTTTACACCCTGTATCTGCGCGGAAGCGAGAACGGCAAGAAGGTAGACGACAAGCGCGTGATTTCCAGCGTTGCAAACTGCCTGAATCCGTATGAGAAGGCTGACTACGAGAAGATGATGGAAGTTGCAGCAAGCGACGATCTTGAGATCATCGTTTCCAACACCACCGAGGCTGGTATCCAGTATGATCCGTCCTGCCAGAAGGATGACTGCCCGCCGTCCAGCTTCCCGGCAAAGCTGACCCAGGTTCTGTATCATCGTTATCAGGCAGGCAAGCCGGGCATCATCATGCTGGCATGCGAGCTGATCGATAATAACGGCAAAGAGCTGTTAAAGTGCGTAAACCAGTACATTGAGCAGTGGGGTCTTGAGGATGGATTCAAGAAGTATGTAAACGAGGATTGCACCTTCTGTGGTTCTCTGGTAGACCGTATCGTTCCGGGTCGTATCCGTGACCAGGAGGAAGTAAAAGCACTGGATGAGAAGAACGGCTACGAGGATCCGCTGACCGACGTTGGTGAGGTATTCGGTGTCTGGGTAATCGAGGGCGATGAGAAACTCAACGATGTTCTTCCGTTCAAGAAGGCTGGTCTGATCGACAAAGTATTCGTTACCCCGGATATGAGCCCGTACAAGAAGAGAAAAGTTCGTATCTTAAACGGCGCACACACCGGATTCGTTCTGGGTGCATACTTAGCAGGCGAGAACATCGTTCGTGACTGCATGCACGACGAGGTTATCAAGGGCTTCATGAACAAGATGCTGTACGATGAGGTTATCCCGACCCTTCCGCTGGACAAGGATGATCTGAAGAAGTTCGCAGCAGCTGTTGAGGATCGTTTCAACAACCCGTTCGTAAACCACGAGCTGATGAGCATTTCCCTGAATTCCACCTCCAAGTGGAAAGCAAGAAACATGCCGTCCTTCCTGGGCTACATCGAGGAGAAGGGACAGCTTCCGGAGTGCCTGACCATGTCTCTGGCTGCTTACATTGCATTTTACAGCAATGACATCCAGGCTCTGACCGATGCAGGTCTGGTTTGTAAGCGTCCGGCAGGCAATGAGTACACCGTAAGTGATGACAGATGGGCTCTGGAGTTCTACTATGCACACAAGGATGACTCCGCAGAGGAGCTGGTACACGCTGTTCTGACCAACGAGCAGATGTGGGATCAGGATCTGACCAAGATCGCAGGCCTTGAGGAGAAGGTTGTTGCAGATCTGAAGATGATCCGCACCGAGGGCGCAAAGGCTGCATACGCAAGCTGCCTGTAAAATAGTCCCGTTCTGGGAACAGGATTTTGAATTTTATGAGAGAGAAGCATGGAGAGTTACCTCTGTGTTTCTCTCTTTTTTTATAGAAAATGGCGTTCTGTGAAAAAATGCTCCGTGAGAATGTGACTGGGCGCAGCAGCATCCGTGAAATGTTGTACGTAAGATACGGTAACAAAAAAGTGCCTTCTGTATTTGACAGGAGATTTATGCTATACTTTTTTCAGAAAGAAAAGGAATAAGAGTTATTGTACAGAGAAAAAATCTGGTCGGATGCTGATTTGAGGAGCGAGGATTAGAGTGCCTGGGAGCAAAATATATTTTTTAAATGGAGGAGTTAAGATGCTGGTACAGAATGGAGAAGAGAGACTGCGGGAATTCACGGAGCGGGAGTACAAGGAGACGGTGACGGAGGTGACGAAAGGCATCTGGCATGTGCTCGGAATGGGTCACAGCAATGCGATTTTCCTCGAGGGAAATACCGGAGTGATTCTGATTGACACGCTCGACACTCTGGAACGTGGAGAGCGTTTGAGAGAATTGATTAAGGAGAAAACGGGAAAAGAAGTCCACACGATTCTGTATACCCATATGCATCCGGATCACCGGGGAGGTGCAGGTGCATTTAGAGATACGGCAAAGGAGATTATCGCATTTGCACCGAAGATGCCGATCCTCGAGCACACGGGAATGCTCAGGGAGATCCAGATGCGCAGGGGAGCGCGCCAGTTTGGATATGCGCTTTCTGACGAGGAGAACATCTCTCAGGGAATCGGAATCCGTGAGGGCATTGCATACGGGGACAAGTATGACTTTGTGCCCGCCAATATCGTCTATGAGAGTGACTGGGAAGGCCGGGAGATTGATGGAGTCCGCTTGGAACTTTTCCGTCTTCCGGGGGAGACGGACGATCAGATGGCAGTCTGGATTCCGGATGCGAAAGTACTCTGCTGCGGAGACAATTATTATGGATGTTTCCCGAACCTGTACGCGATTCGCGGTAGCCAGTACCGCGATATTGCGGGATGGATCCGCAGTCTGGACCGGCTCAGACAATTTCCGGCAGAATATCTGCTTCCGGGTCACACCCGCGTGATCTGCGGAAGAGAAAAGATAGAGGAAGTGCTGAAGAGCTTTCAGGCGGCGATCGAGGATATTTTACTGCGGACGCTTGAGGGAATGAATCAGGGAAAGACGGAGGATGAACTGGCATCGGAGATCCGGCTTGCGCCGCAATACCGGGATCTTCCGTGGCTTGGTGAGTTCTATGGCTGTGCCGAGTGGACGGTGAGAGCGATTTTCACGGCATATCTGGGCTGGTTTGACGGAAATCCGACTCATCTGCATCCGCTTGCCCCAAAGAGCCGCGCAGAGAAGATGAGAAAACTGATCGGCGGAACAGAGGCGCTGATTGAGGCGATCCGGCAGGCAAATGAGGAGCAGGATGATCAGTGGTGCTTAGAGCTTGCAGAGTACTGGGATGAGGAGAGCGCGGATGAGGCGCAGAATGCGCAGGTGCGCCAGTGGAAGATTCAGGCTCTGCGTCGTCTGGCATCGCTTGAGACAAGTGCAAACGGACGCCATTATTATCTCGTGTCGGCAAAAGAACTGGAGAAATAAGACGATAAAAGAATAAAATGCAGTAAAGCGTGTACGGAATAAGAAGATAAGCGAAAGTGGAAAAATAAAAGAATAGATGTGAAAGTTGGGATCCCATGAGTTTTTGCTCATGGGATTCGTTTGTATAAATGCATTTTATCAATGATAAAAAGTCTGATATGATAAGAATTAAACGGGGAATATGAGAAAAACTCTCATAAATGACAAAATGTGCGGAAAAGAGTGTGCAGAGAGAAGGTGGGGAAACGATGAGAGATATTGACTGGAAAATTTTGTTTGAGCTGTATCGAACTCCGAATATCACAAAGGTGGCAGACAAACTGTTTATGACTCAGCCGACACTGACAAAGCGGATTCAGTGCATGGAGGATGAGCTGAATGTCAAGATTGTGGATCGCAGCACAAAAGGAGTCGCTTTTACGGATGAGGGGGAGTATCTCGCCCATCAGGCAGAGCTGTATCTCCAGTTTCGCGGAGGAATTGAGCGCAGACTTGAGGCGTTCCGGGAGAATGAGGCGGGAACGATTCGCCTTGCCGCCTCAACCTCATTCGCGGAATATTATCTTCCGGATCTGATCCGGGAATACACGGACCACTATCCGAATGTGACATTTGATGTGGAGCACGCAAAGAGCCATGATCTGCTCCATTTCCTGAAGGAGGGCGTCTCGGATATGGCGTTTCTCCGGGGAGAGTACGAGTGCAAATTGAAGAAGATCCGGCTATTTACGGAACAGGCGTATGCGATTGCCGCGGTCCCGATCGCGAAGGAATCTCTTTTTACGATGAAACGAATTGACTGCACGCTCGGGGAGTACAGCCAGAAACTGGTTGAACAGTGGTGGGAGGATTTTTCAAAGACTCCTCCGGCCCCGGCTGTTCATGTCCGGATGGTGGAGACAAGCTGGGCGCTTGCCCAGCAGGGAGTTGGGTACACGATCGGATTTTTTGAGAAAAATCAGCTGAAAAATCTTGGAGTGTCTGCGATGCCGCTCTATTTTTCAGACGGGAGACCCTTGCAGCGAAATACCTGGCTGATCTATTCGGAACAGCTGACCCGCTCCCCGTATGCACAGGAATTCATCCGGCAGGCAGAGCGATATTTCCACCGCCGGTATGAAGAGTAAGAAAGTAAGCGAGAAGTGAGTGAGAAGTAGGCGAGGGCAAGAGAAAAGAGATCTCCGAGATTCCATTTTGGAATGATGACATGATTTTATACAATTTTACAAGAAAGCATGAAAAAAATATAATAAATGCATAAAAAATATATAAAATCATATCATACGGGAGGTAAATTATGGCTACGGATGAGAAGAAGGTATTCAAGCTCGGTGGACTTCCATGGTGGCAGGCAGTGATTGCAGTAATTCTGTGTGCGGTTCCAATGTACTGGGGAATTCAGTCAAAGAGCATGGTCGGAACCCTGTGTTCCTGTTTTGCCCTTGCGGTAATTCTCTATGAACTGGGTGAGAGACTTCCGATTTGGAACAATTACATCGGCGGCGGACTGCTGATGGCATTCTTCGGTGTGGCACTGCTCAAGTATTTCAAGATCATTCCGGAAGAAGCACTGGAAAACATCAACCGGGTAATCTCCGGAGATGAGGTCAATCTTCTGGAAATGTATATCATTTTCCTGATTTCCGGTTCTGTGCTGGCACTGGAGAAAGATATCCTGCTCAAGTCCTTTGCGGGATACATTCCGACGATTCTCGGCGGACTTCTGTTTGCAGGAATTTTTGGAGTTGTGGCAGGACTTCTGTTCGGCGTGGCTCCGACAACCACAATTATGAAATATGTGCTTCCGATCATGGGAGGCGGAAACGGTGCAGGCGCAGTTCCGCTGAGCAACATTTATGAGCAGGTGACAGGCGATGCAGCGGCAAACTTTTATGGATTTGCAATCATTGTGCTGACAATCGGAAACATTTTTGCGATTGTTGGATCTGCGGTTTTAAATACCATCGGTGAGAAGGTTCCGTGGATGACCGGCGACAAAAAAACGCTGGTGCGCGGTGGAGAAAATATTACCCGTGACGATGCAAAAGTAAAATCCACAGTGGAAGATATGCTCGGAGCGGTTGTTCTGACTTTTGCCTGCTACTGTGTGGGACGCATCATGAGCAAGAAACTGCTTCCGACAATCGCGGGTGCAGCAATCCATGCATATGCGTACATGATCATCTTTGTTGTCATTCTGGCAGCAACCGGTCTCGTTCCGGCAGGTGTGCGCGCCGGTGCAAAGAGAATCCAGAGTTTCATGAGCGGAGTTCTCGGAATGGTCATCATGGTCGGAATGGGTGCCGATTTTGATATCGCAGAGCTTTTCAATGTTATGACACCGGGAAATGTGGTGATGGCACTGGCAATCGTTGTGGGCGGTGCATTCGGCGCAGGTCTGATCGGATATGTGGTTGGCTTCTACCCGGTAGATGCTGCATTGACAGCAGGTCTTTGCATGGCAAACCGTGGAGGTTCCGGCGATCTGGCGTGCTTGGGCGCAGCAAAGAGAATGGATCTGATGGCTTACGCACAGCTCTCCTCCCGTCTCGGCGGTGGAATTGTGCTGATCATTGCATCGTTTATGTTCTCATTCTGGCTCAAATGATGTTGACGTAAATGATATTGAGTTGACATATTGTGACATATTGCTGTGTAATTAGATTTATAAAGTGGATTTATAAGAAGTATAAGATGGATAAGAATTAGAAAACGGCGGTCTCTGGAGAGTGAGGGGACCGCCGTTTTTTATGTGTAATCCTAAGATTCTGTCTTTTCGACAAGCTTGCTGTTTTTCGTGTTTTCTGCTTCGTCAGCTGCTGGTTCTGCGGTCATTTTCTTGAACGCTCCTGATTTTGCTGCGATCAGGACGACGGAACCGCTGAGTGCGAGCAGTGCCATCGCATTCGGGATGACCATCAGACCGTTAAAGAAGTCTGCAAGTGTCCACACAAGATTTACTTTCAGAGCAGATCCGATGACGATAAAGACTGCGACGAGTGCGGAGTAGACCGTCAGTCCTTTTGAACCGAACAGATAGCGCACGTTGATAGCACCGAAGAAGTGCCAGCTGAGAATCGTGGAGAATGCAAAGAACAGCAGGCAGACTGCGATGAAGATATCGCCGAAACCTCCGAATACGGTGGAGAATGCGTGCTGGGTCAGTGCGATTCCGTCCTTGCCGCTGGAAAGTGCACCGGTGGTCAGAATGCTGAATACGGTTAAGTTTAAGATGATGAAGGTATCGATGAAGACGCTGACCATCGCAGCGAGACCCTGATGATGAGGGGTGTCAACGACAGCTCTAGCATGTGCATGCGGGGTGGAACCCATGCCGGCCTCATTGGAGAACAGACCGCGGGCAACGCCGTAGCGGATGGCTTCCTTCACGGTGATACCGGCAGCACCGCCGAGAACGGCAGACGGCTGAAAAGCTCCTCGAATGATCTGCATGAAGGCTTCCGGAACCTGTGTGATGTTGCACACAATAACTGTGAGACTTCCGATGATATAGACAAATGCCATGAAAGGCACAAATTTTTCTACGACAGCGGCGAGACGCTTCGTTCCACCGATGAAGATGAAGAGCGCCATGACAGCTAAAAGAACTCCGATTGTGACTGGCGGAATGGAGATCTGACGGGTCGCAAAGACCTGAGTGAAGGCTGCGCTGACAGAGTTAGCCTGAACCATATTGCCCATGAAACCGAGTGCAAGGATGATCAGAACAGCAAAGATTCCGCCGAGAACTCTGCCTGCTTTTCCCTTGAAAGCTGCGTGAATGTAGTAGACGGGACCACCGGTGACTTCGCCGTCATGCACCGTTTTGTGCTCCTGGGCAAGAACCGCCTCCGCATAGATCGTCGCCATGCCAAAGAAAGCGGAAAGCCACATCCAGAAAATCGCTCCCGGACCTCCGCCGATCAGAGCGGTGGCTGCTCCTGTCAGGTTGCCGGTTCCGACCTGAGCCGCGATTGCAGTTGCAACCGACTGGAAGGAACTCATCTCGCCTTCGCCGTGTTCCCGACCCTTATGTCGGATTCCGCCGAATACCTGATGAAAGCCGTCTTTCAGTTTTCGTACCTGGATAAATCTGAGACGAATGGTGTAGTAGATACCTGTGCCACATAACAGCAGAATCAGAACCACATTCCAGAGAATGGAATTGGCGGTATCCACCAGATGTAAGAAAGTGTCCATAATATTTTTTCCTCCTGTCCTTTTGCCTGAGAGATTGGCAGAATCCTTGTCTGCCGTACACCTTCGGCGCTCTTTTGTAATAAGAGACTCTCCAGAATCTTGCGTCCTCGGACGCTTGCGTTCCTGTCCTCATTTTTCAAAAACAGTAACTTAGAAAACAATATAGCACAGGTAATGTCGGATTACAATGGGAAAATACCATGTTTGTGAGGGGAAACATGGACAGGAGCAGGAATTTTCTGAACTGAAAATTCTGTATGGTACCGTGATGACAGCAGATTTCCAGTTGTTTAAGCCGACACAAACATTGATCTGGTACGTTTTTTGATATGCAAAGCGATCAGAATTACGGTGCATCCACTCTGAGAGACGTAAATTAAGTGACAAAAAAGGGAAAGATTGTAGATTTTCAAATCCTTCAAAAAACAGTATAATAAAATGTAAACATTTTGAAAATTTCATGGACATAGACATGGATATAAAAATGGAGAAGAACGAAGAAGGAGGAAACTTATGAACGAAGTAAAACAGCCGAAAAAACCACTGCTGTATTATTACGGAATTGTGCTTTTGATTCTGATGCTGTTCAACTTTCTGGCGGCACCGTATCTGGCACAGCGTCAGATCAAGGAAGTTGACTACGGAACTTTTATGACGATGACGGAGAACAAGGAGATCGGTCAGGTCGAGATCGAGAGCAATCAGATTCTGTTCACGAGCAAAGACAATAAGACGATCTACAAGACCGGTGTGATGGACGATCCGGGACGGACCCAGCGTCTCTATGATTCTGGCGCGTCATTTTCGAGCGAGATCGTCGAGCAGATGTCTCCGATGGCGAGCTTTCTGACAAGCTGGGTTCTGCCGATCCTGATTTTCTGGGGACTCGGCCAGTTCATGTCGAAAAAGATGATGAAAAAGATGGGCGGAGCGAACTCCATGTCCTTCGGCATGGGCAAATCCAACGCGAAGATCTACATCAAGTCCTCCAATGGAATCAAGTTTTCTGACGTCGCAGGAGAGGATGAGGCGAAGGAGAACTTAGCAGAGATTGTGGATTATCTGCACAATCCGAAGAAGTATGAGGAGATCGGTGCCTCAATGCCGAAAGGCATTCTGCTTGTAGGACCTCCTGGAACGGGTAAGACGCTTCTCGCAAAAGCAGTTGCAGGTGAGGCGAATGTTCCGTTCTTCTCGATCTCCGGATCGGAGTTTGTCGAGATGTTTGTCGGCATGGGTGCATCGAAGGTGCGCGATCTCTTCAAGCAGGCGAAGGAGAAGGCACCGTGTATCGTCTTCATCGATGAGATCGATGCGATCGGAAAGAAGCGTGACGGCGGAAATCTTGGCGGAAACGACGAGAGAGAGCAGACGCTCAACCAGCTGCTCACGGAGATGGATGGATTTGAGGGCAACAACGGCGTTATCATTCTGGCGGCGACAAACCGTCCGGAATCCCTTGATCCGGCGCTGACAAGACCGGGCCGTTTTGACCGCCGGGTTCCGGTAGAACTTCCGGATCTCAAGGGAAGAGAGGCGATTCTTCGCGTTCATGCAAAGAAGATCAAGGTTGCGGACAATGTGGATTATCTCCAGATTGCCCGCATGGCATCGGGAGCATCGGGAGCGGAACTTGCAAACATCGTCAACGAGGCAGCACTTCGTGCGGTGCGTGACGGCCGTTCCTATGCGACGCAGGAGGATCTCGAGGAGAGCATCGAGGTTGTCATTGCGGGATACCAGAAGAAGAATGCAATTCTCACTGACAAGGAGAAGTGGACGGTTTCCTACCATGAGATCGGTCATGCACTTGTCGCAGCGAAGCAGACGAACTCTGCACCTGTTCAGAAAATCACAATCATTCCCCGCACTTCCGGTGCGCTTGGATACACGATGCAGGTTGAACAGGGCAATCATTATCTGATGACGAAGACGGAACTTGAGAACCGGATTGCGACGCTGACCGGAGGACGTGCGGCGGAGGAAGTGATCTTTGGAATCTCCTCGACGGGAGCTTCTAATGATATTGAGCAGGCGACAAAACTCGCGCGTGCGATGATCACCCGCTATGGAATGAGCAAAGAATTCGACATGGTTGCAATGGAAGCCGTGACAAACCAGTATCTCGGCGGAGATACTTCCCTGAGCTGTTCCGCCCAGACACAGGCAAAGATTGACGAGCAGGTGGTCGCTCTCGTGAAGAGACAGCATGAGAAAGCGGCGGGCATTCTGATTGAAAACAGAGCGAAACTCGATGAGCTGGCAAAGTACCTGTATGATCGAGAGACCATCAGCGGAGAGGAATTCATGGAGATTCTGAACCGCGATTAAGACTGGAATCAGGATTTTTAGCAGAAGCTGTGCACATAAAGGTTGTGTGATGGCTTCTGCTTTTTCTTTATGCGGATTTTTATGCGGATTTCTCATCGCCGGGTAAAAATCAAAAATTTATGTGCGGAAATCGCAAAGAAATGTTGTGAAAAAGAAAACAAATTGCGTGAAAAATATAACAAATGATGCATAAAAACAATATAATTGTATGCAGAATTGAACTTGCATACTAAAAAAAGAGCCGTTATAATGAATTATTATTCAATAGAATAAATTTTTTGAGAGATAAGAATAATAATGAGAGACAGAATAGGAGATCAGTCAAATGTTGCGAGTTCAGTCCGAGGCAGAGCGTTGCCTTCAATGCAAAAAACCGAGATGCAGTACGGGATGCCCCATTTCCACAGATATTCCGGGGGCGATTCAGCTGCTGAAAGAGGGAAAGATGAGTGAGGCCGCTCACCAGCTTTTTGAGAACAATCCTCTTTCTGTGGTGTGTGCGATTGTATGCAACCATGACAGTCAGTGCGAGGGTCACTGTGTGCGCGGAATGAAGGGAGAGCCGATCGGCTGGGGTCAGATTGAGCGCTATATCTCCGACACCTATCTCGACCGCATGGAGATCAAACCGGCGCCTGAGACGGGAAAGCGCGTTGCAATCATCGGAAGCGGTCCTGCCGGACTGACGGCGGCGATTGAGCTGAGAAAATCCGGCCATGACATCACAATTTTTGAGGCGGAGAGTAAACTGGGCGGAATGCTTCGCTATGGAATTCCGGAATTCCGTCTTCCAAAAAGCATTTTAGACCGCTACACGGCACTCTTAAAGCGCGCCGGCATCCACATCCGTCTCCACACGGCAATCGGAACATCGCTGACAATCCCGGATCTCTTCCGTGATGGATATGATGCGGTTTTCATCGGAAGTGGTCTGTGGCGTGCGCGCCCGTTAAATGTGCCGGGAGAGAGCCTTCCGAACGTCTGCTACGGCATTCACTATCTGGCATCTCCGGATTCTTTTGAGATTGGAAAGCGTCTGGCAGTAATCGGAACCGGAAATACGGCGATGGATGTGGCGAGAACAGCGCTCCACCGCGGTGTTGAATATGTGACCCTGTACGCGCGCAGAGATAAGAGTGCCGCAGATCCGAAAGAGATCGAGATGGCAAAGCTCGAGGGTGCACAGTTCCACTATGGCATGCAGATCGTGAAGATCACGAAGGAGGGGCCGGTCTTCCACAAGAGCAACCTTGATGAGAACGGCCAGATTCTTTCTCTCGAGGATGAAGATCTCTTAGAGCCGGCAGACTTTACGATCATTGCGGCGAGCCAGGGACCGAAATCCAAGCTGATCCAGACGACAGAGGGACTTGAGGGAACGGAAAAAGGACTTCTGAAAGTCGATGAGGACGGCAGAACGACTGCCGATGGAGTCTTTGCAGCGGGAGATGTCGTGCACGGCGGAAGAACCGTTGTGGAGGCAGTTGCGAAGGCGAAGCGAGTTGCCCATGCGATCGATGTTTATCTTGGAAACGCCGAAGAAAAGTAGTATACTGAGTGTGTTGCAACGCCAAAGCTTTGTCAGCCGGTAACGGAACAAGGGCGAAAAACGGCGCAATGGGAAATAACAGCGACGGCGGCGATGGTTTGGGTGACGAGAAACAGGATAGACAGGAGGAAAGTCACATGGTCAGAAAAGAAAATATTGTGGCAGTGGAGCATTTAGGCGGTGGAAAGGGAACCGCGTATGTTCATCACATTGTCTCGAAAGAGGAATTGCTGGGACACGGAAGAATGTATGCAAAGGTGGTTCTTCCTCCGGGTACGAGCGTGGGCTGGCATCAGCATGTGCATGATACTGAGCCGTACTACATTTTGAAGGGACAGGCGGACTTCATCGATAATGATAAAACCGTGACAAAGGTAGGCCCTGGCGACTGCTGTCTGATTGAGGTGGGACAGTTCCACAGTCTTGAGAATAATTCCGATGAGGATGTGGAATTTATGGCCCTGATTTACAACGAAAAGGGCTTCCTCTACGAGTAGAAGCGAAAAACAGGCAGTTGGAAGCGTTTTCCAATTTCCAAAATTATATCGAAAAATAAAATAATAGGGCGGAGATTATTCTGATATGAGAGGATCTCTGACCTGCATGGAAAGAGACAGTTTTTTCTTGAAGCACAAGGGAAAAGATTGTCTCTTTTTTGCCTTGAAATTTCACATTAAATTCGATATGATGGAACTTAAACCGACTTTATTTTTTGAGCGGGGCTCTTTTTTTATGTTGGGAGAAACGGATTTTTGTAAAGTGGTGATGGGAAACTTTGATGGAAATGGAAACGGAAAGGAAGAATAGACATGGAGTTTCGTCTGTACAGTGAGTATCAGCCGACCGGCGATCAGCCCCAGGCGATCGATGCGTTGGTGAAGGGATTTCGGGAAGGCAACCAGTTTGAGACGCTTCTTGGCGTCACCGGTTCGGGAAAAACTTTTACGATGGCAAATGTCATCGAGAAATTGCAGAAGCCGACACTGATTATCGCGCACAACAAGACGCTTGCCGCCCAGCTCTATTCGGAAATGAAGGAATTTTTCCCGGAGAACGCCGTGGAATATTTTGTTTCGTATTATGATTACTATCAGCCGGAGGCGTATGTCCCGTCGACGGACACTTATATCGAGAAGGATTCTGCGATCAACGATGAGATCGATAAACTGCGCCATTCTGCGACTGCGGCGCTCTCGGAGCGGAGCGATGTGATTATTGTGGCATCGGTGTCCTGCATCTACGGACTCGGTTCCCCGATCGATTACAAGGAGATGGTGATTTCCCTGCGCCCGGGCATGGAGAGAGACCGCGATGAGATCATTCACAAGCTGATTGACATTCAGTACAGCCGGAATGACATGGATTTCCACCGCGGAACCTTTCGGGTCCGGGGAGATGTGCTTGAGGTATTTCCGGCATACTCCGGCAGTGAGGCGTACCGCATCGAGTTCTTCGGGGACGAGATTGACCGGATCACGGAGATTGATACGCTGACGGGGCAGAGCAGATGTGAGCTCGGCCATCTTGCGATCTTCCCGGCATCCCACTACGTTGTGCCGAAGGAGAAGATGCAGCTTGCGACGGAGAATATTTTGGAGGAGCTTAAGGAGCGCGTCGCCTACTTTAAGAGCGAGGACAAACTGCTTGAGGCACAGAGAATTGCCGAGAGGACGAATTTCGATGTCGAGATGATGCGGGAGACCGGATTCTGTTCGGGAATCGAGAATTATTCGAGACATTTGACATTCGGAAAACCGGGAGAGCCGCCGTGGACGCTGATGGACTATTTCCCGGATGAGTTTCTGATCATCGTGGATGAGTCCCACATCACACTTCCGCAGATCAGGGGAATGTATGCGGGAGACCGCTCGAGAAAGCAGACCCTCGTCGACTACGGATTCCGCCTGCCGTCGGCGCTTGACAACCGTCCGCTCAACTTCACAGAGTTTGAGAGCAAGATCGACCAGCTGATGTTTGTATCGGCGACGCCGGGACCGTATGAGGCAGAACATGAACTTCTGCGTACGGAGCAGATCATCCGTCCGACCGGACTGCTCGATCCGGAGATTTCCGTCCGTCCGGTTGAGGGACAGATCGATGATCTCGTCTCAGAAGTCAACAAGGAAGTCGCAGCTCATCACAAGGTGCTGATCACAACGCTGACAAAGCGGATGGCGGAAGATCTCACTGATTATATGAGAGAAGTCGGGATCCGGGTCAAGTATCTGCACTCTGACATTGACACGTTAGAGCGTGCCCAGATCATCCGCGATATGCGTCTTGATGTATTTGATGTCCTTGTCGGCATCAACCTTCTCAGGGAGGGTCTCGATATTCCGGAGATCACGCTTGTGGCGATTTTAGATGCGGATAAAGAGGGTTTTCTGCGATCTGAGACGTCCCTGATCCAGACGATCGGACGTGCGGCGCGAAATGCGGAGGGTCATGTTATCATGTATGCGGATACGATCACGGATTCCATGCGCCACGCGATTGAGGAGACAGGACGAAGAAGAGAGATTCAGCAGAGATACAATGAAGAGCACGGGATCACGCCGACCACGATCAAAAAAGCAGTCCGGGATCTGATTGCGATCTCGAAGGCGGCAGAGTCTCATCCGGAGAAGGAGGAGAAAGATCTCGAGTCGATGAGCAAGAAGGAACTTCAGAAGTTGGAGAAAGAACTTCAGAAAAAGATGAATCAGGCCGCAGCGGAACTCAACTTTGAGGATGCGGTTGTGCTTCGTGACCGGATGCTTGAGGTCAAAAAGATGCTGCTTGATCTGGAATGAGATCACTTACGGTCATTCATTTCATGACATGAGAATGAGCAGGGTCTGATGAAGACAGAGCGGAGCATTATGAGAGAAAGCCGCTCTCATCGGGATTCTCAGAGAACGCCTCTTCCGGAAGAAGGTCAAGCATGCCGTCATCCTTCTGGTAGAAATAGACCTGATCGGAGAGGCGGTCCTCCGGCGGAACTTCGACCTGATTGATCGCGCTGATCATTGCGCGCAGTTCCATCAAACTCACCGGGGTGTCTGCGGGCAGAGCGAGAACCTCATGGATGCTTGACGGCAGGATCAGAAGATCCTGATTTAACCGGGAGGCGAGATCGTCGAGGACATTGGGGTAGAGCATGCACGCAGCCCCGTAGAGTCCGCTGCTGTTGGTGATGACATAGAGCGGGAGCGGGTCCTCATTTTTTGAAGGATCCGCTTCGGCGTCATTCATTTCAGCGGGATCGATTCCGGTGGATTCGCTCAGAACGCCGAGCAGTTCTGTCATGCTCTGGACAACCGGCGGGTAAGCAGCCGGGGTGTTGACGCGCGCAAGTTTCCACAGATCAGAGACGCCAACTTTCCACTGGCGCAGATGTTCCTTGCGGATCAGGGCAGTCAGCTGGCCCGCCGCATTCTCATCGAGATAGAGGAAGAAGACGACAGACAGATCGAGGAAACGGATGGATGGAAGTTCCTTTAAGAGTTCCTGGTTGGACTCTGTGTGAATCATTCGGTACATCACGCGGGATTTCAGGGATTCAAAATCACTTATGGATTCTTCGCTGAGACAGCACGGAGGTGTCGAGCACCGGTAGAGACCGAGAATGTCAGAGAGAATCTCTTCCACACTCATGGAGTGGTTCTGGTAAGCATCAAAATACATGTTCAGGTAAATGGTGGGCACAAAAATCTGGCCGTCGCGGCGGATGCGGAGTCCGTCTAAAATCACACCGTTGTTCTTGGAAAGCGGACAGACGTCGATCTGGTAGGAATCCCCGAGTGTGCGGTGAAGGTTCTGTGTGATTGTCTCCAAAAATTCCTTGTAATTCATGTAATTCAATAGAAGACCTCCTTTGAAAAATGCATAGTTTATGTTTGGCTGTTTGCATGCAGGGAACATGGTTCTCAGAAAAGAAAAATAAGAGAAAAAATGAGAAAAATTGAAAAGATAAGAATCCCTGAAATCTGATTGGGTGATTTTTATTATACTTGATTTTGGAAAAAGGCGCAAGGGAAAATTAGGGAAGTCAGACAAACGGAAAAGTACAGATGTAAAGTCTGCGAGGAGAATTTCTGAGTGGAAAAATCCATGTGATTTCGCAAAGATTCTTAATAAAAAGTTTTGTTGTAGTTTGAGGGAAAAACAAATAAAATAGGAAGAGAAAGAAGAAAAACACGATAAGGGCTGGTTTGCGGCAGCCGAAAACCGCGATAGAACAGGAAAACAGAGAGATGTATCAGATTGTAAAACGAGTAGGGATTTTATTTGGAATTTTTGCAGCGGCATTGCTGATTTATTTTATGATAGGAAATCGAAACAGGGGCGGAGCAGATGAGACTGTCTATGTGGCACTTCAGGATGCTTCGCTTCCGACTGTGTACGCCGAGACCTGCGGGCGGACGATGAACAGGATGGCAGGATATCGTCAGGAGATGGATTCTTCCGTGGCGGCAGAGCTTCTGACGCTGATTCCGGAGGACAGAAAGCTGGCGTTGGACATTGAGAATCAGGAGGACGCAGTCACGGCAATCCGCTATGATGTGCGGAGTATGGACCGCCAGCGCCTGATTGAGAGAACGGATCTTGAGAACTGGTTGACCACAGACGGGAAAATCCGCGCGGAGCTTCCGATCCAGAACCTGATTTCGAGAGATCAGGAGTATCTGCTTCAGATCACTTTAGAGACGCAGCAGCACGGACCGGTCTACTATTACACGAGAATTCTGTGGACGGACAACGCCCGCGCGCAGGCGATGGTGGATCTCGCAGTGAATTTCTCGACGAAGACCTTTGATCCGGCACAGGCGAGGGAACTTGCGTCTTACCTTGAGACGAATGCCTCGCAGGATGAGTCTTCTTTCCACCGGACAACGATTCACTCAAGTTTTTCAAGACTGACCTGGGGAAAGCTCGGTATGCAGCCGTCTGGGGAGGTGCAGATCGCACTCCGGGAGCTTGACGGGGCGATGAGCAGTGTCCAGCTGAGATATCCGGCTGTCCGCGAGGACGATGAGACCGGAGAATCCGAGGTCTATGAGGTGGAGGAGAATTTCACGATGAAGTGGAATGAACTTCGCATTTACCTCATGGACTATGAGCGCAGTGTGAATCAGATTTTTTCCGGGAAAGAGGCAGATTATTCGGGAAAGAGGATTCTTCTCGGAATCACGGATGAGAGCCGCGTGGAGGCGAGAAAGAGCCCGTCAGGAAATGTGATTGCCTACCGTGCAGGACGGGAGCTGTGGACTTACGATCAGAAGAACGCTCATGCGGTGAAGGTATTTTCTTTCCGCGGCAAGAATGACGATGTGCGGGAGAATGACAGCCGTCACGACACCCGGATTCTCTCCGTTGGAGATGACGGAAGCATTGAGTTTCTTGTGTACGGATATATGAACCGCGGAGAACACGAGGGAAATATGGGAATTGCGGGTTACCGCTACCAGACGGATGCGAATGCGCTTGAGGAGAGATTTTTCATCCCGTACAGCGGCTCCTTCACGGAGCTTGAGGAGGATCTCGACCAGCTTGTCTGTCTCAATCCGTCGGGAATGCTCTACCTCTATCTGAAACATGCGGTTTACGGAATCGATCTGGAGAGCCGTGAAAATATGGTGGTCGCAGACCGTCTGGAAAAGGGAAGCTATGCGGTCAGCGTGGATCAGAAGCGTTTTGCATGGCAGAGCGGGCGCAGCCAGGGCGGAGCCGGTTCTCTTTATCTGATGGATCTTGAGTCCGGTCAGAGCCAGGAGATTGACGGAGGAGCCGGAGAGAATGTCCGGGTGCTCGGTTTTGTGGGCAGAGATCTCGTCTACGGAACGGCCAGAGAGAGCGACCGCTGGATCGTCAACGGAAGAACCGAAGAGGAACCGATGTACAATGTCAAGATTGTGAACGACCAGATGGAGGTGGAGACTACCTACCAGAAAGAGGGATACTATATCTCAAAGGTTTCGGTTGAGGAGAGCAGGATCCATTTGGACCGCGTTGTCCGTTCGGGGGATCAAAGCTATGTTCCGTCGACGGAGGACACGATCGTCTGCAACGCCGACATCGGTCAGGGAAGGATGGATGGAATCGGCTGGTATGCATCCCAGACAAAGGGAAAGGTATACTTTGTCCAGCTTGACGGAGAGATGAAAAGCCGTGGAATCCGGACTTCCGTTCCGGATGAGATCAGTTATGAAAAGGCGGATATGCTCAGTCTTGAGGCAGACCGCAGTTCCGGAAATATGGAATTCTATGCGTATGCGAGCGGACAGCTCAGACAGGTGACGACAGACTTTGCGAGTGCGGTTCAGACTGCTTATGAGGGAATGGGATATGTGACGGATTCTTATCACCGTCTGCTCTGGAGCCGTGTGGACCGGTCTGTGACGAGAACCATCCGCGATCTGCAGACGGCGTCAGCATCGATTACCCGCCATCTCGATGAGTTTGTGGGAAACCAGAAATTCTCAGATGGAGTTCTTGCCCTCGATGGGCGCGGCTGCAACATGATGCAGATGCTCTACTTTATTGATCAGGGAATTCCGGTTGTCGCATACACGGAGAATGGGGGATACCTGCTGCTTTGCGGGTATGATTCCTACAATGTGACGATATTCAATCCGGCGACGGGGGAGATGTACAAGGCAGGTCTCAATGACAGCACCGAGTATTTCCGGAGACTCGGAAATGATTTTGTCTGCGCGCTTGCATTCGAATAGATGGTTACTGTGCACGGGCAGGCATTTTCTGAACTGAAAATGCCGTATGATACCGTGGTGGCAGCAGATTTTGCCGATCCGGAATGCGAAGCATCGGCAAAATCCGTTACTGTTTGCGCAATGCGTGAACAGTAACTAGGTGGAACCGGGGCGTGCCGGGAAACGGGTGTTTCCCTTTACAAATCAGATTTATGTGGTATAATCATTAAGAATATTCGATGGAAAATTAAAGAAATCGTAAAGATTCATTATAAATAGACGAAAGAGAAACATTTTATGGCTGTAAAATGTTTGGGTTTTGAAGAGTGAGAACGCGGCTGTGAATATACAGAACAGCTGCAAATAGGTTAAAAAAGAAAGTGGCAGAGGTGCAGGATGAATCAGTTTATTATGAAAGGCGGCAATCCACTGGTTGGAGATGTGGTTATCAGCGGGGCGAAGAATGCAGCGCTTGGTATTTTGGCGGCTGCCATTATGACCGATGATGATGTCATCATAGAAAATCTGCCGGATGTGCGGGACATCAATGTCCTTCTCGAGGCGATTTCAGAAATTGGTGCAAAAGTAGAGCGGATTGACCGGCATTCCGTAAAGATCAATGCGTCTACGATCCGTGAGGTGAGCGTAGATGATGAGTATATCCGCAAAATTCGTGCTTCCTACTATTTTATCGGAGCACTGCTTGGAAAATATAAGAGTGCAGAGGTTCCGCTTCCGGGCGGATGCAACATCGGAAGTCGTCCGATTGACCAGCATCTGAAAGGATTTCGAGCTCTGGGAGCAAAGATTGAGATTGACCGTGGCGCAGTGATCGCTCATGCAATCGATCTCGTCGGAAGCCATATCTATCTGGACGTGGTTTCCGTGGGTGCGACAATCAATATCATGATGGCGGCAGCTCTCGCAGAGGGACAGACGATTCTTGAGAATGCTGCGAAAGAACCGCATGTTGTGGATGTCGCAAACTTCCTCAACAGCATGGGAGCAAATATTAAGGGTGCAGGAACGGATATCATCCGCATCCGCGGCGTGCGCCGTCTCCATGGAACGGAGTATTCGATCATTCCGGACCAGATTGAGGCGGGAACGTTCATGTGTGCAGCGGCGATCACCCGCGGTGACGTGACGGTGAAGAATGTCATCCCGAAGCATCTCGAGGCAATCTCTGCAAAGCTGATTGAGATCGGCTGTGAGGTTATTGAGGGCGATGATGAGGTTCGCGTGGTTGGAAAACCGAGACAGCATTCGACGAATATCAAGACTCTTCCTTACCCGGGATTCCCGACGGATATGCAGCCGCAGATGGCTGTGACTCTGGCTCTCGCAGAGGGAACGAGCATGATCACGGAGAGTATTTTCGAGAACCGCTTCAAGTATGTCGATGAACTTGCAAGAATGGGTGGAAATATCAAAGTAGAAGGCAATGTCGCAGTGATTGACGGTGTCAAAGGCTTTACGGGAGCCCAGGTGGAGTCTCCGGACCTTCGCGCAGGTGCGGCTCTTGTGCTTGCCGGACTGTCCGCAACCGGATATACCGTTGTGGATGAGATCGGCTATATCCAGCGCGGATATGAGAACTTTGAGGAGAAACTGCAGGCGCTCGGCGCACACATCGATATCGTGGATTCCGAGAAAGAAGCACAGAAGTTCCGACTGAAAATCGGCTGATCCGCAATGGTGAGTGATAAAGTACTGACAAAATACTGACGAAAACATAACAACAGTTCCGGCTCCGTTAAATTTTTTGTTTTCTTTCCGTAAGCAAATTGTTATGAACTGTACATAAACTGGACACGATTTCCAGTTATGATAGAGACAGAAGATAAGAAAGAGTTACTGTTTGCAGGCAGATGGTTTCGGTGGAAACATTTGTGGCGGAAAGCATGAGACAAAAGCACCGGGTGATAAGGTGACGGAACAGATTTTGCCGCTTCAGAACGGATTGTGGCAGGATCCGCTGCCGGTTACGCAGCGCGTAAACAGTAACAGATGGTTCGGATCAAAATCCGGAACAGCAGAAGGAGGAGAAGGAAATGAAGTTATGGAAAAAGGGCTTATCCCTGATGCTGGGCGCGGCACTGATTGCAGCGGCATTCACGGGAACAACGTTTGCGGCTTCCAGCCGGACAAAGATTACAAAGATCAATCTGGTAATAGATTCAAACATTGCGGTCGGTGATGACAACGGAAGTGTGGATGTCACGACTCCGGACAGTCACTACAAGGTAAGCGATGTCGAGATCGATAATGATGATGCAGAGTGGACGAGCGGAGATAAGCCGAAGATCGAGGTAACCCTTGAGTCGGACAGCAATTACTACTTTGATGCGATGTCCAAGAGCAAGGTAAACTTGAGCGGCGATAAGGCAACTTACACCGGTTCCCGTCGAGAGGACAGCAGCACAACCCTGATTGTAAAGCTGACGCTCAAAGAACTTGAGGGACCGCTTGAAATTGATGATCTCTCCTGGGAGGACGAGGAAACTCCGACTGCGAAGTGGGAAGAGGTTGACGGTGCGAAGAATTATCAGGTACGTCTCTACCGCGACAGCAAGTCTGTCGGCGAGACTGTGACCACGACGCATAACTATTACGATTTCGCTTCCAGAATCACGAAGGAAGGCGAGTATTACTTCAAGGTCCGCGTCATCAACAACAATTCCAAGAAGGGCGAGTGGTATGAGTCCGATTATATCTATGTGGATGATGCCCTGCTTGACTCTCTGAAGAAGACGAACAACAGCAGCAGTAACAATAATAACAGCACAGTAACCCCGGGAAGCAATACGACGTCTCAGGATCAGTGGATCTGGGATAGCAACCAGAAAAACTGGTGGTATCGCTACGCAAACGGTTCTTATCCGACAAACGGATGGCTTCAGATCGGCGGAAAGTGGTACTGCTTTGACTCAGTGGGCTGGATGCGCACTGGCTGGATCCAGGCAGGAAACAACTGGTACTACTGTGGAACAGATGGAGCAATGCTGACAAACACGACGACTCCGGACGGATACCGCGTGGATGCAAATGGAATCTGGGTACACTAATCACTCAGAGTGGGACAGGGTGGAGGTTTCTCCACCCTGTTTTTGCGTCTTTCATCCAAGGAGCAGAGCATGACAGCACAGCGCCGGATCCTGTAAAAAGCGGTGTCACAAAAACTTCAAAAAAATTTGAAAAAAGTGTTGACAAAACGAATAATCTATCATATAATAACCTCGTTGTTCACGACAACAAAGAAACACAGAGCACTAAAGAGTATTCCTCGATAGCTCAGTCGGTAGAGCACGCGGCTGTTAACCGCGCTGTCGTAGGTTCAAGTCCTACTCGGGGAGCTAGGTCCATGGAGACCAGAAATTTCGGCCCCATGGTCAAGCGGTTAAGACATCGCCCTTTCACGGCGGTAACACGAGTTCAAATCTCGTTGGGGTCACTTGGCAACGCCAAAAAGTGCGGACCTTTAGCTCAGTTGGTTAGAGCAACCGGCTCATAACCGGTCGGTCCTGGGTTCGAGTCCCCGAAGGTCCATTGAACCGCAAAAACAATTTTATAATCTGGCCTGGTGGCTCAGCTGGTTAGAGCGCCGCCCTGTCACGGCGGAGGTCGTGGGTTCGAACCCCATCCGGGTCGTTTTTGAAGAGTCTGGAGTTTCCTGATGGAAATTTCAGACTTTTTGTGTTACCATAAAAAGAGCAATGGCTCGTCAGGTTCGCGTGTCTTTCGCCGAATCTGAGAGTGGATGTATGGGGCAACAAGTAAATTTGGGAAGAGTGTTGGAGGACAGAGATGGCAGTGACAAGAGGCGGCAGAGAGATGGTTCTGTATTATTCCCCGGAGGGAAACAAGAATGCGGCAAAATTAAAGGGCGTGCTTGTGCGGATGGGAGTTCGGATCCGCAATGTGAGCGAGGAGCAGTTTGGTGATACGCTTGGTTCCCTTATCGGTCTTGAAGGATTTGAGGCGAGGGAGAGCGCAGAAAAGAGCGGAGAGGCTGTGGGAGCGATCGAGAGGGAAGTTCTCGTGATGCACAATTTTTCGGGAAACCGCATTGACGAGCTGCTTCTTGCGATGCGCCGTGCAAATGTTCAGAAGATTGATTTAAAGGCGATTGTGACGGAGAGCAATGTGAATTGGAGCTTTTATCATCTTTATGAGGAGATCGGCGCAGAACATGAGAGAATGCATCAGAATGCGAATGCAAAGCAGTAGGAGGACAGACCGCGACCTTCGCAGACGGTTTTGCAGAGGCATCTGCTGCGCGCTGACACTCCTTGCGGGAATTCTTCTGACTTCGTGCGGAGGGGAGGAGGAAGTGCCAAAGAAGACGAGGACAGAGCTGATTTTGTGGCACTACTGGGATATTCCGGCGATGCGTCAGAAACTGACCCAGCTTGCAGAGGAGTACAACGCGTCTCAGGATCAGGTGACGATTGAGCCGGAATATGTGCCGGATGAGGATTTCAGAAAGACTCTTGCGCTTGCGGCGGCAGATGGGAGGCTTCCGGATCTCGTCCTTGCGGATTGCAGCGATGTCCGGTATTTTGACCGGATGAGTCCGCTTGCGGATCTGTCGGAGGTGGTTGACCGCGGGGAATATTTAGATCAGGCGTTGGAATTATGTGAGAGAGAGGATGGGACGCTGATCGGGCTTCCACTCGGTCTTAACTGCCTGACCCTCTATTACAATAAGGGGATTTTGCAGCGTTCCGGCGTGAAGCCGCCTCAGACGTTTCAGGAATTTCTGAGTGCGGCGAAGGCGATGACGAGCGGACAGGTCTATGGCTGCGGGTTTGCCGGTCTGATCAGCGAGGAGACGACGTACAGCTTTCTCCCGATTCTCTGGAATTACGGGGCAGATTTGAAAAATCTCGACACCCCGGAGGGCGAGGCGGCTTTCAACTTCCTGAAAGAACTCGTTCAGAGCGGAGCAGTGAGCAAAAGTGCTGCGAACATGACAATGTCGGATGTGGCGCGCCAGTTCAGCAAGGGAAACATTGCGATGATCTTTGCGGCCTCCGGAAAGATGGAATATTATTTTAAACAGAACCCCCAGCTCCGCTATGCCCAGATCAGGATTCCGGGAGCGGAGAACAGGACGAGCGTGATCGGCGGAGAGGTGTTAGTTGTGCCGGATCAGGCAAGGCGGGAGAAGGCGCTTGATTTTATCCGTTTTCTTGCACAGCCACAGCAGATCAAGTCGTATCTGGAAGCTGCCGGCTATCTGTCCCCGCGCCGGGATGTGCTGGAGTGGCAGATGGAGAAAAATCCGGAGCGAAAAAAGGAGCGCTATGCACTTGAGCACGCGAGAATGAGAGAACAGGTGGAGTATTGGCCGGCAATCTCGATTGCGCTGGCAGAGACGGTGAATCAGACGATTTTGCAGAATGAGCCGCAGGATGCCTGGCAGAAGCTGGCTGACCGGATTGACCAGATCAGGGGGGAATATGATGAGGGGGAATAGATCGCTCAGAAGTTCGCTGTTGATGGCGGGGAGTGTGACCATCGTTCTTCCGCTGCTGATCTTGATTCTTGTGATGCAGGCGAGAATCTGGGAAATCCTGAAATCGAACGTTGAGATGGAGATGCAGAGGGAGATTCAGACGGCGGATCAGATGCTCAGCATGATGATGGACCGCTATGACAGCGTGCTCTCGGATTTCTGCACGGATGAGGAACTTGTCGTCCTCGTCCAGCAGATCAACAACAAGAGGGATGTGCTCGATGCAAACAGCAATCAGCTTCGGCGTCAGCTGAAGAGCCTGTGCAACCGAAATGATGAGGTCGAGGGTGTGACGCTCGTGACGGCAGGCGGACAGAGGTATTTCTATGATCGTGTCAGTGCCTCCTCGATGGACAGTGTCTGGGCAGGACACCTAGACGGGGCGGATCTTGACGGCGGAGTCCATTTCCACGGCGGAATCAACCTTGATGAGGGGGAGGACGGAAGCGGACATCTGCTTCAGATTGCACGAAGAATCGTGGATTACAGGGATATTCACCGGGATATGGGAACTGTGATTTTGAGTTTCGATCAGGAGGTTCTCTGGGATACGATCTCCTCTAAGGAGGCGTCCAAGCTTTACATCTGTGAGGGAGATCAGATCATTGCGGCGGAGAACCGGGAGGAGATCGGAATGTCAATATCGGAGATTCCGACGTCCGGCATCAGTGTCTTAAGCATTGACAATACCGTGACCGGGTGGAAACTCTATGATTATTATTCGATGAAAGAATTTTCCAGAGTGGTCAGCAAGCAGACGACACTGATGATCTTTCTGACACTCGGATTCTTAAGTGAGGGCGGCATTGTCGTCTATCTGCTCTTTAAGCCGATTTTTCTTCAGGTCAAACAGATTGAGGCGGCGATGATCGATGTGGAGAAAGGCGATTTCTCCGTTCGGGTTCCCGCAAATGGAAAACTTCCGCGGGAGGTCGTCACGATTGTCGGCGGCTTCAACAAGATGGTGGAGAAGACGGGAGATCTGATTGAAAAGTTAAAGACTTCCGCGGAGGAGCAGCGGAATGCAGAGCTCTCTGCGATGGAGGCCCAGATCGACCCGCATTTTCTTTACAACACACTCGACACGATCAACTGGAAGGCGATTGAACGGGATGAGTATGAGATCAGCGGCATGGTGTGCGCACTGGCGGACATCCTGCGTTATTCGATCCGGAATCCGGGAGGACTTGTGTCAATCGGGCAGGAACTCTACTGGCTGAGCCAGTATACGATGCTTCAGAAAGAGCGGATTGAGCAGCCGCTCGAAGTGCAGACGGATGTGCCGGAGGAGCTGAAAGGCTGCCAGATTCACAAGATGCTTCTTCAGCCGTTTGTGGAGAATGCGATCAAGCATGGAGGATATCAGAAGGAGGGCGTGTGCCGTCTGACGGTACGGATCCGCCGGATTGAGGATCAGATTTATATCATGATCCGGGATAACGGAAAGGGAATTCCGAAAGAGACGCTTCAGATTCTGAATGATCCCACAAAGCGTCTGGAGGGACATGTCGGGATTTACAATGTGAGAAAACGACTTGAGCTGTATTACGGAGAAGATGCAGCTTGCTATTTTGAGAGCCGTCCGGATATTGGAACGACGGTGCATCTGTTTGTAAAGGCAATTCGGGGGGAGGAAAAAACAGATGAAAATTGCAGTAGTAGAAGATGAGAGCTCGATCCGAAACGGTCTGGCAAAGATGATTGGCAGACTTGATCCGGACTATGAGCTTGTGGGGACCGCGGCGAACGGACTTGAGGGGCTGCATCTGGTGCAGAAGACCGAGCCGGATCTCGTGATTATGGATATCCAGATGCCGGAGATGAACGGCCTTGATATGCTGGAACGCCTCCGGAAAGAGGGATATACGGGGAGAGCGGTTGTGCTGACGGCATATTCGGACTTTGACTATGCGAAGCGGGCAATCGGCATGAATATCGACAATTATCTCTTAAAGCCGATCAAGATCCAGGAGCTCAAGGAGACGCTCTGGAATATCCGGAATGCGCTGGAGAAGGAAAAAGGAATCGAAAACATGCAGGAGAAGTACCTGTCGCTGGTTCAGATTTTCCGCGGATGTGCACTGGCGGAATTTCCGGTGGATGAGGAACTCAACAAGCTGACGACGCGGGAGTACGGGCTTGACATTCGGGAACCGCTTGAGGTCTTCTCGATCTGGATGGGAAAAAATTACAGCAGACAGGTTTCCGAGGTCAGACAGATTGTGGAGACGTACACGGGACGGGTTGCCGATTATTCGAGCACGATCATTGAGTCGGCGCGCCAGCACCAGATCCTTGTCATTCTCTATCACTGTCAGGACAGGGAAAAAATTTTAAAGAGATATGTGGAGATGCTGATTCCGGCGATCTGCCGGTCACTCAGTCCGATTCCGGTTTTTCTGTGGGCACAGAGTGATGGCATGGCAGGGCTTCAGGAGGCGTATGAGGAGATCATCGCTGACCGGGAGTGGAATTTAAGCTTTCCGAGGGGGACGCTTCTGATCCGGGAGGACCTGCGAAAGATGCACCCGGTTCCTCTCAAATATCCTCTCGAGGTGGAGGAGACGATGCGCCGGATGATCACGGAGCGCAACCAGGATGGCTTTTTGGAAGCACTCGAGCAGTTCATCCGCACATATCGAAATGGAAGCTGTCATCCGAATGAGATCCGCGAGGCGTGTATCCGCTTCAGCATGGCAATCTTGAATCTCGCAAAGACGCTCGGGAGAACGGCAGGAATCAGTTCAGCGCAGGAGATTGTCGGTGCAATCAGTCAGGCGGTGACATGGAATGAGATCCGCTCAGTCATGGAACAGCTCTATGAGAAGACGGCCGTTCCGGAGAAGAGCGATGCGGTCAGTGATCTTGTGCACCGCGCAGGAATGCTGATTGAGGAGTATTACAGTCAGGGCATTACGCTCGATGAGCTTGCCCAGAAGCTGAAAGTGTCGGAGGAGTATCTGAGCACGCAGTTCAAGAAGGAGACGGGCATGTCATTTACGGAGACAGTTCGGCGCTACCGGATTGATAAGATCAAGGAACTTCTTCTGCATTCCAGCCTGAAGTTAAACCAGATCGCAGATATGGTGGGCTACTCCGATCCGAAATACATGAGTAAGGTATTTAAGGAGGAAGTTGGCGTTCTCCCGGCAGAGTTTCGGAAAAATTTTTCCTCCTGATTTTGTCAAAAACGATTTGGAAGCATTTACAAATAGGAAAATCACGGCTTTTTGGCGACATTTTCTGACAGAAATTGACGAAAAATCTTAAATAGTTACTCCTTTTTAAGAAATTTCCTCTTTCCAGAATATTTTGATGTGATAGAATAGTTTTAGCGGCAAAAAGGAGCCACTCGAACAGAAACTAAAACGAATCGAATCGAGACGAATAGAAAGAAAAAGTCTGGTTAGACTGTCAGATAAGAAAACCAAAAGGAGAAAAAATTAGCATGAGTGAGATGAACGTAACTTTTAAGAACCCGAACGATGTTCTTGATTTTATCAGCAAGGTAGAGAAGTATCCGTACAACATGGATCTGGGCCGTGGAAGTATTGTTGTGGATGCAAAATCTCTTCTTGGAATCATGAATCTGGGATTCAACCACATCGTAAACTTAAAGGTTTATGCAGATCACTGTGAGGATCTTCGCAGCGACATCAAGCAGTTCTTGGCAGCATAAAGTTTTTAACATCATAAAAGAATTGCAGTTATTTATTAATAAGCCATTATCAATTTATTGTTCCCCATACTGAGCAGGATAGTGAAAGCTATTCTGCTTCTTTTTATGTGTGCACGAACCATCTTTTCTTTTGCGGACAGATGTGCTACACTGTTAAAAGTTTCTAACCGCGGTGTGGACATATGGCAGGGAAGGATTTTTAGGGTCAGTGGTGGTCACAAGGCGGAAAAGTGAGAAAAAGTAAGAGAAAGTAAAGTAAGGAAAGACAGGGACGGAGGAGAGAGAAATGTACAAGATTGTTTCCAGATTGCTGATTTACGGAGATATGCCGAAGGATTCCATTCTGATGGAGCTTGCGGATATCACGAGAAAGATGGACGATAAGAGCCAGACGAAGGAAGAACTTGTGACCCGTGTGTTTACCCAGATGAAACACCTGCTTCAGGTTGCAACGGACTATGGATTTGACAAGAATCTGTGGCACAATTATCTGACCTTCCTGCTGATCACGAATGAAAATCCGTTCAGCATTACGTGTGAGAAGGTTGGCGCGAGCGATGGAAGCGTCAATGCATTTGCAAAGGGAGATTTCCGTGCATTCATGGATCTGTTTTCCTATGATTTTGGCCCGCTTGAGGAGTATCTCGGAGTGGATTGTTTCTCACGGATTTCCAATTATAAGGCGATCGGCAAGAAAGATCTGATGTACAACAAGAATGTCAGCGAGAAGGTTCAGGCACTCAGCGAGAAGCTCGAGCAGGCTGAGAATGAGGAGATGTTCTTTGATGCGGTGACGGGATTCTACAAGGACTATGGCGTTGGCATGTTCGGTCTGAACAAGGCATTCCGCATCCAGTCGGATGAGAGCGGAGTCGCAAAATTCTGTGCGATCAACAACATGGATTCTGTCATGCTTGACGATCTGATCGGATACGAAATCCAGAAGAAAAAACTTGTGGAGAACACGCTCGCGTTTGTCGAGGGCAAGAAGGCGAACAACGTGCTTCTGTTCGGTGACAGCGGAACCGGAAAATCTACAAGTGTCAAGGCGATTGTCAATGAGTTTTACGGTCAGGGACTGCGCATGATTGAGATTTACAAGCATCAGTTCCGTGATCTGTCTTCCGTGATTGCGCAGATCAAGAACCGCAACTATCGCTTCATCATTTACATGGACGATCTGTCTTTCGAGGAGTTTGAGGTGGAGTACAAGTTCCTCAAGGCAGTCATCGAGGGTGGTGTGGAGACCCGCCCGGACAACATCCTGATCTATGCGACATCAAACCGCCGTCACCTGATCAAGGAGAACTGGAGCGACCGCGACGATGTGGAGAGCGATAACGGTATGCACCGCTCCGATACGATGGAGGAGAAGCTGTCTCTGGTGAACCGTTTCGGTGTGACGATCAACTACTCAAAGCCGACGCAGAAGGAGTACTTCGGAATCGTCATCGGACTGGCGAGAAAGGCAGGTCTGACGATGACGGACGAAGAGCTGTGCGCAGAGGCAAACAAGTGGGAGTTAAGCCACGGCGGAATCTCCGGACGTACGGCACAGCAGTTTATCAACTATCTGATTGGAACCCGCGAGTAGACGGCAGATGAACCGAAACTGCGAAAGATTATCCTTGACAGCTATATGGGAATCTGCTAGTATATTCACGGAACAATCTAAATAACAATCGAAAAGTGCGTAATCCCTTATTCAGAGTGATGGAGATACAAAGGATCTGTGAAGTCACGGCAACCCCGAATGAAATGTCTGAACCTCCGAAAGGTACGAGCGGACAGGAGCGTTGGGAAGGTGCCAACCTGAGCGAGAAATCGAGCAATAAGAGGATTTGATGTGCAGAGAATATCAAGTCCGCAGTATGATTGCTACGGACTTTTCTTTTGTTTTTCACCAAATTTTAACGTAGGAGGATTTTCATGGAAAAGTTACTGTTTACATCTGAGTCCGTAACCGAAGGCCATCCGGACAAAATGTGTGATGCGATTTCAGATGCAATTCTGGATGCCCTGATGGAGAAGGATCCGATGAGCCGTGTGGCATGTGAGACCTGCTGTACGACTGGTCTTGTTATGGTAATGGGCGAGGTTACCACAAATGCGTATGTCGATATTCAGAAAATTGTTCGTGAGACCGTTCGTGAGATTGGTTATGATCGTGCAAAGTATGGTTTTGACTGCGATACCTGTGGTGTGATGGTTGCACTTGACGAGCAGTCTTCTGATATCGCTCTCGGTGTTGACAAGGCACTTGAGGCGAAGGAAAATGCAATGGACGACGATGCACTCGATGCAATCGGTGCCGGAGATCAGGGAATGATGTTCGGATATGCAACAAATGAGACTGAGGAGTACATGCCGTATCCGATCGCTCTGGCTCACAAGCTTGCAAGACGTCTGACTGAGGTCCGCAAGAACGGAACGCTTCTGTATCTTCGTCCAGATGGAAAGACCCAGGTAACCGTAGAGTACGATGAGAACGGTAAGCCGATCCGTCTCGATACCGTTGTTCTCTCCACCCAGCATGATGAGAACGTATCTCAGGAGCAGATCCATGAGGATATCCGCAAGTATGTATTTGATGTTGTTCTTCCGTCCGGAATGGTAGATGAGGACACCAAGTACTATGTAAATCCGACCGGCCGTTTCGTAATCGGCGGACCTCACGGAGACAGTGGTCTGACCGGACGTAAGATCATCGTAGATACCTACGGCGGTTATGCACGTCACGGCGGCGGTGCATTCTCCGGAAAGGACTGCACAAAGGTAGACCGTTCCGCAGCATATGCAGCACGCTATGCAGCAAAGAACCTTGTTGCAGCAGGCTTAGCTGACAAGTGTGAGATCCAGCTTGCTTATGCAATCGGTGTGGCACATCCGATGTCTGTTCGCGTAGATACTTTCGGAACCGGAAAGCTCAGCGATGAGAAACTGGTTGAGATCGTTCGTGAGAACTTTGATCTGCGTCCGGCAGGAATCATCAAGATGCTTGATCTGCGCCGCCCGATCTACCGCCAGACCGCAGCTTACGGCCACTTCGGAAGAACAGATATCGATCTGCCGTGGGAGAGACTGGACAAGGTAGAGGCACTGAAGAAGTATCTGTAAGATTGTAACGCGATAGGAATGTAATCGGATATAGTAAGATTAAGATAAAAGCAATCAGCGTTATAAATGATAGAGTGAGATGAGAATTATGGCAGGAAAAGTCTGAGGGCTTTTCCTGCCTTTTTTATATGATAGGAAATTGCGTCCTATCATACAAAAATGCTCCGCATGGATCGCACTGCGGCGGTAGTGAATGATGTTGTAGAAACAACCCGCCGCAGGCGGAGAATCCTGCGAGCAGGATTCTTTTTTATGTGTTATATGGTGTGTAGGGATTGTGTGTATATGCAGGGCGCCGTAAGGTGAGTAAAGTCGTGCAACTGCGCTCTCGCTCCGGGTAAATTATCGGAAGCGCCACTGGCGCTTCCACGATACGCCGAGCGAACGTAGCGGTGCATAAGGCTGTAAAGGACACAGCCTAAGCACCGACGTTTCACACGGGGTTGACACGATCTTTCTCACCTTACGGCGCTAGATGTATGCGTTGCACGAATGAAAATGAATTTTGGTTTGAACTATCGGTGATTAAACGGTTTTTGCTATTAAACGAGTATATATTCGGCTAGATTTCATGGGGGAGATGTGGTAACGTATAATAATAGGTAACCTGAAATATATAAGCGATAGGAGTGAGAAGGCGTATTCACTCTGAGTTATACTTGTGGGGAAAAGGAGAAGAGGACATGAAATACGATTTTACAACGGTCATGGATCGGCATGGAAAAGATGCGATTGCAGTGGATTTACTCGGAAAAGAGGGGGCTCCGGGGGCACCGAAGGAAGGTTTTGATGCGATTCCGATGTGGGTGGCAGATATGAATTTTGCGACGGTTCCGACGGTGCAGCAGGAAATGATTGAGCGGGCAGGTCATCCGGCATTCGGTTATTTTGAGCCGCGCGAGGAATATTTTTCTTCTATTATCAGATGGCAGGAGACGCGAAATGGAGCAAAAGGACTTGAGAAGAAACACATCGGATATGAGAATGGTGTGCTCGGCGGATTGATTTCAGTGGTTTCGGCATTCAGTGCGCCGGGAGATGCGATTCTGCTTCACAGTCCGACTTATATCGGTTTTACGAGATGTATTGAGAGGTCAGGAAGAAAAATCATTCTCTCCCCATTGAAGAAAGATGAGAATGGAGTCTGGCGGATGGACTATGAGGATATGGAAGAAAAGATCCGCAAAAACCGGATTCATCTGGCTGTCTTCTGCAACCCGCACAATCCCTGCGGCCGTGTGTGGGAGAGAAAAGAGATTGAGGCGGCGATGGAAGTGTACCGGCGCAATTCCTGCGTGGTGATTTCTGATGAGATCTGGTCAGATCTTATGATCAATGGAAGCAAGCACACGCCGACCCAGTCTGTCAGCGAGGATGCGAGAAATCGGACGGTGGCTCTGTATGCGCCGTCAAAGACGTTCAACCTCGCCGGTCTGATCGGTTCGTATCACATCATTTATAATGATTATCTGAGGGACCGTGTGACTGCGCAGAGCAGCAAGTGTAATTATAATGAGATGAATCTGATGAGTATGTATGCCCTCATCGGAGCTTACCGGCCGGAGGGATATGAGTGGGTCGATGAGTTATGTGAGGTATTGTCGGGAAACGTCAATTATGCATATGACTATATCAAAAATCATTTCGATGGCGTGGAGGTTTCAAAACCGCAGGGAACTTACATGCTGTTTCTCGACTGCACAGACTGGTGCGAGAAGCATCACAAGAGTCTCGATGAACTGCTCCGGTCTGGATGGGATGTCGGCGTTGCATGGCAGGATGGCCGCCCATTCCACGGATCATGCAGCATCCGCATGAATCTGGCATCGCCGAAGAGCCAGATTGAGAAGGCATTTGAGCGTCTGAACAAATATGTGTTCTAGGCGGACTCCTTTTCTGATGTGTATTTTTGAGAACAATGAGAAAAAATGTCATTTACTGTTTGATTTTTTATTTTCCATTGATATAATACAAATGAGAAAAATAATCGTTAAAAAATAAACAGATGTGACTGTTCCGTACCATTACAGTTACGAACAGGGTCAAATTATCAGGAGGAGAGAGAAGAGAATGAGAGGAGTCGAGACACGAATCCAGGAAATCCGTCACAGAATATTCAGAGAAGTAGCACGCATGGCTTACCACACCGAGTGGCCGGTGGACAAGCGTATTGAGGAGCTGCCGTACAAGATCATTCCGGGTGAGGTAGGAAACTTCCGAAATGATGTATTTCTGGAGAGAGCAATCGTTGGAGAGCGTCTTCGTCTGGCAATGGGTCTTCCGGCAAGAGGAGCAGCAGAGCACGCGCCGATTTCTGACAACATTGAGGCGGCTGACCGTCCGGAGACTTATTATACACCGCCGTTAATCAACGTAATCAAGTTTGCCTGCAACGCCTGTGCACCGAAGCGTGTAACCGTGACAGAGGGATGTCAGGGATGTCTGGCACATCCGTGTGTGGAGGTATGTCCGAAGAATGCAGTGAGCCTTGACCGCACAACGGGTCGTTCCCACATTGATCAGGATGCCTGCATCAAGTGCGGCCGCTGTGCAACTGTCTGCTCTTACAATGCAATCATCGTTCAGGAGCGTCCGTGTGCTGCTGCCTGTGGAATGGATGCAATCGGATCTGATGCAAATGGCAAGGCAGATATCAACTATGAGAAGTGCGTATCTTGCGGTCAGTGTCTTGTAAACTGCCCGTTTGGAGCAATCGCAGATAAGTCCCAGATTTTCCAGGTAATCCGTGCAATTCAGTCCGGTGAGCAGGTATATGCAGCAGTTGCACCGGCGTTTGTAGGTCAGTTTGGACCGAAGGTAACCCCGGGAAAACTTCGTGCGGCAATGAAGGCACTTGGATTTACCGATGTCTTTGAGGTAGCAATCGGAGCAGATCTGTGCGCAACTCAGGAGGCAATCGACTTTGTGACCGAGGTTCCGGAGAAACTGCCGTTCATGGCAACTTCCTGCTGCCCGGCATGGTCCATGATGGCAAAGAAACTCTTCCCGAAGAATGCAAACAGCATCTCGATGGCACTGACTCCGATGACGCTGACCGCAAGACTGATCAAGCGTCACAACGAGAAGGCGAAAGTAGTCTTCATCGGACCGTGCGCAGCAAAGAAGCTTGAGGCAATGCGTACCGATATTCGAAGCGATGTGGACTTCGTTCTGACCTTCGAGGAGATGGCAGGCGTATTTGATGCAAAGCATGTGGATCTTGAGACGATCGAGGAAGATCCGAACGGTGTCAATGATGCTTCCACCGATGGACGAAACTTCGCAGTTGCAGGTGGCGTTGCGCAGTCTGTTGTCAATGTTATCAAGGAGAAGTTCCCGGAGAGAGAGATCAAGATTGCAAACGCAGAAGGCTTAAAAGACTGCCGCAAGCTGCTGACTCTGGCAAGTGCCGGAAAGTACAACGGCTATCTGCTTGAGGGAATGGCATGTCCGGGAGGATGTGTGGCAGGTGCAGGTACGATGCAGCCGATCAAGAAATCTCAGGTTGCAGTCAACCAGTATGCTTCCAAGGCAAACCACAAGACTTCCAATGAGACCGAGCATGTAAAAGAGCTTGATAAGCTGGTAGATTAATTTGAATTTATTTTAGAATTGCAAATAGCCGGGAAATGAGATAGGCGAACAAATTGTATGATTGTATAGAATGGGGCGGAAGATTCGTGAGAATCCTCCGCCCTGTTTTTAAGTTGCGATTCATATAAAGGGTTCCGACGACGAAATAAGTCCTGCAAACATAATCAAGCATTTTTCTTAAAGAGAGTACTGGCGATCAGTGAGAGGGTAACAATTGATGAACCAATGCTGTCGATCATGACATCGGTGATTCTTGCTGCGCGGTCGGGTACGAAGTACTGGTGGAATTCATCGGTGCAGGCATAGCAGACTGTGATCAGAAATGCCGTCAATGCCCATTTCTTTCGCGGGAGTCTGCGTGGGGAGAGACCGAAGAGAACTGTCAGATAGAGGATTGTGTACTCGGTCACATGGGCTGTCTTTCGCAGAAGAAATTCCAGCTGGGCGAGCAGCTCAAGATTCGGTTTGGCATTTGGATCACTTGGGAAAAAGCGGGAGAGGGCAAGCAGAATCTCGTGAAGAAGAGATCCGCTCAATTTGGAAGAATCCTCACCCGGCTGACTGGAAAAGAAAAAGATAAGTCCAGCCATGATGAGGGCGGGAATCCAGAATCGGAATTCCGAAAATGTTAAAGTTCCTTTTTTATTTGTTGCCATGAAAATCAGAGTCCTTTCTTTTTATCCATATACAATAACAACCTTGTGTTGCCGCTCATGCCTTGTACGAACGGTAATGGATTTTTGTACAGCAACGATATTATAACATATCATGCGCAAATGTCTTTATTTTTCTTGCGTTCCGTTAGTGGGTATGATAGGATGAGTTACAGTTTACAAAAAAAGCGTTCGCTCTGAGAAATTTCGTTTTTTATAAGAATAAGATCAGTAATGGGAGCACGCAGCAGGGAAAAACAGATACGAAAGGGAAGGTGGAAGACATGTGGAAGTATGTTTGGAAAGATATTCTGGAGCAGGCGTGTTTTCTTCCTGTGACAGCTGTTTTGGCGCTGATTTATTATAGCCTTAGGCGGGCGATTGTTAAGAGAAGAGGAATGCTGAACCGAGAAATGAAGCATCAGCTTTTCTGGAAAGCGTGCATGGCAATGTATCTGATGATGCTCGTGCAGATCACTCTCCTCGAGCGTGAGGCAGGATCGAGAACGAAGGTCAGTTTAGAGTTATTTGAGACGTTTGGTGGTCCGATGGCAAATGCTTTTGTCATGGAAAATGTTCTCCTTTTCATGCCGTATGGGCTGATCCTCCCGATGATCTGGAAGAGCCTCAGAAAAATGAAAATCCTCCCGCAAATGCTTATATGCACAATGATTGGATTTTTCAGCAGTTTAATGATTGAATGTACACAGCTTGTGACTCAGAGAGGATTTTTTCAGGTCGATGATATCATGACCAATACGGTTGGAATGGTTTGTGGCTGGCTGATTTACCGGATCATTTCTATGTTAGTATCTTAGCGACGAAGGCGAAAAAGATCCTGCAAACCCGTGTGAGGCGTCGGTGTTTATATACAGTAATTGTTTTTTGTAGGAATTTTCTGAACTGAAAATTCCGTATGATACGATAGTGGTAGCAGATTTTGCCGATTTAGGATGCGAAGCATCGGCAAAATCAGGTTACTGTTGCAACAACGTGTAAACAGTAACCGCGCGTATTCTGCGGTCTTATGCACTGTTACGCCGAACCCGGAGCGAGAGCGAGTTTGCAGGACTTATTTCGCCATGAGGAGCGGAAAAAAGAAACCCAATCCACACACCCTCCCCACAACTTTACACTTGCACGCCTCGGGCAGATATGATATAATCTGATAGAATTGCAATACTTGAACGAATATAGGAGGCGAGAGATATGAAGCACGTTAAGACTTTAACCAATAAGACCCTGAAGGAGTCCATGAAGAAGGGCGGCTGCGGCGAGTGCCAGACTTCCTGCCAGTCTGCATGTAAGACTTCCTGCACCGTAGGCAACCAGGCTTGCGAGAACGCAAACAGATAAGACAGCCTGAGTTTTCAGGTGTCACAACGCGATAAGGCGGATGAGAAAGACCCCTATTGATGTATGATGATAGGGGTCTTTTGCGTGCCGTCCAGAATAGTAAGGAGAATATAAGTGATTCATCAGTATAAAAATAATGGTTACAACATCGTGATGGATATTGCCAGCGGATCGGTTCACGTTGTAGATGATGTAGTCTATGACGCGATTGCCATGCTTGAGCCGGCAATGGGAGAGCTTGAAGCTGCTGCACCGATTCCGGCAGAAGCTCGCGCCGAGGCAGCACAGAAGCTGGCTGAGGCATACCCGGAGGCAGATGTTGAGGAGGCTCTGAGTGAGGTTCAGGAGCTGATCGATGCAGAGGAGCTGTACACAAAGGACATTTATCACAACTATGTGACGGATTTCAAGAAGAGAAAGACCGTAGTAAAAGCGCTGTGCCTGCATATCGCGCATGACTGCAATCTGGCATGCCGTTATTGCTTTGCGGAGGAGGGCGAGTACCACGGCCGTCGTGCTCTGATGAGCTTTGAGGTCGGCAAGAAGGCTTTGGATTTCCTGATTGCAAATTCCGGAAACCGCAGAAATCTGGAGGTCGATTTCTTCGGCGGTGAGCCGCTCATGAACTGGGAAGTTGTCAAGCAGCTTGTTGAGTACGGCCGTTCCCAGGAAGAGGCGCACAACAAGAAGTTCCGTTTCACTCTGACGACAAATGGTGTGCTCTTAAACGATGAGATCATGGAGTTCTGCAACCGCGAGATGGCAAACGTTGTGCTGAGTCTGGATGGACGTAAAGAAGTCAATGACCGCATGCGTCCGACGAGAAATGGTCACGGAAGCAGCTATGACATCATTGTCCCGAAGTTCCAGAAGTTCGCAAAGAGCCGTGCAGGAAAAGATTACTATGTGCGCGGAACTTTCACCCGCAACAATCTTGATTTCAGCGAGGATGTAAAGCATTACGCAGATCTCGGATTCGAGCAGCTCTCCATGGAGCCGGTTGTTGCCGCACCGGAGGAGCCGTATTCCATCCGCGAGGAGGATCTCCCGCAGATTCTTGAGGAGTACGATCGCCTGGCAGTGGAGTACTTAAAGCGCAAAAAAGAGGGAAAAGGATTCAACTTCTTCCACTTTATGATTGACCTGACCCAGGGACCGTGCGTGGCAAAGCGTCTGTCCGGATGTGGATCAGGAACCGAGTATCTCGCAGTGACTCCGTGGGGCGATTTCTATCCGTGCCACCAGTTTGTGGGCAATGAGAAGTTCCTCATGGGAAATGTGGACACCGGAATCACCCGCGATGATATTCGCGATGAGTTCAAGCTCTGCAACGTATATGCAAAGGAAAAATGTCGTGACTGCTTCGCACGTTTCTACTGCAGTGGCGGATGCGCAGCAAATTCCTACAATTTCCACGGAAAAATCACGGACACTTATGACATCGGATGCGAAATGCAGAAGAAGAGAATTGAGTGTGCGATTATGATTAAGGCTGCGCTCGCTGACGAGGACTAATCGTCGCCGGCAGGCACAGCCGCTGCGCGGGGACCGGGGGAATGGGAGTCTTCGGCAGCGGAAAGGAGACAACATGAAGAGCAGCAAGACAAAGGGCCTGATCGGCCTGCTGATTCTGCTGGTGGCAGTCGTTGGTTTCGGATTTCTGGGGTATAAGACCGTCGGAGATGTGAAGCTTGGACTTGACCTTGCCGGTGGTGTCAGCATCACGTATCAGGCGGTTGAGGACAATCCTTCTTCTGAGGAAATGTCTGATACCATCTACAAACTTCAGCAGAGAGTACAGAATTACAGCACGGAAGCTGAGGTGTACCAGGAAGGCAGCAACCGAATCAACATCGATATTCCGGGTGTGAGCGATGCAAATGCCATTCTGGAAGAACTCGGAAAGCCGGGTTCCCTGACATTTACCGATGAGAGCGGAAATGTGCTCTTAACCGGAGATCAGGTGGCAACTGCGAAGGCGGGAATCATCGATCAGAAGAACGGTCAGAAGAGTTATGTCGTGAGCCTGACATTTACGGACGAGGGAACAAAGACGTTCGCAGATGCAACGACGGCAAATGTCGGAAAGAGAATTGCGATTATCTATGACGGACAGGTTTACTCCGCTCCGGTTGTCCGCGAGGCAATCACCGGAGGACAATGCCAGATTGACGGTATGGCTTCCTATGAGGAGGCAGAGAATCTGGCATCCACAATCCGAATCGGTTCCCTTTCCCTCGAACTTGAGGAACTGCGTTCCAACGTGGTAGGCGCAAAGCTGGGACAGGAGGCAATCTCAACAAGCCTGAAAGCAGGCGCAGTCGGATTTGCAATCCTTGTCGTATTCATGCTTGCCGTTTACCTGCTTCCGGGTCTGGCAGCTGTGATTGCCCTGACCCTGTATGTGGGACTCGTTGTTCTGCTTCTGGCAGCATTTGAGGTGACTCTGACTCTGCCGGGAATCGCAGGAATCATCCTGTCAGTCGGTATGGCAGTCGATGCAAACGTCATCATCTTCACGCGTATCAAAGAGGAGATTGGTCTGGGCCACTCAGTTCAGCAGGCAATCAAGGCCGGATTTGCAAAGGCGCTCTCTGCGATCGTTGACGGAAACGTGACAACTCTGATTGCAGCCGTTGTGCTGTATTTCCGTGGATCCGGTACGGTAAAGGGATTTGCAACGACACTGGCAATCGGTATCGTTCTCTCGATGTTCACAGCACTTGTTGTGACGAGAGGCGCTCTCTATGCGTTCTATGCACTTGGACTTCAGAGTCCGAAACTCTATGGAAGCAAGACGACAAAGAAGATTTACAACGTGCTCAAGATCCGCAAGGCGGTGTTCGCACTCTCTGTACTGATTCTTGTCGCAGGTGGAGTCGGAATGGGAATCAACAATTCCCAGACGGGCCATCTCTTCCATTATAGTATGGACTTTACCGGCGGTACTTCCACGAGCGTAACCTTCAATGAGGAGATGTCTCTGGAGGATATTTCCACAAAGGTAGTTCCGGTTGTCGAGAAAGTGACCGGAGATGCCGATGTGCAGACGCAGAAGGTTGCAGGAACAAATGAAGTCATCATCAAGACGAAGACGCTGAACGTCGATCAGAGACAGGCACTCGAGGAAGAGCTTGTAAATGAGTTTGGCGTGGATGGAAGCAAGATCACGGCAGAGAGCATTTCCGGTGCAGTCAGCACGGAGATGAAGCGTGATGCGGCAGTTGCACTCGCAATTGCAGGTGTTCTGATGCTTCTCTACATCTGGGCACGTTTCCGCGACATCCGTCTTGCAGCAAGCTCTGTCATTGCGCTGATGCACGATGTGCTTGTCGTTGTTTCCTGCTATGCACTGTTTAAGTGGTCTGTTGGATCTACGTTTATCGCGTGTGTCCTGACGATTGTGGGATACTCGATCAATGCGACGATCGTAATCTTTGACCGTATCCGTGAAAATCTGGCAATCCAGGGCAAGAGAACGCTCGAGGAGGTTGTCAACACGAGTATCACTGAGACGCTGACCCGAAGCATTAACACTTCTCTGACAACATTCGTGATGGTTCTGGCTCTCTACATCATGGGAGTTTCCTCCATCCGTGAGTTCGCACTTCCGCTGATGGTGGGCGTTGTGTGCGGCACGTATTCTTCCGTATGCCTGTCCGGTTCTCTCTGGTATGAGCTGACAGTCCGGAAGAACAAGAAAGTGGCTGAGGCGAAGGCAGCAGCAAAGAAAGCAAAGGCGAAGAAATGAAATACAAACTGATTACTACGGATGGCCGCGCAAAGCGTGCCGAAGTTGAGACCGTCCATGGAACGATTCAGACGCCGGTGTTTATGAATGTAGGTACGGTGGCTGCGATTAAAGGCGCAGTCTCCACCGATGACCTGCGTCAGATCGGCACACAGGTGGAGCTTTCCAACACCTACCATCTGCATGTGCGGACCGGCGACAAGCTGATCAAGCAGTTTGGCGGACTGCATAAGTTCATGAACTGGGATCGCCCGATTCTCACGGATTCCGGCGGATTTCAGGTGTTCTCCCTTGCAGGTCTGAGAAAGATCAAGGAGGAGGGCGTTTACTTCCAGTCCCACATCGATGGTCATAAGATCTTCATGGGACCGGAGGAGAGCATGCAGATTCAGTCGAATCTGGCTTCCACGATTGCGATGGCATTTGATGAGTGTCCGCCGAGCCATGCGGAGCGCGCTTACATTCAGAATTCGGTAGACCGGACGACGAGATGGCTTGAGCGCTGCAAGAAAGAGATGGCCCGCTTAAACTCCCTGCCGGATACGATCAACAAGGAACAGCTCCTGTTTGGTATCAACCAGGGCGGAGTTGTCGATGAGATCCGAATTGCCCACGCAAAGACGATCGCAGACATGGATCTTGACGGCTATGCAATCGGAGGACTGGCAGTCGGAGAGACGCATGAGGAGATGTATCACATCCTTGATGTGACGGTTCCTCACCTTCCGCAGAACAAACCGACTTATCTTATGGGTGTCGGAACACCTGCAAACATTCTGGAGGCAGTGGACAGAGGCGTGGACTTCTTTGACTGTGTATATCCGTCGAGAAACGGACGTCACAGCCATGTATATACGAACCACGGAAAGCTGAACCTGCTGAATCAGAAATATGAGCTGGATCCTCGCCCGATCGAGGAGGGATGCCAGTGTCCGGCATGCCGTTCTTACAGCAGAGCTTACATTCGTCATCTGTTCAAGGCGAAAGAAATGCTGGGAATGAGATTATGTGTCTTGCATAATCTGTATTTTTATAATACAATGATGACGGAGATTCGCGAAGCGATCGAACAGCACCGCTATGCAGCCTATAAAGCAGAAAAGCTGGCAGGAATGGAAGCGGGAGAATAAGGAGGAGTTTGTATCATGTTACAGGCAACAGGAATGTCTATGCCGCTTCTGGTCGGTTATATTATTTTCTTCTGTGCTCTGATGTACTTTACGGCAATTCGCCCACAGCAGAAGGAGAAGAAGAAACAGGAAGAGCTTCTTGCTACCGTAGCAGTAGGCGATACCGTTCTGACGAGCAGTGGTTTCTATGGCGTGATCATTGATATGACGGACGATACTGTGATTGTAGAGTTTGGAAACAACAAGAACTGCCGTATTCCGATGCAGAAAGCAGCGATCGTTCAGATCGAGAAGCCGGAGGCATAAGAATCGCAGAAAAAAAGTGGCTTGCATAACCATTTCGGTTACGCGAGTCACTTTTTTTGCTTAAGATGCGCAATGGTTGGTTTATTTCTCCCATCTGCCGGAGGCGCCGCACGGAAGGACAAGACCGGTTTCTTTTACCGGGAGACCGATCTCCTGGGAATCCACATGACCGCCGTACTTGGATACGACTTCAAGAGAGATCATGTAAGTCAGAACAGCCGGAGCGAGGCCGGTTGTGTAGGAGTTGATCAGGAAGAACAGCGGGTCATCGGAGAGAAGCTGGGCACACAGCTTGACGAGGGAGTGGATTGCGTCCTCGATTTTCCAGATTTCTCCCTTCGGTCCGCGTCCGTAGGATGGAGGATCCATGATGATCGCATCGTAATGGTTGCCGCGGCGGATCTCACGCTCTACAAATTTCACGCAGTCATCGACGAGCCAGCGGATCGGGGCATCGGCGAGACCGGAAGAAACCGCATTCTCCTTCGCCCATGCGACCATACCCTTGGAAGCGTCAACATGGGTGACGGAAGCTCCGGCCTTTGCGGCAGCGAGAGTTGCACCACCTGTGTATGCAAAAAGATTTAAGACCTTGATCGGGCGGTTTGCCTGACGGATCTTGTCGCCAAACCAGTCCCAGTTTGCTGCCTGCTCCGGGAAAAGACCGGTGTGCTTGAAGCTGAACGGTTTTAAGTTGAATGTAAGACCGCGGTATCCGATCGTCCACTGCTCCGGAAGATCGAAGAACTCCCACTCACCGCCGCCCTTTGCACTGCGGTGATAATGGCCATTCATATGACGCCAGCCCTTGTGCTCTCGCGGAGTGTCCCAGATGACCTGCGGGTCCGGACGAACGAGGAGATAATTTCCCCAGCGCTCCAGTTTTTCGCCTCTGGAGCAGTCGATTACCTGATAATCTTTCCAGTTATCTGCTAACCACATAGATTGTATCCTGCCTTTCTTCTTTGAGAACCGCGTTCTCTCACGCGGTAAAATCATTCTTTGTTTCCTATTCCTATTTCTTGTTGTTTTATTACAGGGAAGTGTTTTTGTGAAATAGAAGAATCTGTTCGCTTGCAAATTTTGCGATTGTTATTATAGCATTGATTGGCTGTTTTGGCTACACCACCTTTGCAGAATCTTGCCTGCTGATTGGTTTTGGATAAGAGCAGGGATTCTGACTGGAAAATGACAGTTTTGCATTTACCGAAGAAAGATGGACGTGTATAATAAGGATAAAATAACGTGAGAGGAAGAAGTATGAGAAAAGAAAAATGTTTGACTGCGGTGATGCTTGCCACAGCATTATCGCTCAGTTTTGGAGTACCTGCGTGGGCTTCCGGGTGGGCGCAGGAAAATGGTACCTGGGTATATTATGGAACAAACGATGTCCGTGTGACGAATGCGTGGCGTCAGGGCGCAGACGGGCAGATGCGCTATCTCGACAGCAATGGACAGATGGCGGTGAGCTCCTGGGTCGATGACGATAACAGTTATGTGGATGAGAATGGAATCAGGATTTCCGGAAAGTGGCTTCAGGTGGAGAATTCCTCCAAATCATCCGGATACGATTTCTACTATTTTAATAAGAGTGGAAAGTGCGTGAAGGGAGAATGGGAGAAAATTGATGGCAAGTGGCATTACTTTGACGATAAGGGCGTGATGCAGACGGGCTGGATCGATGATAACCGTTACTATTCCGATGAGAACGGTGTGATGCTCACAGGCTGGCAGCAACTTGATCCGCCGGAAGATGAGAAGGACAGCTATAAGCGCCCGGCACCATGGGAGACGGATGGGGGCAAAAAATGGTACTATTTTGGAAGCGGCGGAAAAAAAGTTCTCCCGGATGAGACGAAGGACAATATCAGCCAGAAGAAAATCGGCGGTTCCTACTACTGTCTTGATGAGTACGGTGCGATGCAGACGGGCTGGGTCTGTGTGACAGGATCAGATTCCGACAACATTTCAGATTACCGCTATGTGGATGAGAACGGTAAGGTGAAGACGGGAGGATGGTATTCTGTAAATCCGCCGGAGGACCTTCAGAATAAGTATGAACATGATGTGGAGTGGTTTTACTTTAACAGCAAGGGAGTGCCGAAGACAGGACCGGAGCGCGGAAGTGCCAAGAAGAGTGACTTTGCAAAAATCGGGGGCAACACCTATCTGTTTGATGAGAAGGGAGTTCCGGTCTATGGGGTTCAGAAAGTTTACTCCGGAAGTGACGGAGATTCCTACACTGCCTATTATTTCGGTGACCGCAGCCAGAGCTGTCTCTTAAAAGGAAAGTTTACGCTCGACGAGGGCGGGGATCAGGTGAATTATTATTTTGCTCCGGGCGGAGAGGGGTACACCGGAGTGAAGGATAATTCTCTATATTATATGGGAAAACTTCAGAAGGCCGACAGCGGAGACCAGTACACGGTCTTCTCGATTCCGCAGGGAAGCCGCTACAACAATTATGTCGTCAATTCTGCCGGAAAGATTGTAAAAAGCACGACTGTGAAAGATAAGGCGGGAACAAAGTATAAGACGAATGGCAGCGGAATTCTTGTGAAGGAAGATGACGAGACAGTCAGCGGAGGTGATTACACCGAGCCGAGAGAACCGGAGTGGAGCGCGTGGGGCGAGTAGAGGATTTATGTGATAGGGCGCGCCTCCGGCGAAATAAGGTGTGCAAACTCGTTCTCACTCCGGGTTTGCCCATCCTTTTTTGCCTACGTCGCGCCAGCTATTGTAAAATTACCATAATCTATCAAGTTGTAATATAATCATCTATTAAAATCGCAGAGTAGCACGCCTGACTAACTGGATCACACGAGAAACTTTATATTGAGTGTGTATTAGTGTGTATAAAAAAATCAAGGGGTAGAGCCGTATTGGTGCTGGTTATGTATTGACTAAAGTGGGGCGTTTCCTTTGATGTGTAATCGTAGCAGGGCGCGAGGTTGAGAAAGACAATGCAAACCCGTGTGAGACGTCGGTGTTTAGACTGCGTATTTTGCAGTCTTATGCACCGTTACGTCGAACCCGGAGCGAGAGCGCGTTTGCATGGATTTACTCAGACCGAGCGCCCCTTAATATTTTCTAATATTTCCTAAATCTCTATAAGAGATCTCCCTCCAAAGTCTATGATTGCAAAAAAACAGCGCTCAAGCGTGTACATATAAAAAAACATAAAAATAATTAAAAAACCGCTTGCAATTTGCGAAGAGACATGCTATTATAGGGAAGCTGTGACATGATAGCAATGAAACGAGAGGTTGCTGCCTAGGGATGAGGCAGGTTTTCCGCGGAGCGAATGTCAAGTTAGGAAACTGACGACAAGTCACTGTACAAATTGAACAGCTGTAATTAGATCGAGATTAAGTATCGAGACATAGAGTAATGCAGTAACGCAGTGTGGGTCCAGGGCGACACACACGGAGAAGTGTACAGTCACCGCTTGTCGTACTTCGAATGAAAAGTGCGAAAAGGAGGCGACTTTTTTTATGGCAAGTCAAGTAATGAGAATCACGTTAAAGGCTTACGATCACCAGCTGGTTGATCAGTCTGCCGGAAAAATTATCGAGACCGTAAAGAAAACAGGAGCACAGGTGAGCGGACCGGTGCCGTTACCGACCAAGAAAGAGGTTGTAACAATTCTGAGAGCGGTACACAAGTACAAAGATTCCAGAGAGCAGTTCGAGCAGAGAACTCACAAGAGACTGATTGATATCACCACCCCGAGCCAGAAGACCGTAGATGCACTGTCTAAGCTGGAAATGCCGGCTGGTGTTTATATCGATATCAAAATGAAGCAGAAATAAGACTTTAGTATGATTGCCAAAAAGGTAATCCGCTGTAAGGAGGAAATGAAATGAAGAAAGCTATCTTAGCTACCAAAGTCGGAATGACCCAGATCTTCAACGAAGACGGTGTACTGGTTCCGGTAACGGTTCTTCAGGCTGGTCCGTGCGTAGTAACGCAGGTTAAGACCGAGGAGAACGATGGATACAAGGCCGTACAGGTTGGTTTTGTTGACAAGAGAGAGAAACTGGTTAGCAAACCGGTAAAGGGACACTTCGACAAGGCTGGTGTTTCTTATAAGAGATTTATCAGAGAGTTCCGTTTTGAGAACGCAGAAGATTACTCCGTAAAGGACGAGATCAAGGCTGACATCTTCGCTGCTGGCGATAAGATCGATGCAACTGCTGTTTCTAAGGGAAAAGGTTTCCAGGGCGCAATCAAGAGATTTGGCCAGCACAGAGGACCGATGGCTCATGGTTCTAAGTTCCATCGTCATCAGGGTTCCAACGGTGCATGTTCCGATCCGAGCAAGGTATTCAAGGGTAAAGGAATGCCGGGTCACATGGGCAGCAAGCAGGTTACCGTTCAGAATCTTCAGGTTGTCAGAGTTGACGCTGAGAATAATCTGATCCTGGTTAAGGGCGCTGTTCCGGGACCGAAGAAATCTTTAGTAACGCTGAAAGAAACAGTGAAGGCTGGCAAGTAAGCCTTGACGAGAAAGGAGGAACACACAGATGGCAAACGTATCTGTTTACAATATGGAAGGTAATGAAGTCGGCAAGATCGACTTAAACGATGCGGTGTTTGGTGTTGAAGTAAATGAGCACCTGGTACACCTTGCAGTAGTTGCTCAGCTTGCAAACAAGCGTCAGGGCACTCAGAAGGCAAAGACCCGCTCTGAGGTATCTGGAGGCGGAAGAAAGCCGTGGAGACAGAAGGGAACCGGTCATGCAAGACAGGGTTCAACCAGATCTCCGCAGTGGAAGGGCGGCGGTACCGTATTTGCTCCGGTTCCGAGAGACTACACCATCACCCTGAACAAGAAGGAGAAGAGAGCAGCTCTGAAGTCTGCACTGACCACCCGCGTTCAGGAGAACAAGTTCATCGTTGTTGATGAGCTGAAGCTTGATGAGATCAAGACCAAGAAGTTCCAGACCGTTCTGAACAACCTGAAGGTTTCCAAGGCTCTGGTTGTTATCGGCGAGGACAGCGAGAACGTAGTTAAGTCCGCTAAGAATATCCCGTCTGTAAAGACTGCTTATGTTAATACGATCAACGTATATGACATTCTGAAGTACAACACAGTAGTAGCTACCAAGACTGCTGTCGCAAACATCGAGGAGGTGTACGCATAATGGCAAACGTTCAGTATTTTGATGTCATTCTCAAGCCGGTTATCACCGAGAAGAGCATGAACGCAATGGCTACGAAGAAATATACTTTCCTGGTACACACCGATGCTAACAAGGCTATGATCAAGGATGCCGTTGAGAAGATGTTCCCGGGCACCAAGGTTAAGAGTGTAAATACCATGAACAGCGAAGGCAAGAACAAGAGAAGAGGAATGACCTTCGGTAAGACCGCAGCAACCAAGAAGGCTATCGTTCAGCTGACTGAGGATAGCAAGGAGATCGAGGTATTCGCTGGTCTGTAAGGCATTGAACACTTAATAAGCAGAAAATGCGAGTTAAGTAAGAAAGCCTGGAAATTCATCGCTCAGCCAATCGGCTTTGCGATGAAATTATGTAAGATATACGGCGTAGTGATGATTTCGAGACTATACTGTGCCGTGATAAGGAAACACGCGGAACTGTTGCGAAGCGTGTGAAAGTTTGAAAGGAGAACGTCATGGGAATTAAAACATACCGCCCATATACACCGTCCAGAAGACATATGACCGGTTCTGACTTCGCTGAGATCACGAAGACCACTCCGGAGAAGTCTCTGGTTACTTCTTTAAAGAAGAATGCAGGACGTAACAATCAGGGTAAGATCACTGTGAGACATCGTGGAGGTGGCTCCAGAAGAAAATATAGAATCATCGATTTCAAGAGAAACAGCAAAGACGGTATTCCGGCAACTGTAATCGGTATCGAGTACGATCCGAACAGAACCGCTAACATCGCACTGATCTGCTATGCAGACGGAACCAAGTCCTATATCCTTGCTCCGGCTGGTCTGACCGATGGAATGAAGGTTATGAGTGGCGCTGAGGCTGAGGCTAAGGTAGGTAACTGCTTACCGCTGTCCAGCATCCCGGTTGGTACTCAGATCCACAACATCGAGCTGTACCCGGGTAAGGGCGGTCAGCTGGTTCGTTCCGCTGGTAACGCAGCACAGCTGATGGCTAAGGAAGGTAAGTACGCTACTCTGAGACTTCCGTCCGGTGAGATGAGAATGGTTCCGATCGCATGCCGCGCAACTATCGGTGTTGTAGGTAACGGCGAGCACAACCTGGTTAATATCGGTAAGGCTGGAAGAAAACGCCATATGGGAATTCGTCCTACCGTTCGCGGTTCCGTTATGAACCCGAATGACCATCCGCATGGTGGTGGTGAAGGTAAGACTGGTATCGGCCGTCCGGGTCCGTGCACTCCTTGGGGCAAGCCTGCTCTGGGACTGAAGACCCGCAAGAAGAACAAGCAGTCTAACAAGCTGATTGTAAGAAGACGTAACGGCAAGACCATTAAATAATTGAAGGAGGAAGACACCTATGGCACGTTCATTAAAAAAAGGACCATTTGCTGACGCGCACCTGCTGAAAAAGGTTGACGCGCAGAACGCATCGGGACAGAAGCAGGTTATCAAGACCTGGTCTCGTCGTTCTACTATCTTCCCGCAGATGGTTGGACATACAATTGCAGTTCATGACGGTAGAAAGCATGTTCCGGTATATGTTACCGAGGATATGGTAGGCCACAAGCTCGGTGAGTTCGTAGCTACCAGAACCTACAGAGGACATGGTAAAGACGAGAAGAAGACCAAACGTTAATCGGCATGAGCGAAAGGAGGTAATTTAGCAATGGCTAAAGGACATAGAAGTCAGATTAAGAGAGAAAGAAATGCCCAGAAGGATACCAGACCAAGCGCAAAGCTGTCTTACGCTCGTGTATCCGTTCAGAAGGCTTGCTTCGTATTAGATGCCATCAGAGGCAAAGATGTGCAGACCGCACTTGGTATTGTAACTTATAATCCCAGATATGCTTCTTCCCTGATTCGGAAGCTGCTTGAGTCTGCTGTTGCAAATGCAGTAAACAACAACAACATGGACCCGGCTAAGCTTTACGTAGAAGAATGCTATGCAAACAACGGCCCGATCATGAAGAGAGTACACCCGAGAGCACAGGGACGTGCTTACAGAATCGAGAAGAGAATGAGCCACATCACCGTTGTTCTGAATGAGAGATAAATAGGAGGCAATTATGGGACAGAAAGTTAATCCGCACGGCATCAGAGTCGGCGTTATTAAAGACTGGGATTCCAAGTGGTATGCAGAAGGCAACTTCGCAGACAACCTGGTAGAAGATTACAACATCCGTACCTTCCTCAAGAAGAAGCTGTACAGCGCTGGCATCTCTAAGATCGAGATCGAGCGTGCTTCTGACAGAGTTAAGATCATCGTTTTCACCGCAAAGCCGGGCGTAGTTATCGGTAAGGGTGGTTCTGAGATCGAGAAGCTGAAAGCTGAAGTTCAGAAGATGACCGACAAGAAGGTATTCATCGATATCAAAGAGATCAAGAGACCGGACCGTGACGCTCAGCTCGTTGCTGAGAACATCGCACAGCAGCTGGAGAACCGTGTGTCCTTCCGTCGTGCAATGAAGTCCACCATGGGCCGTTCCATGAAGACCGGCATCAAGGGAATCAAGACCGCTGTTGGCGGACGTCTTGGCGGTGCGGATATCGCACGTACCGAGTTCTACAGCGAGGGAACTATTCCGCTGCAGACCCTGAGAGCTGATATTGACTATGGTTTCGCTGAGGCAGATACCACCTACGGCAAGCTTGGCGTTAAGGTATGGATCTACAAAGGCGAGGTACTTCCGACTAGAGGAAAAAAGGAAGGGAGCGATAAATAATGTTAATGCCGAAGAGAGTAAAGCGCCGCAAACAGTTCCGTGGAACTATGGCTGGCAAGGCTTTAAGAGGAAATAAGATTAACTATGGTGAGTTCGGTCTGGTAGCAACTGAGCCGTGCTGGATCAAGTCCAATCAGATCGAGGCAGCTCGTGTAGCTATGACCCGTTACATTAAGCGTGGTGGTAAAGTCTGGATCAAGATTTTCCCGGATAAGCCAGTAACCGCAAAGCCGGCTGAGACCCGAATGGGTTCCGGTAAGGGCGCAGTAGAGTACTGGGTAGCAGTTGTTAAGCCAGGTCGCGTACTGTTCGAGATCTCTGGCGTTTCTGAGGAGACTGCTCGTGAGGCTCTGCGTCTTGCCATGCACAAGTTACCCTGCAAATGTAAGATTGCTTCCAAAGCAGAGTTAGAAGGCGGTGATAACAGTGAAAACTAATAAGTTCGTAGAAAGTTTACAGGCGAAGTCTGCTGCTGAGCTGAACGAGGAGTTAGTAGCAGCAAAGAAGGAACTCTTTAACCTGAGATTCCAGAATGCAACCAATCAGTTGGACAATACCAGCCGGATCAAAGAGGTTCGCAAGAACATTGCCCGGATTCAGACTGTTATTACTGAGAAGTCCAAGCTGGCATAAGGAGGAAAAATGACCGTGGAAAGAAATTTAAGAAAAACCCGCGTTGGTAAGGTCGTAAGCGATAAGATGGACAAGACCATCGTAGTTGCTATTGAGGACCACGTTAAGCATCCCTTATACGGCAAGATCGTGAAGAAGACCGTTAAGCTGAAAGCGCATGACGAGAACAACGAGTGCGGCAAGGGCGATACCGTTAAAGTTATGGAAACCAGACCGCTGTCCAAGGACAAGAGATGGAGACTGGTTGAGATTATCGAGAAGGCGAAGTAAAGCAGGAAGGAGTATCAGGCATGGTTCAGCAGGAAACAAGACTGAAGGTTGCTGATAACACCGGAGCAAAAGAGTTACTGTGCATTCGTGTTATGGGCGGATCTACCAGAAGATATGCTAATATTGGCGATGTCATCGTCGCTTCCGTTAAAGATGCAACACCAGGCGGCGTTGTAAAGAAGGGCGATGTTGTTAAGGCCGTTGTTGTACGTACCGTTAAGGGCGCACGTCGTAAAGACGGTTCCTATATCAAGTTCGATGAGAACGCAGCAGTAATTATTAAGGATGACAAGACCCCAAGAGGAACCCGTATTTTTGGGCCGGTTGCAAGAGAACTTCGTGAGAAGCAGTTCATGAAGATCGTTTCTCTGGCTCCGGAAGTACTGTAAGGAGGTGTCCACTGTGCAGAAGATCAAGAAAGACGACCTGGTAAAGGTTATCACGGGAAAAGATAAAGACAAGACCGGTAAAGTTCTTCAGGTTAAGGACGGTAAGGTTGTTGTTGAAGGATGTAATATGGTTACCAAGCACACGAAGCCGAATGCAGGAAATCCGCAGGGCGGCATCGTAAAGCACGAGGCTGCAATCGACGCTTCCAACGTAATGCTGGTAGTTGATGGCAAGGCAACCAGAGTTGGTTTTGAGATGAAGGACGGCAAGAAAGTCCGCGTCGCAAAGGCAACCGGTAAAGTAATCGACTAATTGCAGAGAGGAGGAACGAGAGTTGGCAAGATTAAAAGAACAGTATCAGAACGAGATCGTTGACGCTCTGATCAAAAAATTTGGATACAAGAACATCATGGAAGTCCCGAAGCTTGATAAGATCGTTATCAACATGGGCGTTGGTGAAGCAAAAGAGAATGCCAAGGTTCTGGATTCTGCAGTAAGAGACTTAGAGCTGATTACTGGCCAGAAGGCAGTTACCACCAAGGCAAAGAAGTCTGTCGCAAACTTCAAGATCAGAGAGGGTATGCCGATCGGATGTAAGGTTACCCTGCGTGGCGAGAAGATGTATGAGTTCGCTGATCGTCTGATCAACCTGGCTCTGCCGCGTGTACGTGACTTCCGCGGTGTGAACCCGAACGCTTTCGATGGCAGAGGAAACTACGCTCTGGGCATCAAAGAGCAGCTGATCTTCCCTGAGATTGAATACGATAAAGTTGACAAGGTAAGAGGTATGGATATCATCTTCGTTACCACTGCCAAGACCGATGAGGAAGCTCGTGAACTTTTGACATTATTCAATATGCCGTTTGCAAAATAATAGGAGGAAAGATCCATGGCTAAGACTTCAATGAAGATCAAGCAGCAGCGTCCTGCAAAGTTCTCCACCAGAGAGTACAACCGTTGCAGAATCTGCGGACGTCCGCATGCTTATTTAAGAAAATATGGCATCTGCCGTATCTGCTTTAGAGAACTGGCATACAAGGGCCAGATCCCGGGCGTAAAGAAGGCAAGCTGGTAGGCTGAAGGCCCATCGCGAAACTTAGTGAATCCAAGCCGTCACGGCGACGGATGAACTTAACAGAGCGATTGCTGAAAGCCCATCCCGAAACTTAGCGAATCCGAGCCGTCACGGCGACGGATGAGCTTGGTTGACTGGGATGTAGGTCCAGACAAGGAAACCAATCAGTATATACAAGGAGGAATTATCTACCATGACTATGAGCGATCCGATTGCAGATATGCTTACCAGAATCCGTAACGCAAACACTGCAAAACATGATACCGTAGATGTTCCCTCTTCCAAGATGAAGCTGGCTATCGCTGACATCCTGGTTAAAGAGGGTTATGTTCAGAAGTACGACATCGTAGAGGACGGCGCATTCAAGACCATCCGCATCACCCTGAAGTACGGTGCTGACAAGAATCAGAAGATCATTACCGGAATTAAGAGAATTTCTAAGCCGGGTCTGCGTGTTTACGCAAACAAAGAGGATCTGCCGAAGGTTCTCGGCGGTCTTGGTACCGCAATCATTTCTACAAACCAGGGCGTAGTTACCGATAAGGAAGCTCGTCGTTTAGGTGTAGGTGGCGAGGTTCTGGCATTCGTTTGGTAATTTCAGCTCAGACTGGGATTTCCGCGAAGACCGCTGGTATTTCGCATCCGTTTTCTGAGTGGGGAAGCGGATTTAAGATGTAACTGAAAACAGAAGACGCGAAAAAGCGTTTTCCGAAAATTTAAGTAGGAGGTAAGTGGCATGTCACGTATCGGAAGAATGCCTATCGCGATCCCGGCAGGTGTAACTGTTACGATCGCTGAGAATAATAAAGTGACTGTAAAAGGTCCGAAGGGAACTCTTGAGAGAGAGCTTCCAGTAGAGATGGACATCAAAGAAGAGGATGGACATATCGTAGTAACCAGACCGAACGATCTGAAGAAGATGAAGTCTCTTCATGGTCTGACCAGAACCCTGATCAACAACATGGTAGTTGGTGTTACTGCTGGTTATGAGAAGGTTCTTGAGGTTAACGGTGTAGGTTACAGAGCATCCAAGCAGGGTAAGAAATTAACTCTGAACCTTGGTTATTCTCATCCGGTAGAGATGGAGGACCCGGAGGGTCTTGAGACCGTTCTCGACGGACAGAATAAGATCACGGTTAAGGGTATCGATAAAGAGAAAGTTGGCCAGTACGCTGCAGAGATCCGTTCCAAGAGAGCTCCGGAGCCGTACAAGGGCAAGGGCATCAAGTATGCGGATGAGACGATCAGACGCAAAGTTGGTAAGACTGGTAAGAAATAATTAAGGAGAGTACGAAGATGGTTAGTAAGAAATCAAGAAGCGAAATCCGCGTTAAAAAGCATACCAGATTACGTAATCGCTTTGCAGGTACTGCAGAGAGACCGCGTCTGGCTGTGTTCAGAAGTAACAACCACATGTATGCTCAGATTATTGACGACTCAGTCGGCAATACTCTGGTTGCAGCATCCACCGCAGAGAAGGCAGCAAAAGCTGAGCTGGAGCACACCAATGATGTGGCTGCAGCATCCTATGTTGGAACTCTGATCGCTAAGAGAGCACTGGAAAAGGGAATCGAGGAAGTTGTATTCGACAGAGGCGGTTTCATTTACCAGGGTAAGATTCAGGCACTTGCAGATGCAGCTCGTGAAGCTGGTCTGAAATTCTAGTAGAGAGGAGAACGGCATGAAGCGTACAATTATTGACCCGAATCAGTTCGAGTTAAATGACAATGTAGTAGCAATCAAGCGTGTATCTAAGACCGTTAAGGGCGGACGTACCATGAGATTCTCTGCTCTGGTAGTAGTAGGAGATGGCAATGGCCACGTAGGCGCAGGTCTGGGTAAGGCTGGCGAGGTTCCGGAAGCAATCCGCAAGGGTAAAGAGGCAGCTATGAAGAACCTGGTTGAGATCCCGGTTGATGAGAACAAGAGCATTCCTCATGATCATCTGGCAAAATTCGGTAGCTCCAGCGTACTGCTGAAGAAGGCTCCGGAAGGTACCGGTATCATCGCTGGTGGCCCGGCTCGTTCCGTACTGGAGCTGGCTGGTATCAAGAATATCCGTGCAAAGTCTCTGGGTTCTAACAACAAGACCAACGTTGTTCTGGCAGTAATCAACGGCCTGACTCAGCTTAAGACTCCGGAGGAGTATGCAAAGCTTCGCGGCAAATCCGTAGAAGAGATTTTAGGCTAAGGAGGACAGTAAAATGGCAGAGAAGTTAAAAGTTACGTTAGTCAAGTCCCCGATCGGTGCAATCCCGAAGCAGAAAGCTACCGTTGAGGCTCTTGGCCTGAAGAAGCTGAACAAGACTGTTGAGCTTCCGAACAATGACGCTGTTAGAGGCATGATCTGGCACGTTAAGCATTTAGTTAAAGTAGAAGAGATCTAATTACTGAAGTAAGGAGGTGTACTGCAATGGATTTATCCAATTTACAGCCTGCTGTAGGTTCTAAGCACAGCGATAATTTCAGAAGAGGACGCGGTCACGGTTCAGGCAACGGTAAGACTGCTGGTAAGGGCCATAAGGGTCAGAAGGCACGTTCTGGAGCACCGAGAATCGGTTTCGAGGGTGGTCAGATGCCGCTGTACAGACGTCTTCCGAAGAGAGGATTTAAGAATCGCAACACGAAGACCATCGTTGGCATCAACGTAAGCGCTCTGGAGTGCTTCGAGAACGATGCAGTGGTTACCGTTGAGTCTTTACTGGAGACCGGAATCGTTAAGAATCCGAGAGATGGCGTTAAGATCCTTGGTAACGGTGAGTTAACCAAGAAGCTCAACGTTAAGGTTGATGCATTCAGCGAGAGTGCAAAGGCTAAGATCGAGGCATTAGGCGGAACCTGCGAGGTGATCTAATATGTTGAAAACGCTCCAAAATGCATGGAGAGTTGTGGAGATCAGAAAAAAACTGATCTTCACCTTCTTGATGCTGGTAGTGATCCGATTCGGTTCCGAACTGCCAATTCCAGGAGTGAGAACGGACTTTTTCGCGAATTTTTTCGCGAATCAGTCCAATGATGCTTTTGGTTTCTTCAACACAATGACAGGTGGTTCTTTTACCTCCATGTCTATTTTTGCGTTAAGCATTACTCCCTACATCACATCATCCATTATCGTTCAGCTTCTGACGATTGCGATTCCGAAGCTGGAGGAGATGCAGCGTGAGGGAGAGGACGGAAGAAAAAAGATCGCAGAGTACACCCGTTACCTGACTGTAGGTCTGGCTCTGGTTGAGTCCATTGCCATGGCTGTCGGTTTTGGCGGACAGGGACTGTTGATTAAGTTCGATGTCTGGAGCGTGATTGTTGCAGTTGTCACGATGACTGCGGGAAGTGCGTTCTTGATGTGGATCGGTGAGCGAATCACGGATAAGGGCGTTGGCAACGGTATATCCATCGTTCTGCTTTTCAACATCATTTCCTCCCTTCCGGAGGATGTGAATACCATTTACACCAAGTTCCTGAGAGGGAAAAACATCGGTGTGCTTGTGACAACTCTTGTTATTATTCTGGCAGTTGTCATCGCAATGGTGGTATTTGTTGTTGTTCTGCAGGATGGCGAGCGCAGAATTCCGGTTCAGTATTCTAAGAAAATGGTAGGAAGAAAGATGGTTGGAGGTCAGGCTTCCAACATTCCGCTGAAGGTTAATACCGCAGGCGTTATGCCGGTCATCTTTGCTTCTTCCATCATGTCGTTCCCGGTTGTGATTGCTCAGTTCTTCAAACCGGATTACACGACAATTCCGGGCAAGATTCTGATGGTTCTGAATTCCTCTTACTGGTTCAGACCGGAGATGCCCAAATATTCCATCGGTCTGGTGATCTATCTGGTACTGATTGTGCTCTTCGCATATTTCTATACCTCCATCACCTTCAATCCGCTGGAAGTGGCGAACAATATGAAAAAATCCGGTGGATTTATTCCGGGAGTTCGTCCGGGTAAGCCGACTTCCGACTACCTGAACAAAATCCTGAATTATATCATCCTTGTCGGAGCTGCTGGTCTGATTGTGATCAGTGTGATTCCGATTATGATTTCCGGGCTGTTCTCTGTGAACAGAATGTCCTTTATGGGAACATCTCTGATCATCATTGTCAGCGTTATTTTGGAAACCATCAAAGCGGTTCAGTCACAGTTGATTGTACGGAATTACAAGGGCTTTTTGAATGATTAAGCGTTCGTGAGAAGAGCTGCTGCGGATAGGCAGCAGCTCTTTTGTTTTATGGGAAATGGCATTTCAGAAGCATCTGTTGGGGAGTATTACCTCTGAGGGAATCTTCCCTCAATATTAGAAAATGGAGGATAAGCCGATATGAAGATTATCATGCTGGGAGCTCCGGGTGCAGGAAAAGGCACCCAGGCAAAGAAGATTGCGGAGAAATATCACATTCCCCACATTTCCACAGGGGATATTTTCCGTGCCAACATCAAGAATGGCACAGAGCTTGGAATGAAAGCAAAGTCCTATATGGATCAGGGACAGCTTGTTCCGGATGACGTGACGATCGGAATGCTTCTCGATCGCATCAGCCAGGAAGACTGTGCAGAGGGATACGTTCTCGACGGTTTCCCGCGCACGATCCCGCAGGCAGAGAGCCTGACAAAGGCACTTGCAGAGCGCGGAGAGAGCATTGATTATGCAATCAATGTGGATGTTCCGGATCAGGCAATCGTAACCCGTATGGCAGGAAGACGCGCATGTCTGGCATGCGGAGCAACCTATCATATTGTATACAATGCACCGAAGAAAGAGAATGTGTGCGACGTATGCGGAGAGGCACTTGTTCTGCGTGACGACGATAAGCCGGAGACGGTTCAGAAGCGTCTGACGGTTTACCATGATCAGACAAAGCCGCTGATTGATTACTACGGCAAGGCAGGAATCCTCGTTACGGTTGACGGAACGCAGGATCTGAACAAAGTATTTGAGGACATCGTGAGTGTCCTGGGAGCGTAAATTATGCCGGTGACCATAAAATCTGCGAGAGAAATTGAGCGAATGCGCGTGGCCGGAAAAATTCTGGCAAGCGTGCACGAGGAACTTGGAAAGGCTCTGAAGCCGGGAATGTCCACTCTGGACATCGACCGTCTGGGCGAGGAGCTGATCCGCAGCCATGGCTGTGTTCCTTCTTTTAAGAATTACAATGGTTATCCTGCTTCTATCTGTGTGTCGGTCAACGATGAGATTGTTCACGGAATCCCAAACAGCCACCGGATCATCAAGGAGGGCGACATCGTCAGCCTCGATGCCGGTGTGATCTATGAGGGATATCACTCCGATGCGGCGAGAACGCATGCAGTCGGAGTGGTAGATCCGGCAGCACAGAAACTGATTGATGTGACCCGGGAATCCTTCTTTGAGGGAATCCGCTATGCCAAGGCAGGCAATTACCTGAATGATATTTCGTCTGCAATCCAGGCGTATGCGGAGAGCTTCGGATACGGAGTTGTGCGGGATCTGGTAGGACACGGAATCGGAAGTCATCTTCACGAGGATCCGGAGGTGCCGAACTTCGCACGCAAGAAGAAAGGAATCCGCCTTCAGGCGGGAATGACACTGGCGGTAGAACCCATGATTAATGCGGGAACCTGGCAGGTATCATGGATGAGCGACGGATGGACAGTTGTGACGAAAGATCACTCTCTGTCCGCACATTATGAAAACACGATTCTGATCACGGACGGTGAGCCGGAGATTCTCTCCCTGTAAGATCTCTGTACAGGAGAGCTTGAAAAGCTTGGCCGGAAGACAGAAAATGTTGGTAGAAACAGAACAGTCATTGAATAAATTAAGGAGGCAGAGCACATGTCTAAAGCAGATGTTATTGAGATTGAGGGTACGGTTGTTGAGAAGCTGCCGAATGCCATGTTTCAGGTAGAACTGGAGAATGGTCATCAGGTGCTGGCTCATATCAGCGGAAAGCTGAGAATGAACTACATTCGTATTCTTCCGGGCGATAAGGTAACGCTCGAGATGTCCCCGTATGATCTGAGCAAGGGCCGTATCATTTGGAGAGACAAATAAATTGAAATTTTTTTAAAAAAGTTTCTAAAAACCACTTGCATAAAGTACGCCATGATGTTATAATGTCATGGCGACTTTGTTGAGATGCCGGGACAAGTGCGTCCGTGAGGGAACACTTTCCGGGGCTTATTCAGTAGAAAGGAGATTTGCCATGAAGGTGAGATCGTCGGTAAAACCGATTTGCGAAAAGTGCAAAATCATCAAGCGCAAAGGCAGTATCAGAGTAATCTGTGAGAATCCTAAGCACAAGCAGAGACAAGGTTAATAGACAATATATGTAATAGGAGGTGTACGACGCAAATGGCTCGTATTTCAGGTGTTGACTTACCAAGAGAAAAACGTGTGGAAATCGGCTTGACTTACATCTACGGAATCGGCAGAACCAGTTCTAACCGTATTCTTGCAGCTGCAGGTGTTAATCCGGACACTCGTGTTAAAGATCTGACTGATGACGAAGTAAAGAAGCTCGCAGCAGTTATCGCTGAGACTCAGACTGTAGAGGGTGACCTTCGCAGAGAGATCGCTATGAACATCAAGAGACTCCAGGAGATCGGATGCTATCGTGGAATCCGTCACAGAAAGGGTCTGCCGGTTCGTGGTCAGAAGACAAAGACCAACGCAAGAACTCGTAAGGGTCCGCGTAAGACCGTTGCAAACAAGAAGAAATAATTAGTTTCAAGAAACAAGTAGTAGAATCAGGTTGCATGTTTTAAAAACAGGAAACAGGATTCGAGATGAAAGGAAAGTAGGTTAGTTTAAAATGGCTAAAAAAGTGTCCACTACTAAAAAAGTGACAAAAAAGCGTGTAAAGAAAAACGTTGAACGCGGACAGGCACATATCCAGAGCTCTTTTAACAATACGATCGTTACCTTAACCGATGCACAGGGTAATGCATTGTCTTGGGCAAGTGCCGGTGGTCTGGGATTTAGAGGTTCAAGGAAATCTACTCCATATGCAGCTCAGATGGCTGCAGAGACTGCTGCCAAAGCAGCTATCGTACATGGTTTAAAGTCTGTTGACGTTATGGTTAAAGGACCTGGTTCAGGCCGTGAAGCAGCAATCCGCGCACTTTCTGCATGCGGTATTGAAGTAACTAGCATTAAGGACGTAACCCCGGTTCCGCACAACGGTTGCCGTCCGCCAAAGCGTAGAAGAGTTTAATCTTAGGAGGTACGAAAAGTGGCAGTAGATAGAGTTCCTGTTCTTAAAAGATGTAGATCTCTTGGTCTGGATCCGATTTATTTAGGAATTGATAAGAAGTCAAACAGAGAGTTAAAGAGAGCCAACAGAAAAGTTAGCGAGTACGGCCTGCAGCTGCGCGAGAAGCAGAAGGCAAAGTTCATCTATGGTGTTCTTGAGAAGCCGTTCCGCAACTACTACACCAGAGCTGAGAAGATGGAAGGTCAGACCGGTGAGAACATGATGATCCTTCTGGAGAGAAGACTGGACAACGTTGTATTCCGTATGGGATTCGGCCGCACCAGACGTGAGACCAGACAGATCGTTGATCACAAGCACGTACTTGTTAACGGCAAGTGCGTAAACATTCCGTCCTACCTGGTAAAGGCTGGCGACGTAATCGAGATCAAAGAGAAGGTTAAGTCCTCTCAGAGATACAAAGACATCCTGGAAGTAACTGCAGGACGTCTGGTTCCGGCCTGGATCGAGGTTGACCAGGAGAACCTGCGCGGTACCGTTAAGGAACTGCCGAACAGAGAAGAGATTGATGTTCCGGTAAACGAGATGCTTATCGTCGAGCTGTACTCCAAGTAAGATGTAAGCGCGTGAGCCTGAATACAGGGCAAAGCCAGGCCGAGAGGTTCTGGCTGTGCTTTGTCTAAAGGGCTTTCTTTTCCAACATGGAAAAAGCGACTTTGCGGAATACAGAAATCCCTCGAATCATATACCCAGAAGGAGGGGCTATAATCGTGTTCGATTTTGAAAAACCAAACATTGAGATTGTTGAAATTTCAGATGACAAGAAATATGGCAAGTTTGTAGTTGAACCGCTTGAGAGAGGCTACGGCACCACATTGGGCAACTCCCTGAGAAGGATTATGCTTTCTTCCTTACCGGGCGCAGCTGTCAGTCAGGTGAAAATCGACGGCGTTTTGCATGAGTTCAGTTCTATTCCTGGCGTAAAGGAAGATGTAACTGAGATCATCATGAACATCAAGAGCTTATCTATTAAGAATAACAGCGACAGCAATGAAGTCAAGACCGCATACATTGAGCATGAGGGTGAGGGCGTGATCACTGCTGCTGATATTCAGGCTGACCCGGATATTGAAATCATGAACCCGGATCAGGTCATCGCAACACTGAGCGGCGGCGCAGATAGCCGGTTCTACATGGAGCTGACGATCACCAAGGGCCGTGGTTATGTGAGCGCAGACAAGAACAAGGGTGAGGATCTTCCGATCGGTGTGATCGCAGTAGATTCCATCTACACCCCGGTTGAGCGTGTCAATATGTCCATCGAGAACACCCGTGTGGGACAGGTTACCGATTACGATAAGCTGACTCTGGATGTTTACACCAATGGAACGCTTGCTCCGGATGAGGCTGTCAGCCTTGCGGCTAAGGTGCTCAGCGAGCATCTGAACCTCTTCATCGACCTTTCCGAGAATGCCAAGACCGCTGAGATCATGGTAGAGAAGGAAGATGACGAGAAGGAAAAGGTTCTGGAAATGAACATTGACGAACTGGAGCTTTCCGTTCGTTCCTACAACTGCTTAAAGCGTGCCGGCATCAACACCGTGGAGGAGCTGTGCAACAGAACTCCGGAGGATATGATGAAGGTTCGTAACCTGGGAAGAAAGTCCCTTGAGGAAGTTCTTGCCAAGTTGAAAGAGCTGGGACTTCAGCTGAATCCTAGCGAGGAATAAAAAGAACAAAGAATTATGATGTGCCATACCCCGTAAGTCCATAGGGCAGGGGCGGGTACGAAAAATATCTTGGATGCTGCGGCCCGGTAAGTCCGATGTGCATGAGGCTGCACTCCACATTATATGGAGGAAAATAAAATGGCAGGTTACAGAAAGCTTGGAAGAACTTCCAATCAGAGAAAGGCACTGATCCGCAGCCAGGTTACAGCTCTGCTGTATCATGGAAAGATCGTTACCACTGAGGCAAGAGCAAAGGAGATCCGTAAGGTTGCTGAGGGTCTGATCGCTCTGGCTGTTAAAGAGAAAGACAACTTCGAGACTGTTACCGTTACCGCTAAGGTTGCTCGCAAGGACGAGAACGGCAAGCGCGTAAAGGAAGTTGTAAACGGCAAGAAAGTTACCGTTTATGATGAAGTTCAGAAGGAGATCAAGAAGGATAAGCCGTCCAGACTTCACGCTCGTCGTCAGATGCTGAAGGTTCTGTACGATGTAACTGAGGTTCCGACCGCAGCAGCAGGCAAGAAGAAGAACACCAAGAGTGTTGATCTTCCGGCAAAGCTGTTCGATGAGATCGCTCCGAAGTACGTTTCCCGTAACGGTGGTTACACCCGTCTGGTAAAGATCGGTCTTCGTCACGGCGATGGCGCTATGGAAGTTCTGCTTGAGCTGGTTTAATAGACCGCTTGCATGAAAATCCAAGTGTAGATTTTCGCAGATGAACGTGAAAAGCCTGTGTGAGAGAGTATTCTTTCATGCAGGCTTTTTTGTATGATAGGAATACATTCCCTTAAAAGTGATGAAAATCCGTGGATAGAGGGCAAAAACTCCTGTATTTTCTTCCAAAATAGGGGAAAAACGGAAAAATGGTATTGGATTTTGTCAAAAAAAGTGATAGACTAATGCTAACCTTTGCCTTACGATTTAAGGGCGGAAATCGCACACTTAAAGGCGTGAAAGAAATCACGGTTTTAATGAAGTGAAACGTATGTGATGGAAGGAAATAGCATGGACTGGATAAGGAAACATGGAGAGACATTGAGAAATGGATTGATTGGAATCTGCATGGTAGGGATTACCGTATTTATCTGGTACAGCGTTGGATTGTACAGGCAGAGGAAGGCAACTGAGGAGATGATTGCGGCGAATCGTGCCAGCCAGACACAGATGAGCCAGCAGGATGCGTCAGGAAATTCCATTTCCGCTTCCCCGGATTCATCGAATGGGGGAAATGATGGAAGTCTGAACAGCACCGGGAATGCATCGACGGACGATTCAGGAACTTCAGGTTCTGATCCTTCTGAGGCTGAAGAAGCACAGATGGGAGACTATCTCGTGGACCTCAGTCAGGATACCGTTACCTGGGAGGGAAAGACCTACCGGAGAAATACCTACATTCACACAATTCTCTGTCTCGGTATTGACCGCACCGATGATATGGTCGGGACAAGAGAGCCGGGAAAAGCAGGACAGAGTGATGGTATTTACCTGATTGCCCAGGATACGGTGCGCAACCAGATCAAGATTCTGATGATTCCGAGAGATACGATGACAAGAATTGTCATCACCGATCTGGATAACCGTGAGCTTGGAACGCGAGTCGATCATCTGAATACGGCATACGGATATGGAGATGGAGAGAAGCTCAGCTGTGATCTTGCAAAGCGGGCTGTGACAAATCTTCTTCAGGGGATTCCGATTGACCGCTATATGGCGGTAGATATTGCAGTGCTATCTAAACTGAACGATGCGGTGGGCGGTGTCACTGTCACAATCCCGACAGATGGCATGGAGAAGCGCGATCCGGCATTCGTCAAGGGCACTCAGGTTACACTTCACGGAGATCAGGCGGAGGCCTTTATCCGCTATCGTGATATTGAGCGCGACAATTCGGCGCTGTTCCGTATGAATCAGCACAAAGAATATATGGAACAATTCTTTCAGGTAGTCAAGCAGAAATCAAAAGAGGACAGTCAGATTGTGACGGAAATGTTCGATATGATTCAGGATTATATGCAGACGGATATGCCGAAGGATGAGTATATGAAGATTGCGATCGATGTACTTGGGAATGGAAGTCTTGGAGATGACAATTTCCGCATGATTCCGGGTATTGGCACAGCGACAGATACTTACGATGAATTTCATGCAAATATCCAGCAGATGATCCCGATTCTTTTACAGATGTTCTACAGGGAAGCATGACAAAAGCAGGCTTGAGTTTTTGAGAGCGTATGAGCTCCGATCCCAAAGAAGTTTTGACTTGAATAAAAGAAAAAAGAACAGTAAAATGAATACAGACAAGCAATAATCAGTCGGAATTTTAGACTGTTATTGAAATAAATATCCCATTTATGGGAAGGAAGGTGGAGACAATGAAAAAGAGAGGTCTGAAATTAGCAGCAGTTGTGATGGCTCTGGCAATGGTACCGGCAGTTGCATTTGCAGCAGGTTCTAAAGTTACGGACAGAGATGACAGCAACACTACTTCTACTACGGATAATACATTTTCTGGTGGTACAACCAGTACTGGTAGTGTAACTCAGGGTAATGGTACTGTAACAAATACCACAACCACAACTACTACAACCCCGGCTGAGAGCACGAAATCTCAGGGTTCCAATGTTATCACAGCTGGAAATGGAGAGACTGTAAGTGCTACTGCAACAAGCACACAGACGACGTCAACTGGTGAGAGCGTAACCACAGGTTCTGCTACGGATGTAACGGCTGTAGATGGTTCCAAGATTACCTATGCAGGAAATGCAACCGTAACCGTAGAGAGCAGAGTTGGTGACGAGCTTGTTGGAACGAACGTTAAAGTTCTGAGCGGTACTGAGATCAACACAGCAAATGTCAGCACGGAGCTGAGCACCCTGCGTCAGGCAGTATCTGCTGGTACTTCTACGGATGCGGCAACCGCTGCTGTAAAGGCAGAGGGTTACCAGTCCACTGGTATTACGGAGAATGTGTTCATGACCGATGTCAAGACCAGCACAGAGGTTAGCAGAAACACTGAGTACGGATATGTATGCTCTGGCCTGAAGGCAGATGCCCAGGTAAGAGTTGTATTCGTAAACAACAATGGTACAACCCAGGTTCTGAATGTAACACGTGTAGGCGATATCCTGTACTTTGTACTTCCGGCATCTGGTCAGATCACCATCTATGTTAAATAAGAAATCCATGAGAATGGATCTTCAAATCCGAAAGGGAGAAGTTCGATGAGAGCTTCTTCCTTTTTTGCGTTTGATAGGGGAAGTGTTGCTGTTTGCGCGATGCGTGAACAGTAACATGACAGGTTCTCGTCGGAAAAGGGTAAGGATATCGTAAGTTGACTATACAATTTTCTTCCACTATAATAAAATTACAATCAAAAGACTCAGATGAAAAAATTTTGTGAGGGAAATGAGAGTGTTTTATCTTTATAATAGGAAAGTGGGGGTTGACAATGAAGAAGAGTAATTTACGGGCATTGTGCATGAGTGCAATGATCGGTGCTGCGGGAATCACCGGGACAGTGAGCACGGTGGCAAACGTTGGAATGGTGGTTGCGTATGCATCGGATAAGGCGGTATCGAAGGTGACACTTAGAGTGGATTCCAAGTTAAAGCCGGGAGATACCCTGCCGTCGATTTCTTATAACAATTCTGGTGAGAATGCGAGCGCGGCTGACGGGGAAATTATTGTGACCAATACCTCGGATGCATATTCCATTGTGGATGCGGAGTGGACGACATCAACTTCTAAGGTGATGGAAGTGGGACAGCAGCCGCAGATGAAACTGACATTGAGTCCGAATTCTGTGGGTGGGGATCAGTATCAGTTTAAGGGGACTTACCGCTCGAGCAATGTCAGCATCCGCAAGGCAGATTTTGTGAGCGCGAGCAAGAGTGGAGGCAACCTGATTGTCAAAATCAAGGTTCGTGCGGTGGAGGGAGCTTTCTCAGCACCGGACAATGCTTACTGGAAGGATAACAGCAAGGGAACTGCGCGCTGGGATGAGCCGGAGGACGGCGGAACCGGCCGCTATGAGGTGGAACTGCGCAGAGGTTCCTCAAAAGTGTATTCCACGGAGACGAATAATCGCTCTTTCAATTTTTACCCATATATGACAAAGAAGGGTACCTATACGTTCCGTGTGCGCACAATCGCGAAGACGACAAAGGAAAAGGATTACGGAGATAAGAGTGACTGGGTTGATTCCGATGAGATGTATCTGGCAGAGGAAGATGTATCGGATGGAAGCGGTCAGGAGAGCGGTGCTGCGATCACTCCGGGAGGACCGAATGGCTCCTCTTCCCCGAGCGGAAATACGAACGTTGGCTGGCGTCAGTCGGGTGGAAGCTGGTATTTCTATTATCCGGACGGAAGCTATCAGAAGAACGGCTGGAGCCAGATTGGTGGAAAATGGTATCTGTTCAACAGCAATGGCCAGATGCTGACGGGTTGGCAGACGGTAAACGGCCAGACATATTATCTTGCAGATGATGGTGCGATGCTGACCGGATGGATTTCATGGAGCGGACGCTGGTATTACCTCAACACGACGCCGGATCAGTATCAGGGAGCACTGGTGAAGGCTCGCTGGTGGACGGTGAACGGCAAGGCCTGCTACCTCGGTGCCGATGGTGCGAGAGCGACCGGATGGACACAGGTGGATGGAAACTGGTATTACTTCTATCCGGACAGCGGCGCGAGAGCAGAGAACACCTATGTGGACAGCTTTTATGTGGACCAGAATGGTGTCTGGGTCAAATAAGAGAGGCTCTGTGATTCACAGGATTTTCAAATTTCTTTGTTATGATTATTCCAGAATAAGGGAAAACTGGAGAATCAGAAAGGAAATAGAATGAGACGAGGAGCAGAGACAAGCAGTAGGGAAGATAGAAGACGAGGTTCGAACAAGGATCATGTGATCAGAGAGACACTTACAAGAATCATTCTGTGCGGAGTGGTGCTTGCAGGATGTGCGGGAGCGAGTGTCTGGCCGGTTATGCAGGTATATGCGTCTGATAAGGCGGTTGAGACGGTTTATCTTGGGACATCCAAGCATGCATGGTGGGACACGGATACCGTCGGCAGATGGAATTCCGTCAGCAAGGCACACGAGTATCAGGTGAAACTCTATCTGGCGGATGATCTTGATCTGGACACGGATGATGAGGATGGCGGAGCGGTCACGCTCACCGATTCCAAGCTCAATGAGCTGACGCAGGATGCGGAGTGTGTGATGATGAAGCGCACAACCCAGACCAGCTATGATTTCTCTCCGTACATGAAAGATCTTTATACGTATGTTTTTGTCGTCCGGGCTGTTCCGAAACTAAGCGAACAGCAGTATGTGAAATCCGGAGACTGGATCGTCTCCCCGACAGCAGACTTTAAGGAAAACCAGGTTCAGGGAATCACAGGAGGAAAGTGGCGCAACTACCTCGAGGGAACGAAATATGAGATGGAGGACGGTACGTTTCTTGCCGGAGGCTGGCAGAGAATTCAGGGAGTCTGGTATCTGTTTGATGAAAATGGATATCGCCTGAGTGGGTGGCAGACGGTGGAGAATATCCGCTATTATCTGAACGAGGAGAGCGGAATGCTTGCGACCGGGTGGTTTGTCTGGGACGACAACTGGTACTATGCGGATAAGACGGGCGCGGTGCAGACCGGATGGGTCATGGATCAGCCGGGAAAATATTATTACCTGAATGAAGACGGCACAATGGCACATGACACGGTTGTGGGCGGATACACGCTTGACAGCAAGGGGCTCCGCCAATAATAAATGGAATAGATGGAAGGAAAATCCATTTGATATCGGAGTTCTGATTAATTGAGAAAGGCGACAGTCTGACGGAAAATTCGTCAGGCGGTCGCCTTTTTTATCGGCTCTATGTGCTCTATGTCAATTGTCGTGGTGGGTCTCTTTCTTCCTTCAGAATTGCGCAGGGAAGGCATTATAAAGGCATTATGAGGACATTACGGACACTACGGTACAAGTCTGGCAAGCTCGGGGAAGAGTCCGAGACTGCGCTTTAAGATCCCTTTCATGAACGCGATCGTGATGCCGTAATTGGTAAATGGAATTCCGGCGTCGAGGGCGCATTTCTGGCGGTAGAGGACCTCGCGGCCGTTCAGCATGCATCCGCCGCAGTGGATGACCATCCGAAAGGCTGACAGATCTTCCGGGAAGCCGAGGCCGGAGCTTGTCTCGATCTCAAGAGATTTTCCGGTACATTCTCGAATCCAGCCGGGAATCTTGACGGTTCCGATGTCTCCGCACTGGCGGTGGTGGGTACAGCCCTCAGAGATCAGGATGCGGTCGCCATCTTTCAGCGTGGAGACTGCGGAGACACCGTGGACTGCCGTTTCCAGAAAACCTTTGTAGCGGGCCATCAGGATCGAGTAGGAGGTCAGCGGAATCTCTTCGGGAACAAGGCGGCTCACAAGACCAAATGCCTGACTGTCTGTGATGACCATTGCCGGACGGATTCCGCCGCTTTGCAGTTTCATCAGCGTGGCAGCCAGTTCTGTCTCCCGGCAGACGATGGAGACCGCTCCGGCCTCTAAGACCTCGCGGATCATCATCTGCTGGGGAAGGATCAGGCGCCCCTTTGGTGCAGACTCATCGATCGGGATCACCTGAAGGATGAGATCACCGGGATGTAAGAGATCGCGGATGAGAGGGCGCTCCGTTTTTCCGTTTTGGATAAGCCCTGCAATCTGTTCTTTCAGCTTTTCAATCCCGAGGTGTTTCTGAGCGCTGACGCAGAGAAAACCGGCATTCGCTGTGGATGAAACCGGGGGCTTTGGACTCTGAAAAGAAGGAAGATCACATTTGTTGAATACGGTGAGAAAGGGAATCTCCTTCTCTTTAAAGAGATCAAGCAGTTCCTGATCGGCTTTGCCGAGACCTTCCGTGCCGTCCACGATGAGAACGGCGCAGTCGGCGCGGTTTAAGATCTGGCGGGCGCGCTTGATGCGCTGCTCGCCGAGACTTCCCTCATCGTCAAATCCGGGAGTGTCAATGATGACGACCGGGCCGAGCGGGAGAAGTTCCATAGATTTTGTCACCGGGTCGGTCGTCGTCCCCTTTGTATCGGAGACGACAGACATCTGTTGGCCGGTGATCGCGTTGACAATGCTGGATTTTCCGGCATTTCGCCGCCCGAAAAATCCAATGTGAATCCGCTCAGCGGATGGAGTTGCATTCAATCCCATAATCGATACCTCTTATTAAACAAATTAAGCAGAAACCAAAGGTTGCTGAAATGTCCGTTTCACAGTAACCGGGAAGATTAAAAACGGAAATCGCGGATTCCCTCTTCAATTTTCTTTAAATGGTCAGCACAGATTTCCCGAACTTTCTCCTTCGGAATGTTCAACAGTTCTGCCTCAATCAGCGCTTCGCCGATTTTTCTGGTATCCTCGGACGCATAGTCCATCAGATATTCTTTCAGGGTCATCAGCGCGTTCGGGTGACAGCAGTTCTGGATCTGGCCGCTCTTGCACAGGCTCATAAAGCGGTCGCCGGTGCGGCCCTCGCGGTAGCAGGCGGTGCAGAAGGAGGGGATGTATCCGAGCTCCATCAGCCATTTCACAACCTCATCAAGGGTTCTCTGATCTGACACATCGAACTGTTCCGTGTCAGTCGGGCGGATTTCCTCCTGATAACCGCCGACGGAGGTACGGGAACCGCCGCTGATCTGGGAGACTCCGAGGCGGATGACTTTCTCGCGGACTTTCTGGCTCTCTCTCGTGGAGATAATCATGCCGGTGTAGGGAACAGCGACGCGGATCAGGGCACAGAGTTTTGCAAAAATCTCGTCGCTGATTCCATTGTCGAAGGCATCCGGGTCAATGTCATCGGCATGCTTGATTCGCGGAACACTGATCGTGTGAGGTCCGACCCCGTGAACGGCCTCGAGATGCTCTGCGTGCATCAGAAGACCGGCAAACTCGTACTTATACATCTCCAGACCAAAGAGAACGCCAAGGCCGACATCGTCGATTCCGCCCTCCATAGCGCGGTCCATCGCCTCCGTGTGGTAGCAGTAATCATGCTTCGGACCGGTCGGGTGAAGGGCTTCATAACTCTCTTTGTGGTAAGTCTCCTGAAAGAGAATGTAGGTTCCGATTCCGGCTTCCTTGAGCTTTCTGTAATTTTCCACTGTTGTGGCAGCGATGTTGACATTGACTCTGCGGATGGCTCCGTTTTTGTGCTTGATGGAGTAGATCGTGTTGATGCACTCGAGAATGTACTCGATCGGGTTGTGAAGCGGATCCTCACCAGCCTCGATGGCGAGACGCTTATGTCCCATATCCTGAAGTGCGGTCACTTCGGCGGCAACTTCCTCCTGTGTCAGTTTTTTGCGGGCAATGTGGCGGTTCTTGCTGTGATAAGGACAGTAGACGCAGCCGTTGATGCAGTAATTGGATAAGTAAAGAGGAGCAAACATGACGATGCGGTTGCCGTAAAACTTCTTTTTCAGCTCTTCTGCGAGCGTGTAGAGTTCTTCGATTTTTTCCTGATTTTCGCAGGCGAGGAGAACAGACGCCTCGCGGTGAGTCAGACCTTTGCAGAGTCTGGCTTTTTCGATGATCTGGTCAATCAGCTCGAGATTATCTTTGTTTGCCTCGGCATATGCAAGAGTGTCAAGAATTTCCTGATGGTTGATAAATTCCTCTGCTTTCAGAGATTTTGGATTGTATGCGTACATAATGATTTTTCCTTTCTTGCAGGTCAGCGAAAGTGCGTGACCCCAGATGCTGTTCTTACGCATTTTGAGGTCGGGACTCAGGCTTCCCCGTCAGAACATAGTTTATTTTTTCCTTTTTTGATCTTTAACCGTATTAGCTGGCGTCCCCGGGGCGGTCAGACGGTTTCAATCAGGCTGTCACCGCGTGAGGAGACAATGTGAAATCCGGCGCTTGTGACGCGGCGCTCGAGACAGCCGCGGCACTCGGCAGCTTCCTCACCGGTGCAGATCTTGTTGTCGTAGAGCGCATATTTTTTGCGGACTTCGACCGGGGAGAGGTTTGGCATGATGACATTTGCACCGCAGCGAAGTCCTTCCTCGCGTCCGTCAGCCTGTGCAGTTCCAAGTGCAGTTGTCGCTGGAAGGAGCACTTTCGGGAGCAGGAGGCGGATCACAGACAGGAGAAACAGCGTCAGCTCGACGCTTCCGGCGGGCATTTCCCCAAAAGGAGTCTCCCGCTGTGGGAGAAACGGACCGATTCCTACCATGTGAGGCTTAAACGTCTTGAGAAAGCGCAGATCCTTCACGAGATCCGCAGTCGTCTGGTAGGGCGATCCGACCATGAATCCACATCCGGTCTGGTAGCCGATTTTCCGGAGAGTCTCAAGACACTCCATCCGGTTGTCAAAACTCATCTGTGAGGGATGAAGTTTCTCATAGTGGGACTTTGAGGCGGTCTCGTGGCGGAGCAGATAGCGGTCAGCACCTGCGTCAAACAGCCGCTTGTAGCTCTCTGCGCTTCGCTCTCCGAGGGAGAGGGTGATCGCACAGTCCGGGTATCCGGCACGGATTGCACGCACGATTTCTTCCATGCGTTCGTCTGTAAAATAGGGATCTTCCCCACCCTGAAGCACAAAGGTGCGAAAACCGAGATCATATCCCTGACGACAGCACGAGAGAATCTCATCGAAATTCAGACGATAGCGGTCTGCGTGTGGATTGCTGCGGCGGATTCCGCAGTAAAAGCAGTCATTCTTGCAGTAGTTGGTAAATTCGATCAGTCCGCGCAGAAAAACGTCTTCGTGATAATACCGGGCACAGCACGCAGCAGCCTCCTTTTTCAGAAATGTGCGAACGATTCCGCCGTCGTCATTTCGCCCATCAATCAGACGAAGAAGGTCTTCGTCGGGGAGGTCATGCCGACGAACCAGAGTCTCAGCGAGTGTCATTAAGTTTGAATTTGTCATGTTCTTCAAGTTTGTTATGTTTTTCAAGTCATTCATGATTTCACTCCCGAATAAGCCGTCTTGGAGCTGACACCGGGCAGTTTTCCGATCTTTCCTGACAGTGCGGAGATCACCGGCTGGGGGGCATCGATCGCGATACTGATGATGCTCAACTGCTTTTGACGATAGGGAATTCCCATACGCCCGATGATAAAAGTCCGGTATTCATGCAGGATGTCGTTGAGTGCTTCGACTGAATCCGGATTTTCCACGACGATTCCGATGACGGCGATCCGTGTTTCCTCAGCGGGAGACGGCAAAACGGGAGACTGGGAATTCTCAGTGTGAAGTTTTGCGTTGTTGGGTGAGTTTGGGGTATTCATCTGCGGCAGATTCCTCCTAACATACATCATATAAAGATTATTTTAGAATCCGGGACGCAAAAAAGACTGTAATGAGAAATTACAGATAGTGAATTTTGAAAATGAAATGGATGAACCTTTCTCCTCAAAATAATTTTTTGGCGTCAGGATACGAAATCATCGTAACATAGTGAGAAAAAGTTTGCAATAGGGAGCGCGCAAAAGTGGGCGCTGGAGAGATAGGATGTGTGCAGAGATGTCCATTGCTTTTGGGCTTTGATGATTTTTCTAATGATTTTTCGGGTGCTTTTTCGGCTCCGCCAGCGAGAAAAGTCCCGCAAACACGCTTGCGCTCCGAATTTCGACGTAGCGGTGCATAAGGTCGTAAAGAACACGACCTAAACACCGACATCGAAAACGGGTTTGCGAGGATCTTTCTCGCTGTCGGAGCCTAGGGTGTTGTTTAGTAAGAATCACTGAGCATCCTGATGTTTGTTCTCAGTTTGCAAGAGCGAAAAGCCTGTGATAAAATAAGACTCAGACATAAGGAAGGACAATACGGTGAGATGGCAGAGAAAATAGAATCAATAAAGAACAACATAAATGAGAGTGGAGAGAAAAGAACAATGAAGATAGATGAGATTCAGGGACAGATTGCAGGGGCAGAAAAAGTATTAGTCGGACTTGGTGAGGAGTGGAAGTGGAATCGCCAGGGCGAGGATGCAAAAGAGCGCCGCGAAGAGTTGGTGAAAGCGTATGAGAAACTGTATCAGGTACTTAAAAATAAAGACTATTTTATTGTGACGCTTGCGACAGATGCGCTGATCTATGAGACCTTGCTTGGAAGCAGGACAGAAAAAGTGATTTCGACGGATAAGGAGGAAGAGGCGGTTTCCTGCCCGTCGGAGAATGCAGAGACACTGGCAGTGATGGAGCGGCTGTTCCCGTCAAAGAAGCGTCCGGAGGATACCAGATGGCAGCGGATCGTGGCTCCGTGTGGAAATGAGACGTGGAGACAGTGTTCAGCGGGCTGTACGAAGGACATCTGGGAACCGGGAGAGGTGCCGGATGACGTTTGTCCGCACTGTGGGGCACCGCTGACCGGAAATACCATCGATGCAACCCCTTATATTGAGGAGGGGTATCTGCCGCAGTGGAACCGCTATACCCAGTGGCTGACGCGTACCTTGAACCGGGAGACCCTGATTCTGGAGCTCGGAGCAGGATTTGGCAATCCGGGAGTGATTCGTTTCCCGTTTGAGAAGACTGCATTTTTCAACCGGAAATCCTACCTGTGCCGTGTGCATGCACAGTTTCCACAGATTACGCAGGAACTGGCAGAGCGCGCAGTCGGGATTAAGGAAAATTCGGTTGAGTGGGTGAGTCAAATTAAATAAATGCACTCCAGTAAAAAAGGCAAATTTCCCAATGAAGGATACAAACGAAGAAACAAAAGTTGTGAAAACAACTGGAGTGTGTTAAACTGTTAAAGTATCGCTGATAGTGGCGATATTTCCGTGAAAGGCAGAACATTCTGCAATCGGGGAAAAGTCGAATAACAGTTGAAGAACAGTGTAGGGAATTGTCGGCAGAATGTCGGGAAAGAATGTCTGGAGGCAGAGAACGAATGATAGCAATCATTGATTACGATGCAGGAAATTTAAAGAGCGTAGAGAAAGCGCTGACCGCATTGGGAGAGAGACCGACTGTGACGCGTGATCCAGATGTGATCCGCCGTGCAGACAAGGTGATTCTTCCGGGTGTCGGTGCATTTGGCGATGCGATGGAGCGTTTGAGACAGTATGGTCTTGTGGATGTGATCCGTGAAGTTACGGCAAAGGGAACGCCGTTTCTTGGAATCTGTCTGGGACTTCAGCTTTTGTTTGAGCGGAGCGATGAGAGCGAAGGCGTGGAGGGACTCGGTATTCTTCCGGGTGAGATTCTTCGGATTCCACCGGCAGAGGGACTCAAGATTCCGCATATGGGATGGAATTCCATCAAGATCCGGCCGGACAGCCGCCTCTTTGCGGGTGTGGACGATGAATCTTATGTATACTTTGTTCATTCTTATTATCTGAAAGCCAGAGATCCAAAGATTGTGGCAGCTACTGCAAAGTACGGTGTAGAGATTCATGCGGCAGTGGAACAGGGCAATATTTTTGCCTGTCAGTTCCATCCGGAGAAGAGCAGTCGTGTGGGACTCCAGATCCTGAAGAATTTTATCAGCCTGTGACGGACCGGGCGGAAGGGAGAACGAGATCAATGTTTACAAAAAGAATCATTCCCTGTCTGGACGTGAAAGACGGACGGGTGGTAAAAGGCGTTAATTTTGTGAATCTGCGGGATGCCGGCGATCCAGTTGAGATTGCGGCGGCTTACGATCAGGCAGGAGCGGATGAGCTGGTTTTTCTGGACATCACGGCATCCTCAGACGGCCGTGATACGGTTGTGGATATGGTGCGCCGTGTGGCAGAGAAAGTGTTTATCCCGTTTACTGTGGGCGGTGGAATCCGCACGGTGGAGGATTTCAGGAAACTGCTCAGGGAGGGCGCAGACAAGATTTCTGTGAATTCGGCTGCGATTGACCGGCCGGAGCTCATTTCCGAGGCGGCTGAGAAATTCGGGCGGCAGTGTGTCGTTGTCGCAATCGATGCGAGACGGCGCGCGGACGGAAGCGGCTGGAACGTTTACAAACACGGCGGTCGCCTTGACACGGGGCTTGATGCCGTTGAGTGGGCGAGAAAGGCAGATGAGCTCGGAGCCGGAGAAATTCTGCTCACGAGCATGGATTGTGATGGAACAAAGGCGGGATACGACAACGAGCTCACCTCCATCATTGCGGAGAATGTCTCGGTTCCGGTTATCGCTTCAGGCGGAGCGGGAACAAAAGAACATTTTTATGATGCACTCACAAAGGGAAAAGCGGACGCTGCGCTTGCGGCCTCACTGTTCCACTATAAGGAGTTAGAGATCCGTGATCTTAAGAAGTATCTGAGAGAGCGGGGAATTCCGGTGCGCCTGTAAAGTGGCTGTCATAAAAGCGGGCGTGTCGACTTGAACCTGAAAGAGCGGCTTGTAAAAAGCTCTTTAGAGAAGGTTTGTAAAGGAGTAAAAGCAAAAAGCGAATAGCGAAAGAAGGGGACAAGAAATGGGAGCAATCGCCAATGACTGGCTTGAACCGTTAAGCGGAGAGTTTAAAAAACCGTATTACCGGAAATTATACGATACGGTAAAACATGAATATGAGACAAAACAGTGTTTTCCGGATCCGAATGACATCTTTAACGCGTTTGAGTTTACGCCTCTTTCCGAGGTGAAGGTAGTTATTCTGGGACAGGACCCGTATCACAATGTGGGACAGGCTCACGGACTCTGTTTTTCGGTAAAGCCGGATGTGGAGATTCCGCCGTCTCTGGTGAATATCTATCAGGAGCTTCACGATGATCTCGGCTGTTATATTCCAAACAACGGTTATCTGGTGAAATGGGCAAAGCAGGGTGTCATGCTGCTTAACACTGTTCTGACTGTGCGCGCGCATGCGGCAAATTCACACCGCGGAATCGGCTGGGAGGAGTTTACCGATGCGGCAATCCGTGTGCTCAATGAGCAGGACCGCCCGATGGTTTTCATTCTCTGGGGAAGACCGGCACAGATGAAGAAATCTATGCTGACGAATCCGAAACATCTGATTCTGGAAGCTCCGCACCCGAGTCCTCTTTCTGCATACCGGGGATTTTTCGGCAGCAGACCGTTCAGCAAGACAAATGCCTACCTCGAAGAGCACGGGCTTACACCGATCGACTGGCAGATTGAAAATGTCTGATGAAAGAAAAACATTGGCAAAAAAGAGTTTGTGTAAACCTGAGTAGGAGAAAAGAAAAAGGAGATTCAACCTATTATGGGACAACTGATTGAAATTTTAAAAGTAATTGTACTGGGAATTGTTGAGGGATTCACAGAGTGGCTTCCGATCAGCAGTACCGGTCATATGATCCTTGTGGATGAGATCATTCACCTGAATGTACCAGAGGATTTTATGAATATGTTTCTTGTTGTGATTCAGCTCGGCGCAATCATGGCGGTCGTATTGTTGTATTTTAAGAAGCTGAATCCGTTTGATCCGGGCAAGAGTGCAGGACAGAAACGTGCAGTCTGGCAGTTATGGGTAAAGATTGTCATCGCCTGCTTTCCGGCAGCAGTCTGCGGACTGCTTCTTGACGACTGGATGGAGGCACACCTCTACAATGCCTATGTCGTGGCAGCAACGCTGATTGTCTACGGTATTCTCTTCATCATGATTGAGAACCGCAACCACTACACCGAGTTTCCGGTTCAGCGCGTGACACAGATCACATACAAGACGGCATTTCTGATCGGTCTGTTTCAGGTGCTGTCTTTAGTTCCTGGAACTTCCCGTTCTGGTTCGACGATTCTCGGCGCAATGATTCTCGGCTGCTCCCGCGGGGCTGCGGCAGAGTTTTCCTTCTTCCTCGGACTTCCGATTATGCTCGGAGCGAGTGCACTGAAGTTAGTCAAATTTGGTTTCAACTTCACGGGACTGCAGATTTTTTATCTGATTCTCGGCATGGTAGTTGCATTTGGCGTTTCGGTTTACTCCATCCGTTTCCTGATGTCCTACATCAAGAACAACGACTTTAAGTTTTTCGGATACTATCGAATTGTGCTTGGCGTGATTGTGCTTGCATTCTTCATCGTGCGCGCGCTGTTGTCATAGCCATAGGAACTTAAGTGACTCTTCTGCGCGGAGGCAATTTTGTTATCTTTCAATAAACTTCCGTGCAGGAGTGCCATAAGACAGAAAGGGAAGAAAGAAAAAAATATGAACATAAGAAGACCTCTGACCAGAAATGAGCGATTCATTCTTCTGGCTCTGGTTCCTGTCTATTTTATCGCTGCGGGATTTCTCCTTCAGCCGGCAGGAGAGATTTTTGAGGGAGTCTGGGCAATCGTGAGAGAGCCGGACTTTCTGATTACGGATTATTTTGTGATCGGAGGAGTGGGTGCTGCATTTCTCAACGCGGGTGTTCTTACCCTTTTAAGCATTGCAATCCTCTATTTTCTTGGAATGGAGATGGACGGACACACGATCACCTCCACGTTTCTGATGTTTGGATTTTCCCTGTTTGGAAAAAATCTTTTGAATATCTGGATGATTCTCGCCGGTGTCTGGCTCTATGCAAAATATCACAGGGTTTCTCTGTCAAAATATATCTATGTGGGATTTTACGGGACAAGTCTCTCTCCGATCATCACGGAGGTCATGCAGATCGGTAATTTCTCGCTTCCCCAGAGACTGTTGCTCTGTGTTGTGACCGGAATGACAATCGGCTTCGTCCTTCCGCCGTTAAGTACCCATATGCACTTCATGCACCGCGGATACTCGCTCTACAACGTCGGATTTGCGGGAGGAATCATCGCGACCGTTCTGGTTTCCCTGATGAAATCGTTTGGAATCACGATGGAATCCCGGCTGATCTGGTATGAGGGTGACAATTTGCCGTTTGTGATTCTGCTCTCTGTGCTCTTTCTGGGAATGATTCTCGGAGGATTTCTGTATGGCGGAAATATGGCGTTTCTGAGGTATCAGCAGATTCTGCGGTCCTACGGGCTTGGCGGAACGGATTATTACAAGGAGTGGGGCGCCCCGGCAACGATGATTAACATGGGGATCAACGGGTTGACGGCGATGGGATTTCTGATTGCAACGGGAGTGCATTTGAACGGACCGACAATCGGCGGAATCTTCACAATTGTCGGCTTCAGTGCGACGGGAAAACATCTCAGAAATATTCTGCCGGTCATGACCGGAGTCGTATTTGCGAGTGCAGGAAAAGTGTGGTCGCTCACAGACCCGTCCGCGACGCTTGCACTTCTGCTCTCAACGACCTTAGCTCCGATTGCGGGAGAGTTCGGCATTTTTGCCGGGATTCTTGCGGGCTTTCTTCACTCGTCCGTGGCGCTCAACGTCGGAATTGTGTACGGCGGAATGAATCTCTACAACAACGGATTTGCAGGCGGCATCGTGGCAGCCTTCCTCGTTCCGGTCATCCAGTCTGTCCGCTCGAGAAGAGCGCGCGCAAAGTCCGGCTGGTCGCTGTAACCCGGATATGAAAAATCGCAAAATAATGTAAACAGACAGCAGATTTTTACATGGAAATTTCTCTTTTTCAGGCGTATACTGAAAAAAGGTTGCTGGAAACAGCGACGGGAGTAGCCGGAAAGTGGCTGGGGAAAAGTCGCCGGGACGGCAAATATGTGACGGACAGGAGAGGGGTTTCTATGGTTTACGGAGCAATAAAACAGCTGGTACAGTATGGACTTGAAACGGGGTTAATCACAGACACAGACGCGATTTATGCGCGCAATCAGATTCTTGACACGCTGCATATGGAAGAGTATGAAGAGCCGGAGGGCGATCTGGGTGAGGTCAAACTCGAGGAGATCTTAAAGGAACTTCTCGACTATGCGTGCGAAAAAGGACTGATTGAGAATGGAATCGCGAGCAGAGACCTGTTTGACACGAGACTGATGAACTGTCTGATGCCGAGACCGTCGGAGGTTTCGGAGAAGTTTTGGAAACTTTATGGGGAAAAGGGACCGCAGGCAGCAACCGAATATTTTTACAAGCTGAGTCAGGATTCTGACTACATCCGCAGATACCGGGTGTGCAAGGATCAGAAATGGGTGACGTCCACGCCTTACGGAGATCTCGATGTGACGATCAATCTCTCGAAACCGGAGAAGGATCCGAGAGCGATTGCAGCTGCAAAACTGGCAAAACAGAGTGGATATCCGAAGTGTCTTCTCTGTATGGAAAACGAGGGATATGCCGGACGGCTGAACCATCCGGCAAGAAACAATCACCGCATCATCCGCCTGACAATCGGCGGAAAGCGCTGGGGCTTCCAGTATTCCCCGTATGTCTATTACAATGAGCACTGCATCGTCTTCAACGGGGAGCACGTTCCGATGAAGGTGGAGCGGGCATCTTTTGTGAAGCTGTTTGACTTTGTAAAGCAGTTTCCGCATTATTTCCTCGGATCGAATGCAGACCTTCCGATTGTGGGAGGCTCAATTCTGAGCCATGATCATTTTCAGGGCGGCCACTATACATTTGCGATGGCAAAAGCTCCGATCGAGAAACATGTCAAGATGCCGGGATTTGAGGATGTGGAGGCAGGAATTGTCTACTGGCCGATGTCCGTTCTGCGTCTGCGCGGAAAAGATCCGGACCGCCTGATTGATCTCGGTGACAAGGTGCTTCAGGCATGGCGCGTATACACGGATGAGTCTGCCTTTGTCTTTGCAGAGACGGACGGGGAGCCGCACAACACAATCACACCGATTGCGAGAAAGAACGGAAATCTCTACGAACTGGATCTGGTGCTGAGAAATAACATCACGACGGAGGAGTTCCCTCTCGGCGTTTACCATCCGCATCAGGATCTCCACCACATCAAGAAGGAAAATATCGGTCTGATCGAGGTCATGGGACTTGCCGTTCTCCCGTCGAGACTGAAGGATGAGCTGGCACTTCTTGCAGATTACATCGTGGAGAAGAAAGACATTCGAAGCAACGAGAGCATTGAGAAACATGCGGACTGGGTGGAGAAATTCCTGCCGAAATATGAGTCCATCACAAAGGAGAATGTAGAGCAGATTCTCCGCGATGAGGTGGGTCTCGTCTTTGCCCGCGTGCTTGAGGATGCTGGTGTATACAAGTGCACACAGAAGGGACGGGAAGATTTCCTGCGATTCCTGGCAACGGTTGGATTTACCGCGTAAAAAGTCCACAAGAAAAATGTTGTGAAACTTGCAGGAAAATAGGTGTTGGAAATTGTTGGCTCCTGGATGTATATTTGGTGATAAATAAAAAGCATATCAGAGAGTCAGTAGATGACAGCAAAGAGGCTGCTGCAGAACAGAACGGAGCTTGTTCCGGGATGTTCTGCGGTGGCCTTTTTTGTTAATTCCCATCTGCTCTGTTTTGACAGAATTTTGTATGTGGCTTGCAAGGGAGGAAATCAAGATGGAAGAAAAGAAGAGAAATGCAGCAGATCTTCTGGTTGAGTGTCTGGAAGAGGAAGGCGTGGAGTACATTTTTGGAATTCCGGGAGAGGAGAATCTGGCAGTGATGAATGCGCTGAACGATTCCAAAATCCGTTTTATCACGACGAGACATGAGCAGGGCGCAGCCTTCATGGCAGATGTCTATGGGCGTCTGACCGGAAAAGCAGGCGTGTGTCTTTCCACGCTCGGACCGGGAGCTACAAACCTTGTGACAGGTGTTGCGGATGCGGACAGCGATGGTGCCCCGCTTGTCGCAATCACCGGTCAGGTTGGAACGGAGCGCATGCATATCACGGGTCACCAGTTTCTTGATCTGACGAAAATGTTTGAGCCGATCACGAAGCGGACAAAGATGGTCGTCCGCCCGGACACCGTCGGTGAGATCGTGCGCCTCGCATTTAAGTATGCAGAGAGCGAAAAGCCGGGTGCCACTCACATCGATCTTCCCGTCAATGTGGCAAAGATGCCGGTGGCAGATTCCGAGAAACCTCTTCACAAGAAGATTGCACCGAAGGAATATGCAGAGCTTGACACGGTTCAGGATGCAGCGGGACTGATTTTTCAGGCGCAGAATCCGGTCATTCTTGCAGGAAGCGGAGTGGTTCGCGGTCACGCGTCGAAGGAACTCACGGAGTTTGCTTCAAAGCTCAAGATCCCGGTTGTCAACACGATGATGGCAAAGGGTGTGATTCCGTTCGACAATCCGTACTCGATGTGGACAGTCGGAATTCCGCAGAGAGATTACGAGAATAAGATTCTTGAGGAGGCTGATCTTGTCATTGCAGTCGGATATGATATTGTAGAATTTGCCCCGGCAAAGTGGAACCCGAAGGGGGAGACAAAGATCGTCCATGTGGACATGCGCCCGGCGCACATCAACAAGGTATATCAGCCGGATGTCGAGGTGGTCGGAGACATTGCAGACTCTCTGAATCAGATTGCGAGAAGAACCGGCCGCCACAAAGAGCCGGAGCAGGCGCTTGCGATCCGTGCAAAAATGGTCGCAGAGCATGAGTCCTACGCAAAGGACGATTCCTTCCCGATGAAGCCGCAGAGAATTCTCAACGATGTCCGCAAAGTCATGGGGCGCGAGGATATTGTGATCTCAGATACCGGAGCGCACAAGATGTGGATTGCCCGTCATTACAACTGTTATGAGCCGAATACCTGTATCATCTCAAACGGTTTTGCGACGATGGGAATCTCTGTTCCGGGAGCGATCGGCGCAAAGATTGTCCATCCGGACAAGAAAGTCCTCGCGATCAGCGGAGATGGAGGATTTATGATGAACTGTCAGGAACTCGAGACAGCAAGAAGAGAGGGAATCCCGTTTGTCACCCTGATCTTCAATGATTGCAGTTACGGTCTGATCAAGTGGAAACAGATGGATCAGTATGGAAAAAGCTGCTATGTGGATTTCACAAACCCGGATTTTGTGAAGTTTGCAGAGAGCATGGGAGCGATCGGATACCGGATCGAGAAGGCAGAGGATCTTGTCCCGACACTGGAGAAGGCATTTGAGCAGAAAGTACCGGTCATCATCGACTGCCCGGTGGACTACTCGGAAAACACAAAGCTGACTGCACATTTGAAGCAGTTGATGGAAGAACTGTAAGTGCGGCAATAAAAATTTTGTTTGTAAAGGGAAAGGATGTCTTTGCATCCTTTTCTTTTTGTGTTATGATGCAGGAGTGCGTTTGAATGAATATGCAAAAATTCAGTTTATTTATTCATCTTGCAAATTTATGAAAAAAAGAAAATGGATGGTAGAACAGCAATGGAGAAAGACAGAAAAAAAACACTGGTCAGCAGCCTGCTCCTGATGCTCACTGCCCTGATCTGGGGTGTGGCATTTGTGGCACAGAGTGAGGGACTCAATTACGTGGGAGGATTTACGCTCAATGGAAGCCGTTTTCTTGTGGGCGGTATGGTTCTTCTGCCATATGTTCTGTTTGCTGGCAGGAAAAATCGCGGGGAGAGTCAAAAGGATCGGGAAGCAGAGAAGAAACGCTTAAAAACCGGTGTGATCGGAGGAATCTGCTGCGGATGTTTTCTCTGCCTTGCGAGCAGTCTCCAGCAGTTTGGAATCGCGTACACAACCGTTGGAAAAGCCGGTTTTATCACGGCACTCTATATTGTGATTGTGCCTCTTCTCGGACTTTTTATGCATCATAAAGTCGGAGCGAACATCTGGATCAGCGTTGTGATTGCAGCAGCGGGAATGTATCTGCTCTGTATCACGGAAGAATTTTCGATCGGTCGCGGAGATCTTCTGGTATTTTTGTGTGCAGTTGGTTTTTCTTTTCATATTCTGGTCATTGATCACTTCTCTCCGAAGGCGGATGGAGTCGTGATATCCTGCGTTCAGTTTTTCACGGCAGGATTTATCTCCCTTGTGCTGATGTTTGCATTTGAACAGCCGTCATGGAAGGGAATTCTTGCAGCGTGGCTGCCGATTCTGTATGCCGGTGTGATGTCATCCGGTGTCGGATATACGCTTCAGATAATCGGACAGAAAAATCTCGATCCGACGGTTGCCTCTCTGCTCATGAGTCTGGAATCTGTATTTGCAATGCTTGCCGGATGGGTGATTCTCGGACAGAAGATGTCCGCGCGCGAACTGTTAGGCTGTGCCCTCGTATTTGGTGCGATCATTCTCGCACAGATCCCGGCAGAGAAGTTCAAGAAAGCATAAGATTTAGATGGCAAGGAGGAATGGAGTTGTGGGGATTGCGATTGCTCTGAGAGATGCGTGGCTGTTTGAACAGGCAGATGAAAAATCCGGGCGGGCAGATCAGGTTCTGTCCGGGTGGGCAGTCCGGTGTGATGATTCGCAGATACAGATTACGAAAATGTCTGGGCAAGACTCGATGGACTGGCAGAAGAACCAATATGTCCATGTCGTGACTCATTATGGATATCAGGGATGGATGTGCACTTCTGATCTTCGTCCGTGCTCAGAAGAAGAGTGGAGACTGCGCCAGAATTCCGGGGCTTTATTATTATCGGGAACCTCAGAACTATCAAAATCATCACAATTATTGGAATCGTCAGAGCCCCTTGCGCCATTTTTCTGGATCAGAGTCCACAGGGCAGATATTCTTTCAGAACCGAGAGTTCAGGGAGAAATCCTTGAGACATTGACGCGCGATTCGATCGTGCAGCTCATAAAGCGTGATGAGACAGACGGCTGGAGCAGAGTCCGCACCGCCTCGGGAACAGAGGGCTATCTTCACACGGTTTTTCTCACCGAGCGCCGCGACCACGAGAGATTTCTGATGGAGAAATTTAAGAGAATTCCGGATTTCTTTTTGAAGGATTTTCTCTCTCAGAGAACGATCCTGTTATGCAGATCAGACCGATTACAGGAAAGAAAAAATCAAAAGGTTCGGGAGACACAGGCAGACGTGCAGGCATGGGAGCGGGAACTTCGCCATGCCTTAACGGAACATGCTCTCAGTTATTTAGGAACACAGTACCGCTGGGCGGGAAAAAGCTCGCAGGGAGTCGACTGCTCCGGCCTGCTGTTTCTGTCTTACATGGAAAATGGGATCCTGATTTACCGGGATGCAAAGATGAAGGATGGATTTCCGATGAGACCGATTGGGCGGGATGAACTTGCCCCCGGCGATGCAATCTATTTTCCGGGTCATGTCGCGATGTATCTGGGCGATGGGAAATTTATTCACGCCACTGCATACAAAGAGAATGCGGGAGTCTGCATCAACAGCCTGAATCCGGCGGATCGTGATTACCGGGAGGATCTAGTAAATTCGATTACGGGATATGGGAGTGTATTTGTTAAAGGGTGATTAATTTAATGAAAAAATCGGAAATCAGGTATCAAGGATGAATTGTGGGGCATGAACAGTGAGATGTGTATTAAGTAATGGATAAGAAGTAGGCGACGGAAGGCGAGAAAGTCACTGCAAACCCGTTTTCAACGTTGGTGCTTAGATTGCGTAGTTTGCAATCTTATGCACCATTACGTTGCTCTGCATGTCGAGGAAGCGCCAGTGACGCTTCCGCTGACCGAAATTCGGAGCGAGAGCGTGTTTGCAGGACTTTACTTGCTGGAGGAGCCGGAATAGAGAAGATAAAAAAAGAGCCTTGCGCGGAATCAATTTACGAAATGATTCCACACAAAGCTCTTTTTTTTTACTTATTCTCGTTCTTCTTGTTCTCAGCCATCATCATTGCACGAACCTTTAACGGCAGTCCGAACAGGGTGATGAAGCCGGATGCATCGTGGTGATCATAGAGATCGCCGGTGGTGAAGGATGCAAGAGACTCATTGTACAGGGAATACGGAGAAGTGGTGCCGGCCTTGGTGATGTTGCCCTTGTACAGTTTGAACTTAACTTCACCGGTTACATACTCCTGAGTTACATCCATGAATGCCTGGATTGCCTCACGCAGCGGGGTGAACCATTTTCCCTCGTATACGATCTGTGCGAAACGGTTGCCGAGATCTTTCTTCAGATCCATCGTAGCGCGGTCGAGAACGAGCTCCTCGAGCTGCTTGTGTGCTTCCATCAGGATCGTTCCGCCAGGAGTCTCATAGACACCGCGGGACTTCATACCTACAACACGGTTCTCTACAATATCAACGATACCGATTCCGTGCTTGCCACCCAGTTCATTGAGCTTGCGGATGATGTCGGAAACCTTCATCTTCTCGCCGTTTACGCTGGTCGGGATACCTTTCTCAAAAGTCATCGTCACATACTCGCCCTTGTCCGGTGCCTTCTCCGGGGTTACGCCAAGAACAAGCATATGCTCGAAGTTCGGCTCATTTGCCGGATCTTCCAGCTCAAGTCCCTCATGGCTGATGTGCCATAAGTTGCGGTCACGGCTGTAGCTGTGGCTGTGATCAAACGGAAGATCAATGCCATGCTGCTTGCAGTACTCGATCTCATCCTCACGGGACTGGAGAGTCCAGATGTCGGTCATTCTCCATGGAGCGATGATCTTTAAGTCCGGAGCCAGTGCCTTGATACTCAGCTCGAAACGGATCTGGTCATTTCCCTTACCGGTAGCGCCGTGGCAGATTGCAACAGCACCTTCCTTGCGGGCAATGTCAACCAGACGCTTTGCGATAGCCGGACGCGCCATGGAGGTGCCGAGGAGATATTTGTCCTCATAAACAGCGTCTGCTTTTACGCAGGGCATAATGTAATTGTCGCAGAAATCGTCGGTAACATCTTCAATATATAATTTGGAGGCGCCGGATAATTTTGCTCTCTCATCGAGACCATCCAGCTCGTTGCCCTGACCGCAGTCAACGCAGCAGCAGATAACATCATAGTCGAAATTCTCTTTCAGCCACGGAATGATGGTGGTGGTATCCAGACCGCCGGAATAAGCTAATACAACTTTCTCTTTCATAATCGAAAATCCTCCTCGGTATCGTTGGTTTCATTCGTTTAGACTTCATAAATATACAACACTTTTCGCGATAATGCAAGAGGGAAATTCATTTTATTCAAAAAATACTTGCATAATATGCAATACAGATGTATAATTATGAAACCGCACATCCGAAGAAAACAGGGGTGCGTCTCATACAGAAATCTTGTATGAAAAGAAAGAATTTGGAAAAGGGTCTTTCCTTATAAAGAAAAAATAACTATAATAAAACAGAAAAGAAAGTCAAAAAAAAGCGATAACGATTTTACGCAGCATGAAACCGTTACAGAAAATGCATGATTATGAGAGGATGAGGAAAATGATTAAAGTCGGAATTATCGGAGCAACCGGATATGCCGGAGCAGAGCTTGTCAGACTGCTTCTGCAGAGAGAAGACGTGGAGATTGTCTGGTATGGTTCCCGAAGCTATGTAGGACAGGATTTTGCCTCTGTTTATAGAAATGTGGTTCATCTGACCGATGAGCCGTGCAAAGATGACGATATGGCAGCACTTGCCGAGATTGCAGATGTGATCTTCACAGCAACTCCGCAGGGCTTCTGTGCATCTCAGGTAACGGAAGAGATTCTCTCCAAGACAAAGATCATCGATCTGAGTGCGGATTTCCGTATTAAAGATGTAAATGTCTATGAGAAATGGTATAAGATTTCTCATGCATCCCCGCAGTTCATTCCAGAGGCAGTGTATGGACTTCCGGAGATCAACCGAGAGAAGATCAAGAATGCGCGTCTGATCGCAAATCCGGGCTGCTATCCGACCTGCTCCTTCCTCTCGGTTTATCCGATGGTGAAGGAAGGTCTTGTGGATCCGAACACGTTGATCATCGATGCAAAATCCGGTACTTCCGGAGCAGGACGTTCCGCAAAGGTAGACAGCCTCTTCTGTGAGGTCAATGAGAGCATGAAACCGTATGGTGTGGCTACTCACCGTCACACCCCGGAAATTGAGGAGCAGCTCTCCTATGCGGCAGGAAAGCCGGTGACAATCAGCTTTACCCCGCATCTCGTTCCGATGAACAGAGGAATTCTGGCAACAGCGTATGCAACTCTGACAAAGCCGGTGACAACCGAGGAGATCAAGGCTGTATACGACAAGTATTACGGAAACGAGTACTTTGTGCGCGTGCTCAAACCGGGCGAGGTACTGCAGACGCGCTGGGTAGAGGGAAGCAACTTTGCCGATGTGGCATTCAAGATTGATGAGCGCACGAACCGAATCGTGATGATGGGTGCCATCGACAACATGGTGAAGGGTGCTGCCGGACAGGCAATGCAGAATATGAACCTGCTGTTCGGACTTCCGGAGAATACGGGACTTAAGCAGATCCCGGCATTTCCGTAAATTCACCGGCAAAAAAGAATGAATGGAATTGATTGAATTATTTAATTTATTTTATTTTAGAAAGAATTAGGAAGAATCAGGAAGAAATTCATGGCAGGAACGATGAGCATCCTCGTGCGGGAGATGACCCCGGAGGATTATGACAAGGTATATGAACTCTGGAACAGCATTCAGGGATTCGGAATCCGCTCGATCGATGACTCGAGAGAGGGCGTGGAACGTTTTCTGAAACGGAATCCGACGACGAGCGTTGTGGCAGTGCAGAATGGCAGGATAGTCGGAGCGATTCTGTGCGGTCACGATGGGCGCACCGGATTTTTCTATCACGTCTGTGTGGCAAGTGACTACCGGAACCGCGGAGTGGGTCACAGGATGGCACATTTTGCAATGCAGGCGCTGAGGGAGGAAGGCGTAAATAAAGTCAGTCTGGTTGCGTTCAAGAGCAATGCGCTGGGAAATGAATTCTGGCACAATGTGGGCTGGCAGCGCCGGGATGATATGAACTATTATGATTTTGTTCTGAATGAGGAGAATATCACGAATTTTATCCGTTAGGATCTGTCAGAGATATGAAAGATGCATTGTGAGGGATCTTACAAAAGATGTTGAGTTGAGATTAAGATACATCATCAGGGAGGAAACGACATGAAAATCACAGAAGGCGGAGTAACAGCGGCAAAGGGATTTGAGGCTGCATCCACAGAGGCAGGAATCAAGTATAAAAACAGAAAAGATATGGCGATGATTTACAGTCAGGTGCCGTGCCACGCAGCAGGAACTTTTACCACAAATATTGTAAAAGCCGCTCCGGTAAAGTGGGATCAGAAAATTGTGAGAGAGTCTGACTTTGCACAGGTGGTCGTAGTCAATGCAGGAATCGCAAATGCATGTACCGGCGCAGAGGGACTTGGATACTGTGAGAAGACGGCGCAGGCAGCCGGAGAGGTTCTGCACGTTCCAACCGATGCAGTTCTCGTCGCATCGACCGGTGTCATCGGCATGCAGCTCCCGATTGAAAAACTTGAAAGCGGAATCAAGGCGATGGCTCCGCAGCTTGACGGAAGCCTTGAGAGCGGTACCGAGGCGGCAAAGGCGATCATGACAACGGATACGAAGAAGAAGGAAGTTGCCGTTCAGATTGAGATTGGCGGAAAGACTGTAACCGTCGGCGGAATGTGCAAGGGATCCGGAATGATTCACCCGAATATGTGCACGATGCTTGCGTTTGTGACGACGGATATTGCAATCTCCAAAGAACTTCTCCAGGAGGCTTTGAGCGAGGACATCAAGGACACCTACAACATGATTTCGGTTGACGGTGATACCTCGACGAATGATACGGTGCTTCTGCTTGCAAACGGAATGGCAGGAAACCCGGAGATCACAGAGAAGAATGCAGATTACGAGGAGTTCTGCAAGGCACTCAACTACGTCAATGAGACGCTTGCCAAGAAGATGGCAGGCGACGGAGAGGGATGCACGGCTCTGTTTGAGGTCAAGATTGTCGGCGCTGAGACGAAGGCACAGGCAGTGACGCTTGCAAAATCCGTCATCACCTCAAGCCTGACGAAGGCAGCGATTTTCGGCCACGATGCAAACTGGGGAAGAATCCTGTGCGCAATGGGATATTCCGGTGCACAGTTTGATCCGGAGAAAGTTGACCTCTACTTTGAGAGTAAAGCCGGAAAGATGCAGATCATTAAGGACGGCGTGGCGCTCGATTACAGTGAGGAGGAGGCAACAAAGATCCTCTCCGAGCCGGAAGTCACTGCAACCGCAGATGTAAAAATGGGAGACGCAACCGCGACAGCGTGGGGATGCGATCTGACATTTGACTATGTAAAAATCAATGCCGATTACCGGTCCTGAAAGGAGCCACTTTATCATGAGTATGGAATTCAGTGAAATCAGTGAGATGCAGAAAGCGGAAGTTCTGATCGAGGCACTTCCGTATATTCAGAGATTTAACCGAAAGATTATCGTTGTAAAATACGGCGGAAGCGCGATGGTGGACGAGCACTTGAAACATCAGGTCATTCAGGATGTTGTTCTTCTGAAACTCGTAGGATTCAAGCCGATCATCGTCCATGGCGGCGGCAAGGAGATCAGCAAGTGGGTCGGCAAAGTCGGAATGGAACCGCACTTTGTAAACGGTCTGCGCGTGACCGATGAGCCGACGATGGAGATCGCGGAGATGGTGCTCAACAAGGTAAATAAGAGTCTCGTACAGCTCGTCAATGAGCTCGGCATCAAGGCAGTCGGCATCAGCGGCAAGGATGGCATGATGCTCAAGTGCAAGAAGAAATACTCCAAGGGAGAGGACATTGGATTTGTCGGAGATATCACAGAGGTTGACCCGCAGATCATCTACGATCTCCTCGAGAAGGATTTCCTGCCGATCATCTGTCCGATCGGATTTGATGATGATTTCCAGAGCTACAACATCAATGCGGACGATGCGGCCTGTGCGATTGCCCGTGCAGTCAAGGCAGAGAAACTCGCATTCCTGACGGATGTCGAGGGTGTTTACCGCGACTTTGAGGACAAGTCTTCCCTGATCTCCGAGATGACGGTCGATGAGGCGCAGGAGTTCGTATCCGGCGGTTCTCTTGGCGGAGGCATGCTCCCGAAACTTCAGAACTGCATCGATGCCATCAACAACGGCGTATCCCGGGTGCATATTCTCGATGGACGAATCGCACACTGTCTGCTTCTTGAGATCTTCACGAACCGAGGAATCGGTACTGCAATCCTGAAACACGGAGCAGAGCGCTACTCTCACGAGGAGACAGGTCTTCCGAAGACAGGATTTGACCGTAAATTGCAGGAGCAGGAGTGCCAGGGAGGAAAATAAGATGGATAAGAAACAGTATATTGATCGGGCAGAGCAGGTGCTCTACAAGACTTACAATCGTTTCCCGGTCGTGTTTGACCACGGCGAGGGCGTAAATTTATACGATACGGATGGACAGGAGTACCTTGACTTTGGTGCCGGCATCGCTGTTATGGGACTTGGATACAGCAACGAGGCATTCAAGGATGCTCTGAAGAATCAGATCGACAAGCTCTGTCACACCTCCAACCTGTTCTACAATGAGCCGGCAGTTGAGGCAGGAGAGAAGCTCTTAAAAGTATCCGGAATGGAGAAGGTATTCTTCACAAACAGTGGAACTGAGGCGATTGAGGGTGCACTCAAGATCGCAAAGAGATATGCCTACAACAAGGGAATGGCACCGGATTATGAGATCATTGCCATGCATCATTCGTTCCACGGACGCAGCCTCGGCGCCTTGTCCGTGACCGGAAATGACCACTATCAGGATCCGTTCAAGCCGCTGATCCCGAATATCAAGTTTGCGGACTTCAACGATCTTGAGAGCGTGAAGGCGCTGTTCAGCGATAAGACCTGTGCCGTTCTGATGGAGACGATTCAGGGCGAGGGCGGAATCTATCCGGCTTATCCGGAATTCATTGAGGGCGTTCGCAAGCTCTGTGATGAGCATGATGCCCTGCTGATGCTCGACGAGATCCAGTGTGGAATGGGCAGAAGCGGAGAGATGTTTGCATGGCAGGTATACGGGGTAAAACCGGATGTCATGACCGTTGCAAAGGCACTTGGAAATGGTGTCCCGATCGGCGCGTTTCTCGCATGCGGAAAGGCTGCAACCGCGATGGTTCCGGGCGATCACGGCACAACTTACGGCGGAAATCCGTTTGTCTGTGCAGCAGCTTCAAAAGTGCTTGATCTGTTTGAGGAGATGCAGATTCCGGAGCGGGTTCAGGCAACAGGGGCATATCTCTGGGAGAAACTTGAGCAGCTGAAAGAAAAGTATTCCTGCATCAAGGCACACCGTGGTCTCGGACTGATTCAGGGACTGGAATTTGACACGGCAGTTGGCCCGATCGTCTCGGATGCACTCTTAAATCAGCATCTTGTCCTGATCAGCGCAGGAGCAAACATTCTCCGCTTTGTTCCGCCGCTCGTGATTGAGAAGAAGGATGTGGATGAGATGGCAGTCCGTCTTGAGAGAGCAATCCAGGCGGTTGTGAAGGAAGACTGAGCCGAAAGACTTCAGAAGAGAGATTGTAAAGAACTAACAATTTTTTGCCTTGCAGTGTTTTGCGGAACAACAGAAACAGGAATCTGGGAGAGGTTTCATGGATCTTGTTGACAGGTAGTATGCAGAGCGAAAAAAGAAGGTGCTGTCGGAGATTTGACCGGAAATGACTTTGTCAGTCATTTCGGTTTCGCGACAGCACCTTTTTTACTGGAAATTTTTTGAACGGTAAGATTATTTTTCTTCTGCGAGCGCTTTTCGCATCTGTTCATTCAGCTCCTCGGAGAGAATGGAGGTGCAGTGCGGACAGCGGACAGCATCGAGATCGATCTTTGTCTTGCAGAACGGACAGGTCTTCTCATGCGGTTCCGGGGCCGGAGCCGGTTTGTGGAACTTGTTCAGCTGCTTGACAACGAGGAAAATCACGAATGCCATGATCAAAAAATTGATGACTTCCGTGATGAACAGACCGTAGCTGATCGTGGAAGTTACAGCCTTTGCCTCCTCGAGTGTGGCATAGTGCTGACCGTTCAGTGCAATGAATTTGTTGGTGAAATCGATTCGACCGGTCAAAAGGCTGAGTGCCGGCATGACGATGTTTTCAACAAGCGATTTGACGAGGCTGTTGAAGGCACCGCCGATGATTACGCCGACAGCGAGATCGATCATGTTGCCTTTTAAGGCGAAATCTTTGAATTCACTGAGTAATTTTTTCACAGTAACTCATCCCCCTATCGAAAGTATTGTATGGTTCATTAAGTACTAGTATAAAGAATTTTAACGGACAATGCAACCGAACTTTCTGGAGGAATCTTTAAAAATTCTGCCCGGTATGGTATACTGAGCGAAAAGTGATAAGCATCACTAAAGACCAATGAGTGATAACATCTTTTAGCTGGAGGATCATTATGATAGAAAAACAGGAAATGGGAATATGGATTCAGGCATTGGCATCAAAGGCACCGGTACCGGGCGGCGGCGGTGCATCTGCACTCGGCGGCGCGCTTGCAGCGGCACTTGGACAGATGGTTTCCAATTTGACAATCGGCAAGAAGCGTTATGCGGATGTGGAGAGAGAGGTCAAAGAGCTCTGTGAGCATCTCGAGAGACTTCAGAATGATCTTCTTGATCTGGCAGATCAGGACGCACAGGTATTTGCTCCGCTTGCGGCAGCTTATTCCATGCCGACCGAGACGGAAGAACAGCGCACAGCGAAAGACTGGGAGATGGAGAAGAACCTCCTTGCAGCGAGCCTTGTTCCGCTTCAGATGATGGGAAAGGCGATGGAGGTCTTAAAGGCACTCGATGTTCTCGAGGAGAAGGGAAGCCGGATGGCAGTCTCTGATATCGGTGTGGCGGCGCAGTTTGCACGTTCCGCTGTGACGGGTGCTGTGATGAACATTTACATCAACACCCGCTCAATGAAGGATCGCGATAAGGCGGAGGAACTGAACCGTGAGGCGGATGCACTTCTCCGTGATGGCATTTATCTGGCAGATCAGATTTACGGACGGGTTCAGGAGAAACTGAGATAGATAGCATAACGAAGAAAAGTTCAGATAAAAAGTTCATTTAAATAAGAAGTTCATTCAGATAAGAGGTTCAGGCAGATTCTGAGAATGAGAGAGGAGAGCGAGACGAGATGGTTACATTAAAGGGAGCAGAAGTTTCTGCAAAGATCAAAGAAGAGGTACAGGACATTCTGGGAACGCTTTCCGGCGAGGCGCCAAAGTTAGCGATCATCCGTGTCGGGGAGAGACCGGATGATATTTCTTATGAGAAGGGTGCTACAAAGAAGATGGGAAATTTCGGGCTGAGAGTGCAGTCCTACGTATTTCCGGCTGACATTGGCGATGCAGAGTTCAAGGCAGAGTTCAAGAAGATCAACGAGGATCCGGACGTGACGGGCATCCTGATGCTCCGCCCGCTGCCGAAGCAGATCTGCGAGAAAGACATCGAGAAGATGATTGATCCGGAGAAGGACCTTGACGGAATCTCACCGGTCAACATTGCGAAAGTCTTTGCGGGAGACCAGAGCGGTTTTGCACCGTGCACAGCGGAGGCTGTCATGGAAGTTCTGAAACAGAATCAGATCGAGATTTCCGGAAAACGTGCAGTTGTGGTCGGACGAAGCATGGTGGTCGGACGTCCGCTTGCAATGCTTCTTTTGAAGGAGAATGCGACGGTGACGATCTGCCATACCCGCACGAAAGATTTAAAGGAAACCTGCCGGAATGCCGAGATTCTCTGTGCAGCAGCCGGAAAGGCAAAAATGCTTGACGGGGAGTATGTCGGGGACGGTGCAGTTGTGATCGATGTCGGCATCAATGTGGATGAGAACGGAAAGCTCTGCGGCGATGTGGATTTTGAGTCTCTTGAGGGACATGCCTCGATGGCAACTCCGGTTCCGGGCGGTGTCGGTGCGGTGACGACAGCGGTTCTGGCGAAGCATCTGGTGCAGGCGTGGGCGAAGAAAAAATAGGAGTGTAATTCTTGTGATATGGATTATGTAGCTCCGACGGCGAGTAAAGTCATGCAAACTCGTTCTCACTCCGGGTTCGGCGTAGCGGTGCATAAGACTGCAAAATACGCAGTCTAAACACCGACGCCTCACACGGGTTTGCATGGACTTTCTCGCCTTACGTCGCATTGAGGAGCAGAATAAGAAATAGTTTTATGTAGAAATAGAATAATAGTTAAGGGTTTGTAGAAAGGGGTCGAATTTCACATGTCAAAAGTATTGTTGATTAACGGAAGCAGCAATGATTATGGATGTACTTACACGGCACTGAAAGAGGTTGCGGATGTGCTGGAGAAGGAGGGCGTTGAGACGGAGATCATTTCGCTCGGAAAGAATGCGATCCGCGACTGCATCGGCTGTGGAGCCTGCGGAAAACTCGGAAAGTGTGTGTTTGATGACGATATGGTAAATGAGGTCAGACAGAAGGCGAAGGAGGCAGATGGCTTCGTGTTCGGCACCCCGGTTTACTATGCACATCCGAGTGGACGCATCCAGGCATTTTTAGATCGTCTCTTTTACTCAGGCAGTGCGGATCTTGCATATAAGCCGGCATTTGCAGTGGCTTCTGCGAGACGTGCGGGAACAACGGCTTCTCTCGACGTGCTGAACAAGTATTTCACGATCAACCGGATGCCGGTTGTCTCCGGGCAGTACTGGAATATGGTTCACGGAAATACTCCGGAAGAGGTGCGTCAGGATCTGGAAGGCCTTCAGAATATGCGCGATCTGGCAAGAAATCTGGCATGGCTGATCCGCTGCATCAAGGCGGGAGAGGCGGCAGGATTCACTCATCCGCAGCCGGAAGAAGTTCGCCAGAGAACAAACTTTATCCGCTAAAAGCGGTAGAATTCTTCCCGCAAACGTGATATACTGATGGTACTTTCCCGAGATGGAGAGTGCTTCATACACGAGAGGAGGCCATGCAATTATGAGCAAAGTGATTACCATCAGCCGTGAGTTTGGAAGCGGCGGGCGCGAGATTGGATTCCGGCTTTCAGAAAAGCTGGGGATTCCGTTTTACGATAAAGAGATCATTTCTCTGGCTGCAGAGGACAGCAATATCGCAGAAAAAGTATTTCATGCGAATGACGAGGTGATTGGAAGAAAGGTGCGGGTCGATCAGGAGTACGTTTCGGTCAATCCATTTTCTCCCCTGTATGAGGTGCCGGTCTCGGATCAGATTTTTCTGGCGCAGTCCCAGATGATCCGCAAGTTAGAGCAGGAGGGTCCGTGTATCATCATCGGCCGCTGCTCAGACATCATCGTGGAGAACGGGTTCCATGTCTTCATCTGTGCGAGCATGAAGAAACGCTTGGAGCGCATGCAGGCGCTTGAGCCGGAAGAGTCGGCAAAGAAGCTGGAGAGCCGGATGCGTGCGATTGATCGCAAGCGTCGTGATTACTACCAGTATTACAGCGGAAATGAGTGGGGAAATCCGCGCAACTACCACCTGAGCCTGAACAGTGGCAAACTGGGTGTGGAGACCTGCGTGGAGATCATCGCAAATAGTGTAAAGCTGGAAAAGTGAGTCGCACCAAGTCGATGCTTGTGTCGACTTGAACAGAAAAACGCTTAAAAAAAGAAACAGAGAGGCAGCCGGGCAGAGTCGAAGTAAGACGTGTTCGGCTGTCTCTCTGTTGTTTGTGTCAAAGTTCGTTTGCTTATATTGCCAAGGAGAGAGATTTACAACAATTGCGCGAAAATCCCACTCCTTTAGCCGTTTAAGTGTCAGCGGTAATTTTCCCTGAGCAGACGAATCTCCTCGGCATATCCGTCGAGGGTCGCATTTGGGGTCTCGAGGTAGAAGGGCAGGGAACGCAGGGCGGGGTGATTGATGACGCGGATCAGGGCATCCTTTCCGATGTATCCCTCGCCGATGCGTGCATGGCGGTCCTTGTGGGCGCCGAGAGGATTCTGGCTGTCATTTAGATGGATTGCTTTTAAGCGGTCAAGACCGATGATGCGGTCAAATTCTGTCAGAACCTCATCGAGGTGATCTTTGATGTCATATCCTCCGTCCCAGACGTGACAGGTGTCGAGACAGACACCGAGGTGGTCGGAGAGCTCAGTGCGGTCAATGATTTCACGCAGCTCTTCAAAGGTCCGGCCGACTTCACTGCCTTTTCCGGACATTGTCTCAAGAAGAACCGTTGTGTGCTGATCGGGTTTGAGAATTTTGTTCAGCATTTCGCTGATATAGGCAATGCCGGTCTCTGTCCCTTGTTTGACGTGGGAACCCGGGTGAAAGTTGTAGCAGTTTCCCGGTGTGAATTCCATCCGCTCCATGTCGTCTGCCATTGTCCGGCAGGCGAAATCGCGCAGACCTTCATCGGCAGAACAGGCGTTGAGTGTGTACGGGGCGTGAGCGAGGATCTGGTGGATTCCGTTTCTCGCAGCAAAATCGAGAAAGGCTTTGACATCCTCGGGGTTTATGGCTTTTGCATTGCCGCCCCGGGGATTTCTCGTGAAAAACTGAAAGGTGTTTGCGCCGATTTTTACAGCATCTTTTCCCATCGCAAGGTAGCCCTTGGAGGAAGACAGGTGGCATCCGATTGTGAGCATAGTGAAAGTTCCTTTCTAAAAAATCAATGATATCATATTTATTATGAATTACCACGTCTGAAGTCTCCGTTTCCTACGCCATCAGGCGTGTTTTCTGAAAGACTACGATAAGTGGCTTATGGCTATTCACAAAGCCCTATCCCAATGGGATTACTTTTAAGCGACAGTTTGCCGAAAAGTATGTTCTTTTCGTCTTTGACGTTTTTGTTTTGATTTGCTGGGCAAATGGTTTGCCTGTAATTGTTTTTCACGGTTTCTTTTCTGATTTTCATAGTCAGGATGAAAAATGATAAAAACGTTCTCAAAACAAGGCAGACTTTCCCCGGTAAAGGCTTGCGGATATGCTTTTCTCAAAATATTCGCAGATCCATTTAAATCAGAGTTGATGATCATGCCATTTTTTGTTTGATAAAGACCGCGAAATCCATCTTTTTTATATATTCCTGCATAGCGAGTCGGTTTTCGCTTACCGGAAAACGTATATTTTGTGGAATCTTCTTTTTGGTATACCGGGATCGGATCATGATCAGGAAAACTTGCCTTTGAGGTATAGCTTTCTTCCTGTTCAATACAGCGAATCCCGTTCCATTCGCAAAGATACTGAATGATTTCGCGA
>NZ_JBNMIC010000006.1:0-92313 GCF_050873065.1 Brotaphodocola sp.
ATAATATGATATTGTAATAAGTATTTGTGTCTGTTTTTAGATTTCCATGTTCCCATGATATAAGCATACAATAATATCTAACTTTTGGCTACCTTAACCCACCGTCTAAAGTCAGTGGGATTGCGGTAGCCTCATTTCAAGCTCTTCCTTCAGCCGAAAGTCGACATCCTCACCGGGCAATTTGTCGGTGCTGAGGCTCTGATCCGCTGGATTCACCCGGAACTCGGCTTCATCGCCCCCGACAAGTTTATCCCCCTCCTCGAGAAAGAAGGAGATATCTACCATGTCGATCAGTTTATCTGGGAGGAAGCCTGCCGGATTCTGCAAAAGAGAAAAGAGATGGGGCTTCAGCCGCTTCCGATCTCCGTCAACGTCGCGCGCGGAGACTTGTATCAGGAAGATCTCTGTGAGGTGCTGACAAACCTGATCGTGACATACGGCTTAACCCCGTCCATGCTCCGCCTTGAGATTCTCGAGCGCGTCTATGTGCGGGATTCCTCGAACCTGTTTCAGATTCTCTCCAACCTCAGAAATCACGGATTTCTGATTGAGATGGACGATTTCGGCACCGGGGAATCCTCCCTGTCGATGGTTGCAAAAATGCCGATCGATGTGCTCAAACTCGATCGGCAATTCATTGTGTCCTGTCTTCAGGATCCCCGCCAGATGGAAATCATCCGTTTCATCGTCCAGCTTGCAAAAACGCTCGACATGAAAATCATTGCGGAGGGAGTCGAGACGAAAGAACAGGCAGACTTTCTTCTCTCCCTCGGTTGCCGGTATGCGCAGGGATATTTCTACGGAAAACCGGAACCTGCAAACGACTTTCTCAAAGTTCCCTAAAACCGGCTTATGATAAAACCTCCCCTATTCTGATATAACAGGCGGAGGTTTTTAACTTTGCCAGTTCCGCAATCAGTTTCTTCATATCAATCGGCTTTGACAGATGTGCGTTCATCCCGGCATTTAAGCATCTCTGGACATCCTCCTGAAATGCATTCGCCGTCATCGCAAGAATCGGAATCGTGTGCGCTTTCGTCACACTCAGCCTGCGAATCGCCATCGCTGCCTCGATTCCATTCATCACCGGCATCTGCATATCCATCAGAATCGCATCATAGCGCTCCGGATTCTCCTCAAATTTCTCCACACAGACGGCACCGTTCTCCGCCCGCTCACAGGTGATTTTCTTCATCTCGAGAAGCTCCTTTGCGACCTCGAAATTGAGCTCATTGTCCTCCGCAACGAGCAGGTGCATTCCCTCGCACAGACTGCTCTTATCTGCATCCTCATCCCGATCATGGTCTTCTCTCTTCGGCTCTGCATACGGAAATTCAAAGTGGAGGCGGAAGGTTGTTCCCTTTCCCTGCTCACTCTCAACTTCAATCTGTCCATGCATCAGATCTGTCAGTTCTTTGACGATGGAGAGTCCCAGGCCGTACCCGCTGACCTTGTTGATCCGCGTGTCGGTCTCCCTCGTAAACTTGGAATACATCTTTTCCATGTACTCTTTCGACATTCCAATTCCGGTATCCCAGATCACAGCCGTCAGTCCGATATTTCCCGCCGTGCCGACAGCTTCCTCATAGATCTCACACCCGACTGTTCCGCCATCCGGCGTGTATTTGACCGAATTTGAGAGAATGTTTGTGAGAATCTGTTTTAAGCGGAGGGGATCTGCGATGATCCAGTCATGCCTGATGTCGTGAATATCATAACAGAACTTGAGATTCTTTCCAATCTGCGCATGCTCAAATGCCGGTTTGAACTCCTCCATCATCTCTGTGATGCTGAATTCCTCCGGCTGAATCTTCATCTGGCCATTCTCAATTCTGGAGATATCAAGCACATCGTCTACGAGTTCCTGAAGAAAAGCTCCCGCCACGCGAATCTTTTCAAGACCGTACCGGACCTGATCCGGATCATCGACATGCTTCTCCGTGATCTCCGTAAATCCCACAATCGCATTCATCGGCGTCCGGATGTCGTGCGCGACCTGAGAGATGAACTCGGTCTTCGCCTCGTTTGCCTTGTTCGCCTCCTCCGCGATCGCAATCCAGTTCTGCTCTCTGCGCTTCGTGTCGCTGATCAGCCTCGTGACGTACAAGATATGCGTCACCCTTCCCTGATTGTTTCTCCGCTTCACGATAAACCGCGCCGTATGCCAGTTTCCGTCCGTCGCCAAATACTCTGTCGCAATCGTCTCCTCCTGCTCTAAGCGATCCGCCAGCGTGGACAAGTCAAAGAAATGCATGATCTGATCCCGGTAATCCGGCACAACAAAGTGATTGCACAGCTCAATCATCTCCGTCGACGCGCGCCCGCTCGTCCCGGTCAGGTGATGAACTTTCCGGTTGCTCGAAATCTCCTCGTACGTGTCCTGCTCGAGATCAATCCGGAAAATCGCATAGTAAATCTTGCCGAGCGCTGACAGCACTTCATTGCTCCGCTTCGTGTCCTCAAGTGCACGCTCAAGTTCCTGGCGCTGTCTCTGCTCCCTCGCAACGAGGTCATCGACGTGACGGAAGCCGACTAGAACCTTATGATCAAACCTGCTTTCACAGATACGGATCACCTGAATCTCAAAATACCTCTGCCCCATCTTGTTGGGCACACTCTGGTAGTGGAACATGATCCTCTCTTTGTGGGCGAGCTCTCTCGAGAGATTTTCCAGACTCATCAGATTCAGAAACATCTCTGACTGGCTCTTGACCACATAGTTTTCCCCGTACTGGCGGATCATTTTGCTGTAACACAGAGTTTTCCTCTCCTGGGTCAGTTCTTTAAATTCCGCTGCGTTTGCCCCCTGATCGATCTTGAGTGCCTCAAAGCTGTCCGAGGCGAGATCCGCATAATAGACGGATGTGTAGTCGCGGCAGAGAACGCTCAGAAACTGTCTCTCCCTGTCGAGTTCTAAACGATTCTGGTTCAGAATTGCCACGTGCTGTCGGATCGTGTTCTCCTTCTGGTAGTTCGTCCGCACACTTCCGAGGTAGGCCCCGATGACCGGAATCACGGAGAGAAAATTCTTCGCCATCTTGATATCAGCATTCTCGATCGAAAAAAATCCCATCAGACTGTTGTTGTGCTGAAATGGAAACGCAATCAGCGTGCGGATCTCTCCTCCCGCCATCTCCTGGTAAGATGCCGGAAGCCCTTGAATCCATGGGTCCGTCTCGCTCTCCGCAACAATCGTCTCTCCCGCATCGAACGCCTCATTCCACGCCTCGAGTCCCTTTCGCGCAAGCATCCCTCCACTGAGGGCAAACGTCTCGTCCGCTGATACCCGATATTCATAAATGCGCTCATAAAATTCTGAATTCAGAAATTCAAAGACCGAGATGTGATCCGCCCCCGTATACACGGCGACTTCCTCAAGAAATGCCTCCACCGCCTGAATCCGCTCACTTCCAAACCGGTTGACACCGATATCCGCAAGCCGTTTCATCATCAGGTCAAATCCGACTCTCTCTTCCATCCTGTCCCGGCTGTTTTTCCTGCAATTCTGTTTTTTATTCCCCCCATCTGAAGTCTGCCCGTTTCCGGTCACAGACTTCGGTTGCTCACTTATTTCCGTCATGTTGTCAGCCTCCATTGTTTCCCGTCTGATCTTTTCTCTCGACTTTTTGACTCATTCTCCCTCAGGTCTAGGTCTTTTCTAGCCCTGATTTTCACAGCAGTAGCAGTGGATCATCTCCATGACCTCCTGCATATCTAGCGGTTTCGATAGGTGTTCATTCATCCCCGCTGCCCTGCTTTTCTTCTTATCTTCAATAAACGCGTTTGCCGTCATCGCAAAAATCGGAATTGTCTGCGCATCCTTCCGGTCAAGGCTGCGGATTTTTCTGCTCGCCTCAAGCCCATCCATCTTGGGCATCATGATGTCCATCAGGATCACATCGAAACTGCCGGGCTCATGGGAAGAAAAGATTTCTACCGCCTCTTGTCCATCATATGCCTGCGTGATCACAGCGCCCTCGTCCTCGAGGAGGGTCTTCGCAATCTCCATGTTGAGTTCATTGTCCTCCGCAATCAGGACCCTCACTCCCCGGATTGAAAACTGCTTTCTGCTCTCCTCCCGCACCTCTTCCTGCCGATCTTCGTCCAGCTTCAGCGGAATCCGCACCGTAAAGGTCGTTCCAACCCCTTTCTCGCTGATAAAGTCCACATTTCCTCCCATGCGGTCAATGAGTTCTTTCGCGATCGAAAGGCCAAGACCATTTCCGGAATACGTGCTTCTCGCCGTATTCTCCTCCTGCGCAAAGACTTCAAACACATGATTCTGAAACTCCTGACTCATACCGATTCCGGTGTCCTTGATCACAAACTCATACTCTGCGGTGCCATCCTTCTCCGGCACACCGATCTCACGGCAGCAGATGTTCACACTTCCGTCCGCATGGTTGAATTTCACCGCATTGGACACGAGATTCTGTATGATCTGCCGAACATGAAGCGGACTTCCGATGACTCTGTGATGGGAGATTCCATCCATCTCCATCGTGAAATGAACCTGTCTCTCCTCCGCCTGTTCCTCCATGAAAAACCGGATATCCTGCAACAGACCTCTCAAGTCAAACTTTCTCTCCTCGAATGCAATCTCCCCGGACTCGAGTTTGCTCATCCTCAGCACATCGTCTAAAAGATCCTGAAGATAGTCTGAAGAGCAGATAATCTTGTCCATGCATTCTGCGACCCGCCCCGGGTCGGAGGCGACGCGTTTTGCAATCACCGCCATTCCGCGGATTCCATTGACCGGCGTCCGGACATCGTGGCTCATACGGCGAAGGAACGAGCTCTTGACTCCATTTGCAAGCTCCGCATCCCGCGCCGTCTTTTTCAGCTCTTCTTTGTACCGCTCCTCATTCTGCTTGTAATCATTGACATTTCTCGCCACAACCAGAACATCGCGGACCTCCCCGTTCTCCTCAAACTGCTGGGGAATCAGCACGCACAGATACCAGATCCCGTCTGCATCGCGAAACATCGCACTCCGGTTCTTCACATTTCTCAGGCGCTCTTTCATGGTCTCCGGATTCATGAAATCCAGGTACCGCTTTCTAAATTCAGGCGCAATAATCCTTGCAGCCGTCGTCTCAATGACTTCTCTGGCCCCTCTCTTCCCAGCCAGAAAAGACTGCATCCGGTCTGAACACCGGATTTCATCAAACTCCATCCGGTGAAGGTGAAGGATTGCCGTCGTCACGTAGATACTGCTGATCGCCTTAACGGTATTCAGTCGTTTTCTCTCCCTGCTCAAATATTCTTTTTGCGAGTGCTGACGCACGAGAAGCACAAGCATGCACAGAACCATGTAGACTGCGATTCCGCCAAAAACGAGGGCAAGCATATTGGTGAACACTTCTTGGGCAGGATAAAAGACATAGATATAGTAATGTCCGTACACGGCCCGTTTCCCATACCAGCTTTTGTGCGCACGCTTTAAATGGATCAGCTTTCCCTCATAGTGGCTCAAATCCCCCGCATTCGTGATCGGGGTTTTCTTTACGGGAATATCCTGCCTGATCTCTTTTCCGTTGCTTGCAAGAATCTGCGTTCCGTCTGTGATGATAATCACCGGATTTTTGTGAAAGGTATTGTTTGTCAGAATCTGATCGATCGAAGGCTCGTAGACATCCGTCTCAGGCTTTCTGATCTCGGAATAGCACAGAACTGCCACATCCTCTGCCGCGGTGAGCACAAGGTTATAATGGACCCCCTGAGCCGTCATCGTCCCGCAGTAAGCCTTCTTTGGGTATTGAAACACATTGCTAAGACTCGGCTGCCCAAGCTGCGATTTCCAGAGCACATAGGCGTCCCTTCCGTTTAAGTCTATCCCGCAGAGTTCCTCCCGGTCGCGATTCAAGACAAGAATTCCATCCAGACCGCTTTTCTTTGCAAACTCCGTGAGAAACTCCGGATCTACGAGCTGGTCTCTCGGAATAAAATCCGTCAGCGTATCCGCCTTTTCCAAAAGTCCCTGCCGGATTTTCGCCTGACTTCCAAGCTCGTAGTTGTCATATCTCTGGCAGACCGACTCCATGAACGCAATCGTCTCATCTGCCAGATCCGCAATGTATCTGCGGTCATTCTTGTAGACAACCACAAGATAAACCAGAAGCAGAAAAATGCTGACTCCGGCCAGAACGGCATCGATTTTTCTCGTCCACCGCTTCGGGCGGTTATTGTTCATGGTCTCTCACCCCCAAAGTCCACTCCGCACTCAGCCCATACTTCTCGGCAATCTGCGGAATGGTTCCGTCTTCATTCATCTCTCTGAGCGTCTATGTCAGCTCCTCTGCCAGCTCGGAATCCTTTTTCTTATCAAATGCCACGCCAAGCCTTGCCATCAGAATCGGTGTATCCAGATAGCGATACAGATCAGAATTCTCCGCTGTGTACATTTTCAATGCCATCTCATGGCCGACAATCGCATCCGCGTATCCTTTTCCGAACGCGACAAAGGCATCGTTCAGCCTGCTGTACGACACAACACGCCGGACACCCTCTCCCGATTTGTCAAACCGTTTGAGAAAATATTCTTCTGCCTTGGAATCGACCTGAACCGCGATGGTCTTTCCTCTTAAATCCTCAAGGGATTGAATCCTGCTGTCCGCCGGAACTACCACGACCTCCGGGCTGTACAGGTACGGTCCCGCCCAGTGATAGAGATTCTCCCGGTCATTCATCGAAAAACTGCACCAGATGCAGTCCACATCTCCGTCCTTAAGAAGCTGATCCTGTTCTCCCCAGATAATCTCCTTAAATACCGGGCGATACCCCAGACGCCTGCAGGCCTCTGAGGCGATCTCGCGATCCACCCCGGTATAATTCCCGTCTTCCCCGACATAGAAATACGGCGCATAGAGATCGCACCCAATTTTCAGTTCCGGAAGATTCTCCCCCTGTCCGTGATCCGCCGCCTGACCCGGGACAGAAGCACAGGCAGCCAGAAGGCTCATCGACATAATGAGCGGAATCATCCATCCTGATTTTTTCTTCATACATCCTCTTTCTTTGAATCTCAGTGCGTATGTGTCACGATCCATTCACTCGCAGAAAGATTCAGCTGTTTTTCGTACTCTTCTTTGTGATCCCGTTTCTGCTCATACATCGCCTTGTCCACACACTGGATGATCTCCTCAAGCGTCTGTTGTCTGTTTTTCCCTGAAATCTCCACAAGACCGCAGCTGAAGCTCTGAGGATAAGGAATCTCTCCCGTCTCCTCAAACTCTCTCTGAATCCGTCTCATCTTCCGCACTGCCATCTCCTGCGGACACTTTCTTAAAATCACGCAGAACTCATCCCCGCCGACTCTCGCAAACAGGTCATTTTCTCGGACACAGGATTTGACGGTATCCACAAACCGGCGGATATACCGGTCTCCCTCGAGGTGGCCATATCGGTCATTCACATACTTTAAGTGGTCGAGATCGCAATAGCAGAACACCATCTTTTCCTTGCGCTCAAGCAGTTTTCTCATCTGCTCCTCAAAGTAGGTCCTGTTGCGGATTCCTGTGAGCGGATCCCGGTATGCCTCCACCTCAAGTTTCTTCTCTCTCGCCCGCTCTGCAGTCGCCTCACGGATGATATGAACATAGGCAAGTTCTCCCTGCCAGTGCATAAGTCCCGTCGTAATCTTGTAAATGCGATGTGCGGAGTCTTCCGTCTCCCAGATCTGCTCCGCCATCTCCTGAAGATGTTCCAGTTCTCCCTCCTGCCTCGTCATCTCAAGACAGATCCCGAAAATCTCATTCGTCTTCGGGTCCTCATTCGCATCCTTCGTGTTGCAGTAGAACACCTGGCCATCCTCCACGCTGACGACAAGAATCTGCTCCTCACTCCTGCAGATCAGTTCCATCAGAAGCTGGCTGTATCCCTCCATCATATTCGCATGCGCTTTTTCTTTCTGTGCCTCTTCTCTCAGACGCATTTCACGTTCTCTCAGCTGCGCCGTCATCTTGTTGAAAGCATCGGAAAACTCTCCCAGATATGAAACGGACTGAGAGTAGTCTCCCCTTGCCACCTGTTTGGCCTGCCAGGCCATATGGTTTAAGTTCGCATGCATATTTTTTAGATTCTGACAAAGAAAATTGTCTTTTTCCGGCTGATTGACAGAAAGATTTCCTCTTGAAAGTTCTGCAGAATACGATTTCATTTCTCTCACTGCTTTATCAAGAAAACGAAGTCCTTTTCCCAGTTTCTGGTAAGGCGGATCGAGAGTCTCCACGTCTAAAGGGTGCGTGTCCGGGCTGTACAGAATATCGCGCAGATATTCAAACAGCTTCTCACAATTTTTGTCTTCCATTCTGCCCCCCTTTTCTTCTGTAATCGATTTCTGATCCGTCTCCTCACTCTTTGATCTCTGCTCGAAAGCGGCAGACACGGTCGCCGGTCGCCCAACAGTCAATCTCAATCGCGGTGTATTCCTTTCCGGAATACAGAGAGAGAATTCCAGCGATAAATCCCTCATCATAATTGCAGACCGTCTCTCCGAGAATCGGAAGTCCGGAACAGTCCGCATCCTCTGACACCGTCAGAATAATCTTGCCGTTCTCCTCATCAACATCCTCAATCCGAAGCACGCCGATCTTGAACGCCTTCAGCTTTTCCTGAAGCTCTGCAATGAACGTGTCCATCGGCTGATCGAGACCCAGCAGATTCTTTGCAAAATACTCACCGGCCTTGCGCCCCGCTTTCCGGAAAATCTCCACCTGTCTCTCTTTCCCAAGTTCCTGGATCAGTTCATCCCGGAGTGAGTACTCCAGAAGTCGATAAACAAGGACGGGAAGCTCCTCACCCAGGTTCTCTCTGCTGTTCGGATTGTACTGCAAGTACTCCTCAAATGTGATCGGCTTGCGATCTTCCATAAAAATGTTGTCTTCCATAAGTCTCTTCCCCTTCCCATTTCCAAGTCTGTTCCCCTAAATGATGTTCTGATTATAACATTTTCTGACGTTTCGTTCAACAATGTGACAAAATCCGACTTGTTTTTTATGCCTTTTTTTGATTTTTTTCTACTCTTTGTCGCTTTTCTTCCTGTTTTTCCTTGTCCGCAATTTATTTTTTAAGGTTTCCGTCCGGTATTTTCTGAATCAGGACTTTCATATTGTGCCAAAATGGCAGCAGCGTTTTTCTCTTTCTTCTTATTGAATTCCGCATGGAAGTGTGGTATCCTGTCATTTATATAACAACCCAAAAGATTTTTTCTTTTTTTGAGTTACAGAAATCCGTATTTTTTTACCATTTTTGCTCTACTGCTTTAAATTGTTGAACACCAAAGTGATAGAGTGAAAGGGAGCTGAGATAGAAATGAGGGGCACTATGAATCAGGCAGAGACGATACTTGAAATCAAAGACCTGTGCGTGGAATTCCGGACAATGGCAGGAACCGTGCATGCGGTTGACCACTTGAACTATACGCTTCATCGCGGAGAGAAACTTGGAATTGTCGGGGAGAGCGGAAGTGGAAAGAGCGTTTCCTCCCTCGCAATGATGCAGCTGATTCCAAATCCTCCGGGCAAGATCACCGGCGGACAGATTCTCTACCGTGGACAGGATCTCACGAAACTTTCCGAGAAAGAGATGAGAGGCATCCGCGGAAATGAGATCTCCATGATCTTTCAGGAACCGATGACTTCCTTAAACCCGATTTTGCGCTGCGGAAAGCAGATCGCAGAGTCTCTCCGCCTCCACCGCGGAATGAAGAAAAAGGAAGCGATGGATGAAGCGATCCGCATGATGCAGGCAGTCGGCATCGCAAACCCGGCGGCCCGCGCCTACGAATATCCGCACCAGATGTCCGGCGGTATGCGCCAGAGGGTCATGATCGCGATGGCACTCGCATGTCAGCCTCAGATTCTGATCGCCGACGAGCCGACGACCGCCCTCGATGTGACGATTCAGGCACAGATTCTCGATCTGATCCGCCACTTAAATGAGACGATGAAGACCTCGGTTGTCTTCATCACCCACGATCTCGGCGTTGTCAGTGAGCTGTGCGACACCGTGATCGTCATGTACACCGGCCACATTGTGGAGCAGGCTCCTGTCCGCGAGATTTTTAAGAATCCGCTCCACCCATATACACAGGGACTTTTGAGCGCAATTCCCAAAATCACAAAGGAGAGAAATCCGTTAAGTACGATCGAGGGCATGGTTCCGAATCCGACGGAGCGGATCTCCGGCTGCAGTTTCTGGCCGAGATGTCCGTATGCGACCGACCGCTGCAAGCAGGCGGAGCCTCCGGTGTTCGATGCCGGCGAGAACCGCAAGGTACGCTGCTGGCGCTATGACAATTTGAAGGAAACGACAGGAGGTTCTGACAATGGCTGAGAAACATGAAAATTCCAAAGACGTACTTGTCCGTGCCGACCACGTCAAAGTATATTTTAAGGGAAAAGACAAGAAATCCGGCACCGTCCGGGCCGTCGATGACATCTCCTTCGATATCTTCAAGGGCGAAACTTTCGGCGTCGTCGGAGAGTCCGGATGCGGAAAGAGTACGCTCGGAAGAACTCTGATCCGCCTGATTGAGCCGACGGACGGTCATGTCTACCTCGACGGGGATGACATCTCCGCCCTCAAGGGAAATGATTTGAAGCAGATGAGAAAGAAGGCGCAGATCATCTTTCAGGATCCTTCCGCCTGCCTCAATCCGAGACGGACAATCCGCCAGATCCTGATGGAACCATTTGAGATCCATCACCTGACCGGAAAGATCGATGTGGATGCGAGAATCGAGGAACTTCTCCATCTCGTCGGACTCGACACCTATCATCTGAGCCGCTATCCGCACGAGATGTCCGGCGGACAGAAGCAGCGAATCGGCATTGCACGCGCGCTCGCCTTAAACCCACAGATCATCATCTGCGATGAGGCAGTCTCCGCCCTCGATGTGTCGGTGCAGGCACAGGTGTTAAACCTGCTTCAGGATCTGAAGGCACGGCTCGGTCTCACCTATTTTTTCATCTCCCACAACTTAAACGTCGTCTATCAGGTCAGCGACCGCGTCGGTGTGATGTATTTAGGAAAGATGGTGGAGATCGCCGCCTACGACCAGCTCTATGAGAAACGCTATCATCCTTACACGGAAGCGCTTCTCTCCGCAATCCCGCAGGTGGACGCTTCCGAGCAGAAAGAGAGAATCCATCTCTCGGGCGAGGTCCCAAGTCCTTCCAATCCTCCGTCCGGATGCCGGTTCCACACCCGGTGCCCAAAGGCGTGTGAGCGCTGTTCGAGTGAAATTCCGGAACTTCGTGAGATTGAGCCGGGACACTTTGTCGCCTGCCATCTCTACGACTAGGTGAAAGATTTATGGATCCCCAGCCTCTATATGGGGACATCCGTTCTGAGTTTTAACTGAGAGATCATGTCGGTCTGCAAGCACATTCCGGCATCTCTGATAAAATCATTGCAGCTGGCAGCATGCCGGATACCGGCAACATACCGGCAATATACTGGCACCAACCCGCTGCAAATTAGGAAAAAAGAGGAGGTCACAATTATGAAAAAGAAAAAATTCATGGCTCTTGCACTGGCTATGGCAACCGCAGTAGGCTGCACCGCCTGTGGTGGCAGTAAGTCCACCACGGAGACAACTCCGACCGGAACATCCGATTCCGCTGCCGAGTCTCAGGCTTCTGCCGGAGACAACACCGTCATCATCGCAATGGGATCCGGTTTCTCCACCCTGGACCCGGGATATGTATACGAGAAATATCCACAGCTGATCGTCAATGCCTGCTATGAGAACCTGTTCAAATTCTATGAGAACGATGGAACCCCTCAGCCGGACCTTGCAGACAGCTACGAGTTCTCCGATGACGGCCTGACCCTGACGGTAAAATTAAAGGATGGCGTTGTATTCGCAAGCGGAAACACGATGACATCCGCTGATGTCGCATTCAGCATCAACCGTACCAAAAACTTAAAAGGCAACCCGTCCTTCATCTGCGACACGATCGACAGCATTGAGACTCCGGATGACTCCACGGTTATCTTCCATTTAACCGAGCCGGACAGCGCAATCCTCTCCAAGCTGACTTACAGCTCCCTCGCAATTCTCGACAGCGCAGTTGTCAAGGAGAACGGCGGAACCGACGCGGAGGACGCAGCTTCCACCGATACTGCACAGAGCTTCCTCGACGGCGCAAGTGCAGGAAGCGGCATGTATATTCTGACAAGCTATACTCCGGATGAGGAAGTTGTCCTTGAGAAGAACCCGAACTACTGGGGCACTGCCACCAACGTGGACAAGTACATCTTAAAGATCCAGCCGGATGCAAACACCCAGATGATGACGCTCTCAAGCGGAGACATCGACATCGCACTGAACCTGACCGATGACACCCTCGAGGAACTCAAGAGCGCAGAGAACGTAGAGATCACCGACGGTCTGACCAAGATGATCGGCTTCGTGATGATGAACATGAACGAGGAGTACGGCGGCCCGGTATCCAACCCGAAGGTACAGCAGGCAATCCGCAAGGCACTCGACTACTCCGGTATCCGCATGATCTGCGGCGAGGGCACCGTAACCCCTTACTCCATCATCCAGAAGGGATTCATGGGCAGCAAGGGCGAGCGTCCGGACGACTACACCAACCTCGAGGAGGCAAAACAGCTCCTTGCTGATGCTGGTTACCCGGATGGCTTCAGCGTAGATATGACCGTATCTGATCTGGATATGGAAGGAATCCAGCTGACCGACCTTGCACAGAAAGTAAAAGATGATATGTCCCAGATCGGCATTGATGTCAACATCGTGACCGAGGCATGGGCTGCCGGCTACGGCGATGCTTACCGCAACGGAACTCTTGGCTTTACTGTCATGTACTGGGGCGTCGATTACAGCGATCCGAACGTACAGCTTGAATTCCTGCCGGGCGGAACTGTTGGAAAGCGCGCAGGCTGGACTGCTGACATTGATCCTGAGCTTGCCGGCATGTACACTGAGGCAATGGCTGCCACCGACAACGACGCAAGAACCAAAGTTCTTGAGAACATTCAGGATTCCATGTATGAGGACGGTCCGTTCATCGTCATCGCACAGGCTCCGGCACACATTGCACACTCAAGCCGTCTGGCAAATGTAGACATCTTTGATTCCTACACCATCGACTTGACAGAAATCAATGTAAAATAACGAAGGGGAGAGGCATCCGCTTCAAGTTACATTTGCATCACAAGAATCAAAAGAGAGGTACCAAATGGGAGAGCTGAAATTTATTGGAAAACGTGTGGTTTATCTGGCTGTCATGCTTCTCGGAGTTGCCACCCTTGTCTTCATCCTCACAAAGATGATCCCGGGTGACCCGGTCGTTGCTAACTTAAGCCAGAGAGCCTTGAATGATCCGGAGATCGTGGCTGCCTATCGGGCAAAACACGGTCTGGACCAGCCACTCATTGTGCAGTATTTCTACTACATTCGTGACCTGCTGCACTTTGACCTTGGAACGTCCATCCGCACCAACCGCCCGGTCCTCGACGACCTCGCACGGTGCTATCCGGCAACTCTGGAGCTGGCTCTTTTCTCCATTGTGATCGCGTCCCTGTTCGGCATCCTGTTTGGCATCATCTCCGCCATCCGCCGAAACAGCGTTCTCGATCAGATTGTGAGAGCTATCTCCGTCACCGGCGTCAGCATTCCGGCATTCTGGTTTGCACTGCTGATGCTGTATTTCTTCTACTACAAACTGAAGATCTTCCCGGGACCGGGACGGCTGAGCAACTCGTTCTCTGCCCCGGCAACCGTGACCGGCATGTACATCATCGACAGCCTGATTGAGGGAGACACGGCAAAAGCACTCGATGCGGCGCGTCACCTGATTCTGCCGAGCATCGTGCTCGCCGCATTCACGATGGGACTGATCACGAGAACGACGAGATCGAACCTGCTTGACACCCTGTCGACTGACTACATCCGAACAGCAAAGGCGAAGGGTCTTGGCGGCATGGCACTGATTCTTCACCATGCGCTCGGCAATGCGCTGATCCCGGTTATGACTGTCATCGGTCTTGGACTTGGAAATCTGCTCGGCGGCATGGTTCTCGTCGAGACAATCTTCAAATGGCCGGGTGTCGGACAGTTCGCCTACGAATCTGTCATGGCAGCCGACTATCCCGCAATCATCGGCGTTGCGCTGTTGATTGCACTCAACTACATGATTATCAACACGGTAGTCGATATCCTTTACGGAATCATCGACCCGAGAGTGAGGTGCAGCTAATGATTCATTCCCTGAAAAAACTTTTGAAATCCAACTATCTTTTTACCCTGGGAATTCTCATCTGTCTCGGATGGATTCTGGCTGCAATCCTTGCCCCGGTCATTGCTCCGTATGATCCGATCGCCCAGGATCTGACGATGCGGTTAAAGGCGCCGTCCGCTCTGCACTGGTTCGGAACCGACAATTTCGGACGTGACATTTTCAGCCGCGTGATCTACGGAGGACGCTATTCCCTGCTTGCAGGCTGTCTCTCCGTGACGATCGCAGGTGTGATCGGAACGTTCTACGGTGCGCTTGCCGGATACGTCGGCGGATGGGTTGACAATGTAATGATGCGTTTCTCGGAGATGATCCTCTCCTTCCCGTCGCTGATCCTCGCAATGATCATCAACGCCGTGATGGGATCCAATCTGTTCAACACGATGTTTGCGCTTGTCATTGTATCCTGGCCGACTTACGCGCGTCTGATGCGAAGCGTTGTGCTGAGTGTCAAGGAAAATGAGTATGTGACCGCTTCTGAGGCGCTCGGAGCCTCCAAGCTCCGCATCCTGCTGCTCGACATCATTCCGAACAGTGTCAGCTCCGTGCTGATTATGGCGACGACCGATATCGGAAACAAGATTCTGATGTTCTCGACGCTGAGTTTCCTCGGACTCGGTTCTGCACCGCCAACCCCGGAGTGGGGCATGATGGTTTCTGACGGTGTGGATTACTTCAACAAGTTCTGGGTGGCAGGATTTCCGGGACTCGCAATCTTCACGATGGCAGTCGGCGCAAACTTTATCGGAGATGGTCTGAGAGATCTGCTTGATCCGAAGCTGAGAACGCAGTTCTAACCGGCTTGCTTCAAGACTATTCTGAAACTTTTATGGCATTCAGCTTTTGAGTGTTAAAATTTTCATCTTTTATTTTAGGGGCGACTCCGGCAAAATAAGTCCTGCAAACTCGCTCTCGCTCCGGGTTCGACGTAACGGTGCATAAGGTCGCAAAGGACGCGACCTAAACACCGACGTCTCACACGGGTTTGCAGTGACTTTTTCGCCTTCGTCGCCTAGATATAAATGACTTTTCTTATAAAAGTTTCAAATCAACGCTCATAGCGCATATAACTACTTGGAAATTCCAAATGTTCTTTCTGACATATAAATGGATTTTCCCCCAAATTTTATAGAGCATATTTTCATGAAATCCCGCAACCGGGATTTTTTGTGCATCTGGGATCTTTTTTCCCGGATTAATCCGTACTATAATTTCCTTAGATAAAAATTTCTTATGTAGATTTCCTCTTGCTAAGAGAGCGGATATACATAAGGGATTACAAATAGAATGAGAAAGGACGTTATTTATCATGAACGAATCAAGAGCAAATCGAATTCTCGCTGCATTGAAGGAACAGGGTGCTGAGCAGATGCTGATCGTGGACCCGATGTCCATCTGCTATCTGACCGGTGTCTCTATGGCTCCATTTGAGCGTTTCTACGGTCTTCTGCTTCGCGCAGATGGCCATCATGTCTATTTCCTGAACCGTCTCTTCCACGTTCCGGAGGATGTCGGTGTTGAGAAAGTATGGTATTCTGACACAGACCCGGTTATGGAGATTGTCGCAAAATATCTCGACAAGGAGGCTCCTCTCGCAGTTGACAAGGAGTTAAAGGCACGTTTCCTGCTTCCGCTGATGGAAATGCACGCCGCTTCTTCTTTCATCAATGGTTCTCTGGCAGTCGACACGACCCGTGGAGTCAAGGATGAGGAAGAACAGGAAAAGATGCGCGTCGCTTCCGACATCAACGATAAGGCAATGGCTCAGTTTAAGACCCTGATCCATGAAGGCGTGACCGAAAAAGAAGTCGCTGACCAGATGCTTCAGATCTATCTCGATCTTGGCGCCGATGGCTATTCCTTCCCACCGCTCGTCGCTTTCGGTGCCAATGCCGCCGATCCGCACCACTCTCCGGATGACACTCCTGTCAAGGCTGGCGACTGCGTATTGTTTGACGTCGGATGCATCAAAGATGGTTACTGCTCCGATATGACCCGTACCTTCTACTTCAAGACCGTCAGCGACGAGCACCGCAAAGTCTACGATACCGTCCGCAGTGCAAATGAGGCTGCAATCTCCAAGATCCGTCCGGGTGTTCCGCTTCACGAGTTTGATGACACCGCAAGAGGTCTGATCTCCGATGCGGGCTGGGGTGAATATTTTACACATCGTCTCGGTCATTTCATCGGTCTGTCCGAGCATGAATTTGGAGATGTCTCCTCCACAAATATGTGGGAGGCAAAACCGGGCATGATCTTCTCGATCGAACCGGGTATCTATCTTCCAAAGGATACCGGTGTGCGCGTTGAGGATCTCGTTCTCGTGACCGAAGATGGAGTGGAAGTTCTCAACCACTATCCAAAGCAGCTTGAGATCATCGAATAAGCACAAGCTGAAAGAGTCCAATTGTTGAAAGGATGTAACTGTGAAGGTACTGAACAGTTACAAAAGGATTTTATTTATGAAACATCCAGTTGCAACACTTCATATGGCAAACGGTGCCGACATCGTGATCGAACTGCTTCCCGAGTCCGCACCGAACACAGTAAACAGCTTTCTCTTTGCCGCCTGCCATGGTTATCTTGACCACCATGCAATCGAGCGCATCGTCCCGGGAAACTGGGTCGATGTCAGCTACACGGCCTTTGGCAAAAAGGAACTTCAGTATCTGATTCCGAATGAATTCAAACTTCATCCGGAGATCACCCCTCTCGACTCTCATCCGGGCTGCGTGTGCATGGGCGGATACGGTGATGCGGGACTTGCAAGCTGTGAATTTTTCTTCCCGCTTCGCGACTGTCCGGATCACAAGGGAACTTATCCCGTATTCGGACACGTCATATCGGGAATGGAGGAAATCAGACGCATTGCGGGCGTGAAGACGGTTCCCGTCGATTTCCCGATCCCGGGAGTTGAGGTAAACAAACCGGTGGATCCGCAGGTGATCGAGACTGTAGAAGTCGAACTTTTTGGAGAAACCTATCCGGAACCCATCCGCGTAGAGAATCCGAAACTGCCGAAATGCTGGCCGAAGCTGTAAGTTTCCGTCACGCTTCTTTTCAAGGTGGGGATTTTTTGTTAGGAAAATCCCCACAGAAACCCGTGCAGATTTTTTTTAAAAATGGCTAAATGCCTCATTTTATTTTTATCTTGTTTGTAGTACAATACTTGTAACTATTTACACAGTAATTAGTTTTCAAATTTCATAAACATAGGAGAGGGAAAGAGCATGAATTTTCTGGAAGAACGCATTGTAAAAGACGGAGTTGTAAAACCGGGTAACGTACTGAAGGTAGATACCTTTCTGAATCATCAGATGGATATTGATCTGATCGATCAGATGGGCGCTGAATTTAAGCGCCGTTTCGGTGACGCTCCGATCACCAAGATCCTGACGATCGAGGCTTCCGGCATCGGTATTGCCTGCCTGGTTGCACGTCACTTCCACGTTCCGGTTGTATTTGCAAAGAAATCAAAGAGCATCAATCTCGACGGTGAGATGTACGTCGCTGAGGTAGAATCTTTCACACACAAGTGCAAGAATCAGATCATCGTCTCCAAGAAAGTTCTGAAGCCGGAAGATCATGTTCTGATCATCGACGACTTCCTCGCAAATGGCTGCGCACTTCAGGGTCTTCTCTCCATCGTGACCGAGTCCGGTGCATCGGTTGAGGGCATCGGCATCGCAATCGAGAAGGGCTTCCAGCCGGGCGGCCGCATGATCCGCAACCTCGGATACCATCTGGAGTCTCTTGCCATTGTGGACGGCATGAACGATGAGACAGGTGAGATCACCTTCCGTCCGCAGGAGGCATAAAAAATGAAATCGACAGAGTCCTCCGTTCAAAATATTTACACGCTGGATGGTCATGTCCCGCTTGCACAGGCGGTTCCGTTCGGTCTTCAGCACATTCTGGCAATGTTCGTCGCAAACATCGCGCCGATCATCATTGTCACCGGTGCCTGCGGTCTGGACGCCTCCCACAGTGCCATGCTGATCCAGTGTGCGATGATCATTGCCGGAATCGGAACGCTGATTCAGCTCTTTCCGATCTGGCGGATCGGCTCCGGGCTGCCGATCGTAATGGGAATCAGCTTCACCTTCGTCTCTGTATTCTGTTACGTCGGCCCCACTTACGGGTATCCGGCAATCGTCGGTGCCATTCTTGTCGGCGGACTCATTGAGGGAATCCTTGGACTGTTTGCGAAGTACTGGATGAAACTGATCACTCCGGTTGTATCCGCGAGCGTTGTCACCTCCATCGGATTCTCCCTGCTCTCTGTCGGCGCCGCTTCTTTCGGAGGCGGCAGCGGAAGCGAAAATTTTGGTGCCCCGTCAAACTAGATTCTCGGAACTGTAACCCTGATCTGCTGTCTGTTGTTTCATATTTTTGCAAAATCTTACTTCAAACAGCTCTCCGTCCTCTTTGGACTGATTGTCGGATACATCCTCGCAATCTGCATGGGAATGGTTGATTTTTCCGCCCTGCATGGTGTTTCCCTCATCGCTCTTCCGAGTTTTCTTCCGTTCAAGCCGGAATTCGACATCAATGCGATTATCGCGGTCACGCTGATCTTCCTCGTCTCTGCGACGGAGACAATCGGTGACACCTCCGCGCTTGCATCTTCCGCACTTGACCGAAATGCTACTGAGAAAGAGACTACCGGATCAATCACCTGTGACGGTTTCGTGAGCTCCATCTCCGCACTGTTCGGATGCCTTCCGATCACCTCTTTCAGCCAGAACATCGGTCTCGTCGCCATGACAAAGGTTGTCAACCGCTATGCGATTGCGACAGGTGCCATCATCATGATCATCGCCGGAGTGTTCCCGGCTGTGGGAGCACTTCTTGCCACCCTTCCGGATGCCGTTCTCGGCGGATGTACAATCATGATGTTCGGAATGATTGTCATGAGTGGAATTCAGATGATGAGCCGCTGCGGTTACAGCCAGAGAAACATCACGATCGCTTCCGTCTCCCTGAGTGTCGGAATCGGTTTCACTCAGGCACCGGAGCTGTTTGAAATCTTTCCGCAGATCATCCGAACCGTATTCGCGGAAAACTGCGTTGCCGTCGTTTTCCTCGTATCTGTTCTCCTGAATCTGGTGCTTCCGGCAGACATGGAAGCAACGGCGAAAAAGGGATGAGCGGTAACGGACTGTTCTAATGGAAATACAGGACATTTTCCACTTGCAGAATTTTGCATTTTATGATAGCCTATAAACGTTGTAATGCGTGTATAGGTTCAAGATATGGTTGAACGTTTCTACCAGCTGCCGAAACAGTTGCCTACAGGCTTCTTGTTTCGTGTATGCTGGTTTTTTGTGCGCATTTATAACCCAGAGCTTCAAGTTTATTCAGGTTTTTCAATGATTCATCTGAATAAACTGAACAGACAGATTTTGAATGAGTATCACCATTTTGTTTTTAAGAAAAGGAGTTTTGTGCATGAGTCAGAATCAGAAAAATTATGATGTCATCATCATCGGTGCAGGTCCTTCCGGTATCTTCTGCGCATACAAGTTGATCGAAAAGAAACCGGATATGAAAATCCTTATGATCGAGAAAGGACGTCCGATCGAAAAGCGTGTATGTCCGAAGAGAACAACCGGTGTATGTGTTGGCTGTAAACCGTGTTCCATCACGACCGGTTTTGCGGGTGCCGGAGCTTTCTCAGACGGAAAACTTTCCCTCTCCCCGGATGTCGGTGGAAACCTTCCGGAGATTCTTGGTTACGATCGCGCAGTAAAACTCATCAAGGAATCCGATGACATTTACCTGAAATTCGGTGCCGATACCGGTGTGTACGGCGTCAACAAGCAGAAAGAGATCGAGGAGATCCGCCGCAAGGCAATCGGCGCAAACTTAAAGCTGATTGAGTGCCCGATCCGTCATCTCGGCACAGAGGAGGGCTACAAGATCTACACCCGCCTTCAGGAGCATCTGCTTGCTCAGGGCGTCATCATGGAATTCAATACCATGGTAGACAACATTGTGATTGAAAATAATGAGGCAAAGGGCGTTATCACCGACAAGGGTGAGACTTACTACGCTCCGGAGATCGTTGCTGCAATCGGACGTGAGGGTTCTGACTGGTTCTCACACATCTGCGGTGAGCACGAGATCGAGACTCAGGTCGGAACTGTCGACATCGGTGTCCGCGTCGAGGTCCGCGATGAGGTTATGGAGTTCCTGAACAAGAACCTCTACGAGGCAAAGCTGGTCTACTACACCCCTACCTTCGATGACAAGGTTCGTACTTTCTGTACCAACCCGTCCGGTGAGGTTGCGACGGAATACTATGAGAACGGTCTTGCCGTTGTAAACGGTCACGCTTACAAGTCTCAGGAGTACAAGACAAACAACACGAACTTTGCTCTTCTCGTGAGCAAGAACTTCACCCGCCCGTTCAACGAGCCGATCGAGTACGGCAAGCACATCGCACAGCTGTCCAACATGCTCTGCGGCGGCCGCATCATGGTTCAGACCTTCGGTGATTTCCAGAGAGGACGCCGTACCACGGAGGAGCGTCTGTGCAGAAACAACCTGATCCCGACCTTAAAGGATGCTGTTCCGGGAGATCTCTCCCTTGTTCTGCCTTACCGCATCATGAAGGATATCAGCGAGATGCTGATCGCCCTCGACAAGGTAACACCGGGTATCGCAAGCGACGAGACTCTGCTCTACGGTGTTGAAGTAAAATTCTACTCCAATAAAGTTGTCGTAAATAAGGACTTTGAGACGAGCATCCTGGGTCTGCGCGCAGTCGGCGACGGCGCTTCCGTGACGAGAGGTCTTCAGCAGGCATCTGCAAACGGTCTCAGCGTTGCAGAGAGCATCTTAAAAAAGATGGAGCAGTAAGATCCACATGTCCTTGGGGCACTGTTTTTCCACATAAGAAACGCGCGGAAGATTTCCACAATCCTCCGCGCGTTCTGTTATGCACAATTATCCACAATTTTATTTTTTTCTGCACCGGGTCCACACAACTTTTATTTATCGCTCAGACACCGGTGCCTCGTTTTTCTCAGTCTCTGCTGATTTCTCCTGCGCTTCTTCCGCCAGTTTTCCGATCGCGAAAAGAAGTTCTTTCGCCTTCTCGAGCATGGCTGTGCAGTCCTTCTGATGCTTTCTCTCTGTATACATAAAATACGGCTCATCCGTCATCATAAATTTGAGACTTCCCTTCTGGGATGCCACAAGCTCCGGAATTCCCTCCGGATTCAGCTTTGCCTGCTTGAACATCTTTAAGCGGACTTCCTGACGGTTCACTTTGACTTCTGTCACATAAGCGCGGTGTGCCGCCGCTTTGAGCGCCGCAACGATGAGCAGATTTTCCACAGGTTTCGGAATCTCTCCAAACCGGTCAAGCAGCTCATCCTGCATATCCATGTATTCCTCTTCGTTCTCGATTCCGGAAATCCGCTTATAAATATCGAGTTTCTGGTATTCATTCTTGATGTAGGAAGCCGGAATGTAGGCATCAATGTCACACTCGACAACGGACTCGAATTCTTCCTCTTCGTTCCGCTCTCCCTTGAGCGCAAGCACTGCCTGATTCAGAAGTTTGCAGTACAGATCGTAACCGACTGCCTCCATGTGTCCGTGCTGCTCCGCCCCGAGCACATTTCCGGCTCCGCGGATCTCAAGATCCCTCATCGCAATCTTGATTCCGCTTCCGAGTTCTGTGAATTCCCGGATCGCCTGAAGACGTTTCTCCGCCTCCTCCTTGAGCAGCTTATCTCTCTTGTACATCAAAAATGCATAGGATGTCCGGTTTGATCGTCCCACACGGCCTCTGAGCTGGTAGAGCTGAGAGAGCCCCATCTGGTCCGCATCGTGAATGATCATCGTGTTCGCATTTGGAATATTTAAGCCTGTCTCAATGATCGTCGTCGATACCAGAACATCGATATCACCGTTGATAAAATCAAACATGATCTTCTCAAGCTTGTGCTCCGACATCTGTCCGTGCGCATAAACCACATTGGCATCCGGAACCAGTTTCTGAATTTTTCCCGCAACCTCCTCGATGTCCTTGACGCGGTTGTATACATAATAAACCTGTCCGCCGCGCGCAAGTTCACGGTTCACTGCCTCCCGGATCATCTCTTCATTGTATTCCATCACATAAGTCTGGATCGGAACCCGGTCAACCGGCGGTTCCTCAAGCACACTCATGTCACGAATTCCCACAAGGCTCATATGAAGCGTGCGGGGAATCGGAGTTGCCGTCATTGTGAGCACATCCACATTTTCTTTGAGCTGTTTGATTTTCTCCTTGTGCGCAACTCCAAACCGCTGTTCCTCGTCAATGATCAGAAGACCGAGATCCTTGAATTTCACATCTTTTGAGAGAACACGATGGGTACCGATCACGATGTCCACCTGTCCCTTTTTGAGTGCCTCGATCGTATTCTTCATCTGGGTCGGTGTGCGGAAACGCGACATCAGATCCACGCGGACCGGAAATTCCTTCATTCGCTGGACAAATGTATTGTAATGCTGTTGGGCAAGGATCGTTGTCGGAACGAGGTAGACAACCTGTTTTCCCTCCTGAATCGCCTTGAATGCAGCGCGCAGCGCAATCTCGGTCTTGCCGTAGCCGACATCTCCGCAGATCAGGCGGTCCATGATCTTGTGACTCTCCATGTCCCGCTTCGTGTCCTCAATCGCCGCAAGCTGATCGTCCGTCTCCTCATAGGGGAAAAGTTCCTCAAACTCTCTCTGCCACACCGTGTCCGGTCCGTAGACGAAGCCATCTGTATTCTGGCGCGCCGCATAGAGCTTGACTAAGTCCTTCGCAATCTCCTTCACCGCAGTCCGCACCCGCGTCTTCGTCTTGTTCCACTGCTCTCCGCCGAGTTTATTTAACTTCGGCGCCTTCGCATCCCCGCCCGCGTATTTCTGGATTCCCTCAAGTCTTGTAGCCGGAAGGTAGAGATTTCCTCCATCCGCATACTCAATTTTCAGGTAATCCTTCACGATCTTATCTCTCTCGATCTTCTCAATTCCGCGGTAAATACCAAGTCCGTGATCCTCATGCACCACATAGTCACCGACCGAAAGTTCTGTAAAGCTCTGAATTTTCTTTCCCTCATATGAGGTTTTCCGGCGCTTTTTCTTCTTCCGCTCTGCACCAAACATATCGCCTTCCGTGATCACAACAAATTTGATCTGCGGATACTCAAATCCCCGGTGCAGTTTTCCGTAAGTCACAAGAATCTCACCCGGCTGAACTTTCCTCTCCCCGTCATCCGGACAGAATGCACTCAGCTCATACTCTCTCAAATCTCCGGCAAGACGGCTTGCGCGCGTCCTCGAGGCAGAGAGCAGGATCACCCGGTATTTCTCACGCTTCCATCTCTGGAGATCCTTAATCAGCATCTCAAAATTATTCTGATACGAAGCCACATTTTTCACATTGACCGCGTAGCGGTTCTTCACTTCCATCCCCGGAAGTTTCTGTTCAAGCCCGGTCAGATAGACCGTGTTTTTTCGCTGCGCGTGTGAGAGCACCTCATTCACCGTATAGAGAAGACCCGTCTGGGACGGAAGCAGATATCCCTTTTCTAAGCGATGCATCATGCTCTCGCGAAATTCTGTCTCAATCGCCGCTCCCTTTTCTTTCAGTCTCGCCGGCTCATCAAGAAAGATCATGCTTGTCTCCGGATCAAAATAATCGAGAAACGATACCGTCTCCCTGCTGAAATACGAGAGATACGCGTCAAGCCCCTGAAGATTCCAGCCTTCCTCAATTCCCTCTGTCAGTTCTCTCACAATCCGCAGAATGCGTCCGGCCTCCTCGGTCTTTCTCTGGCTTCTCAGACTCTGCTCGTAAATCTTCTCCTCCTCGCGGATTTTTCTCACACCATCTGCAAGCTGACCGGGCGTCAGAATCGTCTCCATCGCCGGATAAATCGAGACGGACTCAAGCTGCTCAATCGAGCGCTGGCTCTCCAAATCGAACGAGCGGATCGAATCGACCTCCGTATCCCACAATTCAATTCGGATCGGCACCTCCTCCGTCAGCGGAAAAATGTCAAGAATTCCGCCCCGGATGGAAAACTGCCCCATCCCGTCGACCTGACCTGTGCGCTCATACCCGAGTCTCACCAGCTGATCTTTCCAGAATTCCAGATCAAGTTCCTGACCATTTTCAATGTGCAAAACCTGCTTTTTCATCTGGGAGAGTAAAAGAAGATGATCCATCAGACCGTCAAGCGTCGTCACAACCACACCGGAAGTATCTTCCATCAGATGACGAAGCACGGAAATTCTCTGGCGCGCCAGAAGATTTCCGTGGATATCCGCACTGTAAAACAGCAGATCCTTTGCGGGATACAGCCACACATCACTCCGGAAACAGCAGAAATCATCATAGATCTCTTTCGCGCGCGCGTCATCATAAGTCACCACAAGTTTCCACGGCATCTCGGAATCCGTCTCCTGCATCAGATGCACCTTCTGAGAATCCATGCAGCCACTCATCTGAAGCGGGCCTTTTTTCTTCTTCACAGCACTGTTGAATTCCTCAAACTCCGCCAGTTCTGACAGCGGACTCGCAAACACCTGACTCATCTTCTCTTCACCTCCATATGTCACATTTAATTCTAATTACACCTTACATCGTTAATCTTTTATATTATTCTTGTGTATTATTCTCAGTGCTCCACCGGCGAGATAAGTCACGCAAACTCGTTCGCACTCCGGGTAAATCAGCGGAAGCGTCACTGGCGCTTCCTCGATACGCAGAGCGGACGCAGCGGTGCATAAGGTCGCAAAGGACGCGACCTAAACACCGGCGTCTCACACGGGTTTGCTTAGACCTTCTCGCCTCTGTCGCTTCCACATCTGATAGCTCTCTGCACAAAACAATACAACTCAGAGTGGCTGTTCCTCTTCTCTATAAGCGTGAGTATTGCAAACTTTCTTCTATATGTTACTCTGCCTTTTTCTTTGCATTGTAATGATTCATTGCACGATCAGCACCATCTCGCAACATCATTTCTACAGCGTCTGATGCCTCTTTAAATGCTTCATTCATCACAATCTGATCTTCAGCCGAAAAATGTCCTAGCACGTAATCGGCAAGATCCATCTTCGGCGGCTTTGCACCAACCCCAACCTTAATTCTCGGGAATTCCTGAGTTCCAAGCTGGGCAATGATATTCTTGATTCCATTGTGACCGCCCGCGCTTCCCTTCAGACGAATTCTGAGCTGTCCCGGATCAAGGCTGATATCATCATAAATCACAATCAGCTTCTCAGCCGGATCGAGTTTATAATAATCCATAACCTCGCGAATGCTCTCTCCACTGAGATTCATATAAGTCTGAGGTTTCACAAGAATGACCTTCTCCCCCTCAATCATTCCCTTTCCGCAAAGTGCTTTATGCTTCTTCTCACTCACATCAATGCCATGGCGGTCTGCCAGCACATCGATGACAGAGAATCCGGCATTGTGTCTTGTCTTATCATATTCCCGTGTCGGGTTTCCAAGTCCTGCAATTATATACATTGTTTTTTCCTTTCCTAATTACAAACATTTAAGGCGCTCTGTATTCGCTTCTATCATATAGTTAAAGTCATTCATAAGTAGAGTCTTGCACCATTTTAGCAGTTGTGACGTAGGTTGTAAAGTCCCGCCTAACGCTCTCTCATCTTTAATTTTTCTTATAACTTCTGTGGAATTTTTCTTTTATAGTGCAAAAAAAGAAGCCCCGAAAGACTTCTTTTTCACATTTCTATTTTATAAAAATTACAGTACCATATCCAGGAAGTTCTGTGCTCTCTCACTCTTCGGATGTGAGAAGAACTCTGCCGGATCCGCATCCTCCACAATCAGACCATTGTCAATGAAGCAAATTCGGTCGGATACCTCTCTCGCAAATCCCATCTCATGAGTGACAAGCGCCATCGTGATTCCGGTATGCGCCAGTCCCTTGATAACCTCAAGAACCTCTTTTACCATCTCCGGATCAAGTGCACTCGTCGGCTCGTCGAACAGCATGATCTCCGGCTCCATCGCAAGCGCTCTCGCAATCGCGATTCTCTGCTTCTGACCACCGGAAAGTTTTCCCGGATAAGTCTGCGCTTTCTCCGTCAGACCCACCAGTTTCAGCAGTTCCATTGCCTTCTTCTCCGCTGCATCCTTGGAAAGTTTGTTTACTCGAATCGGCGCATACGTCATATTTTCCATAACGGTCATATGCGGAAACAGGTTAAAATGCTGGAATACCATTCCGATATTTTTGCGGATCGACTGAATATCCGTCTTCGGCGCGGTAATGTCTTTTCCCTGAATCAGGACCTGACCGCTCGTCGGGCGCTCCAGAAGATTCATACATCTCAGAATCGTGGATTTTCCGGAACCGGAAGGTCCGATCAGCGTTACAACCTGTCCCTTCTCAATCTTTAAATCGATTCCTTTTAATACCTCCAGTGAGCCAAAGCTCTTATGTACATCACGAAACTCGATCACTTCTGTTCACCCACCTCTCAAGACGGCTTGCAACCATCGATAAAATCATTACCAGAATATAATAAATCACTGCGATAACCAGATACGGCTCGAAGAAACGGAAGGTGAGCACAGTGATCTGGTCTGCTGCACGGAGCAGCTCCACGGCTCCGATATAAGAAAGAATAGAAGACTCTTTCAGAAGAGAAATCGCCTCGTTTACCAGACTCGGCAGGATGTGCTTGACAGCCTGCGGAAGAATGATGTCCTTCATCATATCGCGATAGCCGACACCGAGGGACATTGCCGCCTCGTACTGTCCCTTATCCACGCCGTTGATTCCGCCTCGGAAGATCTCAGAGATATACGCTGCGGAGTTCAGCGAGAAGGTCAGGACACCGGACTGCATCGTCGTCAGCGTCATGCCCGTCAGCTGCGGAAGTCCGAAATGGACGATACACAGCTGAACGAGAAGCGGAGTTCCACGGAAAATCGAAGTGTAAAACGTTCCAAACCAGTTTAATGGTCTGCATTTGCTGATTTTAATCAGCGACAGCAGAACACCAAGCACGAATCCAAGCACAGCCGCGATAGCCGTTATTTTCAAGGTTGTCAGCGCGCCATGGTAAAGAAACGGCCAATACTGCCAGACGCTGCTAAAATCAAGCTTCATATCAATTCCTACCTTTCCGGATCCAATTAGTCCAGAATGAACTGCTCACTCAGATGATCTGCGATGATCTTATCCAGCTCGCCATCTTCCATCATCTCTTTGAGCGTGTTGTTGAAAGTCTCATAGTACGGAGAGTTCTTCGGGAAACCGATTGCGAAGCAGTCATCGGTCTTATCAAGCAGGCTCATCTTCAGCTCTGCATTGTTCTTTAAGAACTCTGCTGCACCGGCACCATCAATGATGCAGGCATCTGCACGTTTGCTCTTTACTTCCTCGATACATGCCGGGCTTCCCTGAATACCTACTGCCTTGGCATCCGGAATGCTCTCAGCTACCTGCTGGTAGTTGGTTCCAAATGCGTAAGCAACGGTCTTTCCCTGAAGGGAATCCAGATTCGGGTAATCATCCTCTGCGCGGTACACGATTGCGTTTCTCGGATAGAAGAAGATTTCAGAGAAATCCAGGGTCTTCTCTCTCTCCTCAGTCGGAGCCATACCGCCGCTGCAGAAATCAATCTGTCCAGCCTGGATTGCTGCCATCAGGCTCTTAAACGGCATGTCAACGAACTCTACGGTTCCGCCGTTCTTCTCTACAACATCTCTCACGATGTCGATGTTCATGCCGACATAAGTCTTCTTTCCGTCAGCTGCCATCTCGATAGACTCAAACGGTACGAAAGTTGCAGAACATCCAACCTTCACGGTCTTTCCGTTGAATGGGTTGTCTGCGGATACCTCTGCTGCACTGCTCTCTGCTCCCTCAGAGCTGCTCTCAGCCTCTGCTGCACTGCTCTCCTTGCTCTCCTCGCTGCTGCTCTCTGCTGCAGAAGACGCTGCTGCGGTGGTCTCTGCACTCTTGCTGCTTCCACAACCGGTCAGCAGACCGATTGCCATCATTGCGCTTGCTGCCCAAATCAGACTTTTTCTCATTGTTTTTCTCCTCCTCATTCTACCTTTATGTATCAAAATACAAGATATCGCATAATTATAGCACTTTCGTTCCCGGGTTTCAACTGTCCATGTATGCAATTTAAAACAAAAATTATACAAAATCTAGTGAAAATGTCATTCATAATTTGTTTTTCTCATTTTTTGTTTTTTCACGCAAAATCGCTGGCAGTTGACATTGAGAAAACCCATGCTTATAATCGAGATGCATCCCATTCCGAACAAATCGGACCTCTTTTAAATGGATGCAGTATGATATGTCTTTATTTTCTATATTTATACATTTTTTGTTTCTGACAAATTTGTAAAAAACGCAAACCTAATGGAAACCTGAAAGGAGTACTTCTACTTATGAATTACATTGCAGACGGAAAAAGCAGCGGTCCTGCAATCACCTGGCCGAACGGCGCACGGATTGCAGTCATGGTCACTTTCGACTACGATGCCGAATTTCTTCGCATCTCCCGCGCAAAGACAAAGGGAACCAAGATCGGATTCACAGACTTTTCACGAGGACAGTATGGCCCGCATGAGGGACTTCGCAGATGCCTCGACATGCTTGACACGATGGACATCAAGTCCACATTCTTCGTTCCGGGAATCGTCGCTGAGACTTACCGCGACACCGTTGAGGAAATCCACCGCCGCGGGCACGAGATTGCCTGTCACGGATACATGCACGAGTCCGATCCCAACCTTTCCCGTGAGGAAATGTGTGCGATCCTCGACCGAAGCGAAGCAATCCTCAAGGAAATCACCGGCAGAAAACCGGTCGGTCACCGCGGACCGGAGAGTGTGATTCATCCATTTACTCCACAGCTTCTCACTGAGCGCGGCTACCTTTACAGTTCTTCGATGAAAGACTGCGACTGGGCTTACCTGTGGGATGAGGACGGCCGGACTCTGCCCCTCGTCGAACTTCCAAACGATATCACGATGGATGACTTTACCTATTATTATTTCACGTTCAGCGATCCGGCAGTCCGCTGTATGTACCCGAACCGCGAAGTTTTCGGCAACTGGAAGCAGGAATTCGACGGCCTCGCACTCGAGGGCAACAAAGTTTTCATTCTGAAACTTCACCCACAGATGATCGGGCGCGCAAGCCGGATCGGAATGGTCGGAGAACTGATCTCCTACATGAAGGCTCACGGCGCGTGGATTGCGACCTGCGAGGATGTTGCCCGCTACGTGCTTGAACAAAATCAGAAAGAAAATCTGGAAATCATGCAGACAAAAGAAAACGGAGGAAATCAGAGATGATGAAATGGCCGGACAATAAACGAATCGCCGTCATGATGGCATTCGATCTCGATGCTGAAACCATGTGGACAACACATGGTGACGGAAGCACTGCACATATGACAAACCTTTCCCGCGGAGCTTACGGCCCGAAGCAGGGCGTTCCGCGCATTCTCGACATGCTCGATGTACACCAGGTGAAAGCTACCTTCTTCATCCCGGGCGTCATCGCAGAGAAGTATCCCCTCGTCGTGAAAGAGATCGCAAGACGTGGACATGACATCGGATTCCACGGCTATCTCCACGAGGAGTCCACAGCAACCACCTACGAGCAGGAAGATGCCACGATGCACCGCAGTGAAAAGATCATCTATGATCTGACCGGTCAGAAAATCGCCGGCCACCGGGCTCCCGGCGGAGTCATCCATGACTACAGCCTTCGTCTCTTCCTTGAGCACGGATATATTTACAGCAGCAACTGGCGCGACAGCGACGGCCCGTTTCTTCACCAGATTGACGGAAAGACTGTTCCGCTCGTCGAGCTTCCGAAGGATTCGATCTTCGACGACACCGCCTATGATTTCTACACCGATGCCGCCCCGGAGCGTTACGGACTCAAATCCCCGGACGAGATGTACGAGATCTGGAAAGATGAGTTTGACACTCTCGCTGTCGAGGGCCGCATGATCAATTTCGTTCTTCATCCGCAGTTTGTCGGACGTGCAAGCCGTGTCCAGATGCTCAGCCGCCTGATCGGATATATGAAATCCCACGGCGCATGGCTTGACACAAACCGCGCCGTCGCATCCTGGGTTTTGAAGCAGAACGGTTTTACGGTGCCGGACCATGAGTAATCAGGCAGCCGCAAAGACCCCGTCAAAGGGATCCCAGATACCGGATATTTTGTCAGATTCCGCCCAGCGCCATCTGACACGCACAATCCTGATGCTCGCATGGCCGGCGATCCTTGAACAGTTTCTGATCTGCATGGCTTCTCTCGCAGATACCGCGATGGTCGGTTCCATCGGTGCATCTGCGACTGCTGCCGTCGCCGTCAACATCTCAAGCATCTGGCTGATCAACGGATTTATCACGGCACTCAGCGTGGGATTTTCCTATCTGATCTCCCACACCGTCGGTGCCGGTGATCCCGTGCGTGCGAGGCGCATCACCGCCCAGGCCCTGCTCTGCTCCGCCGTTCTCGGAATTCTTTTGTCCATCGGTGTCGAGCTGATCTGCCATCCGCTTCCGATCTGGCTTGGCGCCGCCCCGGAAGTCATCCCGCAGGCCCAGCGCTATATGCAGATCATCGGCTTTGGACTGACGGCCCAGGCAATGTCCGTGACGATCTCCGCAGTCTTCCGCTCCGCCGGAAACACGCGGATTCCGCTGACTGCAAATCTGACCGCAAATGCTGCAAACATCATTGGAAACTTCTTTCTGATTTATCCGGTGAGAACCATCTCGGTCGGATCCACATCATTCTCCATCTGGGGAGCAGGTCTTGGCGTCGCCGGTGCTGCGACATCCACCGCCCTCTCCCAATGCCTGCTTCTGCTGATTCTGCTCGCCTTCCTGACTTTTGGAAGGACTCCGATTCAGCTGAATGTGTTCCGCGCCAATTTTCGCGTGGAACGTCAGATTCTGTCCCAACTCTGGCAGATCAGCGTTCCGGTACTCCTTGAACGCCTGACCCTGACTTCCGGACAGATTGCGCTGACCGCAATGATCTCAGGTCTTGGCACTGTCTCTCTCGCCGCACACTATCTGACCAACCAGACGGAGGGAATTCTGTATCTGCCCGCCTACGGTTTTGCCTACACGGCAACCGCTCTCGTCGGTCAGGCACTCGGCGCACACCGGACCGATCTCGCGGACCGCTTTGCAGTCCGAATTTCCTGGATCGGATCCATCGTCATCATCCTGATGTGTATCCCCGTCGCCCTGTTCTCCGGTCCGATCATTCACCTGTTCAGCCCGGATCCCGGCGTCGTCGCACTCGGAACACGCACCCTCTTTGTCGCTGCGACCACAGAGATCTTTTTCAGCTTCACCGTGATCGCCGGCGGCATCTTCCGCGCTTCCGGGGATGTCCGCTTCGCCCTCCTCGTGAGCATTGTCGGCATGTGGGGACTGCGAATCGGTCTCGTCTGGATCGCAATCCATCCACTCGGACTCGGCGTTGTCGGCGTCTGGCTCGCAATCGCAGTCGACTGTCTGATCCGCATGATCCTGTGTATCTGGAGAATTAAAAGCAAAAAATGGAGAAGGAATCAGAGTTAACTCTGGTTTCTTCTCCATTTTGCAAATTGCCTTTTACTTTCAGTTATTTGGCAAAGCGCTGATAATCAGAAATCTATCCTGTCCATTACTTTTTTTCTTGATTCAAGAGTCTTCTCAAGCGTCTGATGCAGTGATAGAATGCCGGAATCAGGAAACAGTCCGCACAGATCCACGCGAGCGGGGATGCGAAGCAGACCGCAATGTATCCAAACATCGGAATTCCGACAAAACCGATCAGCGACCGCGCAAACATCTCGCAGACGCCGGCGAGAATCGCAAACGCCGAGTATCCCATACCCTGAATGCAGAAACGCCATACATTGACAAAGACAAGCGGGATATAAAACAGCGAATTGAAAATCAGGAAGAGATGTGCCTGATGGATCACAAGCGTCTGGTCCGCATCCACGAACAGAAGCGGAATATATCCTCCAAAGAAGAAAAGAACCGCAAAGGCTGCAACCGCATAGATACTTCCGAGAATCGTCGCTGCCTTGATTCCGCTGATGATTCGGTCAATCTTTCCCGCACCGACATTCTGACCCGCATACGTCGCCATCGTTCCTCCGAGCGCATCGAAGACACAGCAGAAGAACATGCTGACTTTCTGACCCGCCGTGACGGAGGCAACTGCGACAGAACCGAGCGTGTTGACCGCAGTCTGCAGGATAACCGAGCCGATCGCGGTGATGGAATACTGAAGTCCCATCGGAATTCCCATATTGCACAAGTTCAGGCACATCCGCCCGTCAAACTCCATCTCTCCCTTCTGGAAATGGAGAATCGTGAATTTCTTCTTCATATAAAGGACGCAGAGAATACCGGAAAGTCCCTGAGAGACGACCGTCGCACATGCCGGTCCCGCAACTCCCATTCCGAGGAAGTTGATCGAGATATAATCAAGCACGATATTGACAAGGGACGACAGAATCAGGAAATAGACTGGCGTCTTTGAATCTCCGAGTGCACGGATGATGCTCGCCGTCAGGTTGTACAGATACGTCACCGGAATTCCGAGGAAAATGATGAAAATATAGTTGTAGGCACCCTGAATGATGTTTTCCGGGGTCTGCATCCAGACGAGAATCTTCCACGTCAAAGCTCCGATCACAACTGTCATCACAACGGAAAATGCGATCGTCAGCCAGATCGTGTTCGCCACATATTTTCTCATATTCCGGTAATTCTGGGCGCCGAACTGCTGGGCAACCGGAATTGCAAATCCTGCCGTCACACCGATCACAAAACCATTTACCATGAAGTTGACCGCACCGGTCGAGCCAACTGAGGCAAGCGCATCAACCCCGAGGAATTTTCCTACAATGATCGTGTCGACCATGCTGTAAAACTGCTGGAACAGCGTTCCCATCAGCATCGGCACCGCAAATGCCAGAATCAGGCCTAATGGGCTTCCGCTCGTCATATCCCGAACCGGGGACATGTCTTTTCTCTGCGTTTTTTCCATAAATTAAAGTCCTTTCCCTAATAAAAATCCAACTGAAAAATGATATTTCAGATAAACGGGACTCATTATAGCACACACAAATTTCCTCTGCAAGATAGAAACAAGAGAGATTTCCAAAGATTTATATAAAGAAAAAATCCCCCGCCATGGCAGGAGATTTTTTCTCATTCACTTATCAATCTATTCTTTTTTCAAGATGCTTTTCCTGAATCTGTCCAGAAGTTTTTCCCTACTCATCTTCGCATCGTCTACAAATCCCGTGTGTCTATGCGTAAGTCTCGTCTTCCTGACTCTCCAGAGCGGTCATCTCATATTTTGTCAAAATGGCTTTCTGAATCGTATCACGGGTTTCCGAATTGATCGGATGCGCAATATCCCGGTACTCTCCGTCTGCTGCCTTACGACTAGGCATTGCTATAAACAGACCTTTCTCCCCTTCAATTACTTTAATATCATGAATGACGAACTCATTGTCCAGCGTGATAGAGACAATGGCCTTCATCTTTCCCTCTTTCTCGATTCTTCTCACTCTAACATCCGTTATCTGCATATCGCAAAGCCCCTTCCGTGTCGTATATGTGTCCCCCACACTACGCTCTCTTGTATTTTTCAGCATTCAGGCTGCTGCTTAGCCTGTCCTACAAAGTGTATCTCTCGTTCTTTTCCACTACAATCTTGATATCATCCGGCGTACCGATGTAAGTCGTATTCGCACGGATTGTATCCCGGCTTTCGACGATGCAGTTTTCAATGACCGTGTTATCCCCGATATAGACATCATTCAGAATGATGGAATTGCGGATCACACAGTTGTTGCCCACATAGGCTTTCTTGAACAGAACAGAATTTTCCACGGTTCCGTTGATGATACATCCGCTTGAAATCAGACTGTTCTTTACGGATGCTCCCGGATTATACTTTGCCGGCGGAAGATCGTCCACCTTGGAGTAGATGTCCGGATACTCACGGAAGAAGTAGCGGCGCACATCCGGTTTCAGGAAATCCATATTTGTCTGGTAATAAGAATCCACGGAAGCGATGTTGCTCCAGTAGCTGTCCAGTCTGTATGCATAGATGCGTTTGAGGTTCTTGTAGCGAACCAGGATATCTCTTACGAAGTCCACTCTGTCCTCAGCGGCACAGCGCTCAATCAGCTCAATCAGCTGACGGCGGCGGATGACATAGATTCCGCAGGAGACGGTGTTGGATGTTGCCACCATCGGCTTCTCCTCAAACTCCGTGATCCGGCCGTCATCGTTGGTCTTTACCAGACCGTAGCGGGTGACATCCATATCCTCCGGCATATCCTTGCAGACAACGGTGATGTCTGCTTTCTTCTCGATGTGATACTCGAGAACCTTGCCGTAATCGAGCTTGTACACACAATCACCGGAAGCGATGACTACATACGGCTCATGGCTGTTCTTTAAGAACGAAAGGTTCTGATACAGAGCATCCGCAGTACCGCGGTACCAGTCACTGTTCTCTGCGGTAATCGTAGGAGTGAATACGAACAGACCTCCCTGTTTTCTTCCGAAATCCCACCACTTTGAGGAGCTCAAATGCTCATTCAGGGAACGGGAATTGTACTGCGTGAACACTGCCACGCTCTGAATATGGGAATTGCTCATGTTGCTGAGCGCAAAATCGATGCTTCGGTAGCTTCCTGCAACCGGCATTGCGGAGATTGCCCGTTTGTTGGACAACTCTTTCATTCTCTTGCTGTTTCCGCCTGCTAATACAATACCAATCGCTCTCATCGCACGCCACCTGCCTTTATAATGTAGTCTCCGCTTGCCAGCTGTCCATCCGGATAATCCTCTTTCTCTGTCTTTCCGGATATTGCAGTATTCTTACCAACCTTCACATGATCCGGGATCACACTGTGTTCCCCGACGGTCACAAGATCAAACTGGTAAACCTTCGGATCATACTTGCTCGGTGCATACTCGCCGATTCCCAGCTCCGCGCCCTCACCGATCTGCGTGTCCTCCGCAATGATCGCCTTATTGACATTGGCGCCGGCCTTTACCACACTGTCACGCATCACAATAGAATCCCGCACAACTGCGCCCGGCTCGATCGTGACACCCGCACCAATTACGGAGTTGTAAACGGAGCCGTGAATCTCTGTTCCCTCTCCGATGATGCTTCTCTCGATCACTGCATCCGGTGCCACATACTGCGGCGGAATGATATCGCTCTTCGTGTAAATCTTCCAGTACTCCTCGTACAGGTTGAACTCCGGAATGATGTCGATCAACTCCATGTTTGCCTCCCAGTAGGAGCCCAGGGTACCGACGTCCTTCCAGTATCCGTTGTACTCATAAGCAAAAATTCTCTCACCCTTATCGAAGCAGTAAGGAATCACATGCTTTCCGAAATCACAGCCAGGTACATCAGCCAGGCTCAGCAGAGCTTCCTTTAAAGCCGGCCAGCTGAATATGTAAATGCCCATGCTTGCAAGATTGCTTCTCGGATTTGCAGGTTTCTCCTCGAACTCTGTAATCCGGTTGTTATCATCGGTAATAACGATACCGAAACGGCTTGCCTCCTCAATCGGAACCGGCATTGCTGCGATTGTCACATCTGCATTGTTTGCCTTGTGATACTCCAGCATAACCTCGTAATCCATCTTGTAGATATGGTCTCCGGAAAGAATCAGAACATAGTCCGGATTGTACGTCTCCATATACTCCAGGTTCTGGAAAATTGCATTTGCGGTTCCGGTATACCAGTCACTTCCTTTGCTGCGCTCATAAGGTGGCAAAATGGTAACACCGCCCACATTGCGGTCAAGATCCCACGGAATACCAATTCCGATATGTGCATTCAGCCTCAGTGGCTGATACTGCGTTAAAACTCCAACCGTATCAACTCCGGAGTTGATGCAGTTGCTGAGTGGGAAATCAATGATTCGATATTTACCTCCAAATGAAACCGCCGGCTTTGCTACCTTCTGTGTCAGCACGCCAAGACGGCTTCCCTGTCCTCCCGCCAAAAGCATGGCGATCATCTCTTTCTTAATCACGCTATCACCTCGCTGTGTATTTTCTTGGTGATTTTTATTATACCACACATCTCTCAAATAGTGAACAAATATTGAAATTAATTTGTGAGTTTTTTGTGCATTTTCCGACATTTCTCGGGTTCAAAACTTTTTTGTCTATATATAGTGTTTTTTCTTATATTAACCACAAGACCTAAGTCTTCCTGATTTTATTTTCCGGGCACTTTCGATTCTTCGCGATATTTCCATTTTTCGGAATTCTACCGACAAAAACGTGCCTTTTCCCTTGAATCACAGAAAAAAATAAAGTATACTCTTAGATAGGCTGAAAAATTTTTTAAGAAAGGAAAAGCTAAAAAGTTTTATTTTTTAGCGAAAGATTTATCATGGATTTAGTTACGGTTCGGGAACTTTACCGAAACAGAGAAACCTACATGGACAAGGAGATCACCATCGGAGGATGGGTGCGCAGTGTCCGTGATTCCAAAGCATTCGGATTTATTGTTGTCAGCGACGGAAGCTATTTTGAGACTCTTCAGGTTGTTTACCACGACACGATGGCAAACTTCAGCGAGATCAGCAAGCTGAATGTCGGCGCTGCAATCGTTGTAAAGGGTACGCTTGTGGCTACTCCGCAGGCAAAGCAGCCGTTTGAGATTCAGGCAACCGAGATTCTCGTCGAGGGCGCTTCTGCTCCGGAGTATCCGCTTCAGAAAAAGCGTCACACCTTAGAGTACCTCCGCACAATCCCGCATTTAAGAGCACGCACCAACACCTTTCAGGCTGTATTCCGCGTCCGCTCCCTGATCGCTTATGCGATTCATCAGTTCTTCCAGGAGCGCGGTTTCGTTTACGTGCACACTCCGCTGATCACCGGAAGTGACTGCGAGGGCGCAGGCGAGATGTTCCAGGTTACCACGATGGACTTAAATGACATCCCGAAAAATGAGGATGGTTCCGTTGACTACACGAAGGATTTCTTCGGAAAGCCAACCAACCTGACCGTAAGCGGACAGCTGAATGTTGAGACATATGCAATGGCATTCCGCAATGTTTACACCTTCGGACCGACTTTCCGTGCCGAGAACTCCAACACTACCCGTCATGCAGCTGAGTTCTGGATGATCGAGCCGGAGATCGCATTCGCAGATCTTCAGGACGACATGAATCTCGCTGAGAGCATGCTCAAGTATGTGATCCGTTACGTTCTCGAGAACGCACCGGAGGAGATGAACTTCTTCAACCAGTTTGTGGACAAGGGACTGTTAGAGCGCTTAAACGGTGTGCTGAACTCTGAGTTCGGTCATGTGACCTACACCGAGGCGATTGAGATTCTTGAGAAGCACAATGACAAGTTTGATTACAAGGTATCCTGGGGCTGCGACCTTCAGACAGAGCATGAGCGTTACCTGACCGAGGAGATCTACAAGCGCCCGGTATTCGTAACCGACTATCCGAAGGAGATCAAGGCTTTCTACATGAAGATGAATCCGGACAACAAGACCGTTGCCGCTATGGACTGCCTCGTACCGGGTATCGGCGAGATCATCGGCGGAAGCCAGCGTGAGGACGATTACGACAAGCTGCTTGCCCGCATGAATGAGCTCGGACTCAAGCAGGAGGACTATCAGTTCTACCTTGACCTGCGCAAATTTGGCTCCACCCGCCATGCAGGCTTCGGTCTGGGATTTGAGAGATGCGTTATGTATCTGACCGGAATGGGAAATATCAGAGACGTGATTCCGTTCCCGCGTACAGTAGGTAACTGCGAGCTGTAACTCAGTCGGGAATTACATTTCCTCCTGAGTCAAAGCTCCATAAAGATGCGCAGCGATTCTGATTAGAAAATGTCAGCAAAGCTGACCAGAATCGCGCGCCAAGTCTCTGTAAACATCGACTTGAGCAAATGGCTCCGAAATATTTGGCGGAATTTTCGGGGTTTCGGAGCAGGAAACTCCAAACCATTTCGGGAATCCACAAAAAACAGGGGAAGATATGCAAACTCGCTTCGCTCAAACAAGTGCATATCTTCCCCTAATGTGTCTTCCGCGAAATGCAGGAGTTTCTCTGCCCCTGCAAACTCAAATTCCTGCCAAACATTTCTCCGCTATCACACGGCTACCGATACGAAGTGTACTTTTATTCCACACAAAAAAATATCTGGGTGCCAGCTATATTGAATACGTTGTTGGAAAGCACCTGACAGCTTTCATCCACACAATAGCAGGGCGCCAGCGGTGAGAAAGTCACTGCAAACCCGTGTGAAACGTCGGTGTTTAGATCGCGTATTTTGCGATCTTACGCACCGCTACGTTGAACCCGGAGTGCGAACGTGTTTGCAGGACTTTACTCATCGTCGGCGCCCCTATTATACCTATTATACCCATTACACTCTTTACACTACTTACACTCTTTATATCTCTTTAGGTCATCTAAGCGGGAATCCTCGACCATTCAATGACCGAGTAGTTCACAAAAACTCACGGAAATATAATCTTGATCGTTGTTCCGACTCCCAATTTGCTCTCCATCTCCACCTTCGCCTTATGGTAAATTGCCCCATGCTTTACAATCGAAAGTCCGAGTCCTGTTCCTCCGATCTGGCGGGAGTGGCTCTTATCCACCCGATAGAATCTCTCAAAAATTCGATCCTGATCTTTCTCCGCAATTCCGATTCCAGTGTCTTTTACGGTCACGGTCGGATGATTGTTGACCCGATCCACGATCACCTCAACTTTACCATGAGGACGGTTATATTTGACTGCATTCTCACAGAGATTAAAAATCATCTCATCAAGAATCTGGGACGCTCCCCGGACAACCGCCGGTTTTGCCGTCAGCGAGATCTCAATTCCGTTCGTACGCGCCGTCTCTTTCAGCCGGGTCACGACTCCTGCCGCAATCTGGCATAAATCCACATCCGTCTTCTCAATCTCCACTTTCTCCTCATCGAGACGCGACAGCTTAATAATATCTCCGACAAGCGTAATCAAGCGCTGCGCCTCCATATAAATCTTCTCCGAAAACCGTCCCATATCCTCCGGACGCACAAGACCATTTTTCATAATCTCCGCATATCCCGAGATCGAAGTCAGCGGCGTTTTCAGCTCATGAGAGACATTTGCAGTGAACTCTCTTCGCAGTTCCTCACGATTCTGCTGTTCCGTCACATCAAGGATCACAACGACTGCGCCTCTTCTGTCCCCCGATTCCACAACCGGGCTTGCAATCAGCTGGTAATAGCGGCCGTTCAGTTCCAGATTCTGCTCCCCCCGCTCACCGTGAAGGGCATCATCCACCACCTCCCGGAAACTTGCAGAGCGGTTGAAACTGAGCACATTTTTGTGTTCCTGCCCGTTTTCCTGATTTTCAATATTTTTAATATCCACATCCAGAATTCTGACTGCACTGCTGTTGTAAGAAATCACATTGGCCTTGCTGTCGACAACAATAAATCCCTCTTTCATATTTTCCGTAATCGCCGTAAACTCCTCCTGTTTTTCTCTGAGTGTCTGTATCTGCTGCTGAATGGTCTGCTTCTGTCTCTGAAGACTCCGGACAAGAGGATCGAGTTCTTCATAGATCTGATCCGTCTTCGGATCGTCCGGATCCAGTTCATTGATCGGCTTTACAATCCGCTTAGTCTGTGCATCCGCAAGAATCATGGTGATTCCAAAGATGACTGCTGCCATCGCAAGCATTGCCGGAACTGTGTGAATGACACTCGCCAAATCCGTGCGCGTTGTGCTCGCAACGCGGATGATCGTTCCTCCGTTCAGGCGTTTCGCATAATAATACGTCTGCTCTGCAAGCGTATCCGACACTCGAAACGTCTCTCCCTCCCCATTCTCAATCGCTTCCTTCACTTCTGGCCGATCACTGTGATTCGGGAGAGAAGACGGATCTGCATAGCTGTCATAGATAACCGTTCCGTCCGCCGTGATCCAGGTGATTCTGCTGATCCGCTTGTCCGGATCTGTCAGATGTTCTCCCTCAAGACGTTCCAGCTCCTTGAGATATTCCGAACCATTTTCTTCCAGTCCGGCAGCCAGATAATTAACCTCGCGCTTTACTTCCTCATGAGTCTGCCTTGTTTCCTCTTTCCCCAAAATAGACGTCGCTGTCCATGTTCCGAGAAACATGGAGAGCAGGGCTACCATGCAGATGCTCCTGAAAATCCGCCGTTTCATGCACGCTCCTCCATCTTATATCCCACTCCGCGGATTGTCTCAATATACCCGCTGGCACTTCCAAGTTTCTGACGGAGCGTCCGGATGTGGACATCGACCGTCCGCGTTTCCCCATCGAAATCATATCCCCAGATCTTGGAGAGCAGCTGATCCCTCGTAAGCACAATCCCCTCATTTTCCATCAGGTAACAGAGCAGTTCAAATTCCTTGTAAGTCAGCGCAACCGCTTCCCCATTTACCGTCACGGTATGCTTATCCAGATTAACTGCAATGGAGCCCAGCGTGCGAACACCGCCTCTGCGCTCCGGCTCTGTCCGGCGAAGAAGCGCTTTCACTCTCGAGATCAGTTCCATCATTCCAAACGGCTTCGGGATATAGTCATCCGCTCCGCTGTCCAGTCCGATCACCTTGTCGTACTCTGTTCCCCTCGCCGTCAACATAATGACCGGCAGTCTGGAAGTATGACCGGAATCGCGAAGTTTTCTGAGGATCGACAGGCCGTCCTCATCCGGCAGCATAATATCGAGAAGCACCAGTGACGGTTCTTCCTTTTTCATCTCACTCCAGAAATCTTTTGCACAGGCAAATCCCTTTGCCTCAAATCCAGTCGTTTGAAGCGTGTAGATCACAAGCTCCCTGATGCTGTTATCATCCTCTACAAGGTAAATCATCGCTCTTCTTCCTCCATCTCGCGCTCACCTATATGTGGTTTATAAACTGCCCTTATCCCATCCCCCACAATTTACCCCCATGGGATTGCAGCAGCTTCGTTTTCTTACTTATATATCATCATATAACTGGTTTGTAAAATACATCAAGCCTATATGTAAAATCTGTGTAAAGTTTTTAAGACCGCTGCCTGTTTTTGTAAAATCCTTCATAACCGCCGCAGTGCGATCCATGCGGAGCATTTTTTGTATGATAGGACGCAATTTCCTATGCAATAAAAAAAGGGAGACATCCTCCCGGACATCTCCCCTCACATTCCTGTTTCGATTTTTCTGTATTCAATTCGAGATTATCGATTGATCATTTTACTCATAGATCGGATACTTCTCGCACAGCTTGGTTACCTCTGCGCGAATATAATCTGCCTTATTCTCAAAGTCAGTTGCTGCCAGCCAGATGCACTCTGCGATCTTCGGCATATCCTCTTCCTTCAGACCACGGGTCGTGATTGCCGGAGTACCGATGCGGACACCGGAGGTGACGAACGGGCTTCTCGGCTCATTCGGAACCGTGTTCTTGTTCAGGGTGATGTAAACTTCATCACAGCGGTTCTGCAGTTCCTTTCCGGAAACTTCCATTCCGCGCAGATCAAGCAGCATCAGGTGGTTGTCTGTGCCACCGGTCAGCACCTTGAAGCCCTGCTTCTGAAGTGCATCAGCCAGAGCTGCCGCATTCTTCTTCACCTGCTTCTGATACTCCTTGAATTCCGGCTTTAAAGCCTCGCCGAGGCAGATTGCCTTTGCTGCAATCACATGCTCAAGCGGGCCACCCTGGGTTCCCGGGAAAATTGCCTTGTTGAAGTTGAACTTCTCTGCTGCTTCCTTGTTTGCCAGAATCAGTCCGCCTCTCGGTCCACGCAGGGTCTTATGTGTGGTTGTGGTCACAACATCTGCATACGGAATCGGGCTTGGATGCTCTCCTGCTGCAACAAGACCTGCAATATGAGCCATATCTACCATGAGATATGCGCCAACCTTATCTGCAACCTCGCGGAAGCGCTTGAAATCAATGGTTCTCGCATATGCGCTTGCACCTGCAACGATCAGCTTCGGCTTTGCCTCTAAAGCGATCTGCTCGAGCTTGTCGTAATCGATGAATCCGTTGTCATCAACTCCGTAAGGAACGATGTGGAAATACAGACCAGAGAAATTGACAGGGCTTCCGTGTGTCAGATGACCGCCATCACTCAGATTCATACCCATAACGGTATCGCCCGGTTTTAACATTGCAAGAAAGACTGCCATATTTGCCTGGGCACCGGAATGCGGCTGAACATTGGCGTAATCACAGCCAAACAGTTTCTTCGCACGCTCAATTGCGATGGACTCAATGACATCCACGTTCTGGCATCCGCCGTAATAACGCTTTCCCGGATAGCCCTCTGCATACTTGTTCGTCAGTACACTTCCCATTGCCATCATAACCGGCTCAGAGACGATGTTCTCTGATGCGATCAGTTCAAGATTTCCTCTCTGACGCGCTGCCTCTTTTTCAATAGCGGCTCCCACTTCCGGATCATGTTCCGTAATGAATTTCATCACTTCGTTTACCATGGCAATTCTCCTCTCTGTATTCTGCACTATTTTTCTCTTATTGTCAGAATTATTAATCCCGATTATAGTACGCAAAAAATGACCTGTCAAGTACGCATTCCCGTGCATGACAGATCATTTTTATTTGTTAAGTCCGCTGTAAACAAAATAAATTAATGGATCTTGTATTCCTTTATCATGATCTGAAGGCTTTTTCTCCCGTTGTACTCGTTGATATCCGGGTAATAAATCACATCAATTGTCCGCCGGTCTCCGAGTTCTTCTAAGAAACGATCTCCCTCTGTGAAGAGCATTCCATCCATCGGAAGTCCATGCGGAGTCACAAGCATCATTTTCACTGCATTTCTGTTCTTTCCGAGAACACGCACACTGCGGATCATCAGATCCTTCTGCGCAAACTGCGGCTTCTCATTCCCATTTCCGAACGGCTCGAGTCTTCCGAGCTCCCGAATCAGAGCTTCCGAGACATATTCGAGAGGAAGCGGCACATCAATCCAGATTTTCGGGATAAAATCTGCCGGTTTCAGCCCCGCCTGCTCATTGAGTCTGCGCCGGAACTCCTCGACATTCTCCTCTAACAGCGAAAATCCCGCCGCCATCGGATGACCGCCAAACTTTAACAGCAGATCTTTCACCCCGCAGAGTCCCTGATACATATGATAGGCCTCAATCGAACGCCCGGATCCCTTGACACATCCCTCACTCCGCGTGAGCACAAGCGTCGGCCGGTTCCATGCCTCTCTCACTCTTCCGGCAATGATTCCCGCCAGGGATTCATGGCAGTCGGGCAGAAAAATCACAAGAACAGAGTCATTCGCGTAATGTTCTTCCACCTGCTCAAGCGCCAGCTCCACCCCATCTCTCGTCATCTCTTTTCGCTCTTCATTCAGCTCCCTGAGCTCTTCCGCCATCCGTCCTGCACGGACATTGTCGGAGCAGAGCAGAAGCTCAAGTGCCAGTTTTGCCGTCTGGAGACGACCACTCGCATTCAGGCACGGTCCGATCACAAATCCGATGTGATAAGCAGTCAGCGAAGTAATGTCAAGACCGCAGGCTTCCACAAGCGCACGCAGCCCGACGCTTTTTGTCCGCGCAATCTGTCTGAGTCCAAAACGCACAAGAATACGGTTTTCATCCTGAAGCCGCATCACATCCCCAACCGTCGCAATCGCTGCAAATTCGAGCATGTCGAGCCACTCCTGACGCGAAATCCCAAACCGCTCATAAAGCACCTGAACCAGCTTATATGCAACCACTCCGCCGCAGATTTCCGGAAACGGATAAGCGCAGTCATCCTGTTTCGGATTGACAACTGCGTCCGCTGCCGGGAGACACTGTTCCCCGTTTTCGCCCCGGACAACCTCATGGTGATCCGTCACAATCACCGTCATTCCAAGTTCTTTTGCCCGCGCAATCTGCCCAAGCGCCGCAATTCCGTTATCGCAGGTGATAATCGTGTCGACACCGTCCACCTTTGCCTTCTCGATAATCTGTTCATTGATTCCATAGCCATCCTTGATCCGCTCCGGAATCTGGTAATCCACGCGGCCGCCACAGCGCGAAATTCCCTGATAGAGAAGATAGGTGGAACAGACCCCATCGATATCGTAGTCTCCGACAATCCGGATGTGCACGCCCTCGCGGATTTTTTTCTCCATAATCCCGGCTACGAGATCCATCCCTTTCATCTGATGAGGATTGTAGAGATCATCAAGCGTTCCGGACAGATATTTGCGGATGTCCTCCTCCCCCTCCACATTTCGATTTCGAATAATCCGTGCCGTCACCGGACTTATGTGAAAGCGCGATGCGATCCCGTTGAAATCTGCCCGTTTTGTCTGAAGCATCCACACGCTCTGGGGTCTGGTCTGATGTTCCATCTTCACTGTCTTTTGTCCTTTCCTATCCTATCTTCCTATAAATATTTATTACTTTTCTTTCTCATAATATTTGAGGAGTGCCTGTGTTCCCAAATCTCCCATTCCATTCTTCTCCATCTCCTCGTACATGCCAAGCACATACTCAAGCATGCCAAGATGAAGATCCGCATCCTTTGCCTCTGAATCTGCCAGCTTCATATCTTTAATGAAATGTTTTACAAAAAATCCCGGATTGTAATCTCCGTTTAATGCTCTCGGAAGCACATTGCTCATCTGCGCACTTCCCGCTGCACCCGTAGAAATCGAATCCAGCATGGTCTTCGTGTCAAGTCCGACCGCCTTCGCATAAGCTGCCGCCTCACAGGCTCCGGAGATTGCACCTGCAATGGCGATCTGGTTGCACATCTTCGTGTGCTGTCCATTTCCAGCCTTTCCCTCGTAATCAATATTTTTTCCCATCGCCTCAAACACCGGACGGCACGCTTCAAAATCTTCCTGATCACCGCCCACAAGAATCGTCAGAGTTCCCGCCTTCGCTCCGGAATCTCCGCCTGTCACCGGCGCGTCAAGTCCGTGGAGTCCTGCCGCTTTTGCTGCTTCATAGATTTTAACTGCTAATTTCGGACTGCTCGTCGTCATATCGATGACATAGGCGCCCTTCTTTGCATTCGCAATCACACCGTTTTCTCCAAAATATGTCTCCTCGACATCCTTCGGGTAGCCGACAATCGAGATCACGACATCACGGTCCGCAACACACGCCTTCACAGAATCTCTCCACTCGGCACCTTCCGCCACAACCTCATCCGCCTTCGCCTTTGTTCGGTTGTAGACTGCAACCTCATATCCTGCCTTCATCAGATTGCGGATCATTCCCTTTCCCATAATTCCAGTTCCGATAAATCCAATCTTTTTTAACATGACCGTTTCTCCTCTCCTGTAACAAACTCGTATTATTTCTGTTTTCGTTTCTTTCAGGCCAAATCCATTCCTGCTCATTTTATCACATCCTCCCGCAGATTGCCATGTCACTGAGTTTTTTTCAGGATGCAGCAGTGACAGCAGAGTTACTGTACACGGATAGGCATTTTCTGAACTGAAAATGCCGTATGATACAGTGGTGACAACAGATTTTGTTGTGTCTCCTCCGCAAATGCGTTATACTATGGAATAGCAAAAATAATGCTATAGTTCAGCAAATTACCAGGAGATTTTTTAATTATGAGCGAAAAAACACAAAAACCAGCTTCCGGCGGGAATGCCGGATTTCTGGTGCAGGGAAGTATTCTGGCAGTGGCCGGAATCATTGTCCGCTTCATCGGACTGCTGTACCGAATCCCGATGACCCGTATCCTCGGTGGTGACGGAAACGGATATTACAGCACCGCCTACGAAATCTACAACATCGGCCTGATCCTCTCCTCGTACAGTCTTCCTCTGGCAGTCTCCAAACTGATTGCGGCAAGACGAGTGCGCGGTCAGTATCAGGACGCCAAGCGAGTCTTCAAGAGCGGACTGATTTTCGGTGCAATCGCCGGCGGAATCATGACGATGATCCTGTTCTTCGGCGCAGATGCGATCACTTCGACCGTCTTCAAGAGCCCGAACAGTGCTCTTCCATTAAAAGTGATGGCACCGACCATTCTTGTCTTCTCGATCATGGGCGTTATCCGCGGATACTTTCAGGGTCTCGGAGATATGGTTCCGACCTCAATCTCTCAGGTCATTGAGCAGATCGTCAATGCCTGTGTCAGCATCGGCGCTTCCTACACCTTCACCGTGTGGTTTGCCAGCCGCGACAACGTAGGTTCTTACAGTGCAGCCGGCGGAACCCTCGGAACTCTCTGCGGTGCACTCTCCGCTTTCTTCTTCCTGACGATCCTGATGATCCGCTATCAGAAGAGAAACAAGAGACGTCTCGCCCAGCCGCAGACCGTCCCGGTTGAGACATGGAAAACGATTTATGTCGCCCTCTTCATGACACTGACCCCGATCATTCTCAGCCAGTTTGTGTACCAGCTCAGCGGAACCGTCGACAATGCGATGTTCGGAAACCTGATGAGCGCAAAAGGCCTGACGGAGAAGGAGCGCGCAACCTTGTTTGGCATTTACAGCAACAAATACCGCCTGCTCTCAAATGTGCCGGTTGCAATCGCCTCGGCTCTCGGAACCTCGATGATCCCGAGCATTGTCCACTCCCGCACCCAGAGAAAGCATCGCGAAGTCAAGTACAAAATCGGTCTGACAGTCAAGTTCAATATGCTGATCGCGATCCCGTGCAGCGTCGGTATGGGCGTTCTCGCTGCACCGATCATGCAGATCATTTTCGGCGACAGCAGAGAGCTGACTGCCCAGCTGATGATGATCGGCGCACCTGCGGTTGTCTTCTTCTCCCTGTCGACTGTCACAAATGCTGTTCTTCAGGGAATTGACCTGATGCGCAAATCCGTTACCCATTCGGCAATCTCGCTTGTGATCCACATCGCCCTCGTCTATGTGATGATCGAGCACCTGAATCTCGGTGTCTACGGCCTTGTAATCGGAAATGTCACCTTTGCCCTCGTTGTCTGCATCCTGAACTGGATCTCGATCGGCAAGCGACTGCACTATCGTCAGGAAATCCGCACGACCTTCCTGCTCCCTCTGCTCTCCTCTGCAATCATGGAAGCCTGTGCCTGGGGAGTTTACGTAGGAATCCGTGCCGTGACCCACAGCTACCGCCTCGGCTTCCTCGTCGCAGTTCCGGTTGCTATGGTCATCTATGGTCTGATGATCATCCTGACCCGCTCTGTCACCGAGGACGAACTCCGCGATATGCCGTTCGGAATGCGAATCGTCCGCCTGTGCAGAAAATTACATCTGATGTAACACAATTATTTAATCCAGAGAAATTTTTTAATTATTTTATAAGGTAGGCAACTGTGCTTTTTATCACGGTTGCCTATTTTTTCCAGTATATCTCTTTCTGGATTACATGTTCCGCGTAAGCGCATAGTGACTCTTATTGCTTTATTCATCGAAGAAGTGCCCTTAAAGTAGAAGCTCCCGAGGCGAAGAAATTCCAGGGCAAACCCACCCCACAAAAATTTTCTCTTGTGCAGATTCCTGCAAAATGATACCATAAAGGATAGTAACTGTTTTAAGTTTTCGTTCAGGTCCACACATGCAACGACATGCAACGCAACGACTTGGCACGATTTTTCTCAGCTACAAACGACTCATTGATTTGGAGGAACCTTTATGGCACTGATTATTCCAGAAAACTATGACCCGCACCTGAGTGTTCGGGAAACCCAGGAGGCAATCAAATACATCCGCGACACCTTTCAGAAAGAATTCGGACGCGAGATGCATCTCGAGCGTATCTCTGCACCGCTGTTCGTCACCCGCGAGAGCGGCTTAAACGACAACTTAAATGGCGTGGAGCGCCCGGTTTCTTTTGACATTGCGGCAATCCCGGGACAGACGGTTGAGGTTGTTCACTCCCTTGCAAAATGGAAGCGCATGGCACTCAAAGAGTACGGCTTTAAACCGGGTGAGGGTCTCTACACCAACATGAACGCAATCCGCCGTGACGAGGAACTCGACAACCTGCACTCCTGCTACGTTGACCAGTGGGACTGGGAGCGCGTTATCACCCGCGAGGAGCGCAACATCGAGACCCTGAAAGAGACTGTCCGCACGATCTTCAAGATCATCAAACATATGCAGCACGAGGTGTGGTATAAGTACCCGCAGGCTGCCAAGGAGCTGCCAAACGACATCACTTTCATCACCTCCGAGGAACTTGAGGATCTCTATCCGGACAAGACCCCGAAGGAGCGCGAGAATCTGATCACAAAGGAGCACGGCTGTGTATTTCTGATGAAGATCGGAGACAAACTGAAGTGTGGTGAGCCGCACGACGGACGTGCTCCGGACTACGATGACTGGCAGTTAAACGGCGACATCCTGTTCTGGTATGAGCACTTAAACTGCGCTCTTGAGATCTCCAGCATGGGTATCCGTGTTGACGAGAAGTCTCTTGCAGAGCAGTTAAAGAAAGCCGGCTGCGAGGAGCGCAGAGAGCTCCCATATCACAAGATGCTGTTAAACGGCGAACTTCCGTGCACGATCGGTGGTGGTATCGGTCAGTCCCGTCTGTGCATGCTTCTTCTCGACCGCGCCCATGTCGGCGAGGTACAGGCAAGCCTGTGGCCGGAGGAGATGCGCAAGACCTGCCGTGAGCACAACATCATCCTGCTGTAATTCTTGCTAGCTATAATTTTTACTGTAATTCATTTTTGATTTTCAGAAAAATCTTCCCGGAGTCACTTTCCCATCTGACTTCGGGAAATCATTCTGATGACAATTTCATAAGGAGTCGTAATTATGGATTTTTTAATCCGAATGCTCAAGCGCACCACTCCCGTCAGAATCATTTCGCTTGGATTTGCCCTCGCGATTCTGGCCGGTTCCGGTCTGCTCATGCTGCCATGCAGCTTAAAAGCCGGCGTACACCTGCGCTACATCGATGCCCTCTACACTGCGACGAGCGCTGTCTGCGTCACCGGACTGATCGCTGTCGATGCCGGTGATACTTTCACCCCTCTCGGCCAGTTTTTTCTGGCTGTGATGATTCAGGTAGGCGGACTCGGCGTTACCGCAATCGGTGCCGGAATCATTCTTGCGATCGGACGCAAGATCAACCTGAAAGGACGCACCCTGATCCGTGAGGCGATGAATCTCGACTCCGGAAAAGGAATGATCCGCTTTATCCGCGCCGTATTTTTTACCACCATTCTCATCGAATCGATCGGCGCCGTACTCAGCTTCCTCGTATTTTCACGAAATTATCCCCCGCTCAAAGCTCTCGGAATCAGTATTTTCCACTCCATTGCCGCCTTCAACAACTCCGGTTTTGACATCCTCGGCGGAATGCAGAACCTGATTCCCTACCGGGACGATGTATTCTTAAATCTCGTGACCTGCGCTCTGATCTTTTTCGGCGGAATCGGCTTTCTTGTGATCTGTGAGCTCGTCCAGACGCGTCTTCACTGGAAAAAGCTGTCGATGCATGCCCGCGTCGTTCTCTCCGTCAGTTTCTTTCTGACATTCGGGGGAATGATTCTCTTAAAACTAACGGAAGACTTTTCCTGGCTCGTCGCATTTTTCCACAGCGTCTCTGCCAGAACAGCGGGATTTTCCACCTATCCGCTCGGAGACTTCCACACACCCGGACTTCTCGTGATGATGGTCCTGATGTTCATCGGCGCTTCCCCGGGTTCGACAGCCGGAGGCATCAAGACAAGCACCGTTTTTGTTTTGATCCAGGGCGTCAAGTCGGCGGCAACAAACCACACAGAGAAGGCATTCCACTATGCAATCCCGAAAGGTGCATTCCGGAAAGCCTCCGTCATCACAATCCTTGGCGGAAGCATCGTCTTTGTCTGTACCTATCTGCTCTCGATTTTAGAACCGCAGATTCCGCTCACCGATCTCCTCTTCGAATCCGTGAGCGCCTTCGGTACCGTCGGACTCTCCACCGGAATCACGACACAGCTGTGCACAGCTTCCAAGCTGCTGTGCATCCTTGTCATGTTTATCGGCCGCCTCGGCCCGCTGACCGTCTTCTCCCTGTGGCACTACACACTCGGAGAGCGCGTTCGCTATCCGGAAGGCAACATTTCAATCGGCTGACGGGCAGACTGCTTAACCGCTGCCCGTCCTATGGAGGACTTTTATGATCTTTGCAAAACATAAACCTGAAAAAACCTCTTACGGAATCATTGGTCTTGGACGTTTCGGCTCCGCTCTGACCGCAGAACTTGCGATGGCAGATGCCGATCTTCTCGTTCTCGACCGCGATGAAGACAAAGTCCGTGAGGCGAGAGAACTGACCGAGAATGCTCTCGTTGTCGGCAACCTCGACAAGAAAACCCTGATGGACACCGGCATCCAGAACTGTGATGTCGTTGTCGTCTGCATCGGAAGCCAGATGGAAGTCTCGATTCTGACCACCTTAAACCTCGTGAGTCTCGGAGTTCCGACCGTCATCGCAAAGGCAAACAGCCCGGAACACGGTGAGATTCTCGAGAAACTCGGCGCAAAAGTCGTTTACCCGGAGCGCGATATGGCAGTCCGTCTCGCCAACCGTCTCGAAAACAGCCGGGTCCTCGACTCCATCCAGCTGAGTGAGGAGATCAACATTTCCAAGATGGTCGTTCCCGATCGTCTCGCCGGAAAAAGCATTGTGGAGGCAAACCTTCGCTCCCGCTTCGGCTTAAATATCATTGCAATCGAGAGCGGCCAGACTGTGACCGACAACATCCGTCCGGACTATGTGTTCCAGAAGAATGATACAATCATTCTCTGCGGAAGCCGTGACGGTCTCTTCCGCTTAAATGAGTGGAATGAGGAAAATCATCGATAAGATCTGTCAGACGCTGTCGGTATTGCAGATATATTGTAGATATTTTCACACTCTTTACACAAACTTCACGCGGGCATTTATAGGAATCTTGCTGTATTTTCCTATGAATCGCCCGCTTTTTTGCACATTTCTTTCATTTTTTCTATATTTACTCTTGACATTGAGAATTTTTAGCGTTAAAATATTAACGAAATCAAGGAGAGGTCGGGAAACGTTCAGAAAATCTTTGCTGAGCCTTCTCTGACACTTACAAAGCAACAAAGGTGATGAACCAAAAAGGAACATGAGCTCAGACCAATAACATTTTAAAATCAGAACAGGAGGATATGTTATTATGATGAGATTTACATTACCGAGAGATATGTACTATGGTAAAGGTGCATTGGAAGATCTGAAGAAACTGCAGGGTAAGAAAGCCATCGTTGTATCCGGCGGTCACTCCATGAGAAAGGGCGGCTTCCTTGATCGCGTTGAGGCTTATCTGAAAGAGGCCGGCATGGAAGTCAAATTCTTCGAGGGCGTTGAGCCGGATCCGTCTGTTGAGACTGTTATGAAGGGCGCACAGGCAATGACCGAATTCCAGCCTGACTGGATCGTTGCCATCGGCGGTGGTTCTCCGATCGATGCAGCAAAGGCTATGTGGGCATTCTATGAGTACCCGGATACCACGTTCGAGGATCTGATCGTTCCGTTCAACTTCCCGAAGCTGAGAACGAAAGCTCACTTCTGTGCAATTCCTTCCACATCCGGAACTGCTACCGAGGTAACTGCATTCTCCGTTATCACCGATTACGCAAAGGGAATCAAGTATCCGTTAGCTGACTTTGAGATCACTCCGGATGTTGCTATTCTGGATCCGGATCTGGTTGCATCTCTTCCGGTTAAGCAGGTTGCATACACCGGTATGGACGCTCTGACCCATGCAATCGAGGCATACGTTTCCACGCTGCATACCCCGTTCACCGATGCTCTCGCAATCAAGGCAATCGAGATGGTTGTCGACAATCTGCCGGCTTCCTACAAGTGCAATATGGATGCAAGAGAGCAGATGCACTATGCACAGTGTCTTGCAGGCCAGGCATTCTCCAATGCCCTGCTCGGTATCGTTCACTCGATGGCTCACAAGACCGGCGCCGCATTCTCAACCGGACATATTCCGCACGGCTGTGCAAATGCAATCTATCTGCCATATGTTATCAAGTACAATGCGCATGAGCCGGAGGCAAAGCGCCGTTATGCCGACATCGCAAGAAGAATCGGTCTTGGCGGAGTATCCGAGGACTCTCAGGTCAATGCCCTGTGCGATCTGATCAGCGCATACAACACGAAGCTGAACATCCCGCACACTCTGAAAGAGTTCGGTATCGATGAGGCTGAGTTCAAGGAGAAAGTTGCAACGATCGCTGCAAACGCAGTCGGCGATGCCTGCACCGGATCCAACCCGAGATCCATCACCCCGGAGCAGATGGAGAAGCTGTTCACCTGCACATACTACGGAACCGAAGTTGACTTCTAATTTTATTACCTTCATTTTGAATGAATGATAGAAATTAGAACCATGAAATCACAATTTCAAAATTCCTTTACCATTGATTTTCTATAAAAAAGAGAAGGAGTCTCGCAATCGCCCGCGAGGCTCCTCCTTTTCTGTCTATTGATTCTTAATCTTATGCGTTTTTCTCAATCTCCATCAGCATATCGACACGGCGCTGGTGACGACCACCCTCGTACTCGTTGTCAAGCCACTCATCCACGATCATCTTTGCCATCTCAACACCGATGACGCGCGCACCGAAAGTCAGCACGTTGGTGTCATTGTGTCTTCTCGACATGCGGGCACTGTACGGCTCACTGCAGGTGCAGACGCGAACACCGTTTACCTTGCCTGCCGCAATTCCGATACCGATTCCTGTTCCGCAAATTGCAATGCCGTACTTTGCCTCGCCGGAAGCAACCGCACGTCCGACTTTCTCACCGTATGCCGGATAATCACAGCTCTCAGAAGAGTTCGTTCCGAAGTCGATAACCTCGTATCCCTTGGACTCCACATATGCCTTGATCTCATTTTTCATTTCCACTGCTGAGTGATCATTTGCCATTGCAATTTTCATTTTCCTGTCTCCTCCAAAATCATAATCGATCGCTTAAATTAACAAATCTTATTATATTGTACTTCTCTATTTTTCGGAATCTTTCAAGTTCTGTTCTTTTCTTTTTACAGCTTTGCACAGCGATTCTGAAGCAGAAGATCTGCAATCGTCAGTGCAGTCATACATTCCACGACGACAACGGCTCTCGGCACAATCACCGGATCATGTCTGCCATGAATCTCGATCCGGGTATTCTCACCGGAACGGTTCACAGTCTGCTGCTCTCTCGAAATCGACGGCGTCGGCTTGAACGCCGCGCGCAGGACAATCTGGCTTCCGTCGCTCATTCCGCCAAGAATTCCTCCTGCATGGTTCGACATTTTCTTCACGCTTCCGTCCTCACCGATACAGAACGGATCGTTGTTCTCGGATCCGCGCATCTTTGCCACTGCAAATCCATCTCCGATCTCAAAGCCTTTGACTGCCCCGATCGACATGATCGCCTTTGCAAGACACGCATCAAGTTTGTCAAAGACCGGCTCTCCGACGCCGGCCGGAACTCCGTCCGCAACGCACTCGACAATGCCGCCGGCAGAATCTTGAGTCTCAATCAGACGCGCAAGATATTCTCCCGCCTCCGCTGCCGCAACCGCATCCGGCATATTCAGCGGATTCCGGTCGCGCTCAGAAAGATCAAAGCGTTCCGGATCAATCTCAAAGTCTCCGATGCTCTTCACATACGCAGTCACCTTGATTCCAAAATGCTCAAGCAGCTTGCATGCAACTGCGCCTGCCGCCACGCGGGCGGTCGTCTCTCTTCCAGAAGAACGCCCACCGCCACGGTAATCGCGGAATCCGTATTTGGAGTCAAATCCAAAGTCCGCATGACCCGGGCGGTACACATCCATGATATTTCCATAATCTCTCGATCTCTGATCCGTATTCCGAACCATCATCGCAATCGGAGTTCCAGTCGTCTTTCCCTCAAAGACGCCCGATAAGATCTCTACAAGATCACTCTCCTGTCTCGCTGTCGTGTAACGGCTCTGGCCCGGTTTTCTCCTGTTCAGATAAGGCTGGATGTCCTCCTCGCTCAGCGGAAGGCCTGCCGGACATCCGTCGATCGTGACACCGATTCCCTTTCCATGGGACTCTCCCCAGGTCATAACGCGAAACACAGTCCCAAATGTTGATCCTGCCATTCTTCTCTCACTCCTGTTCTGCCGGACTGTCCCGAATCTCTTTCTGACAGCCCGGCCCTCTCTCTGCTCACACTCCGGTCCATTCTCAAATTTTCTTTCAGATTGGCTGCCGGATCCGTCGCTGACTTTCCATTAGTCGCTGACTTTTACGATTGCACAGCTGTTCGGCTCGTTGCACTTGATCTCATTTGCGCTCATGATCAGCAGACCTTTCTCATAGTCCACCTTGAAGAATGTGATCGTGCCGCTTCCGTGGTTGATGCAGGCAATGTGTCTGTCGTCCGGGAATACGGCGATATCCTTCGGATACTCTCCGCTGATCGGCAGACAGCAGATCTGGGTCAGCAGACCCGTCTCCGGATCACGGTTGTATACAGAAACGGTCTCATCTCCGGCATTTCCGCAGAACATATGTCTCTCATCCGGTGAAAATCTCAGTGCACAGGCTGCCGTCTGCTGGCTTGCCTTCTTGCCGGTTGTCGAGATCGTCTGGATTTTCTCGATCTTCGGCACACGATTTCCCGTTTCGTAAGTAAATACGTCGATCGTGTTCTTCTGCTCAGACAGCAGATATGCAAACTTTCCGTCGGAGCTGAAGCGGAAGCAGCGCGGTGCGGACTCGATGTCGCACGGGATCATGTCAACCTGTACCAGGTGCTCGTCCTTCTCATCGAACTTGTAGATCTTTACCTGATCCAGACCGGAGTCAACTGCCAGAACAAACTTGTTGTCCGGGGTACGGCGGCAGCAGCTCACATGCGGGCGGAAGTTTCTCTCTGCAACACTTCCGAGTCCCTTGTGGAAGACGCCATCCACGATCTCGCCGACTCCGCCATCCTTTCTCAGACGCAGAACTGTCGCTTTTCCGTCATGATATCCGGATACGAAAATATACTTGTCATCGGCATCTGTAGAGAGATGACAGCCTCTCATGCCGTTGATCTTTGCACTGTTCAGTCTGGAAAGGCTGCCGTTCTCAAGAATTCGGAATGCCACAACACCCTCATCTGCGATCGAGTACAGAGTCTTTCCGTCGCTGGATGCAATCACATAAGAAGAATTGTCCACTTCCACTTCACAGCGCTCGTGAAAAACGCCTTTCTCCACATCCACGTCGTAGACGGTAATTCCCTTCGCTTTTCCTGTGTAAGAATAAGAACCTACATATGCCATATATTTTCCTGAAACAGCCATTTTCAATTCCTCCTTAGATCCCCTTTTCGGTCTTTCGTTTCTCTTCACAAATACGATTTGTTACCGTTCAGAAACTTCCTGTCTGTATACAGTAACAACTGTTTCTATATTACCACACTCTCCTGAAAAAATCTATTGAGAATCTATTGACATACAGAGATTTTTCTGTATAATGAATGTTGTTTTGTGTTTATTAATACTAAACTTTGAGATTAATTTTACATTGATTTAATATTTCTAAACTTTTTGGTTAACATTGGACGCGTCGCCGGCGCGTCCTTGCTATGCAAGGCAACAAAAAGTATCCGGAAATATCCGGATCTTCAGGAGGCATCTGTATGGATATCGGTTTAAAGCTGAAAGAGCTGAGAATCTTAAAAGGGCTCACACAGGAAGAGCTGGCTGACCGTGCGGAACTGTCCAAAGGCTTTATTTCCCAGTTGGAGAGGAACTTAACTTCTCCCTCCATTGCGACCCTGACCGATATTTTACAGTGTCTCGGTACTTCTCTGGGAGAATTCTTCAATGAGACGCCGGAGGAACAGATCGTATTTGGAAAAGCGGATTATTTTGAGAAATATGAGGCAGACTTAAAAAACACAATCAAGTGGATCATTCCAAACGCCCAGAAAAATGTGATGGAACCAATCCTCCTCACGCTGGAAGCCGGCGGTTCCACCTACCCGGACACTCCTCATGAGGGAGAGGAATTCGGCTACGTGCTTCAGGGCAGTGTCGCCATTCATATCGGGAGCAAAACTTACCGCGCAAAGAAGGGGGAATCCTTCTACTTCACCGCGGACAAACAACATTATTTGACCAGCAAAGCGGGAGCAACTCTGATCTGGGTCAGCTCTCCGCCAAGTTTTTAATTTTGGATAAAAACGGATCACACACATGAGGAGGAGACGTACATGGGTCAGTCTTTAATCGATTTAGTGAATATTTCCAAGAGCTTTGACGGGACAATGGTTCTGGATGACTTAAATCTTTCCGTAAAAGAAAATACATTTGTCACGCTTCTTGGCCCCAGCGGCTGCGGAAAAACCACAACCTTGAGAATCATCGGAGGTTTTGAGAAAGCAGACACCGGCAAAGTCATTTTCGACGGCACCGAGATCAATGATCTTCCGCCGAACAAGCGCCAGTTAAACACCGTATTTCAGAAATACGCGCTGTTCACCCACATGAACATTGCAGAGAATATCGCTTTTGGTTTGAAGATCAAGGGCAAATCAAAGGCATACATCGACGATAAAATCAAATATGCGCTCAAACTCGTAAACCTCGACGGCTACGAGAAGCGCACGGTTGACTCCCTCAGCGGAGGTCAGCAGCAGCGTATCGCGATCGCGCGCGCGATTGTAAACGAGCCTCGCCTTCTGCTTCTCGACGAGCCGCTCGGCGCTCTCGACTTAAAGCTGCGCCAGGATATGCAGTATGAGCTGATCCGCCTGAAAAATGAGCTCGGCATCACCTTCATCTACGTCACCCACGATCAGGAGGAGGCACTGACGATGTCCGACACGATCGTCGTCATGAACCAGGGCTACATTCAGCAGATGGGCACTCCGGAGCAGATCTACAACGAGCCGGAGAACGCATTCGTCGCCGACTTCATCGGTGAGAGCAACATCGTTCCGGGCGTGATGCTTCACGATGAGCTCGTAGAGATCTTCGGCGCCAAATTTGCCTGTGTCGACAAGGGATTTGGCACCAATAAGCCGGTCGACGTCGTGATCCGTCCTGAGGATATCGAACTTGTCGAGCCGGAGCAGGGTACCCTGACCGGAACCTGCACACACCTGATCTTCAAGGGTGTCCACTACGAGATGGAAATCACAACCCCGGACGGCTTTGAGTGGCTGGTTCACTCCACCACCCTCTGCCCGGTCGGCAAAAAAGTGGGCCTGCGCGTTGATCCGTTCAACATCCAGATCATGAACAAACCTGCTTCTGAAGATGAGGAGGCGGTTGGAGTCAATGAATAAGAAATTATTATCCGGACCTTATCTTTTCTGGATGATCGGCTTTACGATCATCCCGCTCGCCCTGATCGTGTACTACGGACTGACTGACAAGAGCGGAGCGTTCACGCTCGCAAACGTTCTGTCGATCTCAACACCGGAACACATCAAGGCACTCTGGCTCTCCCTCGGGCTCTCCTTTGTGAGCACGATCATCTGCCTTGTGCTTGCCTATCCGCTCGCAATGATCCTGCGAAACCGGAATGTCGGAAGCGGCAGTTTTATCGTCTTCATCTTCATCCTTCCGATGTGGATGAATTTCCTGCTCCGCACCCTTGCATGGCAGACCCTGCTTGAGAAAGCCGGCGTCATCAACGGTATCCTCGGTATGCTTCATCTGCCGAAGCAGAACCTGATCAACACCCCGGGAGCGATCATCCTCGGCATGGTTTACAATTTCCTGCCGTTCATGGTTCTTCCGATTTACAATGTTTTATGCAAGATTGACGACAACACGATCAATGCCGCCCGCGACCTCGGAGCCAACTTTTTCCAGACTTTCATCTGGGTATGGTTACCATTAAGTGTACCGGGTATCATCAGCGGAATCACCATGGTGTTCGTTCCGGCACTGACCACCTTCGTCATCTCCAACCTCCTCGGTGGAAGCAAGATCCTTCTGATCGGAAACGTCATCGAGCAGGAATTCACCAAGGGAAGCAACTGGAATATGGGTTCCGGCCTTTCCCTCGTACTGATGATCTTTATCTTAATCAGCATGGCGCTGATTGCAAAATATGACAAAAACGGAGAAGGGAGCGGATTCTAATCATGAAGAAATCAAAATGGAATCTCCGGCGCATCTGGCAGGATTTTTATCTCGTCATCATCATGATTTTCCTATATGCGCCCATTGCGACGATGGTCGTTCTGTCCTTTAACAGTTCCAAGTCCCGTACCCAGTGGGGCGGATTCACCCTCCTCTGGTACACGGAGATGTTTGCAAGCCGTAACATCATGGATGCCCTTCAGAATACGCTTCTGATCGCCTTTTTATCGGCTCTGATCGCAGTCATCATCGGAACGGCGGCAGCCATCGCAATCAACAGCATGAAGCCGGTTCCGCGCACGATCATGATGGGCATTACAAATATCCCGATGCTCAACGCCGACATCGTGACCGGCATCTCCCTGATGCTTGCGTTCATTGCCTTCGGCATCTCACTTGGATTTCAGACGGTTCTGATCGCCCACATCACGTTCAACATTCCATACGTGATCTTGAGCGTCATGCCGAAGCTTAAACAGACGAGTAAATTCACTTACGAGGCGGCTCTCGATCTTGGTGCAAGCCCGATTCGCGCTTTCTTCAAGGTCGTTTTCCCGGACATTCTTCCGGGCGTGCTCTCCGGCTTTCTGCTGGCATTCACGATGTCGCTCGATGATTTCATCATCACCCATTTCACGAGAGGTGCAGGTATCAACACCCTGTCCACCCTGATTTACAGCGAGGTGCGCCGAGGCATCAAACCGTCAATGTACGCACTGTCCACCGTGATCTTCGCTGCGGTTTTGATTCTGCTCATTATCAGCAATTTTGCACCGCGCAAAAAGGCGGAGCAGTAACATTTTGATTTTTTAATTAAGATTTTTTAATTAATTAGAGGAGATTTTGATTATGAAAAAAATAGTACTTGCAGTATCCCTGACCTCCCTGACTGCATGCTCTGCCCTGCTTCTTTCCGGCTGTGGCGGAAACGCAACTGGTTCTTCCTCCGCGGACAATAGCGGAAACGGAAGTGGTTCCAATGAGCTTTATGTATACAACTGGGGCGAATACATCGATGAGGATGTGATCGACCAGTTCGAGGAGGAGACCGGAATCAAGGTCATCTACGATATGTTCGAGACGAACGAGGAAATGTATCCGGTTATCGAAGCAGGCGGTGTCAACTACGATGTGGTCTGCCCTTCTGACTACATGATCCAGAAGATGCGTGAGAATGATCTTCTCGCAGAGATCAACTTTGACAATGTTCCAAATCTCAAGGAGATCGATCCGACCTATCTGGAAATGTCAAAATCATTTGACCCGGAAAACAAGTACTCCGTGCCTTACACCTGGGGAACCGTCGGCATCCTCTACAACACGAAGATGATCGAGGAGCTCGGCATGGACGCTCCGACCAAGTGGTCCAATCTCTGGGATGAACGCCTTAGCGGCGAGATCCTGATGCAGGACAGCGTGCGCGACGCCTTCATGGTTGCTTTAAAGAAAGACGGCTATTCCATGAACTCTGAGAATGAAGATGAGCTTCAGCAGGCAAAACAGGATCTGATCGATCAGAAACCTCTCGTTCAGGCTTACGTCATCGACCAGGTGCGCGACAAGATGATCGGCGGCGAGGCTGCTGTCGGCGTTGTCTACTCCGGCGAGATGCTCTACATCCAGAACGAGGTGAAAGACCTCGGCCTCGATTACGCTCTGGAATATGTGATCCCGGAAGAGGGAACAAACCTCTGGATCGATTCCTGGGTCATCCCGAAGAATGCGAAGAACAAAGAGAACGCAGAGAAGTGGATTGATTTTCTCTGCCGTCCGGAAATCGCAAAGCAGAACTTTGATTACATCACTTACTCCACCCCGAACAAGGGCGCTTTCGATCTGCTCGACGAGGAGATCCAGAACAACAAGGCTGTCTTCCCGGATATCGATTCTCTGAAAGACAGCGAAGTGTACGAATATCTCGGCGATGAGACTGACTCCATCTACAATGAGCTGTGGAAAGAGGTTAAGTCGAACTAATTTACACTCGATCAAGGTTTGCTGATTAGCTGGTTGACTACTAGTTCCCGGCTCCTACAGTGGCAAAAGGTCGTGCAAACTCGCTCTCGCTCCGGGTTCTGTCAACGGAAGCGTCACTGGCGCTTCCTCGACATGCAGTGCAACGTAGCAGTGCATAAGATCGCAAACTACGCGATCTAAGCACTGACGTCTCACACGGGTTTGCCCTGACTTTTCCACCTCCGTCGCCTATGTACATAAAAAAATGAAATTAAAAATCTGACATCATATGTCTACTAAGAAGGGAAAAAACATTATGAAAAAACTGCTTCTGTTTGCATCTGCACTGACCATCCCCTGCCTTCTTCTTGCAGGATGTGGTTCTTCCTCCGCTTCTTCTCAGGGAAAAGAGGGCGGCGATGAGGACAACAAGCTCTATGTATACAACTGGGGTGAGTACATCGATGAGAGTGTCATCGATGAGTTTGAGAAAGAAACCGGCATTGAGGTTGTCTACGATATGTACGAGACAAACGAGGAAATGTTCCCGGTCATCGAAGCCGGCGGTATCGCTTACGATGCAGTCTGCCCTTCTGATTTCATGATCCAGAAAATGCGTGAACATGATCTTCTCGCAGAGATCAATTTTGACAATGTCCCAAATCTCAAGGAGATTGACCCGCTCTATCTCGAGCTTGCAAAATCCTTCGATCCGGAAAACAAGTATGCAGTTCCATACACCTGGGGCACGATCGGCATCCTCTACAACAAGGAGCGCCTTGAAGAGCTCGGCGTGGAGCCTCCGACCAAATGGTCCGATCTCTGGGATGAGCGCCTTGACGGCGAAATCCTGATGCAGGACAGCATCCGCAGTGCCTTCATGACCGGTCTCAAGAAGAACGGCTACTCCATGAACAGCACAAACCCGGATGAGATCACCAAGGCAAAAGACGATCTGATCGCACAGAAACCTCTCGTTCAGGCTTACGTGGTTGACCAGGTCCGCGATAAGATGATCGGCGGCGAGGCTGCTGTCGGCGTCATCTATTCTGGCGAGATGCTCTACATCCAGAACGAGGCAAATGCTGCCGACAATCTGATCTACGTCATTCCGGAGGAGGGAACCGATCTCTTCATCGACTGCTGGGTAATCCCGAAGAATGCAAAGCACAAGGAAAATGCAGAGAAATGGATCGACTTCCTCTGCCGTCCGGAAATTGCAAAGAAGAACTTCGAGTACATCACCTACTCCACCCCGAACAAGGGCGCTTTCGATCTGCTTGACGAAGATCTCCAGAACAACAAGGCCATCTTCCCGGATGTGGATTCTCTGAAAAACTGTGAAGTCCTCAAATACCTGGGTGATGAGGTCGATGATCTCTACAACGAAGCGTGGAAAGAGGTTAAATCCAAATAACTCACAGAAAACTTGCAGAAGTTTTCTTCTCACTCACATATTTTAAATCGACGCTCGCAAAGCGTCTCTCTCATCCCACTTCGGTCTGTATATCCGTATACATGTGCCGGGGTGGGATATTTTTTGTGAAAGGAGTTTTTTTCTATGACACTTCAGCAGATGCACTATGTGATCACAATCTCTGAGACCGGGTCTTTCAATAAGGCAGCAGAACTTCTCTATGTCGCCCAGCCCTCGCTGACAAGTGCGATTCAGGAACTGGAGCGTGAAACCGGCATTCTGATCTTTCACCGGAGTGGACGCGGAGTGACTCTGACAAACGACGGTGCCGAGTTTCTGAGCTATGTCCGGCAGATCTATCACCAGTACGAGATTCTCCAGAGCAAATATGGGAAAAACGGAAACCTTAAAAAGAAATTTGGTGTCTCCACCCAGCACTACTCTTTTGCCGTAAAAACTTTTGTGGAGATGGTCAAACACTTCAACACTTCTGACTATGAGTTCGCAATCCGTGAGACGAAGACCCGTGATGTCATTGACGATGTAAATACGATGCGAAGTGAGATCGGAATTCTCTATCTGAATGATTTTAACCGGGCCGTGCTGACCAAACTCTTCCACTCCAACAACCTGGAATTTCATAAGCTGATTGACTGCCAGCCCTACGTCTATCTCTGGCGAAACCATCCTCTCGCCTCCCTGCCCTCCATCCGTTTTGCCCAGCTTGCAGACTATCCGTGTCTCTCTTTCGAGCAGGGCGACAACGGCTCTTTCTATTTTGCAGAGGAAATCCTGAGCACCAACGAATACTCACGAATCATCAAAGCCTGCGACCGCGCCACGATGCTGAACCTGATGATCGGTTTAAACGGCTATACGCTCTGCTCCGGCATCATCTGCGAAGAACTCAACGGAGATGAGTATGTTGCCGTTCCGCTTGAAGGAGAGAGTGACAATCCGGGCGGAGCGATGGAGATCGGATATCTCGTCAAAAAAAATGTGATTTTGAGTCAGATGGGAGAAATCTACATCCGGGAAATCCGCGATTATCTCGGAAACCTTTCGCAGAAATCCTGAATGTAAATGAAACATTCCCGCAGAGCTTGCTATACATTGTCACAGGTTTTTATTTTGCCTGCGCGTATATTTTTCCTGCGCGTACTTACTAATTGCGTATATATCGCGTATATGTATAATTCCGCTTTTTCCGTGTCATACTGTCTGTAAAAGGAGGTATATTTGCCATGCGGAATAAAGCAATGGATTACACCGCGCTGACACTCTCCATCATCGGCGCCGTCAACTGGGGGCTAATCGGATTTTTCAATTTCAATCTGGTCGCGTTTCTGTTCGGAAGCATGACCTGGCTCTCACGGATCATCTACGCTCTGGTCGGACTCTGCGGTCTTTATCTGATCAGTTTTTACGCATCCGACAGCAACAGCTGACCATGAGTAATCCCACCGCAGTCCGCCTGATTTTGCTTGCAGACGGCTGCGGTTTTTTTCTGTCTGTTCAAAAATTTTTCACTCGTATACAGTAACATTCTTTTTGTTCTTTTGATCCATTTTCTTTCTTCACTTTTCTTCCTGTCTTTCTGTTCATTTTCCGCATTTCGTGATATGCTAAATTTATAAGCAGTTACCGAGATTTTTACAGAGCTGTTTTTCAGTGTTTCAACGATTGGATTGTTAGGAGGACAAAAGATTATGATGCTGATTCAAGGTGGACGGGTGATCGATCCGAAGACAGGAACCGACGCCGTCATGGATGTAGCTGTTGAAAATGGAAAAATTGTAGAGATGGGAGCAAATCTGGCGGACCGTTATCCAAACTGCGATTCGATCATTGATGCGCGCGGTCTTGTGGTTGCCCCGGGACTCATCGATGTTCATGTACATTTCCGTGATCCGGGACTCACCTACAAAGAGGATATCCATACCGGAGCAATGGCTTCCGCTGCCGGTGGCTTTACAACGGTTGTCTGCATGGCAAACACAAAACCGCCAGTTGACAACGTAGAAACGCTCGAGTATGTCATCCGCGAGGGCAAGAAGACCGGAATCAACGTGCTCACCGCCGCAAATATCACCGTCGGCATGAAGGGTGAAATCCTCACAGACATGGAAGAGCTCAAAGCACATGGAGCAGTCGGCTTTACCGATGATGGCATCCCGCTCAGGGATTCCTCCCTCGTGCGCAGGGCGATGGAAGAAGCCGTTCGCCTGAACGTACCGTTAAGTTTTCATGAGGAAGACCCTGCTCTTATCACAAACAACGGCATCAACCGCGGAGCTGTCTCTGACAAGCTCGGAATCGGCGGTTCTCCTGCTGCCGCAGAGGATGTCCTCGTCGCCCGCGACTGCATGCTGGCTCTCGACACCGGTGCTGTCATCGACATCCAGCACATCAGCTCCGGTCACTCTGTCCGCCTCGTCGAACTGGCCCAGGATCTCGGCGCCCACATTGTCGCTGAGGTTACGCCTCATCATTTCACACTTGATGAGAGCGCAGTGCTCAAACACGGCTCTCTCGCTAAAATGAACCCGCCTCTGCGTACCCCGTCCGACCGTGAAGAAATCATCCGCGGACTCAAAGAAAATATCATCACCGTCATCGCGACTGACCATGCTCCGCACAGCGCAGAAGAGAAGTCCAGGCCGTTGACTGAGTGTCCGAGCGGTATCATCGGACTCGAGACTGCCCTTGCGCTCGGCATCACAAGCCTTGTGCGTGCCGGCCACCTCTCCCTCTCCGAGCTTCTCGCAAAAATGACACTGAACCCGGCAACCCTCTATCACTTAGAGACGACAAAAGGCTGGATCGGTGCCGGATCCGACGCAGACCTCGTCCTGTTTGATCCGGATGAATCGTGGACAGTCGAGAACTTCCACTCGAAATCCAGCAACTCCCCGTTCCTCGGTGAGACCCTGTTCGGAAAAGTACATTACACGATCTGCAACGGAGAGATCGCTTACCGCGCAGATACGGATTCTTTCAATTTCTAAATTTAACATGGGAAAGAAATGAAAATGTTCGCTAATTGACATTTTTAATAACTCATGATAGTATAATTAAAGAAAGAGAGTGCTACTGATAGACGGTTAGCCCGATATAAACTGAAACAAAAATAGTCGCTTAGTTTACCAGACCTGGGCGGCTATTTTTGTGATTTATGATTATCTTTACCTAATGTGTATCCGACACTAAAGCAGGTTAAGCCGAAACTTATCACTGCGATAAAATCTATAATACTCATTGGCTTAGCCCTCCTTTCCCATGGATTCCTTTTCAGGTTTCTATGTAATCAGAGGGGTGCTGAGTGCCAGTGGCACTCGTTGAGCACCGACCGAAACGGAGTGTAGACCACAGTCCCTCTGTTGAAGGACTAACCGCCTACCGTTATAAGGTAGCACCCTTGTTTTAATTATAACAGCCAATAAATATAACCGCAATAAGAATTTCATCCGCTACCTCAAAAGCCCATTCTCACAAAAAATTGAGAGGATGGGCTTTCTCTTATTATTTTACTTACTTATTCTTCTTTGTATGTTTCTTTAAATTTTTCTTTGCTCTCGCACGGTTTCCTCTTGCCGGTTTCTTCGCAACAGGCTTTGTCTCTTCCGGTTTTGTCTCGGCTTTTACCGCTGCAACTTCTGCCGGCTTCTCCTCCGGCTTCGGTTCAGCCTCAACCTTTACTACCGGCTTCTCTTTCTCTGATTCAGCTTTTGCCGATGCTTCCACTTTCGCCTCAGCTTTTGCTTTTCCTTCAGCTGCCGGAGCAACCGCTTCAACTACCTTTTTAACTCCTTCAATCGGCTTCGTCTCCGTTTTCTTTTCTTCCGTTACCGGAGCAACTACTGATTCCACTTTCTCCGCAGCCTTCTCTTTTACAGATTTCACAGTCTTTGCTGCTCTTGTAGCCTTCGTTGTCTTCGTTGCCTTCGTAGCCTTTGCAGTTTCTGTCTGCTCCGCTTTCTCTGCCTTCTCTGCGGTGCTCTTTACACTCTTTGTGCTCTTCTTAGCTGTTGTGCGGGTGGAAGCTGCTTTCTTCGCTGCTGCCGGCGTGCAGGAGAATACCGTCACAGACATCGGCGGCACATCAATCACAATCGACTCCGGACGCTCATCGCACTCTTCTGCCTTGCTCGTCTTGACTCTCGGATTTCCCTTTCCGCTTCCGCCGAATGCACTCGCATCACTGTTGAAGATCTCTTTATATTTTCCATGGAACGGAACGCCAACACCAAAGCTCTCATGCTCCACCGGTGCAAAGTTGCAGACAAACAGAAGCGTCTCTTCCGGCTTATCTGTCTTTCTGAGGAAGACCACAATATCATCATTTGCAGAAGTACAGTTGATCCACTCAAAACCTTCCGGTTCGAAATCCTTCTGATAGAGTGCCGGATGGGAGGTATAGAATTCGTTCAGTGCCTTCACATAGTTCTGCATATTTTTGTGCAGCGGATATTCCAGAATATCCCACGGAAGCTCTTCATTTTCGTTCCACTCGGAAATCTGTCCAAACTCCTGACCCATAAACAGAAGTTTTCTTCCCGGATGTCCGTACATGAATCCGTAAGCCGCACGCAGGTTTGCCGCCTTGTCCTCATACGTTTCGCCCGGCATCTTCAAGAGCATCGAAGCCTTTCCATGTACCACCTCATCATGAGAGAATACCAGAATGAAATCTTCACTGTATGCATAGAGCATGCTGAATGTCAGCTCACCGTAGTGATGACTGCGGAAATACGGGTCATACTGCATATATCCGGTGAAATCATTCATCCATCCCATATTCCACTTATAGTCAAATCCAAGACTTCCGTCCTTTACATCTCCGGTGACCTGCGGCCATGCCGTAGACTCCTCAGCGATCAGGACAGCTCCTTTCTCACGTTTCTTGAAAACGCTGTTCAGATGTTTCAGGAACTCCACTGCCTCGAGATTCTCATGTCCGCCGTAAATATTCGGAATCCACTCACCCTCATTCTTGCCATAGTCAAGATACAGCATCGATGCAACTGCATCCATACGGATTCCGTCAGCATGATACTTCTCCGCCCAGAACAGGGCATTTGCAATCAGGAAATTGCATACCTGCGGACGACCATAATTGTAAATCAGAGTTCCCCAGTGCGGATGTGAACCCTGTCTCGGATCCTGATGCTCGTACACACAGGTTCCATCAAAACATGCCATGCCATAGCTGTCGCGCGGGAAGTGTGCCGGTACCCAGTCGAGAATCACAGAGATTCCCTGCTCATGCATATAGTTCATGAAATACATAAAATCATCCGGAGTTCCGTAACGGCTTGTCGGAGCATAGTATCCTGTCACCTGATATCCCCAGGACGCATCGAGCGGATGCTCCATCACCGGCATCAGTTCCACATGGGTATATCCCATTTTCTTTACATACTCAGCAAGTCTCGGTGCGATCTCGCGGTAATTATAGAACTCGGAACCAACTACCTCCTGTCCATTTTCATCGACTGCAAGTTCCTTGCGGATCCAGGAGCCAAGATGAAGCTCATAGATGGACATCGGCAGATCCTTCGAGTCCGTCTTCGCTCTCTTTGCCATCCAGTCGTCATCTGTCCATGCAAACTGGTTCGTGTTCCAGACAATCGAAGCATTATTCGGGCGAAGCTCCGCATAATTTGCATACGGATCTGCTTTCAGCATCGGCTCTCCGCGATGTGTCTTGATCTCATACTTATAGATCTCTCCGCTCTGAACTCCCGGAATAAAAAGTTCAAAAATGCCGGAATCCCCCTGACGTTTCATCTGATGACGGCGGCCATCCCAGCTGTTAAAGTTTCCGACAACACTCACACGCATTGCACAAGGTGCCCACACGGAGAAGAATACACCGCTCACCCCGTCGATCTCCATCGGATGTGCGCCCATCTTCTCATAAACATCATAGTAAGTTCCGGCCGCAAATTTCTTCTTTTCATCCTCGGTGTACTGAGATGCAAATGCATACGGATCATGAATCTCTTCCTCTGCTCCGGTATCCCAGGTAATCACAAGCGTGTACTTTGCCATGCTCTTTCTCGGAATCCGCACTGCAAAATATCCTGCCTCATCCTGCTGCTCCATCGGATATTTTTTCCCGCCTGCCGTAAGCTTCACAGTCACTCCCGCCGCACGCGGAATAAACGCCTGAATGACCAGTCCCTCTTCCGTCATATGCGGTCCCAGAAGACGCTCTGGATTTGCCGCCTCCGAATATACAATCTCTTCAATTCCTGCCCAATCCATCAAATCATATAATACCTTATCCATCCGTCTCCCCCTCATGATCAATATTCCGCAGACACCCCAAAATGTCAAACACCCCTCATCCCATCGCAAAATTCTTAAAAATTTTCAAAATGCTCGACTGTTCTGGGCTGTTTCCGTTTTAATTCTGATTATTATTATATCTTATTTCTTTCTGCATGACAATCAAGAATGAACAGAAATTCCCGCCTGTATCCGGTAACTCTATAATGCACCCGTTTTTGAGATCTGGTCTGATTTAATGAGATTCAGAGCGTGCAAAAAAATTCATTTTGCAGTCTTTGCGCTCGGGAAACCTGATGGAGATCTGCCAGAACGACACAAAAAAGAGACCAGACATATCCAGAAAGCAGGCAGAACATATGCAGAGCATATGCAAAACCCACTCAAAACGTATGCAAACTGGATGCGTCGAAAAATGTCGACCGCTTCTGTTTGATTTCCAGATATGAACCATATAAGATTGCAATAGCAGAAAGCGGAGGCTTTGTCATGTACGAAAGAAAAACGGAACTAGAAACCATTCTCCAGCAATTCGGCGCTGGTGAACATTACAGTGGATACAAGTTTTGCATCCGTGCTGTCGAGATCGCTCTCGAACACCCGGAGACCTTGAATTCCATCACAAAATGTATTTATCCAGAAATCGCAGATCTCTATCACACGAGCCGCAAATGTGTGGAGCGAAATCTCCGAACCATGGTCGAAAAGATCTGGAAAAGCGGCGGAAAAGAATTTTTCTGCGGACCTGATTCTGACAATCAAAAACGTCCGAGCAATTCCCGTTTTATTGAAATGCTTGTTCAGATTTTAAACTCAGAAACTCCCATCTCGGGGAAAAATTTATGCCAATTCTGTGCAGTCACCGCACATTATAAAGAGCGCATCGCCCATATGGAATCGGAGGCTGCCAAACAGCAGGAAACCATCGACTGGATGCATGATATGATCTGGGATCTCCTCGGAGAAAAGAAAAAATATCTTGCAGAGATCGAACAGCTCCAGAAAAATCAGCAGAATTAATTTGTATAGGCAGTACTTGTTTTTTAGCCAATCTAAAAACGAGCGCACACCCCACCCAAGTTCAAACAGCTATGGACGTGGTGTGCGCTTCTCAGAATATTTTTCCCAGTGCTGCATAGAGTGCTGCCGCATGAACTGCCTGCACAAATGTCCCTTTTTCCAGTTCCTCTCTAACCTTGGAAACAGACATCTCAACAATCTCGAGTTCTTCCGTCTCATCAAGGTGCTGACCCTGGGTTCGCTTCACACCCTTTGCCAGAAAACACCACGCATAGTTGCTCGACTTCGATGCATCCGGCGCCAGCTTAAACAGGAATTCCCACTCTCCTCCCGTACATCCGGTCTCTTCCGCAAGCTCCCTGCGCGCAGCAATCTCCGGCGCCTCGCCCGGCTCCATGCATCCTGCCGGAAGCTCCAGAAGAACCTCCTCAACTCCGTGGCGATACTGGCGCACAAGTATCACATTTCCCTCCTCCGTCACGGGAACAATCACAGCAAAATCCGGAATGTGATTCACATAAAATGGCTCAATCACAGTTCCGTCTGACAATCTGCATTTGCTCGCCTCAATGTCGATCCACCGATCCTTTAAAACAGTTTTTCGATCCAGCACTTCCCATTTTTTTATCATAACTCTTTCCTCCACAAATGTTTTTTCATCCCTGTATCCCCACTTCACTTTTCTGAATTCCATCATACCAAAGTTGTTTTCCACAGGCAAGCATCTCACAGGTTTTCCACATTTTTCGCAGAATCAGAAAAATCATTTTTATCCACCGGCGTTCCATATCTTTTCTCTTTTATTTTGTGGTATAGTATACCTTGTATACTCTGTTTAAAATGCTTACACAGCATGGAATCATGGAATGCATGGATGAGCGTCCTGTTTTCCATTTGCTGCCGGCTGTCAGTCTATCAAAAATCATTGTACATGTACTGTAAAATGTCCTCCACTTTATTATTAGAAAGGTTCAGGTAACAGAAACATATGAGTAACCCAACATCAAAAAAGAAAGTACTTCTCGTCACCACAGTGAGCGGATTCGTTCCTCAATTCGAGATGAACAATGTCCACATTTTGCAGGAGATGGGATATGAGGTTCATTACGCCGCAAATTACAATATGCCCTCCTACGGCAATGACAACCATCGCCTCGACGGAACCGGAATCATCCGGCACCAGATTGATTTTGTCCGCAGTCCTTTCGATCCGTCCAACATCAAAATTTACCGCCAGCTCTGCCGCCTGATGAAGGAAGAATCTTTTTCTCTCGTTCACTGCCATACTCCGATGGGCGGAGTCATGGCACGCCTTGCCGCACACAGCACTCACACCGGCCCTGTGATCTATACGGCTCATGGTTTTCACTTTTTTACAGGTGCTCCGCTCATCAACTGGCTTTTTTATTACCCGATGGAACGCTTCCTGTCGCGTTTTACCTTACAGCAGCTCTGCATCAATCAGGAAGATTACAAGCGCGCCAAACATTCTTTCCATGCCCGCTATGTCGATTACATTCCCGGAGCCGGAATAGACTTAAACCGGATCCCTGAATACAGCGAGGAGAAAAACAGACAGAAGCGCAAAGAACTCGGGCTTGCGGATGATGCCGTCTTTCTGCTCTCCTCCGGCGAACTCATCAAACGCAAAAATCACGAAACCATTCTGAGATCACTTGCCATGCTCAAACAGGAGGGACGACTCTCTCCGTCGATCCGCTATGTGATCTGCGGTCACGGAAAACTTGATGAGTATCTCAAATCACTGGCAAAAGAATTATCGCTCGACAAGGTCGTGATCTTTGCCGGTTATCGAAAAGATATTTTAGATCTCTGTCAGGCCTGTGATCTCTATGTTTTCCCGTCCTATCAGGAGGGCCTTCCGATGGGACTGCTCGAAGCGATGGCTTGCGGCTGTCCTGTACTCTGTTCAGATATCCGCGGAAATCAGGATCTCATGGGAACTCCGTCCCGGACAGAGGAAAATCTTGAATTCTGTCCCGGCGGAATTATGATCCGCAAAGCGGATGATGCCGACAGTTTTAAAAAAGGTCTTCTCACCCTGACCGCAGATCCGCAGCAGCTCAAAGAGATGGGCAAATTTAATGCAGCCCACTGCACAAAATTTTCCCAGCCTCAGGTGGAATCCATCATGAGAAAAATTTATTCGAGGGCTGTTTCCGCAGACGCACACTGATAAAAAAGGATGTGCCTTGTCACATTTTCACGCCGAGGCACGATGGTCTCGGCACTCCTCTTCCCCACCTGCATATCTTGTTTGTAGGTGGGGAATTTTTTGTCGTTTTCCTTTCTAAAAAGTCCCTAAAAAAATCCCTAAAAATCATCGCCCATCCGCTGTATTCCACGTCTTTTGCAAACAAAGACATTTTTTGTGGCATATTTATACATTTTTCGACATAAAAGCGCCATTTAGGGCGATATATCGCCCTTTTCAAATGGAAATTTATCCTAAAATTACCATAAAAAGGAGAGATAAATGACCATTTGTGAAGCAACCAGTACCCGGATTCGGGAATTGTGTAAAGAAAAAAAACAGACTGCTTACCGAACCGCATTTCTCGCAGGAATGCCCCCGTCTACCTATAAAAGTATCATGAACGGAAAAAGCAAAAATCCCGGAATTGTCAACATCAATAAGATTGCCGACGCTCTCGGCGTTTCCATTCGAGAATTCTATGATTCTGATGTATTTGACAATCTGGACCAGGACGAGTAGCAAAGCCGTTTTCAATCAAGGGGGATCCTGTATGAATATCTGCGAAGCCACGAACTGTCGCATTCGAGAGCTCTGTGAACAGCGAGGAATCAGCGCCTATCGAAATGCTTCCCTTGCCGGAATGCCGCCAACGACCTACAAAAACATTCTTAGCGGAAGAAGCCGCAACCCCGGCATTGTCAACATCTCTCGAATCGCCGGTGCACTCGGCGTCTCGATTCGAGAGTTCTATGACTCCGATCTTTTTGACTCATTAGATACCTGATCAGATACCCTGACATAACAACCTGATTACAGCAAAAGAGAACCTGAGACTGACATCTTTATAATCTCCTTGTCAGCTTCAGGTTCTCTTGCTGTTTTTATACGATTTTATTCTGCTTTGCTGTGATACAATCTGATGCGCTGCCGTCCTTTATAGTTTTTAAAGGTTTTACAGCTCTCACAGCTCTTTCTCTGCCATATTCAGCGCAGACTCAATAACCTTATCCATATCATAATACTTGTACTCACCAAGACGGCCGCCGAAAATCACCTTGCTCTCCTTCTCAGCCAGCTTCCGGTATTCCTCATACATCGCACCGTTCTTCTCATCATTTACCGGATAGTACGGCTCGTCTCCCGGCTTCCACTCAGAACTGTACTCGCGGCTGATTACCGTCTTTGGCTGGGTGCCAAACTCAAACCACTTATGCTCAATAATTCTCGTCCAAGGTGTCTCGGCATCGGTATAATTCACAGCGGCATTTCCCTGGAAATTCGGCTTGTCTAAAACCTCTGTCTCAAAACGCACAGAGCGGTACTCAAGCGTTCCCAGACAGAAATCAAAATAAGCATCGATCGCACCAGTGTAAATCACCTTGTCCGCCATCGCATCATACTCCGCCTTGTTCTCCAGATAGTCAACTCCCAGCTTCACCTCAATGCCATCGAGCATACCGGCAACCATCTTGGTGTAACCGCCCATCGGGATTCCCTGATACAACGCATTGAAGTAGTTGTTGTCGAAAGTGAAACGAACCGGCAGACGCTTGATGATAAATGCCGGAAGTTCAGAACACGGACGTCCCCACTGTTTCTCCGTGTAGCCCTTTACCAGCTTCTCATAAATATCCGTTCCGACAAGGCTGATTGCCTGCTCCTCAAGGTTCTTCGGCTCCGTGATTCCCGCTGCTTTCTTCTGTTCCTCAATCTTTGCGGCAGCTTCCTCCGGCGTCACAACTCCCCACATCTTGTTAAAAGTATACATGTTGAACGGCAGGGAATACAACTCTCCCTTGTAGTTTGCAACCGGAGAGTTCGTGAAACGGTTAAACTCCGCAAACTGATTCACATAGTCCCAGACTTTTTTGTTGTTAGTATGGAAAATGTGCGCACCATACTTGTGCACATTGATTCCCTCAATCTCCTCCGTATAGACGTTTCCTGCGATGTTTGGTCTCCGGTCGATAACCAATACCTTTTTTCCCTTTTTCACGGCTTCACGGGCAAATACAGCGCCGTAGAGGCCAGCTCCTACTATCAGATAATCATACATGATTTTTTCCTCCTGAAAATAAACATTTCATCACTTCTTCCCACTATGCCAAAAAGATGAGACCTTGTCAATAGTGGATCTTTTTGTCAAACATGTTCCGGTACTGGAGTCTCCAGTACTCCTGCAAAAGCGGATTTTTCTCACTCGGCTCATGCCAGTTGCCTTCCCGGTCAAGATATCCGTTTCCATTCATCGCCGGAATCTCCGCGCGCACTTCTTTTAAGAAATCCTGATACGGAACCAGATCCATTCCCGCTTTCTCAAACATGAGCTCTGAGAGATAATTGGCACTGATGAACATATCATTCTGCGCTTCAATGTCATAGTTCGCCCAGATAAAGAATGGAACAATATAGCGCTTCTGCGCTTCCGCAAGCGTCCACTCGGAGAGGGGTTTTCCGACCAGAGTCTCATAAAACTCGGTCTCAACCATCGGCTGATGATCACCAAAGAACACAATCACTGTCGGCTCTTTCACAGAACGGAAATAGTCAAGAAGAACCGATAAGTCCTGATCTGACTCCTTAATCAAAGTCAAATATTCCTCCGCATTTGGAAACTTTCCCTCATACCCCGGAACGCGAACAGCATTGTCCTTAAAATAGCCGGTGTCATATCCGCTGTGATTCTGCATTGTGACATTAAAGATAAACACCGGTTTTCCTGAACTTTGATTTTTTTCAAATTCCTCAATGACTTTCTCATAGGACGCCTTGTCCGACGCATATCTCTCACGGACTAACTCCGGATTGTCAAAATCTTGAAGATCAAGAAATTCATCAAATCCAAGACGTGGATATACGCGATATCTTCCATATCCGCTCTTATCATACGGATGAATTCCTATCGTGTGATATCCTCTCGCCTTCAGAATCTGTGCAATTGAATACGTTCCATTTTTATTGATAAACTGCTGATAAGGAATCGTGCCCTGTAAAAACTCCATTGAATTTCCTGTCAGAAATTCATATTCCGTATTTGCAGTTCCTCCACCAATCGGATAGACAAGCATATGTCCTTTCACAAAATTATCCTGAAGAGAATTAAAATAGGACAGATAGTCCTCATTATTTAATTTCGAGGAGATCACACTGAGATCAGAAAAGCTCTCATTCATGATTGCTATCACATTCGGGTGAAATCCCTGATCTGCCCCCGGCGCCTCAATGAACTCTGCATACTCTGATTCAGAATCGCCCGATGAATATCCCTCCGGTTTTTCCAGATGCATGCTGCGAACATTTGAGACAAAGCTCATCGCAATACCGTATTGTTCTACATTGTAATTCAGATTCCAGAGATCCAGCTGAGGTTTAAAAAACGGGCCCCCAATGATTGCTGTTGCCAGAAGGGCAAACGGCAGGATCCACACCCGCATTTCCCGCTTTCCTTCTCTCTGAAATCCATAAAGATACCAGGTAATGACAAAGCAGAAAATAAGAAACCAGAGTGCGGCAAACATTTCCCACTGAAACTCATATCTGTAGTTTAAAAATACATTCTTCGCTGTTCCTGCTGCAAGAAAATCTCCCGGTGTGATCGGAGTTCCCCGGAAAGAATTCACAAAATAATTTGCGACTGCAAAAATATAACTCAAAATTGCCGGAAAAAGAAAAGATCCCGTAACTGTCCGTGTGATCATATACAGAATCAAAACCATCAGGAAATAGATCCCCATATTTCCCAACATATAAATTCCCGAAATATTTTCTACATTGCTTCCCACCAGTTCAGCTGCAAAGAAGATGCTGTACGAGAGTACCAAAAGCCAGAAACCATTTGCCATCTTCTCATACTTTCCGATCCGGCAATCTTTCTCCCTCAAATATTCAGAAGTTCCAATACCTCCAGTCAGCATGATCCCCGTCCACACACAACATTCCATTGCATAGATATTTTGATCAAAGTACAGACTGCCAAACCACAAAACCGCATAAAAGGCGAGAACCGTACCACCCCATCGGACTCTGTCGTCCCTTTTTTTCCATTCATTCCACGCATATGGGAACATATGCACACTTCCCGCAACCAAAAAAACTACTAAAACAAATAAAGCAATATGCTTTTGAATGGAAACTGCGCCGATATTATGTCTGAATTCAAGATCCTTCCACGTCGGAGAATACAGATCAATCCGGCCGGCCCTCTTTCCATTTATCGAGACTTCTGCAATTCCAGATCCATCATGCTTCTGAAAATAAATCTCCACTCGTTTTGCATTTTCCACATGATAGGTCATCGTTTCCGGAGAGTCCGGATTTACTGCCATCCAAATGCTGTCCTCATATCTCCACGCACTGCTCTTTTCCAACTTTTCTAAAGGTAAATCTTCATCATCAATTCGCATTCTGGTGATTCTTACATCTGTTCCACCTGATTTACTGTTTTTCTGAGCAGTATCCGTGATCGCAATCGTTGCATCTGCCGAATGATTGGAAAATCGATCACTCAGCATGGTATACGGCAAAAGAATGGAAATTGCGATGGTAATCAGCAACTCCATTCCCCATTTTTTCCAATTTCTATTCGTTTTTTCAGAATTCAATTTCTATACCTCACCTGAAATTTTCCATTCTTCCTGAAAGTTCTACTTTTTCAGAAGAGTCCGGTTACCCGGACTCTTTGTCTTCTTTCTATTTTTTCTGTAAACAGTCTATTTTTATTCAACAAACTTATATTTTACATCTAAAATTTAAAATCCTTATGCTTTCATCAGTCCAGAGATAATATGTCTCAACTGTGCGATATACTTTTCCTGCTCTTGTCCATGCTCTTCCAGCCATTTTTTTCCTGACTCAAGCTCTGCTACCCACTTTTCAAGTTCTTCGATTCGAGTATCCTTAAAGTGATACTGCTCATCCAGCCAGTTTTTCGCAGTCAAAAGCTCGTCTCTCTGTTTTTCAAGTTCCTGAATCTGATTCCGTAATCTCTCATCCCGCTTTTCTTGTTCTTCTGGAGAGGGATAATATTCTCCACATCTGCCGATTACATCCATCCATCCGGCAATATCTCCGCCAGTCTGCGTATTTTCATCCTCCGCAAACGCCTCAACGCTCCGAACCGTCAGAAACTTATCACAAACATCTTCACCAAGGAACTTTATAAATTCAAGATGGCTCTTTTCTGCCACTGCAAGAAGCATGAATTTCTGCGAGACATAATGTTCTTTCAAAAATTTCAGTACTCCCTGGATAAACTCTGCATTCTCTTTTCCATCTTTTTTGCTTGGAACTTTTACAATAAACAGGGTTGTCTGATCGGATTCAAGCAGCTTTTTTAACTTCTCAATCAGATAATTTTCCCGTGATTTCAGTTCCTCAATCATCGAATCAGCCACTGCCTGATTTACGGTTCCATCTTCCTGAAAAAGTGCTGCCTTATCTCCTTTTCCGTGAAAAGAAATTCCATATTTCTTGTCTAAAAACATTCCCCACGGGAGAACTTCAATCTCATGCTTTAAAATGTCATCCAGATTCTGAAGTGCGTCCAGAAATTTTTTCTGATCCTTTATATAAGCCCATGAAAATGGATAAGACTTTATCTTATCGTGAATAAAATCCTCAATCCGAAAAGAAACCTCACAGTTATATCCCAAAGACACAATATTTTGAAACTGCATAATCGTACCTCTCAAAGTCAAATCATCCGTATACCTATGTACCAAATAGTTCCCATCTGTCACATATCTGACACCTGCAAAACTTACCAATCGCATTTATTTGTCTATAAATCTATGAATGTGTCACCTTATGCAGCGCATGCTTCAATGTATAACCAAATCCATGCTCCTGCACACAGCGTACTCCACCTCTGCAAAGTCTCGGAACTGCGGTGATGGTTCTTCCAATCATAAATGATGCCGAGTGCCAGATTCCATCACATTCTTTCTCGAAGAATTCCTTCTGCTCTCGCACACGGTCCAGCTCTTCTCTTGTCCGGCGAAGTTCACTTTCAAACCAGCAACTGTCTGTCCAGACTCTTTCACTTTCCTGTCCCATTTCCTCATATGCAAGATACATACTGAGCACATCATCAGCAAGATATGGCAGAGCCCGCATACTGGCAGAAACCATTGCTCGCTTTGCAGTACGTTCCTCTAAAAAGCAGTCTTCGATCGCAGATTCCATATTTTTAATCATTGTATCGAGTCCAAAACGATCTTCGACTTTCTTTCTGCAATTCTTGCACATCTCGCCATAAGCAGTCTTGTTTTTCTCATCGAGAATTTCGAGAATTGCATCCACATACTGCCTGATCTCTTCTTCAGAATAAATCGTGCACTTGATGTCCTCTTCTCTCTGCATCAGCGGAAGCACCCGTCCGACCGTCTCATCGATCAGCTCTTTCTGACCTCCGACATCCGCAGTGATAACCGGCGTCATCATCGAGCATGACTCATATGCCGTGAGCGAAAGTCCCTCTCTGATCGAGCAGATCAGTGTCAGATCAGAATCCTTATAAAACGGTCTCACATCCTCCTGCATGCCTGCAAAAATCACATTCCCGCCAAGGTTGTATTCCTCTATCTTTCTCTGCATGCCACCGCGCTCATCGCCGTCGCCCACAACCATAAAGTAGATATCTTTTCTCTTTTCAATGACCTGCTTTGCGATCTCAACCATCAGATATGGTCTCTTCTGACTGTGGAGACGACATGGGAATAATACCATTTTTGCCTGATCCGGAATTTTATATTCAGAACGGATCGTTCCGTACTCGGTCTTGCTCGGATCAAATTTATTCTGATCAACACCGATATAAAGCGTCTCAACAGAATCCTCGCTCCGTCCAAAGTGGTTAATGAAAGCTCTTCTCGTCGCCCCGTTGCAGACGTAAGTCTTCTCCAAAAGATCCGACATTGCCATGGAAGTTCTCGCATATCCGCCATTTCTCCAGTACATCTCTTCCATGTGAACATAGTCAATCATTGCCATCTCTGGATACTGCACCTTGAGCCATGGAAGCAGATAATATCCATAGTAGGAGTTTGATACAAGACAGACATCAATCTGTCTTGTCTGAATGATATAGGAGATAAACTCTGCATAGTTCTTCACATCAAGGAATTCCGGAAGACTATAAATCGCTGTCGTGTATTCTCTGAACTTCTGTTTCCAGTCATTCTCTGAATTCTCAGTTGCAATGATTGTAATGTTGTATTTCTCCTTGTCGAGCAGTCTCACAAAATCCAGATTAAACTGATCGGCTCCTCCGGTAATCATCCACGGAATCAAGAACAGGATTTCTTTTTTCTTCTTTTCTGTGCGGTACGGCTTATTGAACTCAGATCGTCTCGGAAGAACAAAACCTTCCCTTTGAAGTTCGCCGCCAAATGTCTTTGCCTCAACGCTTCCATCCGCAGTCTTTGCAACCTCATTGATCAGATAATCGGCACGTTTTTTCACATCATCATCCGTAGTGATTGCACTCAGCACTCCCGTGTCAGTTCTGCGATACCAGAATTCCAGACTCTCCACATGAACCGGTTTCTTGCTGTTTGAGAGCATTTTCAGCCAGAGTCTCCAGTCCTCAAAATAATGCTTTTCCACCTCATCATAACAGCCTACTTCCAGCAGATCCTTTTTTCTGATTGCCGCACTCTCCACAAGGAAATTGTAAGTTTTCAGCTTTTCTGCATTAAACGGATACTGCCACACGTATTCCTGATTCTGGAAACCTACGCTGTCGGTGTATGCCCAAGCTGCATCCGGATTGTAATAGAGCGCCCAGTAGAGCAGCTCAAAGTACGTCGGCTCAATCAGCTCATCCGCATCCAGAGTGATAACGATCTCCGACATACTCTCCTTAATTCCACGATTTCTCGCAGAAGAAATTCCTCCGTTCGGTTTATGTACGACACGAATTCTCGGATCTCTTTCCTCCACCTGTTTTAAGAATTCCGCTTCCCCTTCCTTATTGCTTCCGTCGTCAACAATCACCCACTCAAACCACGGAAACGTCTGGTTTATTACGCAGGGATAGAGTTTTTCAAAATATTTGCTCGCATTGTAATATGGAGTCACAACAGAGACAAGCGGTTTCTCAGTCTTCACAAGATCTCTGTTGCATTCTACTCTCCCCGGCTCTTTAGAAAAATCAAATTTCATATCTGTTTCCTCTTATCTTCCCAGTATCGACTTGACTACCTTCTTCACCCATTCTCTGCGTCTGCTTCCAAATGGCAGAAGTTTATTTGCGATCTTCCGGATTCCCGGATCTTCTCCCATCTTTGCAATCACCGGAGCGGAGACAGGCGTATTCGCCTCGTCATCGAAGCATCGCTTAATCCGTCGAAGAAGCATCGGATAGTACGGAGACAATTTTGCATACTCCCAGAAATACTCCGCAAAGTCACAGTCCACGACATCCCACGGCTTCTGGTATCCGGCAAAGTGAATCAGATACGGGCACTTACGGGCTTTTGTGTACTCCTCAAACAGCTCTCTCGGTGCCATTTTGAGGATCTGCATCCGGCTTCGTCCCGGCTCCTGCCAGTCCATCAGCGTGTTCCACTGCTGTGGAATGTAAGTCACTTTATTCTTGCAGATAATATTCAGGATATCCTGATCGTGGCAGCGGAACGAGTGTGTCAGCGCCAGCTGAATCATCTCCTCCGAAGTCGCCGTCTTTCTCAGACCATCAAGATCAAGAATCAGCACACCCGCCTGAAAATAGTCAAATGCACAGTCAAGTCCAAGTGTCTCTGTCGCATACTTCTTCCAATCATTCTGATTCAGATTCAGCTGTCCGGCAACATCGATATCTTTCGCCGCACCAATGATTGATCCTTTCAGATCCATGTCGTAAAGTTCTGCCACATCATGGTCTGCGACCATATCGCAGTCGAGGTAAAGAATCTTGTGATAGTTTGGCATGATCTCCGGAATGATCAGACGGTAGTAGGTCTCAACCGAGAGATGCTGATCGACAAACAATTTGCTCGCATCAAAATACTCACAGACACGTATGAAACGGATTGAGATATTGTCCTTTCCGCGTGCCGCCATCGTGATCCAGTTCCGGTTCTTCTCAGAAATATCGTTGTAAAGGACAATCAGATCATAGTTCCGGTTCGGAGATGCATTTGCAATCATCGAACGGATCATGATGTCAAGATACGGGGCAAAACGGTTATTCGCAGAGAGCACTACTGGAACGCTATCCCTGTATACGGGCTCAAGAATCGACTTTGGAGCCGTATCCTGAAACAGTGTCTTCGGCAGTTCAAACGAACGGATTCCCTGCTGTTTCTTTAAGTACATATAATAAATTCCACAGAGACGCTCTGCAAGATAACCCATCACGCGATACTCTTCCACGCTGTACCATGTCATATCAATCTGCTTCTCTGCCTCAAACAGAATATCAAACAGCCACTCACAATATTTCCTGTAAATTTCCCGCTTCATGATAAACATATTGCACTCGTGGGCTGTCGTGGATTTCATGTACTCATCTGCAGTCTCTGCAAATTCCGGATACTTCTCCTTCAAAATCTTCAGCGTGACATCGAGATCTTCTCTATGCTGGAATGGAGCAACACCGTACTCCCGATAGACATCCAGCAACGCTCCGCCTTCCTGAATCCGCGGATAACGTCTTCCCTTCACGGAAATCACATCGTACTTTGTGATCAGCTCCCGCATTTGATCCGGTTTCAGGCGAAGCTCATCAATCACCTCATCCGTAATCCGGTCATAGGCAATATTTCCCCAACCATCATCGCGGTCAAGATTCGGGTCAAAGGAGAAATATCTCCGATAATGGAAAAAGCCGTAGTAATCGGCATCGTCATTCTTCCACGCCCAGTACTGAGCTGTCAGCTCACAATAACTCTTATTCTTTTCAGAGATATTGTCACCCTCATCGTCGTGAAGCATTCCTTCCAGTTTTTTTCCAGAAAGAGCAGTTCCCACCTGAATCGGATACAGGTAAGGATTTTCCGGTACATAGGAGGGTTTGTGGCAAACCACATAGATTTTGATGTTGGGATTCTTTTCTCCGTTCTTTTCCATCGTATGTCCTTCCTTAACATTTATCATTTTTCGGCAATTATTGCAAGATAACCATCCAGCACCTCGCTGACCGGAACATGATTTTTCTTCCATGATCTGTTCCCGATCTTCATTTTGAGATACCGAATGGCTATCCATCCATTTTTAAAGAAGAGAAAGGCTGTCCATATAAGCGTCGCAGACTCCCTCTGACTCACCCTGCAAGATCACGTTTCCCTTGTGTAACCAAATTGCATGATCGCAGAGCTCCCGCACGGTTGCCATCGTGTGAGACACGAACAGAAGCGTCGTTCCGTTGTCAAGCATTTTGTGCATACGTTCCTGGCACTTCTCCTGGAATGCAGCATCTCCAACTGCCAGAACCTCATCCACAATCAGAATCTCTGGTTGTACAATTGTCGCAATCGCAAATCCAAGACGTGCCGCCATACCGGAAGAATAGTTCTTGATCGGCATGTTCATAAAATCCTTGAGTTCCGCAAAGTCCACAATCTCATCATAGTGGCTGTCCATGAATTCCTTGCTGTATCCGAGAACTGCACCGTTTAAGTAAATATTCTCAGTCGCAGTCAGCTCTCCGTCGAATCCGGCTCCGAGCTCAATTAACGGTGCAATGCTTCCGTAGACATCGACCGTGCCCTTGTACGGCTTTAAAATTCCACAGATCAGTTTCAAGAGCGTTGACTTGCCGGAACCGTTCGTTCCGATCAGTCCCCATGCCTCCCCGCGCTTTACCTCAAAGTTTACATCCTTGAGCGCAAGAAACTCCTGAAACATCAGCTCTCTCTTAATCAATTTTACAAAATATTCTTTTAAATTATCAATCTTCTCCGATGCCATATTAAACCGGACGGTTGCATCGGTCACTTTAATCATAATATCACTGTTCTCTGCCATGATGCCCCCTCCTTCTTAGATGTACAGAATAAACTTATCCTGAGTCTTTAAAAATGCACCAGTTCCAATCACCAGCATCAGAATCGCTGCACCGGTTCCGGCTACGAGCAGATACGGATCTGGCATTCTGCACTCCAGAACAATCTGGCGGAACTCTGTAATGTAAAAATACATGGGATTGAAAGTCATGACAAGACGGCGCAGAACATCCGGAAGTAAAGTAATCGGGTAGAACATTGGAGTCAGATACATCCATGCTGTCAGCAGTGCATTATAAATATACTGGATATCACGGAAGAATACCGATCCCTGAGCCAGCAGCATTCCAAGTCCCAGACAGAAGATATACTCCTGCAAAAGGATCACCGGAATCAGCAGATAATAAATATTCGGTGTCACTCTGCACACGACAAATACCACAACAAGTGCGCCGAGGGCAAACAATGTGTTTACAAAAGAACTCGTCACTTTTGAGACAGTGAAGACATACTTAGGCACATACGTCTTTTTCAAGAGCGACGCATTTCCTGTGATCGAAAAGATCGCCTGTGTCGTCGACTCACTCATAAAGTTATACAGGGTCTGACCGATAATCAGATATACCGGAAAATTCACAATATCAGAACGAAACATATTGGAAAATACAATTACCATGATGACCATAATCATCAGCGGATTCAGGATACTCCACAGATATCCGAGAAAACTTCTGCGGTATTTCAGCTTGATATCCTTTGTCACCAGCTGCTCCATCAGAAAACGGTACTTGTAAAAACCGCCAAGTCGTTTCAAAAATAAATTCATATTTGCTCCTTTATTTTTTGCAGTTAAGGTTACCGTCCAAAAAATGCCTAGCTCTGTACAGTAACCAATTAACTGCTGCTATTGACTTACTTCTACTATCGCAAAAAGATACTGCGCAGAATCACTCTCCGCAGGCTTCCTGCCGGAAACATACGGTTCAGTTTGCGCATATCGATCTTAATTTCTAATTTTGTGGGTTTCAGCCGAAATGTCCGAATATTGGACGTGCATGCCTCCTTTCCCGGCTCTGTATTATAAAACTTCAGATAAGGCAGTTCCGCGCACTTTGCGCCGTTTGCCCTCTGATAAAAATAAAAAACGCCAAACAGACGCTCCGCCAGATAGCCCATCAGACGAGGCTGCGGCGTCTTGCTGCCGGCACTTTTATTTTCCTCTTCAAATTCCTCCAGAATTCCAAACAGCCATGCCATATACGTCTGAAAGAGTTCTTTTTTCATGATATACATATTCATGTAGTAGATCTCTTTTGAATTCATGTAGGCATCTGCGGCCTCTGCATATTCCGGATGACGCTTTTTCAAAATATTTAAAATCCGGTCGAGAGTCTCTGCCGGATGATACTGACAAAATTGCCGGTACACGGTCGTATTGATTCTCTCGCGGAATACCGTCAGCAGATCATACTGTCTGATCTGGCTGTTCATCCAGTCCGAATGCAGTCGGTACGGCGTCAGGTCTTCCCAGATTGAATCAAGTTCCGTGTATGGTCTTCGCCCTTTTCCTGTCTTCAAATGTCCCTGCTCATCAACCGGACAGACTCCGTCAAACGCAAGGTATCTTCGATAATGGAAAAAGCCATAATAATCACAATTTACATTTTTCCAGGCCCAGTACTGGGCAGTGAGTTCACAATATTCCGGATTTCTCACAGAGATATTGTCTCCCTCATCATCGCGCTGCATTCCCTCAAAATGCGTCTTTGCCAGCGCCGCCCCCACCTGTACCGGATACAAGAGAGGATTCTCCGGTACATAAGTCGGCTTGTGGCAGGCGATGAAAATACGAATATCAGGTGTCTCTCTCATTCTTCCTTCCCTGCTTATTGTCTACTCTTCTCTACTCTTTCGTCTCACTACTCTCTTCGAGTGTTCGATCTTCTTCAATTTCTTATTCTTATTCCTTTACACCCTCCGTGGCTTCCTTCATAAACATGATCTTAGGAGTCATGATAATCAGCTTTAAGTCCAGAAAAAGGGAATAATTGCGGATATAGGTCAAATCCAACTTCAGCTTATCATAAGAAGTCGTGTTATATTTTCCGTAAACCTGTGCATAACCGGTCAGACCGGCCTTCACTTTCAGGCGATAAGAAAACTCGGGGATCTCCTTCTCGATCTCCGCCGCAAGCTCCGGGCGCTCCGGACGCGGTCCGACAATCGACATCTCTCCCCTGAGAATATTGTAAATCTGCGGAAGCTCATCGAGACGGGTCGCACGCAGAAGCCGTCCAACCGGAAGAATCCGTGGATCATGCTCCGATGCAAGTCTCGCTCCGCTGTACTTCTCCGCATCCTGAATCATTGTGCGGAATTTAAAAATCTCAAATGTCTTTCCGTCCTTCGTCAGTCTCGTCTGCTTGTAAATCACCGGACCTCCGTCCGTCAGCTTGATGCTGATTGCAATAATCAGGAAAAACGGTGCCGTCAGGACCGCAGCAATCAGAGAGCCGACAATGTCAACTGCACGCTTGCAGAATTCCTGTTCAATCTGGAGTCCCGTATTCCGGGACAGCAAAAGCGGAGAATCAAAAAGATTCAGTTCCACAGAACTGCGAAGCAGAATGTCCGAAATCTTCGGAACGCTGTATGTGCGAATTCTCTGTGAAAAACAATATTTAATAATCAGATTTCTCTCATGGGACGGCATATCTCCAACGATAATTCCATCATACTTAGCGATCTCCTGTTTCAGTCGCTCCATTCCGACGCGGTAGCTGATGATCTCACTGATCATATACTTGTCCTCTCGGGCATTCATCTTCTCCACGAGATGATAATCGGAATGCTCTCCGGAAATCAGGAGCATTCTTCTCGGCGGGAACATACTGTTGTAAAACCACTGGAACAGAAGTGTCCAGACAAGAATCACCAGTGCTCCGACAACTAGATCCAGAATAAGCGGAATCGGTGTGATAAAATGCTTATGCTGTACGGAAATCTGAAAATATGTAACGATATTTGCAAAAATCACAGACAGAATCTGAGAATAAATCAGATTTCCTCTCTTGAGCTGGCCCACTTTGAACCCGCCGTATGTCTGCATGAAGAACACCAGCAGGAGTCCATAAATAAAAATCATCATCCAGTTGCCCCTCCTGAAAAACGGAGCCCAGATGATTTTATTATACCAGCCTGTCCAGATCATTCCGTATACGCCTGTGAGCAATGCAATCAGGACCACAGAAAATCCGACCTTTATCAGTCTTTTGTACTGTTCAAAATTATTCATGACGTTTCTTTCTCTCAAACCTTCCATCGCGTCATCCCTGCAGAATGCGCAGTAAATCTCAATACAGTATAGCATTCTGCAAATGATAACGCAACCTCACGTTTTTAGGAAACTCTGAGGTTTTATTTACTTTTTTATTAATATCTGGCAGATTTATTGTTTCTGCGTTTTCCTGCAATTGCCATCCCGGCACTCATCAACAGCCACATCATCGGAGTTGCAATCGGGAGATCCAGATTGACGATCGCCTGGCAGGCATAGCAGAGCACTGCTCCGGCACAGGCAAGCGCGTAAGGATTTCTCTCGCGCATTTTTGTGATTCTGCCAATCCCCGAAATCAGAAATCCCACATAGGCAAGCGCACCGAGCGGACCGATTGTCACAAAATACTGGATGTACGCGTTGTGCGCATTGTCAAAGATCTGACCGGTCGCATCAATCATCTCTGCCATGATCTTGTCGGTTGTCATAATGCCAAAGGTATCCGGGCCAAAGCCAAACAGCTTGTGGATCGGTTTCAGTTTCTGGTACATGCGGAAAGATGCCTTCCAGATATATCCGCGGTTTGTTCCCCAGCTGTCGCTAAAGACAAGGTACTCTGCGAGACTTCCGTAGCGCGCCCCGTTTCCGCCTGCATTTGCATCGTAAAGCATGAAGAGAAGTGCCACTGCTCCTGCAATCAGCAGTCCTCCCCAGATTCGTCCAAGAAGTTTTCCGAGAGCAAATACGTCAGAATCCTGCGAGGATCCCAAATCCGCTTCTGCACCCCCACCCTTCACGCTGTTTTTTCTCACCATGAACCAGTACCAGACAGCAGTAACCACCCAGAGCAGAATGGCTGCCGCAAAAAGGCCCTTGAAATTCGAGATGATTCCAAATAAGCTGTCCAGACCGATCACGATATCCGCAAATGCCTGGTTGATCCAGTCAATGCACTGAATGACTGTCACAAACGTGGAAAGCATCACCAGATAGCGCAGAATTGCGCGGCGGCTCTTCAACACAACAAACGGCAGAAATGCAAACAGAGCTCCAATTGCAAGATAGGCATTCTCACTGCATCCCATGATGATTGCAAAGAAAGAGATTGTCATGCATCCATAGTACCAGATCATCTTGAGACGGTTTTCTTCCTGAGTGAAACGCGCCGCTGCAAATCCCATGATAATCGCCACATATGCCGTGTACGTGTTGATGTTTCCGACTGTCGAGGTGAAGATTGTCGACTGTTCCGGCTTAATCTTTCCGCGGAAATCCAGAATATCGAGCTGAAAATAATCGGTGATGCCGATCACACACATGATCATTCCGGAAATCAGAAAGAGCTGGAGGATCCATCCCTGAACCTTCCAGAAACGGCTCACAACAAAATAGACAACCACGTAGATCGTCAGCAGAAAGAGACCCGAATAACGCCCCTCATTTCCCCAGAATGATTCATAGAAGTAATCGGACTGAAGCGTCGAGATCAGCGCAATCACCCAGAAGAGGAGAACTGCCGCATCTGCGATGCAGAACGTTTCCTTCCAGTTCTTCGGTTTCAATCCGGAGAAAAGTTGTTTTGTGTGATCTCCTCCGCATTCTTTAAAATCAATCAGCATCATAATCAGCCCGAGAACCAGCAGAATTCCAAGCATCGCAAGCATCGGAATATAATATGCCTTATATTTTGTCTCCAAAATATCAATATAGGAATTGTGATAAATCAGCGGAAATACGGTTGTAATCAACATCAGAAAAAACGTGATGACTCCACTGGTAATCGCAGAACATGTCTCGGAAAAACTGTCTTCCACATAGACAGGCATCTTTTTCTCTGTTTCAGCCATTTGAAACCTCCATTCTTATTATTTTTTGTTCTGGTATCATTTCTTATACCTCTTATATCGCGTTGAACTAACGTGCTTTCCCCATTATAAACGGACACCGGTATTTTCGCAATCCTTACCGTATCCAATAAAAAAGAATCCATGCGGAGCATTTTTGTATGATAGGACGCGATTTCCTATCATACAAAAAAAGACAGCTGACTTCCGGACATAAAATGTGGGGTATGTCCATGAAATCAGCTGTCTTTCCATTTTATTATTTTATTGAATCAAAGGTTTCTCATCAGGTTATCGGAGCCGGGTTGAAGATACACATGTCGTTGTGGAAACCGTACTGATCGCTGTACGGCTGTTTCCGTCCGGAAGCGACATCGATCATGTAGTTGAAAATCTGGGTTCCAACTTCTGCAATCGTCTTTTCGCCGGTTGCAACCTGACCTGCGGAGATATCGATCATATCAAACCAGTTGTCCTTCATCTCGTTACGGCTGCACACCTTGATGACCGGAGCAATCTCCAGACCATACGGGGTTCCGCGTCCGGTCATGAATAACTGTAAGCCAATGCCTGCCGCAATCTGGGACGGTCCGCATACGATATCGGATGCCGGGGTTGCCGCATAGATCAGGCCCTTCTTCGTCGGTCTCTCGCCAGGACCAGTTACCTCGACGATCGGGGAAGTACCGGACTTTGCGATCGATCCCATTGCCTTCTCAACGATGTTTGCAAGACCGCCCTTCTTATTTCCAGGGGTCGGGTTTGCATCACGGTCTACACCGCCCTGATCAAGATAATCGTCGTACCACTTCATCTCCTGGGCGAGACGGTCGCGAACTTCCTTGTTGACGCAGCGTGCTGCCAGCATATGAACGCCGTCACGCACCTCGGTTACCTCACTGAACATAACGGTACCGCCTCCGCGAACCAGCATATCTGCCGCATATCCGGCACTCGGGTTTGCAGTCAGTCCGCTGAATGCATCACTTCCGCCGCACTGCATACCGATGACAAGCTCACTGAGCGGAAGCGGTTCACGCTTACGCTGGTTCAGCTTCTGAAGCTTCTTCTCTGCCATTGCCATGATCTGATTCATCATCTCGTCATGTCCGTGACATTCCTGAATCGTCAGGCAGTTCTCCGGAGTGATATCCTCCGGGTCCATGAGACGCTCATAGGTCAGCTTCTCACATCCCAGACCGAGAACCATCACCTCACCGCCAAAGTTCGGATGATGAATGATGTTGTGGAGGGAACGAATCGGAATATATGCCATCGGTGCATTGATGGCAACGCCACAGCCGTATGGATGAGTGACCGCAACAACACCATCCACATTCGGGTACTTCGGAAGCAGTTCCTTCTTGATTCTCTCGACAGCGACCTTTGCAACTCCTGCCACGCACTGTACGGTCGTCATGATTCCGAGAAGGTTTCTCGTTCCTGCCGGGCCGTGCTCATTCTTGTAACCCATCCAGGTCGTGACGGTCGGCTCCGGGAGCTCCTCCTTCGGCACAATATGGGTTGCATATGGCATATCATCCAGTGCCGGGCTCTTCGGCAGAATAACCATATGCTCATTGATCCAGTCTCCGGTCTGGATATCATCTTTTGCGTATCCGAGAACAACGCCATAACGAACGATCGGCTCATTCTTCGGAATCGGCTGCAGGGCAATCTTGTGTGCCTGCGGAATGTCGCAATTTGCATGAATTCCCGGAAGCACTTCGGTTCCCTTCGGGATGTCATGAACCGCAATTGCTACGTTATCCTGCGGTTTCACCTTAATGTAAAGCGGTGCAGACATTTCAACTCCTCCTTTTTTGTGAAACGCAACTGTCTCTCACTTCGACTCTCAAGCTCGTTGCGTCTGACCTTTTGTATGATTTTATTATATCTCACATCAAATTTGATGTAAAATATATCCTTTTAATACGGGTATTAGAAAAACCGATAGCACGCCAGAAAATCCGCTGATTTGCTTGACTTTTTCTTGTATTTTTCGATATATTTGAGAGAGAAAGAAATCGTTTCAAAGCAAAATAAACAGCTCAGAAAAAATGTGGAAAAGGCTCAGAAAGAAGCCCCAAAATAAGGTTTAAGATAAAGCAAAAAGAAAGATTCCTATAAAAATCCTACAAAAAAGAGAAAGAAAAAACATAAATAAAAAAGAAAAGAGTATCAGACTACTATGGACTTAAAACAACTTGAATATATTGTCAAAATTGCAGATGAAAAAAATGTATCGCGGGCAGCTGAAAAGCTTTACATCAGCCAGTCTGCGCTGAACCAGCAGCTCTTAAAACTTGAAAAAGATCTCGGCGCACCGCTCTTTTTCCGCACCCGCAACAACTGGCAGCTCACAGAAGTCGGTGAGATCTATGTCCGCACTGCCCGGGAAATCCTCGGTCTGAAGGAGTCCGCCTACAATCAGATCGCCGATGTGCTCGGAAGTGAATCGAGACATTTCACGCTCGGAATCGCTCCCGGCCGCGGCATCCGTATGTTCACAAATGTATATCCGAAATTTTTAAAAAAATTTCCGGGTGTCTCGATCTCTCCGATCGAGATGAGCAGTTACCGCCAGCAATCCCTGATCGCCGATGAAAAACTCGATCTCGGTTTTCTCACGATCGGGGACAGCCAGAAAATCAACAGCAACTACCACACCATCTACTCGGAGGAGCTCTTTGTCGCACTTCCGACCAGTCACCCCTTAAGCAGATCAATTCCCCGCACTCCGGGCCAGATCCCGGAGATTGACCTTGATCAGCTTCAGGATGAACCTTTCGTGCTGATGTATCCGGGATCGAGCTGTCGTTTTCTGACCGATGCAATCTTCGGCGAAGCGGGAATCACACCAAATGTCCTGTTTGAGACTTCCAATGCCGGAAGCATCGCCTACTTCGTCTCTTCCGGCCTTTGCTGTGGTTTCATTCCGGAATTTTATGCCCTGGAGAGAGACGATATCAGCCTGTTTGCTCTCCCGTCGCATCCACACTGGGATGTCGCATTCTGCTACTCAAAACGTGCCTATCTGAGCAAGCCGCTCAAAGAATTCATCCGGCTTTGCTCAGAGTACTGGACGGAATATTACCGGCAGAAGCGGCCATTTTCAGGAAATACTCGTGAATCCGGGGATCCTGCCCCAGCTCCGGATGAAATGCCGTGACGAGCTGATTTCCCTGACGTGCCGCCACGATGTGGCCGTCCACCTCAGCCAGTGCCCGTGCACCGCCCCAGACCTGCTCCACATAAGGAGCCCGGATGAAGGTCATCGGCACTGGCTCTCTCATGTCATCAAATTTATCTTCCGTATAGAAACTGCCAAGCTGACGACCGTAGGCATTTCGCTTTACCTGAATCTCCATCGTTCCAAGACAGGGTGTTCCGCCCTCCACCTTTTCTGCGAGCAGAATCATTCCGGCACAGGTTCCAAAGACCGGAAGGCCATTCTGAATTCTCGTCCGAAGTTCCTCAAACATGCCCTCATCCCGGAGAAGTTTCCCGATCACCGTGCTCTCACCGCCCGGAAGAATCAACGCGTCAAACGGCGTATCCAGATCCTTCTTCTGGCGAATCTGAAAGTGATCTGCTCCCAGTCTTTCCAGCATCTCTTCATGTTCTGCAAACGCTCCCTGAAGAGCCAACACCGCTACTCTCATGATTTCTGCCACTCCTTTTTGTCTCACCGTATTCCGGCATTTTCTTGATTTCTTGGGTTGTATCTTATTTTCCACGCTCTGCCATCAGAATCTGAATTTCCTGCTCATTGATTCCAACCATCGCCTCACCGAGTCCCGTGGAAAGTTCTGCAATCAGCTTTGCATCTTTATAGTTTGTCACCGCCTGCACAATCGCAGCCGCACGTTTTGCAGGATCTCCGGATTTAAAGATTCCGGAACCGACGAAGACACCCTCTGCTCCAAGCTGCATCATCAGCGCTGCATCTGCCGGAGTGGCGACTCCACCTGCTGCAAAGTTCACAACCGGAAGTTTTCCGTTTTCATGCACATAAGTCAGAAGATCAAGCGGAACCTGGAGCTGCTTTGCGGCCTCAAAAAGTTCATCCTCTCTCAAGCTCTGTACGCGGCGGATCTCCGAGTTCATTGCGCGCATATGGCGGACAGCCTGAACAACATCACCGGTTCCCGGCTCGCCCTTTGTGCGGATCATCGATGCGCCTTCCGCAATTCTTCTGAGCGCCTCACCGAGATCACGTGCTCCGCAGACAAACGGAACCTGAAACTTTGTCTTATCAATGTGATACACATCATCTGCCGGGCTGAGAACTTCACTCTCATCGATGTAGTCAATCTCAATCGCCTCGAGGATCTGTGCCTCCACAAAGTGACCGATTCTGCACTTTGCCATGACCGGAATGCTGACTGCCTCCTGAATTCCACGGATCATTCCCGGATCACTCATGCGGGATACTCCGCCTGCGGCACGAATGTCCGCCGGAATTCTCTCAAGTGCCATGACTGCACACGCGCCTGCCTCCTGAGCAATTTTTGCCTGCTCCGGAGTTGTCACATCCATAATTACGCCGCCCTTGAGCATCTGTGCCAGCTGTTTATTCAGTTCGTATCTGTTCTCTTTCATCGTCTCTTCGCCTTTCTGCGGCGCATCTTTTTTCTTCCCGGGATCTATGTGCGTCCGATGGTTCCATTATACGCACAAATGGCATTGTGAAAATATCCAGTTTTTATTATTTTAACCAGTCCAGTTATGCAGGCATAAAAAAAGATGCCCGGAGTCTTGCTCCAAAACACCATTATCACCATTTTGTAAAACAAAAAAAGCCATGTTCCATCTCTGGAACACAGCTCTCCTCTCTCATATACCTTCAAAACTGCACATTGAATCATCCGTATTCTGTATTTCCTAAACCGTCTTGGTTAAGCCCTCGACCTATTAGTGACAGTCAGCTCCACAC
>NZ_JBNMIC010000007.1:0-80216 GCF_050873065.1 Brotaphodocola sp.
CGTATGTTATCGTTAATTCGTTCATTAGAATGATTGATAATGAAAGTCTCATAGAAACGAATCAGTCTTATATACTTTCGAGTATATTTGGAAGTTCATGTATATGAGAACCCAACGAGCTTTAGCCGTTGGAGTGTCAGCAGGGCGGAACTTGAGGAACTGTTTGATTTTGCTGACCGACATGACATTGTGGTGGTTGCAGATGAGATACACAGTGATCTGATTTTGGAAGGGGAACATATTCCTGCGATTACATTGAATGAAACAGCCAGACAGCGGGTGATCCTTCATCATTCCGCAAGTAAGACTTACAACATTCCCGGCCTTCCGCTGGCATTTGCCATTATCCCGAATGCAGAGTTAAGGCATAGATATGAAAAGGTGGCAGCTACGATGCATGCACCATTTGATACGCTTTCTTTCATTGCATTCGAGACGGCGTTTACTGAATGCGAGGAGTGGAGACTGGAATTATTAGAATATCTGCGGGAAAATAAAAAGTGGCTGGATGAACGGATCAGCCGGATTCCGGGGCTTTCCATCTGCCACAGTGAGGGAACGTATCTGGGATGGATCGATGCCAGAAGCACTGGATTAGATGATCCGGCCAAGTTTTTTGTGAAAGAAGCCGGTGTGAAATTTAATGACGGAGATTCTTTTTCTGCTCCCGGTTTTATTCGAGTGAACTTTGCCTGCCCCAGAGCCTACTTAGAGGAAGCTTTTAGTAGAGTCGAGACGGCGTTACTGTCTGCGCAACGTGTGAACAGTAAGTAATGGGAAGGAATTGGCAGAGAGGAGAGTAGAAGCGCAAAGAATGGACAATCAAGATAGCCAACATAAAATATCATAACAAAAAAGCTGATACAGAACTCTGTACCAGCTTTTCTCACTTTGATGACCTCATCGGGAATCGAACCCGAGTTTACGCCGTGAGAGGGCGTCGTCTTAACCGCTTGACCATGAGGCCGAAGTCGAGGCGACAAGATTTGAACTTGCGACCTCTGCGTCCCGAACGCAGCGCTCTACCAAACTGAGCCACGCCTCGATTTCTCTTCGTTTCTGAGCTTTTGTTTTGTGCTCTCGAATCGAACTCCTATATACTATCACGGATTTCGCCTTTCGTCAAGCAAAAAAATAAAAAAAATTAAAAAAATTTCAAAATTCCCGAAAAACCTTGAAAAACCGTTGCTTTTCGCAGGTTCTTCGAGGCTTTTTCGGCTTAAAAACGCGAAAATCTCTGGAAATCTTCAAAAAATCTCCCCAAAAAATTTTTAAAATCAGCTCAAATCGTTTTCAAAAAAGGTTGGAAAAAATCAAAATCATCATAAAGTCATCATAAAATCATTGTGCGGACTACAAGGCGAAAGACAAAACTATCGAAAATTGCATATAAGGGATATACAGCTTTATGTATTTGGAAAATGCATTTCCTGTTGATAAAATAGAATCATAAAAAATACATGGAAGTTAAAACAGATTAGTCAGAGGGCAGAGGGAGAGATTCAGCAGATGGAAAAGAAGATAGAAGAACTGGTCAGACATTTGAGAGAGTTTACGACGCCGGAGCTGTGTGACGGAGCTGGCTTATATCATTCGATGGATTATCAGATCAAGCAGAGAATCGGAAGAAAGAAGATTGTGGGACCGGCTGTGACTGTCGATGTGCCGAGCGGAGAGGGCGCGATCGTCGCTGATGCGATTCTCAAGCTCGAACCGGGTTCTGTGCTCGTGGTTGCAGGAAAGGGAAACTGTGACTGTTCATACTGGGGCGATCACCGAAGCATCTGTGCCGACATGATGGGCGCAGAGGGTGTCGTGATTGACGGAGCCTTCCGTGATCTGGAGGACTGTGAGCGCGCTGGATTTCCGATCTATGCGAAGGGGCTGACCTGCGGGACGGCGGCAAAGAGCGGCGCGGGTGCGATTAATGTGCCGGTCAGCTGCGGAGGCGTTTGCGTGAATCCGGGTGATCTGATTATCGGGGATGTGAACGGTGTCTGCGTGCTTCGGCCGGATGAGGCGGAAGCAGTGATGGAGCGGGCGATGAAGAAGCGGATTCTTCAGGAGAAAGTGATTCAGGAGATGAGACAGACCGGAGTTGTGAATCCGAAAGTCAAACTCAGAAATCCGGAAGATTAGAATTTCAAAATTTAATAAAAACGAAACTTGAAGGAACTTGATTTCAGAAAGGCAGAAGAGGGAGAAGACAGAAATGGCAAAACTGACGAATCATGGGGTATGTTTATCAGAAAATTATGAAGTGACACCGGCGGGAGAAGAGGAGCGTGCAGAGGGAAGAAAGAAGACGATGGCTTACCGTATTCTCGAGGCACATAACCACAGCGGAAATATGGATCAGTTGAAGCTGAAATTTGATGCACTGGTGTCCCCGGACAACAACTATGTCAATATCCTGCAGACGGCGCGTGCAAGCGGAATCAAGAAATTTCCGGTTCCTTACGTTCTTTCAAACTGCCACAATACGCTCTGCGCAGTCGGCGGTACGATCAATCAGGACGATCATGTTTTTGGACTCGGAAATGTAAAGAAGTACGGTGGAATCTTTGTGCCTCCGTACCGCGCAGTGCTTCACCAGTACATGAGAGAGATGATGGCAGGCTGTGGAAAGATGATTCTCGGATCTGACAGTCATACACGTTACGGTGCTGTCGGAACGATGGGAATCGGCGAGGGCGGCGGTGAGGTTGCAAAACAGCTGCTCGGCAGAACGTATGACATCGCCTGCCCGCCGGTGATTGCAGTCAAGCTAACCGGCGCGCCGAGAGACGGTGTGGGACCGCAGGATGTGGCATTAGAGCTGATCGCAGCGACATTTGCAAACAATTTCAATAAGAACAAGATTCTGGAGTTTGTCGGTGATGGAATCGCAAACCTCAGCATGGAATACCGGATGGGAATCGATGTCATGACGACGGAGAGTGCCGCGCTCTCAAGCATCTGGTGTACGGATGAGAAGACGCAGGAATATCTTAAGGATCACGGGCGCGAAGAAGAGTACCGACCGCTTAAGCCGGAGGCAGGAGCCTACTATGACGGCCTGATTGAGGTTGATCTGTCAAAAACCGAGTGTATGATTGCCCTCCCGTTCCACCCAAGCCATGCCGTTCCGATCCGCGAGTTCAAGGAGCACATGGAAGAAATGCTTAGAGAAGTGGAGAAGAAGGGACAGGAGATCAAGGGAGAGAACGGAAAGCCGTTTTCGATCATGTCTCATATGCGCGACGGAGAATTCTATCCGGATCAGGCGCTGATCTCCGGATGCTGCGGCGGTCTGTTTGAAAATATCGTCGCAGTTGCAGACATCCTGAAGGGTTACGGAATCTCCGGAGAGAAGCTGAATCTTGGAGTCAATCCGGCAAGCCTTCCGGTGATGGCAGATTTGATGGATCAGGGAATTGCGGGTGAGCTTGCAGTCTGTGGCGTGACTCTCCGCCCGGCGATCTGCGGTCCGTGCTTTGGCGTGACAGATGTGCCGGCGGACAATGAGATCAGCATCCGCCATATGACGAGAAACTATCCGAACCGGGAGGGCTCCAAACCGGGACAGGGACAGATGGCAGCGGCCTGCCTGATGGATGCGCGCTCGATTGCAGCGACGGTGAGAAATGGAGGACGCCTGACGGCAGCGACCGATCTCGATGTCGAGTATCGCCATCTGAAACCTCATTTTGACCCGCAGATTTACAAGAATCAGGTCTTTGACAATTTCGGAAAAGGAAATCCGGATGAGGAGCTTGTGATGGGACCGAACATTGCAGACTGGCCGGAGATGTTCCCGCTGACCGATCATCTGCTGCTGTGCGTTGCAGGCTCATACAAGGGATCTGTGACGACGGATGAGCTGATTCCGTCTGGAGAGCCGTCATCCTTCCGCTCAAATCCGGCAAAGATTTCGGAGTACACGATGATCAGCCGCGATAAAGACTATGTGGGACGGGCAAAGGCAGTCCGCTCGCTCGATGAGAAGAGAAGAAGTGCAGCTGATCATGCAGGAAAGATCACCGGGGAGAGTGATTGTGATGAGATTCTGTCTGCACTGATGAAGCGGGAAAACTGCACGGCGGACCAAATCACGATCGGAAGCATCATGGTCAGTGACCAGATCGGCGATGGTTCTTCGAGAGAGCAGGCGGCAAGCTGTCAGAAGGTTCTCGGCGGATTTGCAAACCTTGCAAATGAGTATGCGACAAAGAGATACCGCTCCAACCTGATCAACTGGGGTCTGCTGCCGCTTCGCACACAGGAACATCTGGATCTTCCGAACGGAATCTGGATCTTTGTGGAGAACATTCAGAAAAAGCTGGAATCCGGAGAGAAGAATTTTGCGATCGAGGTGCTTGGAAATGGAAAAGATGCCGCACAGCTTGCCGAGAATGGAAAGGGAGAGCATCTCGCCTGCACGTTAGACAGCCTGACGGAGGATGAGAGAAAGATTCTGTCGGCAGGATGCCTGATTAATTATTATAAAGGTTAAATCTGGAAACCGTTGCAAATTTGCTGATTGCACACAAAATGTAAAGAACAAAAAATAAGCAGACATAAACAATATCAACAGATATAAATACCCCCAAAATGCCCTCGCAATTCATGCTGAAATTCCCAGATGCTTGCACTGCTTTTGGAAAAACGGTATACTAAAGGGACGAAAGTATCGTTCGTGTACCGTTTTTTCAGGATACAGGATAAGATAAGAACGGGATCAAACAGAAGAAGACGGGGGCATTTTTATGGATTTTCGGGAGATGGTTTATGTCGTTACTGTGGCAGATTTGAAGAGCATCACTGCGGCGGCCAGAAAACTGTATATTTCACAGCCTTCCCTCAGCTATATCATTTCCAAGGTGGAAAAAGATGTGGGGGTCAAGTTGTTTGAGCGCAAGAATTATCCGTTGACGCTCACGTATGCGGGGGAGAAATTTGTCGATACGGCGAGAAAAATTTTGATGATGAATGACAATATGAGGCGGGAGCTGATGGACATCAGTTCCGGTCAGAAGGGAATGATCAGTTTCGGAATGCCGACGGAGCGCGCCGGATATATGCTTCCGAAAGTAGTCAGCGAGTACCGGAAAGAGTATCCGAAAGTGGAGCTTCGAGTGATGGAGGAGAAATCAGATGAGCTGATTCAGGCGCTTGTGAGAGATGAGATCTCGTTTATGATTCTTCCCCGGGACGGAAGTGAACTCCCGTCGGGACTCAGGACGGAACTGATTTATCAGGAAGAACTTTTCTTTGTGACGTCGAAGGATCTGATCACCGATGAGATGCGTGCCGGGGAGGATGGGAATGAGGCATGCCCGCAGGCGATGGCACAACTGCCGTTTATTCTGTTAAAGAGGGGACATGCGCTCAGAAAAAAGACGGATGAGCTGATGAAACAGCACGAGATCTCTCCGCATATCGCGATGGAAGTGTCGAGCTGCCTGTCGGCGGTACAGCTTGCGGCAGTCGGGCTTGGCGTTGCAATTGCACCGAGACGTGCGGTCGAAGTCCTCTCAAATGGACTCTCCCAGGCGTGCTGTCTGCGTGTTCCAAAGCCCGGAAGCTGGAATGTCAACGCCGTCTACAAGGAGGAACTCTATCTGGATCAGGCAGAGCGCCATATGATTGATCTGATGAAGCAGGTCTTCGGCCGGGGACAGGATCGCGCCGCGGCGGATGGGGAATCTCATAACAGCAATTAGAAATTACTTATAAGTGGATCACAGCTGCACCGAGTGCTTCTGCATCTTCTGCCTGATGGGTGGAGATCAGAAGCACTTTTTTTGAGACGAGAGGTTTCAGAAAACGGATGACCTCCCCTCTGGTTTCCTCGTCGAGCCCGGTAAAAGGTTCATCCATCAGAAGAATCGACGAGGGGGCGAGGAGGGCCCGACAGAGCGCCACACGCCGTTTCTGACCGCCGCTGAGTGTCGAGACGGGACGAGTAATGGCTTCAGCCGGAAGAAGGGCACAGAGCGCCGTATACGCGTCCTGACGGGAAAAGGTGCCGTGCGAGACGAGCATCACATTGTCAAGCGCGCAGAATTCCTCACACAGCCGGTCTTCCTGAAAGACGGCGGAGAAGCATGGAAGAGCACTGGAAGGTGGTGCCTGTGTTTTCGTCTGAAAATTTACATTTACGTTTCCGCTGTCAGCAGATTCAAGGCCGAGGAGAATCCGGAAGAGTGTCGTTTTTCCGCTTCCGGACGGAGCCATGAGGCAGAAAATTTTTCCCGATGGCAGATCCAGTGAGAGATTCGAGAGAATTGTCTGATCTCCAAAAGATTTGCAGAGATTCTGAATCTTTAAGGAAAATGGCTTCAGGGCAGATGAGCCGCTTTGCATTTCGTGCTTATGCAGATCGTGTGGCGGAAGTACAAAAGGGCGCCGGTTCATCACTCTGGCGAGATCGAGGATTTTCAGGAAAAACTGTTCGGTCAGGAGGCTGATCAGAAGAATCGTGAGCGTCCACGCGAAGAGATCTGAGGTCGCCAGATAGATTTTCGACAGGTAGAGGTGTTCTCCGACTGTGTGGGAGGGAACCCCGATAACTTCGGCTGCGATGCCGGATTTCCAGCTCATCCCGAGTGCAATCCGGCACCCGCTTGCGAGATAGGGGAAAAGCGCCGGAAGATAGAGAAAACGGATGCGGCCCGGCAGGGAGACGTGAAAGATCTCCGCCATCTCAAGCAGTTTCGGATCCACGTCCGCGAGTCCTGAGAGAGTATTGACATAGAGGATCGGAAACACGACGAAAAAGGAGATCAGGACAGAGAGATTTTCGGATCCCGCCCAGATCAGTGCAAGAATCACGAAGGAGGCGACCGGCACCGACTTCATCAGGAGGAGCGGAGGATTGAGGAGTTCTCTCAGAAGAGGAAAGCGAAATGAAAGACTTCCGGTCAGAATTCCGCCCAAAAAGGCGAGGAGAAATCCGCACATGATCCGCAGGAAGGAAGTATAGATCGACCTCCAGAAGTCGTGGGTAAAAATTTGCATAAAAAGGGAGCGGATCACATCCGCCGGCCCCGCAAGAAGAATATCGTTTGCGACAATCATGGACGCTGCCTGCCAGACGGCAAGCCACGCGAACACAATCGCCAGAGTTCTCAGAGATAACCGGTGACGCATGAAAACCGCTCCTTTTTTCTTTTTTATTTGAGATTTTTTGTCAGAAAGAATGTTCTTCCTGTAACGGATCGAGAAGTGCTTCGCCGTTAGTTCTGCTCAGACAGATAGTAGAAATCATCTGCCGGAAGTGCTTCGCCGACGGAAGTCGGATCCTGGTCATAGAGAACCTTGAGATAGCCGCTCAGTGCGCTCTTCATCTCCTCGCCGGTGAGGCAGGTGATGTTGCAGAACGGAAGGGCCTTCTGTGCGACAGGGGCTTTCTCGATGATGCCTGCTGCCACGATCAGATCCGCAGTTTCATCCGGATTTTCGTTTGCGAAGGAAGCAGAAGCGCGGTGATCGTTTAAGAACGTCTCCACCTCTTCCTGATGTTCTTTAAGGAACGGAGTGCGGACAACGGTGACACCGGTTACGAGCTGGCTTCCGTTATCGCCCTGAACGTTCTGCCACTGCTCCGTCAGATCGAGAACGATCTTCAATGCGTCGTTCTGCATGCATGCAGCGGTGACAAACGGCTGAGGAAGAACGCCGATTGCATCTGCATTTTCTTTCAGAACAGCGGCAACCTCGGTCGGCTCAGACTTGAATTCCAGAGTGACATCGCTGTCGCTCAGGCCGTTTGCGCTTAAAAGATAATGGAATACATAGTCCGGTGTCGTTCCCTTTCCGGTCATGTAGATCGTCTTGCCCTTGAGATCAGCGATTGACTGGATGGAATCGTCGGAAGAGACAACATCGAGAACGCCGAGGGTGTTGATGTCGATGACGGAAACGCCGCCTTTTGTCTTATTGTAGAGGACACTTGCCGTATTTGCCGGGATCAGGGCAATATCGACATCTCCGGATGCCACTTTTCCGAGAAGTTCATCAGTGGCGGTGACCATCGTGAATTCGTAATTGCCGCCAGCTTCTCCATTTTCATTTTCACTCATCAGATGAACAAGTCCCATGGAGGTCGGACCTTTTAAAGAGCCGACACGGACGAGATCTCCTGCGCTGCCGCTCTGTGCAGCAGACTGCTCAGATGCAGATTCAGAAGTGGACTCTGCGGACTCAGCGGATTCGGAAGAAGCCTCTGTGGCGGTTTCTGAAGTTTCAGGAGCAGCAGTTGTCTCTGCGGTCTTCTGACCGGAACATCCGGCGAGGATGGAAGTAGCTGCCAGTGCGAAAAGAAATGGTGCGTATTTTTTCATAATAGTTCTCCTCCTTGTAAAAACAAATGCCTGCGCCCATTATAGCACCATTTAAAATTTGTGTACAGAATACAAGACGGAAAAACACAAGAAAAAACATGAGAAAAAATCATTAATGTCTCCGGTCGTGAAGTTTTTCTGCCGGAAGTTTTTCTCTAAGAAAATCCCAGAGAACGTCGGCGGATACACTCGCCTGGCCATCCGGAAGCAGAAATGCCTGGCGCTCGGAAGCGTAAAAATAGATGGCATTTTTGACGCGCCATGCGCCGAAGAGATTGTTCCAGTTTAAGCGGAGTGTGCCCTCAGATTTATTCGGGGAGGTCACGGTGACGCCGTCAGGTGCATCTGTAAAATTCAGGGTGTAGACGAGGCGGGGTGGATCCAGTTTTAATTTTTTCGCCTGTGCCCGCACGGAGAGATAAAAGTTGAGCAGATATCCCGCGGGAATGACAACGCCAACGCCGAGAAGGACATTTCCCATGAGGACAGCCTGATCGGCATGCGCGCGGAAAATATAGCAGATCAGCGCGAAAAATCCCATGATACAGAAAAAGAGGATCGGCGAGCGAAGCCGTTTCTGGCGGATCAGAGTATCGAACATGGCGAAATCGCGAAACATCGTGGGGCCGACCCGGCAGGGAATGGTGATGGTTGTTTCCCCGGAAATAGCGGGAGAAGAATTGTTTTTGCTCATAATAAAAAGTCCTTTCTTTTTTAGTTTTTTCAGTTTTCGTTCTTCATTGTTTCCGATTCTTTCCAATCATACCGCAAAGTGTAGAAAACAACAATGAGAATAAAAAAATATTCGTCAAAAATACAAAATAAATACTAATATATTAGTTGACCAAAAACGAAAATAATAGTATAATGAGCCTATCACAACAGGAAACACATACAAACGAACAAAACAACGATACTTAATAACAAAATAAAAACCATAAGGAGGAACAAAACTATGAAAATGACATTTCGCTGGTATGGAGAAGGCAATGACCCGATCTCTTTAAAGCAGATCAGACAGATCCCGGGAATGAGCGGTCTGATGGGACTGTTAGACTACAAGGCAGCAGGAGAGGTTTGGACTGAGGAAGAGATCAAGCCGTACATCGAGCATGTTCACGAGGCTGGTCTTGAGTGTGAGGTTATCGAGAGTGTGAATGTCCATGAGGACATCAAGATGGGACTGCCGACCCGCGACAAGTACATTGAAAACTACATCACCACGATCCGCAATCTGGCAAAGTATGGCGTAAAGGTTATCGTATACAACTTCATGCCGGTATTTGACTGGCTTCGTACCGATCTGGCTCGTGTGATCCCGGAGGACGGATCTAACAGCCTGTACTTCGATGAGAAAGAGCTTGGAGAGATGACTCCGCTTGATCTGGTAAAGAAGACCGCAGAGGACTGCAACGGATTTACCCTTCCGGGCTGGGAGCCGGAGCGTCTGGCTGAGCTTGAGAAGACCTTGAAGCAGTACGAGAACATCACTCCGGACGATCTGCGTGCAAACTACAAGTACTTCCTGGATGCAATCATTCCGGTATGTGAGGAAGTTGGCGTGAAGATGGCTTGTCATCCGGATGATCCGGCATGGCCGATCTTTGGACTTCCGCGTATCGCACACAGCCAGGAGGATTATGACAAGATCTGTGCTCTTCACGAGTCTCCGGCAAACGGACTGTGCCTGTGTACCGGTTCCTTAGGATCCAACCCGGATAACGATATTCCGGCAATCATCCGTCACTTCGGTGAGAAGAACCGCATCAATGCAATGCATGTCCGCAACGTAAAATACCTTGGCTACCACAAGTTCCGTGAGGCAAGCCATCTGTCTTCCGACGGCGATCTGGATATGTTCGCAATCATGAAGGCAATCTACGACACCTGCCCGGATACCTACATTCGTCCGGACCACGGAAGAATGATCTGGGATGAGGTTGGCCGTCCGGGATATGGCCTGTACGACCGTGCACTCGGAGCAACTTATCTGAATGGTCTCTGGGAAGCAATCGACAAGATGAGCAAGAACGAGAAATAAGAACGGGAAACTGAGAATAAAAGATTGAGAACAAAAAATTGAGAACAAAAAATATAAGTTCAAAATAAGAGTTCAAAAGAAACATTCAAACATTCAAAAGAAAAACGAAAGCAGACCGCTGCCGGGAAAGGGAGGATTTCAACATGAAGATTGCAGACCGCCATCCGAGGGAAAACGGAAGAGATTATGCGATGCGCGTCATTCGGGATGGTATCATCAGTCTGGAGCTGGAGCCCGGGGCTGTGATCAGTGACCGTGAACTGGCAGCGGAAATGAATCTCTCCCGGACTCCGGTTCGGGAGGCGCTTTTGGAGCTGGCAAAAGTCAAGATTGTGGAGATTTATCCGCAGCGGGGAAGCAAAGTGGCGCTGATTGATTACAATTTAGTCGAGGAGGCGCAGTTTATCCGAAGTGTGCTGGAGACGGCGGTTGTTCCGCTTGTCTGTGAGAAAGCGACTGCCGATGATTTGAAAGATCTGCAGGAAAATATGGATCTTCAGGATTTCTACCAGCAGCACAACGGCGCGGAGAAACTTCTCGAACTTGACAATGCGTTTCACCGCCTCCTGTTTCAGATTGCCGGGCGGATGCAGGCATATGAGATGATGCAGAGCATGACGGTTCATTTTGACCGTGTGCGCAGCATGGCGGTATCTTCCGTGAAGGAACAGCACTGGATTGAGGATCATCGCCAGATTCTGAATGAGATCCGTGAGAATCATCCGGAAGAGGCGAAAAAATGGATGGAAAAACATTTGAGCCGCTATCAGGTCGATGAAACGGAAGTGCGGGCAAAGTATCCGCAGTTTTTTAAGTGAGTTTTCAAGTGAATTTTCAAGCAAATCAAGTGGAACTTTAGGTGAGATTTCAGACAGGATTTCAGAACGATGATAGTGGGCGCTTGAAGAAATTCTGTTAAAGGAGAAATAGAAAAAATGAAACTGACACTGGAAGGATTAAAAGACAGAGCAAACTGGGAAGCAGCAGGCGTTGTGCTTCCGTCTTATGATGTAACCGCTGTTGCAGAAGAGACGAAGAAGGCACCGGTATGGGTGCACTTCGGAGCAGGAAATATTTTCCGTATCTTTATCGGCGGACTGGCTGACAAGCTGATCTCTGAGGGAGAGATGAACAAGGGAATCACCTGTGTGGAGACCTTTGATTTCGATGTGATCGATAAGATTTATCGTCCGTATGACAATCTGGTACTGGCTGTAACGCTGAAGGCTGACGGTTCTACCGACAAGCAGGTAATCGGCTCTCTGACCGAGGCTATCAAGGCACAGTCTGCTGACGAGGCTGAGTGGAACCGCCTGAAAGAGATTTTTGTAAATCCGGTTCTTCAGATGATTTCCTTCACGATCACCGAGAAGGGATATGCGCTGAAGAATGCAGATGGTCAGTATTTCCCGTTCATTCAGGCTGATATTGACAATGGTCCGCAGAAGCCGGGTGCTGCAATGGCAGTTGTCTGTGCACTTCTGTTTGAGCGCTACAAGGCAGGAAAATATCCGCTGGCAGTCGTATCGATGGATAACTGCTCTCACAACGGCGAGAAGCTGATGAACTCCATTCTGACGATGGCAAAAGAGTGGGAGAAGAAGGGCTTTGTCGATGCAGGATTTGTGGAGTACCTGTCCGATGAGAAGCAGGTTGCATTCCCGTGGAGCATGATCGACAAGATCACCCCGCGTCCGGCAGAGTCTGTATGTGAGGAACTCAAGCAGGCAGGAATCGAGGACATGGATCCGGTGATCACCTCCAAGCGCACCTATATCGCTCCGTTCGTAAATGCAGAGGGACCGCAGTACCTTGTCATTGAGGATAAGTTCCCGAACGGCCGCCCGGCACTCGAGAAGGCTGGCGTTTACATGACTGACCGTGACACCGTAAACAAGGTGGAGCGCATGAAGGTAACAACCTGTCTGAACCCGCTTCACACTGCTCTGGCAGTGTACGGCTGCGTGCTCGGCTATACCCTGATTGCAGATGAGATGAAGGATGCAGAGCTCAACCGCCTCGTTCACGAAATCGGACCGGTTGAGGGTATGCCGGTTGTGACCGACCCGGGCATCCTTTCCCCGAAGGATTTCGTAGATGAAGTTATCAACATCCGTATCCCGAACCCGTTCATGCCGGATACGCCGCAGCGTATCGCAACCGATACCTCCCAGAAGGTGGGCATCCGTTACGGTGAGACAATCAAGTCTTATGTTGCAAAGTACGGCGATGCAAAGAAGCTGACTGCAATTCCGTTAGCAATCGCAGGCTGGTGCCGTTATCTGCTCGGTGTTCAGGATGATGGACAGAAGTTTGAACTGTCCGCAGATCCGATGGCAGCAGAGCTGACCGCAGAGCTGGCAGGCATTGAGGTAGGAAAGCCGGAGACTTACACCGGACAGCTGAAGGGAATCCTTTCCAACGCAAATATCTTTGGAATCGATCTGTATGAGGCAGGAATCGGTGACAAGGTAGAAGAGATGTTCAAGGAAGAGATTGCAGGAACCGGTGCAGTTCGCGCAACCCTGAAGAAGTATCTTGCATAAAGCGTGCAGAGTTTTGAGTAGAATTATAGAATGAGTGAAACAGCTCTTTGAGTTTCCGTTTTTATGTTAAAAAAGTCGGGATAAAATCTATTGTGTGGATTTTATCCCGACTTTTTTGTTGTATTCTACAAGAAAAAATTTGATAGTGGAATATAAAGAAGTAACGAGATTAGAATCTAAAAAACAGCAGATGGAGGTACTCTCATGAAAAATATTATAGCATACTCGATCTGAAAAGTGCCTTATATTGACAAAATATGGCTGTTTTTATAAAATAAAGGGGCACAGGCAAAACTCCTCATTCTGACTGAACATAATGAGACGGGTTAGGCGGTTGGTCACGCTTGGATAGTAATGTCCAATTAATATAGACATCCTTGCACTCCGGTGCTGTGGAAATATTTTTCACAAAGGAGGTGTCGTGCGTGACAGATGTACAAGAGTTTATTCTCGGAATTATGCAACTGGCAATAAGCAGTGTTATTGCTGAATATATTGTTCGTTGCATCGATAAATTTTTGCACAAAAATAACCGCCATGGCAAGTAGCGGTTACTTTTGTTAGCTTTTTCACTGGTAAACGAATATATTGTCCAACCGTCTAACGGTTTTTGTCTGTGTGTTTCCATCTTTATTATAGAATATCATTATAACAAAATCAAGGGTCTAATGTACGAAATTCGTCCAATTCATTGTGATAATTATTGATAAACTTTGCAACCTTCTCTGTTTTCCATTTTTTATAAAACTTGCTAGTCATTTGAGAAAATCTTGATTTTATTTATAAAAACAAGACTTTTTATGATCTTATATAGTTCATACAGGAGCATGATATAGCCATTTGTCTATGATAGATATAGTTATATAGCAAATTTGATTATAGGATAAGCATTGGATTGGTGCGGGATGATTCTGATCAGCTTGCTGATGTCTTCCCATTCTCTATCATGGATTTGATTTCCGGTCTGTCTGTGGGACGATTTTCAGGAATTCCCGCACGGCAATGGACTGGTAGCGGTTTCTCCGGTAATAAAAGTGAACATCACGGGAAGCGTCCTGGTTGTCGAGTTTGTAGAAGAGAAGAGACTCCTCTTCTGGCACATGGCGGATCAGGACATCGCCGCAGAAAGAGATTCCCATCCCGTATCGGGAGAGATTGTAGGCCGTGATCTGCTGCTCTGCCTCGAGTTTGATTTTGGGGATAAAATGTCCGTTGTTTAAGCAGATTTTCTCGGCGCGGGTGCGGGTGTCATTTCCGCTCTTCAGAAGAAGAAACGGGGCATCCTCGAAAATGTGGAGCGGAACCGGGGGAATCCGGGAACTCAAGTGTCGGTCTTCCCGGATATCCGCGGCGGTCAGTGCGTAATTGCGGACCTGCTCATTCTGGGGGAAACGTGCGGGAACGGCGAGAAGCAGGTGCTCCTCACAGAAGAATTCACTGCCGTACACGGAGGAGTCAAGCGCCTGGTTGTCGATCAGCAGGTCGAGCGTTCCGGCATAGAGTTTTTCCGTCAGCTCTGCGGTGGAATCCTCGACAAGATCGATGTGGATTGCCGGATATTTTTCCGTGAAGCGGGAGAGGAGAGGTGGAAGCACGTAGGAGGCAAAGAGATTGGTTCCTCCGATGGAGATTGTGCCGCTCTTTAATTCCTGCATGTCATTGACATAATTTTGAAAGCCGTTTTCTACGTCCATGATGGTCTCAGCGGCGCGGATGTATTCCCGGCCGAGTTCGGTCAGCTGGATCGGATTGCAGCTTCGGTCAAAAATCGGAAATCCGATCTGTTTTTCTTCTTTTTTGACAGCGGCGCTCAGTGAGGGCTGGCTGATGTAAAGGTTTCGTGCCGCTTTTGAAAAATTCATTTCTTTATATACTTCGTAAACGTATCGCATTCCAAGAAAAGTCATAAAAATCTCCCAATATCCATGATGTACAAATCTTTTGTAGATGAATGTATTATAGACAAATATATTATAGATAAATGTCTATATAAATTATCCTATTATAAGTATTTGAAAATATTGTAAGCAGATTTTATACTGATGTCAAGGGCAGAGATAAAATGGGAGTCTCTGGTCAAATCGATAGAAAAAAGATAGAGAAAAGACGGAAAAGAAATTTGAGAAGAAATTAAAAGAAGAAATTTAAAAGAAAATTAAAAAGAAAATTTAAAGGGAAATCTAAGAAGACAGACAAGACGAGAGATAAGGGAGAGACTGAAGATGAAAGACGAGCAGATGAGATATAGACTGGAACATGATTCGATTGGAGAGAAGGAGGTTCCGGAGGATGCGTACTACGGTGTGCAGACGCTCCGCGCGCACGAAAACTTTTCGATCACGGGACTCAAAATGCACCCGGAGCTGATCAACAGCGTGGCGCAGATCAAGAAGGCGGCGGCGATCACAAACTTTGAGGTCGGAGAGCTCGACAAGAAGCGCGCAAATGCGATTGTCCAGGCGTGTGATGAGATCATTGCGGGAAAACTGCATGACCAGTTTATTGTGGATCCGATCCAGGGAGGTGCGGGAACTTCCCTGAATATGAATGCGAATGAGGTTATTGCAAACAGAGCGATAGAGATTCTCGGCGGAAAGAAAGGAGATTACTCGATCGTCAACCCGAACGACCATGTCAACTTCGGCCAGTCGACGAACGATGTTTTTCCGTCCTGCGGAAAGATGGCGGCACTCAAGCTGATCACGAATGCGCAGGAACAGCTCAAACGCCTTGACGAGGCACTGACCGCGAAATCAAAGGAATTTGACTCGGTCATCAAGATGGGAAGAACCCAGCTTCAGGATGCGGTTCCGATTCGTCTCGGTCAGGAATTCCACGCATATGCATCTGCAATCAAGAGGGATATCAGACGGTTTGAGAATGCGAAGGAGGAGATTCGCTGCCTGAACCTTGGCGGTACGGCGATCGGAACCGGACTCAATGCAGACGTGCAGTATTATCGCCGTGTCGTAAAAAATATGTCGGCGCTGACCGGGGAAGATCTCGTGCAGTCCTACGACATGATTGATGCGACCCAGAATCTTGACAGTTATGCATCTGTATCCGGAATTGTCAAAAACTGTGCGGTCAACCTCTCAAAGATGTGTAACGATCTGCGCCTGATGTCGTCCGGCCCGCGAACCGGTTTCGGGGAGATCAATCTGCCGGCGAGACAGAATGGCTCATCGATCATGCCGGGAAAGATCAATCCGGTGATTCCGGAGGTTGTGAATCAGGTGGCATTTAACATCATCGGAAATGATATGACGATCACGATGGCGGCGGAGGCAGGCCAGCTGGAGCTGAACGCATTTGAGCCGATCATTTTCTACAACCTGTTCCAGTCGATTGAGACTTTGACATCCGCAGTCAGAACGCTTGTGGACAACTGCATTGTGGGAATCACGGCAAATAAGGAACACTGCAAGGAGATGGTGGAGAACAGCATCGGAATCATCACTGCAATCTGCCCGTATGTGGGATATGAGACAGCAGCAAATATTGCAAAAGAGGCTTTAAGGACAAACCAGTCGGTCAAAAAGCTGATTCTCGAGAAGGGTCTGATGAATGAGGAACAGTTAAAGACTGTGCTCGATCCGTTTACGATGACTGAGCCGGGAATTTCCGGAAAAGATCCGTTAGAGCAGTTGAAATCATAAAACGAAAGGAAATGTAGATAAGCCTGAATATAAAAATGGTCAGAAGCCGGAAATCCATCCGCTCCTGACCATTTTTTGTTATTGATGATAAAAGTAAGTTCAAGTCGACGCTTGCAAGGATTTATACGCTCTCTGCAATCTCGTACAGCAGACGCTCGGAATCCTCCCAGCCTAAGCACGGGTCGGTGATGGACTTGCCGTAGCAATGCTCGCCGATCTTCTGATTGCCCGGTTCAATGTAGCTCTCGATCATGACGCCCTTTACGAAGTTTGCCAGATCCTCGGAGTGACGACGGCTGTGCATAACCTCTTTGACGATTCTGATCTGCTCCTTGTACTGTTTGTTGGAGTTGGAGTGGTTGGCGTCCACGATGCATGCCGGATTCTGCAGGTTGCGCTCCATGTAGAGCTTGTGCAGAAGAACCAGATCCTCATAGTGGTAGTTCGGCAGGCACTGACCATGTTTGTTGACAGCACCGCGCAGGATGGTGTGAGTCCACGGATTTCCGTCGGTCTTTACCTCCCAGTCGCGCATGATGAACTCATGACCGTGCTGAGCTGCCTGAACGGAGTTGAGCATAACGGAGAGGTCTCCGCTGGTCGGGTTCTTCATTCCTACCGGAACATGGCAGCCGCTGGAAACGAGACGGTGCTGCTGGTTCTCAACGGAACGTGCGCCGACAGCGATGTAGGACATGATATCGTCAAGGTAGGAGACGTTGTCCGGGTAAAGCATCTCATCAGCGGTGGAGAATCCGGTCTCTTTCAGGACGCGCATGTGCAGGTGACGGATTGCGTGAAGGCCGTCAGCCATGCTCGGGCGCTTCTCCGGATCCGGCTGATGGAGCATGCCCTTGTAACCCTCGCCGGTGGTTCTCGGCTTGTTGGTGTAGACACGCGGAACGATCAGCAGTTTGTCCTTGGTTGCTTCCTGAACCTTTACAAGACGGCTGGTGTAATCGAGTACGGACTCCTCGTTGTCAGCGGAACACGGTCCGATGATGACAAGAAACTTGTCGCTTTTTCCTGCAATGATATTTTTTACTTCCTCATCGCGCTGTGCTTTGATGGCAACGCAGGACGCCGGCAGCGGGAACTGCTCTTTGATTTCTGCCGGAGTCGGCAGTTTGTTAATGAATTCGAATGCCATAATTTTCTCCTCGTCTTCCGATACATTTTCGCGAAAAATGTCGCGCTTGTGTTTCATTATAATATGCACAAATTGAAAATGCAACGAAAAGCGCAAAAAGCCGACAATTTTCGCAAATTTTTCGTTCCTGTGCACAAGCACACATTTGAAAATCAGGTATTCCAGATATTCTAAGTATTCTAAGAAATGCCTGCTTTCCGTTTCTCTCTGATTCCGAGAGGACTGAACACCAGATAATAAATCAAAAACAGAATCGTGGTGCACACCCAGGTCAGCGGATAGCTGAACATGATTGTGTAGATATTGCGGTGGAGCGGGACAATCGCAATAATCCAGAATACACGCAGGACGCAGACTCCAAATGCACACAGAACCATAGGAATAAAACTGTCGCCGACTCCGCGCAGGGCACCGGAGAAAATCTCGATTGCGACGTAGGTCGTGTAGAGCGGGGAGAGGTAGTGCATCATACGAATGCCGATCTCGATGACATCCCGATCTGTTGTGAAGAGATCGTAGGCGTAAATTCCGAAGAAATATACAAGCGCGGAGACGAAAAGTGAGGACACAATCGTCATTCCCATGCAGACGCGCACTCCGCGATGAATGCGCTCGCGCTTTCCCGCGCCGTAATTCTGACCGACAAAGGTTGTGATTGCGATTCCGAAGGAATTGATGATCATCCAGAAGATCGAGTCAATCTTTCCGTAAGCGGCCCAGGCAGCGACGGTGTTTGTGCCGAGAGAATTGATGCCCGCCTGAATGATGACATTTGACAGACCGTACATCACCGACTGGAGACCGGCGGGGAGACCAATGCGGATCATCCGCTTAAGCATCCGCGTATCAATGCCGATCTGTGAGAGATGGACGCGGTACATGTCCGAACTTCGGCAGAGGCATGCGAGGACGAGGAGGGCGCTGAGAATCTGGGAGCAGACTGTTGCGATGCCGGCTCCGCGGACCCCGAGCCGGAGAACGACGACGAAGAGCAGGTCGAGCACGATGTTTGTCATACAGCTGACAATCAGAAAGTACAGTGGCCTTCGGGAGTCTCCGACTGCACGCAGGATCGAGGAACCGGTGTTGTAGAGCAGGTTTGGAATCATACCGAGAAAGTAGATTCTCAGATATAAAATCGAGAGATCCATGATGTCCTCCGGGGTGCTCATTGCGCCGAGCATCCACGGTGCGAGGATAATCCCGACAACCATGATGCCGGCTCCGGAGATCATTGCAAATGCGACGGAGGTGTGGACAGCATATCCAACCATCTCAGGACGTTTTGCGCCGTAATACTGGGAGATGATGACGCCACATCCGGCGGACAGACCGACGAAGAAGCCGACGATCATCTGGGTCAGCATACCGGCAGACCCGCTGACGGCGGACAGGGCTTCTTTTCCGACAAAGCGGCCGACAATCATTGCGTCGGCGGTGTTGTAGAGCTGCTGGAAAAAGGTTCCCATCAGAATCGGAAAAAAGAAGAGAAGAAGCTGTTCCCAGATGACGCCCTCGGTGATTTGATTGGTTGTTTTGCATGTTGAGGAGGCATCCGAAGAGTTTTTATTGAGTGAAAGTTTTTTTGAAGTTTGCATATGTTTCAGATCTCCTTTCTCTTTTCGTTAGGTCGGTACTTCGGTACATTTGGGTGTTTTTTCATTATATCACAAAAGAAAAAGCAGGCAAAGGGGGCGGCTGGGCGAAGAGACTTGGCATTTGGTGAAAGTTGCGCTATACTGAGACAAGGAGCCGCTTCCTGAAAGTAGTTTTGGGAAGCAGATGAAAACAGATTCAGACAAAGGAGACGAGAACAATGAAAACACGGGTTGAAGAGACAATTGGTCGTCATGACAAGGGATATAACTGTGCGCAGGCAGTTGCATGTACCTACTGTGATCTGGTAGGGGTAGATGAGGAGACGATGTTCAAGATGACGGAGGCGCTTGGACTTGGAATGGGTGGTATGGAAGGAACCTGTGGTGCGGTCACGGGTGCCTGTGTGCTTGCCGGAATGAAGAACAGTACCGGAAATCTGGAGAAGCCAAACAGCAAGGGAGCTTCCTACAAGCTGTCCCGCCAGATCGTGGAGGAGTTTAAGAATCAGAACGGAGCAACGCAGTGCCGGGAACTTAAAGGCGTGGAGACCGGAAAAGTTCTGCGCGCCTGCCCGGATTGCATTCGTGATGCAGCTCGCATTGTGGAGAGCGTGCTGTTTGCAGATGAGGAGAAATAAAATACAAAGCGCGGTAATATCCTGCCGAAAAATGCTGTATAAATATATGTGACCCCCCATTTTTGCTGAATGATAAAAGCATGTTGACTAATAAGCATAAGTAGTATAAGGATAAGAAAAGCTGGGAGAAGCGAGCGTTTAGATACGCCCGCCTCGTCCCAGCTTTTTCATATGTGTGAGGAGGTACTGCGCGCAGTGACCTGTGAAAAATCCGCTGATGATGCCGGATACCATCAGAACCGGAAGATACCAGAGGATCTCCGGGGTTCCGGTGATGGCAATTGCTGCGCCGATCTGACCGATGTTGTGAAAGATGGCTCCGATCACGCTCAGAAGCCAGAGCCGTTTTAACGGAAACAGCGGAAAGAGAAGGGCGCAGACGAGAAAGCAGAGAAGACCTCCGCTGAGGCTGTACGGCAGGGTCATAATCTGCCCGCTTGCGAGGGCTCCGAGTACGACGCGGGCGAGCAGGACCATCAGGGCATCCTTTCGTCCGTACAGGTAAAAGACAGAGAGGGTCACGATGTTGGCAAGTCCCATTTTCACTCCGGGAACGGAGGTGAGGGGCGGGATATTTGCCTCGATCACAAAGATGATGAGGGCAACGGTGGTCAGGAGCGCAAGCTGGGTCAGACGAATCGTTGCCGAGCTGCGCCCGCTCATCGGCCAGTCACCGCATCCAGCGCGTTTTCATCACCGGTCCCCTCTGATCCGTTTGAAGAATCTGCGGAATCCTTGAAACGGATGCTCAATTTGTGCGGAAGACAGACGATCGGTTCCGGCCCGTGGGAGCGGATCCCCTGTTTGACGCAGATCTGATCGCGGCAGTCTGCCTCGATCACGCCGATGCCATCCGGGGAAATCTGAATCGTGTTCTGTGCGCCCGGCTCTCCGACGGTGAACGTCTCGGTGTCCTTGATGGAAGAGAGATCAATCGTGCGGATCAGTTCGCCCTGATAAACGATTTCTGCGATATTCTGCTGGCTTCCTCTCTGACGCAGGATCATCCACATGCCGAGAAGTCCGATGCAGAGCACAGCGAGAGCAAGTGTGATCAGGAGGTTTGTCTTCTTTCTCAAGAAATCACCCGGACCTTTCCGCCGTTTGTGACTTTGCAGCGGTCTGCGAGTCCGGAAGTCACAAGAACTTCTCCGCTGTCTGTCATCATAATGGCTTCAAACTGATCTCTGTGGTTCTGCCAGAAGGCGGAGGCATCATCCGGTCCCATGATGAAGAGGGAGGTTGAGAGCGCGTCTGCGAGTGTGCCGTCTGGACTGATGATTGTCACAGAAGTGAGTCCGCTCTCAGCAGGATAGCCGGTTCTTGGATCGATGATGTGATGATAGTGGACTCCGTTTTCTTCAAAGTAACGCTGGTAGGCGCCGGAAGTGATGACTGCCTCGTCAGATACTTCGACGACGGCGAACATCGAGTTCAAATCCTTGGGATCCTGAATGCCGACACGCCACTGTTTCCCGTCCGGTTTAGTCCCAAGTGTCTGGACATTTCCGCCGAGGGAGATGATGCCGGAAGTCACACCGTGCTCCCGGAAGACTTCCATAACGCGCGCGGAGGTGAAGCCCTTTGCGATGCCGCCAAGATCAAGTTTGACGTCTTCCGGAAGCGTCACATGGCTGCCGGACAAGGTTACGGTTGAGGCGTCGACGTGGGAGAGAAGTTCAGTCAGCTCAGCGTCCGACGGAACCCGGTAATTCTGGGTCGTGAATCCCCAGGCCTCCATGACCGGTTCGATTGTGCAGTCAAAAATGCCGTTGGTCTCCTTCCCATATTCGAGAGCGCTGGCAAGCAGGCTTCTCGTATCCTCAGAGAGATCCCCCTGTCCATCTCTGTTTACCCGGTAAATATCTCCGGTCTCGCTCGAGATCGAAAACAGTTTGTCGAGACGCTGGATCTCAGCGCCTGCGGCGTCGAGCGCTTCGCGGGCATGGGAGCCGTAAGCGGTCAGGGACATCACCGTGTCCATCGCATAGAGTTCACTGCTCTCGCTCTCGTTTTCCTTTGGGTCAGGAGCGGAAGGTTTGCCATTCGTGTTCTCAGAGGCAGACTGTCCGGACTCCGTAGAATCAGGTCCCTGGGAATTTCCTGCATTTCCCGCACAGCCCGATGAGAGCAGTGCAGTGCACAGCAAAGCCGCAGTAAGTGTCTTTTTTATGGTTTTCACAAAATTATCCTCGATTTCTCCAATATAGTGTAAGTAATAATAGTGTAATTAATAATACGGAAAAAGGTCGGCCAGATGCCGACAATAGGATCATATTAACATTGGCTAACAGGGTTGTCAAGCATCGGAAAATGCCCCGGATTTGCAAAAAAGAGGAGGAAAAAGCGAAAAGAAAACAGGAAAAAAAGTCAATGAGAAAAATAGACCAATAAGCCCGGCGTGAAGAAGTTGACAAAAAAGGTTTGCTATTGCTAACATAAAAACCATAAAAAGTTAGTAACAACTAACTGATTTTTCACAGGGAAAAAGCGGCAGAGATTTAGTAGGTTTTGGACGCTGTGAAGATACAAAGGAGGGCAACATGAAAAAGGCACTGAAAAAGCAGGCAGCATTTGTGATGCTTTCGGCAGCGGTTGCGGTGCAGACCGGATTTCCGGGATATGCGGCGACATCTGTTACGGGAAGCTGGGCAAATGAGGATGGCGGATGGAAGTTCTACAATTCTGATCATCAGGCATATACCGGTTGGGTAAAGACGGAGAGTGGATGGTATTATCTGAGTCCGGCAGACGGAAGAATGGTGACCGGATGGCAGAAGATCGATGGCTTCTGGTACTATTTTGAGACCGCGCAGGAGGGAATCGAGGGACGGATGCATACCGGATGGTATAAGTCCCCGCAAAATACCTGGTATTTCTTTGAGAACGGAACAGGAAGCGCGACAGAAGGTCATATGGTGACCGGATGGCAGTGGGTGGACGGATACTGCTACTATTTCTCCGCAGAGTCTTCCGAGCAGCCGGGCATTCAGGGAGCCATGTATGCAGGACGGCGCACACCGGATGATTATCCGACAAATGCAGATGGCCAGTGGACACAGGAAGATCAGGCAGTTTATCGTCCGGGTCTCGGATTCAGCACGAAGACAAGTGCCTCAGCCGGCAGCAGCTCTAGCAGCAGTTCAAGTGGCGGAAGTCATTCCGGCGGCGGCAGCAGTTCCGGCGGAAGTTCCTCCGGAGGAAACAGTTCTGGTAATGGATCCAACAATGGCAATAACGGGTCAAATGATAACCCAAGTACGCCGGACAAGCCGAGTACACCGGACAAACCAGATACACCGGACAAGCCGGACACTCCGGATAAACCAGATCAGCCGGATACCCCGGAGCAGGAGGAGTACCAGTACCTGCTGATGAACATTCCGTATGAGGAGTTCTATGAGGCAGAGGTTGAGGGAAATTCTGAGGGCGTTGATGCAGTTACTTCTGCGACGAAAGTGAAGACGAGAAACGGAAGCCTTGTCGCAGGTTCTTACCATGTAAGCAGCGACGGAACGGATATCAGCGGTGTGACTTTCCCGGTTAAGATCAAGAAGGATGCAGATCTTAGCAAGTTTAAGCAGATTACAGACAACGATTCTCTGACAATCACGGTGAACAACCGTGGACAGGATGTGACAACCGAGTACAAGGGCAGGGAAGCACTGTTTGAGAGTATAGATTACTCCTACTACGTTCTCGCGGAGACGCCGTCCTACTACAAGGAAGTTTCTATCGATGCAGATGGAAAACTGAGTTTTGGAAAGACTGAGGGTACGGAGAAAAATGCTGACAGCGTTTTGGCAAAACTTTCCACGACGAGCAATTACGGCGATTATCAGCTGAGCTTTGAGGGTATGCCGGATATGAGTGCAGATACGATTTATGGTGTCGTTCTCCACACGGAGGAGGGCGAGGATTATGGTCTGCGCCATCTTGAAAACATCTGGAGACAGACAAGTCTTGCGTGGTCTGTCGGATTTACGACCGCATCTCATGGAAGCCCGCTCTCATTTGAGCATTACCAGTCGATGATGGGCAAGAAACTGACGGGAATGACCTATTACACAAGTGCAGGAATCGTGGAGATCCCGTTTGCTGAAGGCGTGTATGTTCCGGTGAAACTGGCATCTGGCCTGACGATTGAAAATGGTGCTGTCGATGCAGGTGAGACAGGAATTGCTGTCAGCGGAGCAGAACTTCCGGCAGATTTTGATGCCGAGTATGTAGTAAAGAATTCCCTCGGCGAGAGCGTTGAAGTTTCTTACGATGCAGAGAGTGGAAAGCTGACCTGGGAAGGAAAGCTGAATGCAGGAAGCTACACGCTGACAGTGACCGACAAGTCCGGCAAGTATGCGCCACTGACCGGAAACTTTGTGCTTGAGACGGAGGCGGTTCCAGCAGCATTTACGCTGACCGAGGACGGCTGGAAACTCACAAAGACGGATGATGTTTCCGATGAGGAGTTCCGTGCTTATTTATCTGCAATCACGAGTGTAAAGGTTGGTGAGAAGAATTACTCAGCAAGCGGACGCGGAACGGTGAAGATCATCGATACGATGACCGGAGAGATCGACTTTACCGCAAAATCAAACAATGAGGCAATCTTTACCACGGGAGAGACGTATCAGCTTGAGATCACGGCAACTGGATACAAGAAAAATGTAGTCGGAACTGTGACCGCAGAGGAGAAGAAGCCGACGATAACCGCAAAAGCCGGTGAAGCAACTGTCGAGGAGAACGAGGAAGGCGACTATGTAGACGGAAGCTATCAGGCAAAGGTTCTTGTCACCACGGATGCAGATGGAAAAATCCTCTCAATCAAGGATAACGGAACGGTTCCTGGCAGATTTAACAATTCTTACTGGAACAATGCGACAAAGATCTTTGAGAGATTTACGGGAAAGACCGTCGATGAGATCGATGGAATCGATGCGATCACCGGGGCAACCGTTTCCTCGAATGCGATCAAGCAGGCAGTCAAGAATGCACTCAAGAAGAGCGATGTCTCTGACGAGTACCAGTATGTACTGATGAATATTCCGTATGAGGAGTTCTATGCGGCTGAGATTGAGGGAAATGAGATCCCGGTAGATAGTGTTTCTTCTGCGACAAAGACGAAAACGAGAACGGGAAGCCTTGTAGGAGGCTCTTATCACACAAATTCAGATGGAACAAAGATCGATGGTGTGATCTTCCCGGTCAAGGTTGCGAAGGACATGGATCTGAGCAAGTTTAAGCAGATCACGGACAGCGATTCTGTGAGCATCACGGTGACGAACCGCGGACAGACGAACACGACGGAGTATAAGGGCAAAGATGCACTGTTTGAGAGTGCAGACTACTCCTATTATGTTCTCTCTGAGACTCCGGATTACTACAAGGAGCTGGTGGCTGGCGAGAATGGCACGCTTTCCTTCGGTGAGGTTCAGGGAGTAAGAGTTATAAGCACAGGTGCAATTGCAAAACTTTCTACCGAGAGCAATTATGGAGATTATCAGCTGAGCTTTACCGGACTTCCGTCTGCAATCAGCAACGACACAACGGTTTACGGAGTTGTTCTTCACACGGAGGAGGGCGAGGATTACGGTCTGCGTCACCTTGAGAACATCTGGCTGAGAACGAATCTTGCATGGTCCGCAGGTATTGTGACGACGACTCATGGAAATACACTTGCGCCGGAGCACTACAAGTCGATGATGGGCAAGACAATCACCGGAATGACCTACTACACAAGCGATGGTATTCTGGAGATCACGCTCGACGATGAGGTCTATGTGCCGTTCAAATTCGCTCATGCAGAGTTTGGCGTTTCTGGTGCAGCTGTCGGAGCTGGAAAGGCAGAAATCACCGGACTGGATGCAGTCCCGGAGGATTACGAGGCAGAGTACATGATCACCGATCCGAACGGAAATACCGCAGAGGGATTCAAAGTTGAGAACAGTGAGATTGTCTGGAGCGGAAAGGCGATTGCGGGAACGTACACGCTGACGGCAAAGGACAAGGGTGGAAAGTATGCAGAACTGACTGCAAGTTTTGTTCTGACATCTGAGAGCGTTCCGGCAATGGCAAAGGCAGATAAAGATGGCGTTTGGTCTCTTGCAGCAGCTGAGGATGCAGCCGAAGACGAGTTCAAGGCTTACCTGTCCTCGATCGTTTCTGTGACGGTAAATGGAACGAAATATCAGGCAAGCGGACGAGGCGCTGTGAGCATCATCGACCCGAATACCGGTCTGATCAAGACGGATGCAAAGAATGGCGATGAAGCAATCTTTGTGAACGGCGAGAAGTATGAGATCGAGGTTGAGGCAACCGGATATGAGAAGAACCTGACATTCGAGATGACCGCAGGCGAGGCACCGAAGCCGGAGGGAACCGTCGCAGAAGGATCTGCAATGGTAGAAACCTTCAACTATGAAGCTAAGATAAAAGTTACTTATGATGCAGAGAGCGGTGTGATTGAGAAGGTAGAAGATAACGGAACGAATCCGGGCAGCAATCAGAGCTTCTGGCAGATCGCATTGGATAAAGTGTTATCTCGTTTCATCGGCAAGACCAAAAACACGGTGGATGAGGTGGATGCAAAATCCGGAGCAACTTATTCTGCAAATGCAATTAAGAAGGCTGTGAAAAATGCACTTCCGGATGCCGGAGAAGCAAAACCGGAAGCACCGAAGCTGACAGCGGTGGATTCCCGCACGAAATTCCTCTATGCAGGAACAGATACAGCAGAACTCGCAGTTGTGGCAGAAGATGGCACTGTTGTGAAGTACACAATTGATGGCAGTGATCCGTCCGCAAATGGAAGCAGTGTTCTGACTGCAGAGGATGGCGTGATTGTAGTAACTCCTAAGACAAATGCAGACCAGACGATCACGGTAAAAGCGGTTGCAGTCAAGAACGGTGTCGCTTCCAATGTTACAGAAACCGAGATCCAGTTTGTGGAAATTCCGGATATAAAGAGTGGTCTGAAAGTATATCAGGGAAGCTCTACGGTCAACACTCCATCTGGCAAACCGTACACAGCAAAGCTGAAAGTAACTGTTTCTGACGGAAAGATTGTCAAAGTGGAAGACAATGGAACCGAGACAAAGGATATCCGCGATGAGGCGTTCTGGGGTCCGTACCTCTTCTCAAAGCACGAAGAAGGCATTTCTGAGAAGTTTGCAGGCAAGGATCTGGCAGAGATGCTGAATGCAAAGACTGTTCCGAACAGCACCTCAGATCTGAGAGTAGATGCGATCACAGGAGCAACTGTATCTTCAGATGCTGCGAAGTATGCGGTGATTGATGCACTGCGCTCTGAGCCGGTTGATGAAAGCGATGAAACTGTTGTGGCACCGGAAGTAAGTGCATACTGGGGATCTCTTGTAGCGCAGACCAGCAATGGTGTGGCTCTTAGAATTGAGAAAGCAGAAAATACAACTGTTTACTATACGACAGACGGCTCTGATCCGACTCAGGATGATGAGACAACTTCCTATGGAATGGCAACCATCTATGCACAGAACGGAAAAGCCGGAAAGGTAAAAGTAAAACTTGCTGCATTTGATGAGAATGGAAATCGCAGTAAGATTGTTTCTGTATGGTGCGTATTTACCGATGAGGTTCCGGAAGTTCTTTACAAGTCTGGAACTTACACGGGAAGTGCCGACGATCTCGAGGCAACAGTAACTGTGACAAATGGTTACGGAAGCAGACCGATCATTTCCGGTATTGAACTGGATGAGGATTCCGAGAAAGAGTATGCAAACTTCCTTTCAGAGCTGATTGCGGAGATTTATTACAAGCAGAGCACACAGATCAAGCCTCTTGCAGGTTATGATGCGGACATGCAGCAGAAGGTTCTCGATGCAGTGGAGTCTGCTCTTGAGAATGCACTGAGTGCAGAAGTAGAAGTTTCCATGACTCCGGAGAAGAAGATTTATGGAAGTTATTACGGAACCTATGAATTCGACGAGGCACCGGAGGTAACACTCAGCTGTGGAATCAAAGATGCAGAAATCTACTATTATGTAACGGATTCCTTCACTTCAGAAAATCCGAGTGTTGATACCTGGACCTTATATGAGGATGCGTTTACACCGGAATTTACGAAGGAAAAGGGTGGTACCGTTTATGTTCAGATTGCTGTGACAAGAGATGGCGGTGAGAACTGGCTGGATACCAAGCAGATTTCGATCTCTTACAAAGAGAAGGCAGATGATAATACCGTAATGATCGGTGATACCGGTTACTCAAGTTTTACAAAGGCACTGGCAGCCGTTCAGGATGGAGATACGATTGTCCTTAATAAGGATATCTCTCTTGATGGAACTGTGACAATGCCGGATGCAGAGTTTACGATTGCTTCTGCGGATGGAGAGTGCTATAAGGTAGAATCGAACAAAGCACTGGAACTCAATGGAAACCTGACACTTTCTAATGTGGACTGGCGTGCAGATACTTACCTGAATGGTTATGACTTTACCGCAGGTGAGGGCGTTGAACAGGATAGCTGGAGATTCAGCTACACGAAACTCTATGCAGGCTCTAAGAAGGGCAATGTGGAGGCAAATCCGGAGATTTCGATTTCTTCTGGACAGTTTGAAATCTATGGATGTGCAAGAAATGCAGAATTGACTGGAAATGTAACGATTTCTGTTGATGGAAATGCAGTTGTGAAGATTGTCGGTGCAGAGTCCGGAAGCAAACTTGACGGAGATATCGATGTGACGATCAATGGCGATGAGGGCGCAAGACTGGATTCCTTTATTGGAAGAGAGAGCAGTGCAGAAGTTACCGGAGATCTGAATCTGACGATTGAGGGTGCCGTTCAGCTTACTGCATGGGGCGGAACTTATCAGGCAATTCAGTACAACAGTGAAGATACCTGGGGAACGCTTGATCTGAGCGATGCAGAACTTTCTGAGAGCGATGCAGAGCGATTTATCGGATTTGAGAATGTGATCACGGCTGATAAGGACGAGATTACGGAGGAGATTCCGGCAGCGGATGAGATTGAGAAGAAGGCTGAGACTGAGACAGATCAGGCAGAGGAAATCACAGAGGACGACAAGACCGCAATGGATGAGGATGCTGAGGAGGATTCCAAGAAGGATGAGATAGCTTCTGATGACAATGAAATCACCAGCGATGATGAGATTATTGATTCTGATGAGGCAACAGACGAGATCACGGATGACACTGAAGATGAGGAAAAGAAGGATTCTTCAGATGACGATCAGGCAGACGAAGCTGAGAAGTCTGAGGAAGATTCTAAAGACAGCGATTCTGAAGATGCTGAGTCTGAAGAAAAGCAGGATGAGAACTCTGAAGCTGACGTAACGGATGCAGAAGATGATACAGAGAACACCGAGGCAGAGGCTGAGAACGATGCCGAGAAGGCAGTTGAAGAGTCTGAGCTGATTGAATGAGTTTTTCCGTCGTAAAGAAGTAGTAAAGCGAGTAGTAGGGCGACGAAGGCGAGAAAGCAGGTGCAAACCCGTGTGAATCGCCGGTGCTTAGGCTGTGTAGTTTACAGCCTTATGCACCGCTGCGATGAACCCGGAGCGAGAGCGGGTTTGCAGCGCTTTGCTTGCCGGAGGAGCCCCATATAACTCAGAGTGGATGCGCAGTGATTCTGAGTGGAAGATGTCAGCAGAGCTGACCAGAATCACGCGCCAAGTCTCCGCGAGCGTCGACTTGAACTATTTTGCAGTAAGATTGCAGTAAAAAAACAGAGATTTCATGGAAGATTCCCCGATTGAACGGGATGGATCCATGAGATCTCTGTTTTTTTGGATTGCATAGTTGGTTGATTTTTTTAAGTAAAACAGCAGAAATTTATAACAAAAAACTAGGAATTATCCCTTACAGCTCCTTTTTGTTATCAGCGCCCGGGGTCGTAACGATGACTTTCTCAGGGGTGATGATCAGAGCACCCTTTGCGGTTGCAGCGCCGCTGAACATCTTCTCGACCATTGCTTTGTAGGTGTCAACGATCACGCCCTCTGTCACATACTCAGCAGTTCCCTTGATCTGATAGCCTTCAAGGTTCTTTGCATCGTAGACAGAAATTGCGATCTTTCCGCCGTTTGCCTCCAGATTCTTTAAGGTAGTATCCAGAAATACATCGCCGATGGTCAGTTTTCCATCATCGCTGATGCTCTTGAATGCAACCGGGACAACGTTCGGCTCATTGTTCTGGCAGGTAGCCAGATCCCACATATTTTCGTTCAGCACTTTCTTTACATTCTCATTTAACATAGTCTGATTCCTCCATTTATTTATGTTTTTCTTATTTATAAACTTTATATTATAAACGAACGGCTTCATTGCGGCTTCTGTCTCTGGAAAACAGGAGCGACGCAGCCGGAACCGTGTTGGGTTGTTTAGTGGGGTACTCGCAAGGGAGTAAACGATTCCGGGCGTCTGTCCCTATTATAGAAAACAGACTCTCAGCCCTCAAGATATTAGGAAATTTGTGAGATACTATTAATTTTCATAGTTACTTGTAAGAAACGAGATATCCCTCTATAATTTTTTTAAGCATTGGATTTTTGAAACAAATCAGGGAAAGGAAGTGGAAATGATGTATCAGAAAAAAATGGAGAAAGATATTCGCTGTCCACTGGAATACGGTCTGGAAATTTTTGGCGGAAAGTGGAAACCCAGAATCATCTGTGTGCTCAATGAGAAAGAAGTGCTGCGGTACAGCGGAATCCGCAGAGAGATGACGAACATTACAGATGCGGTGCTCGCCTCGACGCTGAAAGAACTGATTCGGGACGGAGTGATAGACCGGACTTCTTATGACGAGATTCCGCCGAGGGTGGAATACAGGCTCACGGAGAAAGGCAAATCTGTTGTGCCGATTCTTCAGAGCATCTGCAAGTGGTCTGGAATTTTTTACAGAGATGAGAACGATCATGTTCTCTCTCAGTGTGAAAAGTGCGATTATCATGCTTGATAAGACCTATGGCGGTAAAACGGTCGGAAAGTCAGAACGTGATTCAAAAATATGGGATTATACATGCATAATGATGATGCATATGGAAATGCATAAATGTATAAAAATACAAAAAATCAAGTGAAAAACATCATCAAACTGTCCTTGAGAGAGAATGTAAACCATCAATGAGGCAGGATAAAGGAACCTAAAAAGTAAGTTATAGAAAAGAAAAAAGCAAGTTAAAAACAGGATGAAATCCTGCATGATAAATGCTGTTAACAGGTTGTATAAGGAGCATTTTGGCAGGATTTCATCCTGCTTTTTTGCTATTAAATAAACACTTGTTGATTTAATGAGAGTGAAGTATAATAAAAACACTGCAATTAAGACAACACTTGTTGTGTTAATAAGATTAAACCAACATATGTTGACTTAATGAAGAGAATTAAACCAACATATGTTTAAATAATAAAAAAGATTATCTAAACATATGTCGTGATAATCAGGAATTAAACCAACACATGTTGAGATAAAAAACGAAAAACACAACACATGTTTAAATAAACAAAACAATAAACCAACATATGTTGGGATAAAACGCGATTAAACCAACAGATGTTTAAATAATAGGAGGAAATCTTGTAAAAACTTATGAATAAACCAAATAATAAAAGAAAAAAAGGTTCCATGGAATGCATGGAAAGAGCATTTATTGAGCTTCTTAAAACAAAAGAATTAAACCAGGTTCATGTTACAGATATATGTAAACAGGCAGGATTGAACCGGGCTACTTTTTATGCAAGTTATGCAGATGTTTATGATCTTGCAGATTCCGTCCGCAATAAATTGGAGAAGGCGCTGTCGGAGTTTTACCGCAGGGATTTCGGGGTGGAAAATTATCTTAAGCTGTTCCGCCACATAAAAGAAAATCAGATTTTTTACAAGATGTATTTTAAACTGGGGTATGATAATCGTTGCAGGATTCTTTCGTATGGACGGGATGGAGAAGAATCTGGAGAGCGGCAGACAGAGGAAGATTCGGAGATTCTGGTGGAAGAATATCGCACTGAATTTTTCAGAGCCGGAATGATTCAGCTGATCAGGATGTGGCTCTATAATGGATGCCGGGAGACACCGGAAGAAATGTATGAAATCGTGGAAAAAATCAGAAAGTAAAAGTAAAAGAATAAAGGACAAGAAAAAACAGAGAATCAGAGAAACAGAAAAAACAGAAAAACAGAGAAGCAAAAAAAAGCAAAAAAGCAGGAGAGTAAAGGAAAGATAAAATGAGAGAAATTAAACTCGCACAGCCGGAACAGTTAGAAGAAATTATGGGAATCTATGCGTATGCGCAGAAGTTTATGGCAGAGCACGGGAATCCGACGCAGTGGGAGAGTGTCTACCCGCCGAGAGATCTGATAGAGATGACCATTGATCAGAAAAAATGTTATGTCTGCATGGATGGAGATAAGATGGAAGCAGTCTTTTACTTTGCGAAGGAGGAAGATGAACCGGCTTATCGCCAGCTTGAATCCGGAGAGTGGCTCAATGACAGACCTTATGGGGTGGTTCACCGAATTGCGTCAGCACAAGGGACGCACGGGGCAGCCTCGTTCTGCCTGAACTGGGCATTTGAACAGTGTGGGAATCTGAAGATTGACACGCATGATGACAATCAGCCGATGCAGAACCTGCTCACAAAACTTGGATTTGTTTACTGCGGAAAACTGAAACTGGAAGAGGGCGATTCGAGGGAGGATTTTCAGAAAAACCGGAATCCGTGGAGAGGATACCAGAAAACAAAGTAAAAAATGTTACGGTACAGAGAAAGGGGGCAGTTTGTGCGAATGTATGAACAGCAGCGAAAAAAACTGGACAGAATGATTGGACAGTGATACACTAAGACAGAACACACTGAAAAAATCAGATAATTTTGGATAAAAAGCAAACAGAGGGAGCTTGTGGAAGCAGGCTGAGAGGAAGTAATCGAACTTCGACCTTGATAACCTGATTTGGGTAATGCCAACGTAGGGATCGAATGCGAAAACCGATGATTGAATAGAATTTTCAGACGTCATCCTGTGAAGAACATCTCGTTCCCGCGCAGGATGGCGTTTTTTGTTTCAGAGAAAATCGTGTTCTGTGAAATAAAGATGCTCTGCAAGGGTAGATGGTTGCAATTTATCTTCAAATTATAACGATTTGTGTTTTATGTACGATCTATATATTTTTACGTGCTATGTCGGAGGAGGAGAAGAAATGAGAGAGTACACAACGCAGATGGATGCGGCAAGAAAAGGAATCATCACCCCGGAGATGAAGGTTGTAGCAGAGAAAGAACGGATGAGTGCAGAGGAATTGCGTGTTCTGGTTGCGGAGGGCAAGGCGATCATTCCGTGCAACCGCCTGCACACTTCCATTGATCCGAATGGAATCGGTTCGATGCTGAAGACAAAGATCAATGTCAATCTTGGAACTTCCCGTGACTGGAAGGATATTGACATGGAGTTAGAGAAAGTAAATGATGCAGTCAAGATGGGAGCAGAGTCCATCATGGATTTAAGCTCTTACGGAGATACGCAGGCATTTCGCCGCAAACTGACGGCAGAGTGTCCTGCAATGATCGGAACCGTGCCGATTTACGATGCAGTTGTTTATTATCACAAGGCACTCAAGGATATCACAGCTGAGGAGTGGCTGAAGATTGTTGAGATGCACGCAAAAGATGGCGTGGACTTTATGACGATCCATGTCGGCATCAACAAGAGCACGGCAAAGCGCTTCAAGGATAACAAGCGTCTGATGAACATTGTATCCAGAGGAGGATCCATCATCTTTGCATGGATGATGATGACCGGAGAGGAGAACCCGTTCTACCAGTATTATGACCGTGTTCTGGAAATCTGCCGGGAGTATGATGTGACAATCAGTCTTGGCGATGCCTGCCGTCCGGGATGTCTTGAGGATGCAACCGACATTTCCCAGATTGAGGAGCTTGTGACGCTCGGAGAGCTGACCCGCCGCGCATGGGAGAAAGACGTACAGGTTATGGTAGAGGGACCGGGTCATATGCCGCTTGACCAGATCGCTGCAAACATGAAGATTCAGCAGACAGTCTGCAAGGGCGCTCCGTTCTATGTCCTTGGACCGCTTGTCACCGATATTGCCCCGGGTTATGACCACATCACGGCTGCAATCGGAGGCGCAATCGCTGCGGCATCTGGAGCAGCATTCCTGTGCTATGTCACTCCGGCGGAGCATCTTCGCCTTCCGGATGTCAATGATGTGAAGGAGGGAATCATCGCTTCCAAGATTGCAGCTCATGCGGCAGATATCGCAAAGGGCGTAAAGGGTGCAAAAGACTGGGATCGCGCGATGGGAGCAGCGAGAAAGAAGCTTGACTGGGAAGAGATGTTCAGGCTTGCAATCGACCCGGAGAAGGCGAGAGCATACCGGGCATCTGCAAAACCGGAGAAGGAAGATACCTGCTCGATGTGCGGAAATTTCTGTGCAGTCAAAAACATGAACCGCATCATGGACGGAGAGATTGTTACCATTTTTGATGAATGATAAACACAATAAGAAAATTATTGTTTTAAGTCGGGGTAGTTCGCGACAATGCCGCTAAATTAACAGGAAAGCATGACTGTAACCATAATCGTAACCATAACTACAACCATAATAACCATAACTTCACGAACCTGTTCATTTATAGTATAATAAAGAAAAATGCTTGTTTGTGGAGGCATCGGACTTCTGCCGCATGCAGAGAAAGCGATGGGAAGAGGTATGGTTTTTGAACAACTTACAGAGATGAAGGGATTTACCAATCAGGAGCAGGCTGTGGCCCGCTATATCTTGGAACACACGGAAGAGATTCTGCCAATGTCTGCGGAAGAGCTGGCGAGGGCGTCTTACACCAGCAAGGCGACGGTAATCCGTTTGAGTAAGAAACTTGGGCTTGCCGGATATCAGGAACTGAAATTCCAGATCGTTTCAGAGAGTGTGCAAAACATCCGGATCAATCAGTTGCTTCAGAATGAACCGATCAACGAAAAAAGCACTTATCAGGATATTCTGAATGTGATTCCGGCACTGTATGACAAAGCGATCAGCGATACCCGGATGTGTATGGATAAAAATGCGGTAAAGCGGATTTTTAACAGGATGATGCGGGCAGACCAGATCGATTTCTATGGAAACGGAATCACGTACACACTGGCACAGTCAGCGGCGTTCAAATTTTCTACGCTTGGCATGGAGTGCCGCGCCAAGGAGAGCGTGAACGCCCACTATCTGACAGAACGACAGGATCAGAAGCGGGTAGCTTTTGTAATGAGCTTTACCGGGGCAAATCGTGCGATGATCGATATCGCCCGGTATCTGAAAAAAACAACGAAAACGAGTGTGATCGGTATTGTGGGGCGACACAATGCGGATATTCGGGAATACTGTGATGAGATCATAGAGATTCCATCGAGAGACTCACTTCTGAGTCTTAAAGTCATGACTTCTTATACGGCGAGTACCTATGTGCTGGATGTGCTGTTTGGCATGTGTCTTTCCAAGAATTATGGAGATCATGTGGAGGCAGCTTTGAAAATGGTGAATCAGGAGTCGCTGCGGACTACGGTTGACTATTGGAATCTGATTTATAACAAAGAGAAAAACTCCTGAAAGAGAAAAAATGATCAGGAATGACCCAAAATCATGGAGAATTGGACCATTGGTTCAAAATTTTGACCGGCTGGAACGGCAATTTTGAACCGATGGTCCTTTTGCTTTTTCAGATGCTGACTTTTCGGTGGATCAATGGTAGAGTTGCAGACAGAAAGAACAAGAAGGAGGAGGTTACACATGGATTACAAAAGACTTGCAGAACAGATCTTAGAGCTTGTGGGCGGAAAAGAAAATGTCTCTGGTCTTGTACATTGCGCGACCAGGCTTCGTTTCAACCTGAAAGATGAAAGCAAGGCGCAGACCGATGCTCTGAAAAAGACAAAAGGTGTAGTTGGGGTGGCAAAGAGCGGCGGTCAGTATCAGGTTATTATTGGAAGTGATGTGGCGAATGTATTTGCACCGCTGAATGAATTATGCGATTTGAAGGACAGTCGTGAGAAGGTGGAGCAGAAAGAGAAAAAAACGAAAGTTGCGGCGGCGATCGATACTCTGTCGGGAATTTTCACACCGATTTTGCCGGCATTGACAGCAGCAGGTATGCTGAAAGCTGTATTGTCACTGCTTGTGGCGTTTAAACTGGTTGCTTCGAGTGACCAGAGCTATCAGATTCTAAATTTTATGGGGGATGCAACCTTTTACTTCCTGCCGATTCTTTTGGCAAGCTCGGCAGCGAAGAAATTTAAGTGCAACCCGTATCTTGCCATGATGCTGGGAGGCATTTTGCTGCATCCGAATTTTGTCAACATGGTGGCTGCATCCAAAGAATCCGGAGAGGCGATTCGCCTGTTTATGATTCCTATCTACAATGCCGGTTATTCGTCATCGGTAATTCCGATCATTCTGGCAGTGTGGTTTATGTCCTTGGTAGAACCGGTTGCAGACCGGATTTCTCCGAAGGCGATCAAATTTTTTTCCAAGCCGTTGATTACGATTCTGGTGAGTGGTGTTGTAACGCTTTCCGTGCTGGGACCGATCGGCTACATCATCAGTAACTACATCGCGGCTTTCCTGCGGGCAATGGAGAACTATGGATGGCTGGTTTCCATGATTCTGGGTGCAGTTTTCCCGCTCCTCGTTATGACTGGAACACACTATGCGATTGTTCCGGTAGGCATCAACAACCGCATGACCATGGGTTACGACAGTATGGTTTATCCGAATAACCTGGCGTCCAATGTGGCTCAGGGTGGTGCAACCCTTGCAGTAGCTTTCAAATCGAAAGTGTCTGAGATAAAGCAGCTTGCGATGTCTGCCGGTATCACAGCGGTCTGCGGAATTACAGAGCCGGCGCTGTATGGTATTAATGTACCTTACCGGACACCGCTCTACTCCGCGATGGCAGGCGGTGCTGCAGGTGGTCTGTTTGTCGGACTGATGCATGTAAAGAACTACTCTGGCGGATCACCGGGACTTCTGACTCTGCCGAGTTATATTGGCGGAGACAGTCTCAGAGATCTGTTGTTTGCCAGCATTGGCGCGGCAATCGCCTTTGTGGTTGCCTTTGTGATTTGCTTTATTCTTTACAAGGACCCAAAGGAAGCTCTGGAGGATGATGGAAAAGGAAAAGAGCAGGATCGTGTTGCAGCGGAAAACAAGGGCACGGTGAAGGCAGAAACCTCTGTTTCAAAAGAAGATTGTGCACAGCCGGCTTCTGACTGTGATATGGTTTGTTCTCCGGTTTCTGGTAAAGTGATTCCGCTGAGTGAAGTGAAGGATGATGTATTCTCTCAGGGAATCCTTGGAAATGGTGTTGCCGTGATTCCGGATGAAGACGTCATCGTATCTCCGGTGAGTGGAACGATCGTATCTATTTTTGATACGCTTCACGCGGTCGGACTTCAGGCAGACAGCGGGGAAGAGGTGTTAATTCACATTGGTCTGGACACGGTAAAGCTGGGTGGACAGTACTTCAAGGCTCTGGCAAAGGCAGGAGACCGTGTGTCTGTTGGCACTCCGCTGATCCAGGTAGAATTTGACAAAGTGAAAGAAGCCGGGTATGACATTGTGACTCCGGTGATTGTAAGCAACACCGCGGTTTACCGCAGCGTGACAGGCGAAACAGGGAAACACGTAAAAGCAGGAGAGCCGGTTATCCAGATACAGAAGTAATCAAGAGTGGCCGGCGGACAGGAAGAGGAGAGACAACGATGCATGGATTACCAAAAGAATTTTTGTGGGGCGGCGCGACCGCAGCAAACCAGTGTGAAGGCGGTTATCTGGAAGGCGGAAAGGGACTGGGAACGGTAGATGTGATTCCATGGGGAGAAAACAGACGGGCCGTGATGGAGGGCATCATGGATTATCACACCCTGCCGGAGGATTCTTTTTATCCATCCCATGGGGCCACCGATATGTACCATCACTGGAAGGAGGATATCCGGTATATGGCAGAGATGGGATTTAAGTGCTATCGCTTTTCCATTGCCTGGTCCCGTATTTTTCCGACAGGAGAAGAGGCAGAGCCGAATCAGGAAGGACTGAAGTTTTACGATGACCTGATTAATGAATTGTTGGCGAATCAGATCGAGCCGGTGGTTACAATCTGCCATTTTGATGTGCCGCTGTATCTTGAGGAAACCTATGGCTCATGGAGAAGCAGAAAGCTGATTGATGCCTATGTGAAGTACAGCAGAGTCCTGTTTGAACATTTTAAGGGGAGAGTTCACTACTGGATGACGTTCAACGAGATCAATATGCTGATGCATCTTCCGTTTATGGGAGCGGGAATTCGTTTCCGGGAGGGAGAGAACCGGAATCAGGTGAAGTATCAGGCAGCGCATCACGAACTGGTGGCTTCCGCCATGGCGACGAAGCTTGCCCACGAGATTGATCCGGAAAACAAAGTTGGCTGTATGCTGGCAGCGGGAAGCTTTTATCCGAATACCTGTAATCCGGAGGATGTCTGGGCAGCGAAGAAGAGGGATCGCGGAAATTATTTCTTTGTGGATGTGCAGGCGCGCGGCGAATATCCGGCTTATGTGATGAAGCAGTTTGAGCAGGAGAACATCCATATCACCATGGAGCCGGGGGATGAGGAAATCCTTCGGGAGAATACGGTGGATTACATCGCATTCAGTTATTATACCTCCCGCCTTACCAGTGCGGATCCGGAGGTGATTGCGGCAAATTCCATTTCCGGTAATGTAATGAAATCTCTGCGGAACCCGTATCTTAAGGTGAGCGAGTGGGGCTGGCAGATCGACCCGTTAGGACTGCGCATCACAATGAATGATCTCTACGACCGTTATCAGAAACCACTGTTTATTGTGGAGAATGGTCTGGGTGCAATGGACCGGATTGAGGAAGACGGAAGCATTCAGGATGATTACCGGATTGCCTATCTGGAGGCTCATCTGAAAGAAATGATGAAGGCTGTGGAAGAGGACGGCGTGGATCTGATCGGTTATTGTGTCTGGGGCTGTATTGATTTGGTGAGTGCCTCCACAGGCGAGATGAAAAAGCGTTATGGCATGGTTTATGTGGATCGCGATAACGCCGGAAACGGAACCTTAAAGCGGACTCCGAAGAAATCCTTTGAGTGGTATCGGCATGTAATCGAAACAAATGGGGAGTGTTTGAAATAAATAAAAAACAATGGCGGCAGGTCCAGAGAAAAATGGATCTGCCGCCATTTTCTGTGTATATCAAAGACCCGTTTGTCTGATAAGAATCTTATGACAAGTCCGATAAAAAATGGTATGATAATATGATAAATGGATGGACAACGACAAGAGAGACAACAAAGAAAACAGAGACGGCGTAGACAGGCAGGAGATGGATGACTTATGGGACAAAGACGGATGGGAATTGATCTTGGGGGAACGAAGATTGCAGCCGGGATTGTCAATGAAAATCTTCAGATCGAGGCGGACATGCAGGTGCCGACAGGGCTTCCGCGAGAGCCGGAGGATCTGGCAGATGAGATTTTTCGATTGGCGTTTAAGCTGTTGGAGAGCCGAAATTTGAGCATGACAGATCTTGGGAGCGTGGGAATCGGGATTCCAGGAACAGTCAATCAGGAGCGGGAGAGCGTGGAATATGCAAATAATTTCGGGTTTGATGATGTTCCTTTTGTGCGCATGCTGAGGGAGCGGTTTCCGTGCCCGGTTTATGCGGAGAATGATGCGAAAGCCGCGGCCTGGGCGGAGTATCTGACCGGAAGCGGGAGAGGCAGTACCTCGATGGTGGCAGTGACACTCGGAACAGGAGTCGGAGGGGGAATCATTCTCGACGGAAAGATTTTGAATGGGATAAACAGCGCCGCCGGAGAGCTCGGGCATATGGTGATCCGGAAGAATGGGCGCAGATGTACCTGCGGAAGGCGGGGGTGTCTGGAAGCGTATGCATCGGCCCTGGCACTGGTTCGCGCGGCGAAGCGTGCGGTAAAGTCAGAGAAAAGTCCGGATTCTCTCCTTAATCAGCTGTGTGCAGGAAAGCCGGAGACGATCAACGGAAAGATGATTTTTGAGGCGGTCAGGGAGAAGGATGTACTGGCGGGTGCTGTGCTGAACCGCTATCTCGATGATCTGGCGGAGGGGATTGCCAATATCATCAATATCATCCAGCCGGAGGTGGTCTGCATCGGAGGGGGACTTAGCGGAGCCGGGGAGGATCTGCTGCTCCCATTGAGAAAGAGAGTGGAGCCGATGATTTATTCGAGAAGTTCGGAGAAAAATGCGCGCCTTGTGACGGCAGAACTCGGAAATGCCGCCGGAATTATCGGGGCAGCGGAGCTTTACCGTTTATAAAAACATAAAGTACAAAGATCAAAACGAGAGACAGGAGACGAGAGGAAAATGACGGAGAGAGAGACTTTAAAAACGGGCGAGACAGACAGAGATGAGAAGACGATGATGCAGAAAGAACAGCCGGAGATTTATCTGGAAGCGGGCGGGAGTGTAGAGAACCTTGATGCGCTGACGGTGGAACTTCCGGAGGATATCGCGAGACTCAAGGCAGTGGGACATTTGAAACTCGCAAAGAGGGTGATTGAGAAGCGTCTTGAAAGAGAGCTTCCAAAACTTCTTAGGGAGAGACTGCTTCTTGAGCGGGAGATTCTTGCGCGCCTGCCACAACAGTATCCATACAGCTGGCAAGGGGCACTTGACAAGCTGAAAGAAACATTTGCGGATTTCGAGAATGAGGAACTGGATGACCTTCTGGCGGAAGGTGCATTTGAGTGGATCTGCATAGAAGGAGAAATAAAACTCAAAGATAATTTTGTTGAGAATCTGATCAAAACCCGCAAGGATCTCGCTTTCCGCCTGCTCAACGAGGAGACGCTCTGGGACCGCCGCGCACAGCTCAATATGCTTGATGATGTGATGCATCAGATGAAAGAAAAGGGCAGCTTAAGAAGCAGAATTCATGTCAAGAGCAGAGCATCGGTTCGCCCGTCGGCAAGACGTGAGGGAGTTCGAATCCAGGTACAGCTTCCGCTTCCGATTGAGTATGCGCAGGTAAAAAAATTCCGGTATCTCGGATGCAGTCCGGAGTGCGGAAAACCTGCCCCGGCAGATGCGCTCCAGAGAACGATCTGCTTTGAGAAAGATTATCAGAGCGGGCAGACATTTGAGGTGGAGTATGAGCTGGAAAATGAGATGCAGTACTGGGACTGGAAGGAAGCTGCCAAGAAATTGGATTTGGGCGGGGCAGACAGAGAGCCGGAGACAGATCAAAATAAGGATGCGAGAGCGTATCTCGGGGAGCAGCTCCCGCATATCCGTTTTACCCCGTACTTGAGAGCTCTTGCACAGGAGATTGTGGGCGAGGAGACAAATCCGGTCCGGAAAGCAAAGAAAATCTATGATTATATCACCACCCATGTGATGTATTCCTATGTCCGCTCTTACTTTACGATCGAGCAGCAGGCGACATTTACTGCGACAAACCTCAAGGGAGACTGCGGACTTCAGGCACTCCTCTTTATCACACTCTGCCGGATCGCCGGTGTGCCTGCGAGATGGCAGTCCGGTCTTTATGCATGTCCGAAGAACATCGGCTGCCATGACTGGGCACAGTTTTACATCGAGTCTTATGGCTGGTTATATGCGGATGCTTCATTTGGAGGGGCTGCATGGAGAGCGGGGGATCTCGAGCGCTGGGAGTTTTACTTCGGAAATCTTGATCCATACCGGATTCCGGCGGCATCCGAGTATCAGAAAGATTTTTACTTCCCGAAAAAATATCTGAGACAGGATCCCTATGACAATCAGATGGGAGAGGCAGAGTATGAGGATCAGGGACTTCTCGAGGGATCTGATTTTGACACGAAACATGAGATAATTGAGATCTGCCTTCTCTAATGGGCTTGACAAATGATGAGGGAAAAGGCTATAATTCAAGCGTGATCGCAGAGATCCCGACGGAGAAAGACGGGATGGAACCTGGGATCAGAAAAGTGAAGATCAGTCAGGCAATGAGAGGAAGAAGTACCGCCGGGATACTTGCACAGAAAGCAGCCGGGAGATGAGAGGCGCGCAAAGAGACGGCATGGGAATACATCCTTGAGCTTCACACCGAACCATGACCGCAGACAGGCGGAACATCAGTAGGCTGTGACGGAGTCGGCGACCGTTATCATGTCGGAACGTTATAGAACCCCTGTAAGATGCACAGATGGGATGGAATATGACGCTCAGTGAGGCAGGCAGTGCAAGCTGTCTGTGAACAGAAGGTGGTAACACGAGCATGCGCCTCGTCCTTTTGATGGCAGAACCATTGAGAGGACGGGGCTTTTTTAATATAAAAAATGCTCCGCAAGGATGCACACTCTTTTATATACGAAAAAACATCCGGACTTCTCGGTTCTCACGAAACAGACGTGTGTTTGAAACCTGTTTTCTTTCAGATACACGCGAGCGCAGAAAATAAAGATTTTTCCCAAATGGAGAGATCAGAAAACAAATAAGAAACACAGACGAGAAACAAAAAAAGAAAGACAAAAACAAAAAGAAAGAAAAAGGAGAATACAGCGATGAATTGTTATGACGAGCTGGTTGCCCGCGGTCTGATCGCGCAGGTGACAAATGAAGAAGAGATCCGCAAGATGGTCAATGAGGGAAAGGCAACGTTCTATATCGGATTTGACCCGACCGCAGACAGCCTTCATGTCGGCCACTTTATGGCACTGTGCCTGATGAAGCGTCTTCAGATGGCAGGAAATAAGCCGATCGCTCTGATCGGAGGCGGTACTGCAATGGTAGGAGATCCGTCCGGCCGTACCGATATGCGTCAGATGATGACGGTTGAGACAATCCAGCACAACTGCGAGTGCTTCAAAAAGCAGATGAGCCGTTTCATCGATTTCGGTGAGGGCAAGGCAATGATGGTAAACAATGCAGACTGGCTGTTAAAGCTGAACTACATTGAGCTGCTTCGCGATGTAGGTGCCTGCTTCTCTGTAAACAACATGCTCCGCGCAGAGTGCTACAAGCAGCGTATGGAGAAGGGACTGAGCTTCCTTGAGTTCAACTACATGATCATGCAGAGCTACGACTTCTATGAGCTGTTCCAGCGCTACGGCTGTAACATGCAGTTCGGCGGAGATGACCAGTGGAGCAACATGCTTGGCGGTACCGAGCTGATCCGCCGTAAGCTGGGCAAGGATGCACATGCGATGACGATCACCCTGCTCTTAAATTCTGAGGGCAAGAAGATGGGTAAGACCCAGTCCGGCGCAGTATGGCTGGATCCGGAGAAGACAACTCCGTTCGATTTCTACCAGTACTGGAGAAATGTCGACGATGCAGACGTATTAAAGTGCCTGCGCATGCTGACCTTCCTGCCGCTTGAGCAGATCGACGAGATGGACAAGTGGGAAGGCAGCCAGTTGAATACCGCAAAGGAGATCCTTGCATTCGAGCTGACAAAGCTTGTTCATGGCGAGGAAGAGGCAACAAAGGCTCAGACCGCTGCAAAAGCTCTGTTCTCCGGTCAGGGAAGCCTTGAGAACATGCCGTCCTACCAGCTGAAAGAGGAAGATTTCACGGATGGAGCAATCGATCTGCTCGCTGTTCTTCAGAAGTCCGGTCTGGCATCTTCCCGCTCTGAGGCCCGCAGAAATGTTGAGCAGGGCGGTGTGTCTGTCAACGGAACTCAGGTGAAGGACATCAAGGCATCCTTCACAAAGGATGATTTCGGCGGTGACGGAATGGTTGTAAAGCGCGGCAAGAAGAACTTTATGAAGGTTACTCTGTAATCCCGCTCTGGAAATCCGATAAAGATGATCAAAAAGAAAAAGTTTTTAAAAGAGTATCACATCGAGAAGGAAGAACTGAAACGGACCGGCATGAAGTGGGATGAGCTGAATGCGATCTACGATCACTACTGTCAGCTTGAGGGACAGTTAAAGCGGATCGGAAAGGAATTTGTGAATGATTACCTGTACGACATTGAGCGTGCAGGCATTCACTCTTACCGCTACCGCACGAAACAGCCCGGACATCTGATTGAGAAGATCATCCGCAAGAAGCAGATGACTCCCGATCCGTATCAGTACATCGACCGGACAAACTACTGGAAGTACATGACGGACCTGATTGGAATCCGCGTGTTCTTCCTCTACCGGGAGGACTGGATCCGCTTCCACAACTATATCACGTCCGTGTTTGAGAATAATCCGGAGTGCTATGTGGAAGACCGTCTGATGGATTTTGATGAGAATCCGGATCACTACTACATCGCGGAGCGCCCGAAAGTTTACCGCAGAACGGGCGACACAAGAATCTACGACAAGCGTCTGATTGACATCAAGTCGGACGGCATTTACCGTTCGCTTCACTATATCATCAAATATAAGGGATATTATGTGGAGATTCAGGGAAGAACGCTTTTCGAGGAGGGATGGAGTGAGATCGATCACGACATCGTTTACCCGTATTTTCAGGACGACGAGATGCTGACTGATTTTTCGACTCTGCTGAATCGTCTGGCAGGAATGGCAGATGAGATGAGTTCTTATTTCCGTCGAATTAAGGATATGAAAATGATATCGGCTGAGAAAGAGGAAAAACCGGAGAAGGCCTCCAAAAAAGAAAAAGAAGATCAAAAAAACGAATAAATGCGAGAATCTTTGCAGAAAAGATCGAAAAGCAGCGAAAAAGAAAGAATACTGTTTACGGATTGTGTCCGGAAACGGTATTCTTTTTTTCATATTTTTTTTGCCATCCTCATATCATTCCATTAGAGCGTGTCCCGGAGAGAAACAGGCAGATTCGGCACGCGCCGGAAAGAAAGGGGGGAAGGCGATGAAGATACATGTAAAAAAATTCTGTGCAGTGCTTTTGTGTGTGACGCTTGCGCTTGGAAGCGGACTGTTTCATCTGGCAGCAGCGGCATCGGCGGGAAATGGCGGTGTGACGGAATTGGAACTTGATCCCAAACAGCTCTACGCATGCGTTCAGAAAACCGTAAAGTCTCAGAGGTCCCTGAATCCGGATGACCGGAAGTGGAGAGGGGCATATGCCGCAGAGTATCGAAACATTCTCTGGGGAGAGGATGAGGAGGAAGAAAATCTGTACGAAGTTGTGCTTCCGGAGGACTTTACGAAGAAAAACAAGAAAGAGAAAGTCCGACTTCAGGTATTTGTCCGGCTCGGAGATCAGATCAACCTTGAGAATGATCTGGAAGGAAACCTTGAGGAAGGAAAAGAGGCTGCAGATCGCCCGGAAGAGATTTATGAGTTTCAGGGAGATGAGACTTTGATGTTTCTCTTCACCAATCAGACGGAGGTGACGCAGCGCGTTCAGCTGAATCTCGGAACCTATTCGACGGGAGTGTCGGCAATCGGCCCGAAGAGCTGGGTGAAGAGGGCAGAGGATGAGGAAGTATCGACGGGATCGGATGCATCTGGCAGTGCAACGAATTCAGATTCCGATGAATTTGAGGCGATGGAAGCTGTGTATCGGGATGCGACAGCCTCAAATGCGGATGAGGCGAGTGCCTCGGATGCGCTTGCGACGTCTTCAAATGCGGAGCGTCAGACTCTGAGCGGTCAGTGGCTGGAGATGATTCTTGCAGACCGCAGGGCAGGAAGAGGATTTGTGACGACGGCGGAAGCTCTCGAACTTGATCAGATGCGTGATCTCGCCTCGGATTCCGATGCGGTTTTTTATGAGGCGGAGACAGATCTCGCATTTGTGCGTGCATGGGCAGAGCCGGAGACCTTTCCGGAGCCGGTGAGCCTCGAAGTTGCAGAACTTGGCAAAAATGCAGATGATGGACAGGATGCAAAGGAATACCGGAGGGCGAAGGAGGCTCTCGATCAGCAGAAGATTGCGTATGACGGAATGATGGCGTTTGACATCGGATTTCTCAATGAGCAGAGAGAAGAGGTCGAGCCGGATGGAGTGGTGGAAGTACATATAGAACTCAAGGATGGGGCGCTTCCGGAGGATGCAGATGCCGGATCGCTCGAGATTCAGCATCTGTTTGAAAACGGTGAAAATCTTGAGGTGCGCCGGATGAACACAGAGGGTGAACCGCTTGAGTTTAAGACGGACAGTTTTTCGACTTACACCGTGACGTTCCGGACGGAGATCACATCGATCCGGTCGATCTCAATCCGGGATGACATCGCAAACAGCGGAACGCTGATTCCGCTCATCAATGGCGCAGAGCTGACCCAGACGGGATCCGGAAGACTCTTCCTGCAGTGGTATCGCCAGACCGCGGACGGAGACTGGGAGGCAGTGGAGCGCATCAAGGTCAGCGGAGATTCCTACAACGTCTCAGATAACGGGCGGCTCAATGTCGCACTTGATCTTTACACAAGGCGGGCACAGGACAGCGATTATCGGAACAAGCAGTATACATACCGGGTGGAGGCGTGGCTTGAAGGAGGAGAAAACAACAAAAAAGTGTCGGCGTCCTACACGGAACCCTACTATATGCAGCTTCAGAACGGTGGGTTTGAGAAACCCACGATAAATGAATCGCAGTGGACCACGTATAGAGATTCCTTGTTTGTACAGCTTTCTAATGGCACGAGCGGGCTTGTCTGGAGGACAACAGGTTCCGACAGGAAGATTGAGATCACGGGGGACAATCCGTATGGGGCTTATCATTTTGAAAAGTATGTCGAGGGGAAGCGGGCTGCCGAGCTAAACTGTGAGGCATATGGATCTCTGTATCAGGATGTCCTGACGGTTCCGGGTTCCACGCTTCACTGGCAGCTCTCCCACGTCGGCAGAGAGGGATCTGACACGATGCGCGTCGTAATCATGTCGGCGCCGGAGGCAATTGCCTCGAATATCACGAGCCAGAGTGCGATGGAGACGCTTTGGAGCGAGCATCCGGAATATTTCCAGGTTGCAGACGGTCTTGCAAGTGCAGATATCACGGATGGACCGGGGGAGTGGAAAACGTATTCCGGTGAGTATCAGGTTCCGGAAAGCCAGTATCTGACGAGGTTCTTCTTCGTCGCAGTGAGTGCTGTGGGTGGAGCAACCCAGGGAAATCTGATCGATAACGTATGGTTCAGTACAGAGCTTCCGCCGGCAGAACCGGATCGCGGACATTTGACACTCAAAAAGACAGTGTCCGGTCTCGATGCGGAGGATGCAAAGAACTATCGGGTGACGCTGACTGCAAAGAAGGCGGGAAGCGAGGAAATTCTCACCACAGAGCTTTCCGGTTTTGTCTCAAATGATGATGGAAGTTATTCTGCGACGAGAACGTTCCAGAATGTGGATACCGGAGCATATGAGGTCTCGGAGAGCGTGCCGGAGACGGTTGCAAATCTGCTTTCGGAAAAATATCAGGGCCCGGCAAGCACGGTGAATGGAGCGAGCGGAACAAGCACCACGGTAAAGGTTTCTGACCAGAGTGAGACGGTTGCGGAATTTGGCAACACCTATGTGATCTATTCGGCTCAGGTCACGGTGGAGAAGCAGGTGACCGGAAATATGGGCGGAAGGAGAGAACAGTTCCTCTTCCGCGCGGAAGTGTCGAGAGCGGGAAGTCCGGTCAGACAGCTTGAATTTCCGCTTCAGGATAAGGATCACGCTTCCTCGGATGAGACGAAATCCCGTGTGCTCACAGAACTTCGCGAGGGAGATGTCGTGACAATCACAGAGATGGGCGGTGCAAATGGATATGAGACGACGCCGGCTGTGACCGGAAAAGTCTCAGATACGCAGGTCATGGATTCTGGAAAGACGATCCGGTTTGTGATCGGAAGCGGGGCGGGAGATATCCTGGTGAGATTTACAAATAACCGGGAGATTACGTCTCCGACAGGACTTCCGGGACAGAACATATCCGGTTTGCTCGCTGTGTTTGTGCTGATATTTGGCACGGTCTGGATCTGGAGTGAAGGAGGTTTTTCGGCGGGAGCCGGGAAGAGAAGAAAATAAAAGAAAATAAAAGACGTGAAAAGTTCAGAGAAAGATGGAACCGTAAATGAAAAGGGAAAAAGAAAAGATGGAGAAAACGGCGGAGAACAGAGACGAAATTATGATGTTTCTTCGAAATCTGACAGTGATGGCACTGACTCTGATTGTATTGTTCGGTGTGGTATTTGGGGTATCCCGCGTGCGCGATAATGCGATGGCGCCGCGGATCAGTGCCGGGGATCTTCTGCTCTACTATCGTCTGGAAAAGCAATTGCGGACTCAGGATGTGGTTGTACTCAGAAAGGATGGGAAGCGTTATGTAGGAAGAATTGTGGCAAAGAGTGGAGACCAGGTGGAGGTCACGGAGGACGCATGTCTCAAAGTAAATGGAAATCTGATTGTGGAGACGGATATTTTTTACAATACACTCCGAGATGGAGATCGTCTCGATTACCCCGTAACACTCGGAGAAGGTCAGTATTTTGTGCTTGGAGATTTCCGAATCGGTGCAGAGGACAGCCGGTATTTTGGTCCGGTGGAAAAGAGCGAAATTCTTGGAAAAGTGTTGATTCTGCTCAGAAGAACCGGCTTTTGAGAAATACAGATGTGGTGGAAATGGATAAGGTGTAACCGGCGGTGGTGGTATGATCGCGTTTTTTAATGCGATGATATAAACGGTTTCTGAAAAGTACATAAAATGGTTTCCGAATATGGATGTCGGATGTGCAGGCAGAAACCGAAAATGTGTTGGAAAGAGAGGATTATCTATGAGACGAAGAAGAATGGGAAAGAAGACAGTGGTAGTAACGATGACGGCAGTGGCGCTGTCTTCGATCGGAGCGCTTCCGGCATTTGCAGAGGTGACACCGATTGAGTCTGTAAATTTGATTAAGAAGGTTCCAACAGACGGAAAGACGTACTCACCGGCGACCTCGTTCTCGTTTGAGCTTACCGAGGGGGAGGCAGGAACCTTCAAGGATACGGTTGTCTATGCCGGCGTCAGCGGAGGTCTGACGTTAGACCCGAATAATTCCTTTGACTTTACACCGGGAAATGAAGGCGTGCTTGCGGAGTACAGCAAGACCGGAGCGATTCTGGTGGATGCGACGAAGTTTACGGCTCCGGGTGTTTACCATTATCAGGTGAAAGAGGTGATTCCGGACGCTCTGGCAGACCGGTATGAGGGAATCACTTACGATGAAAGTGTTTATGATGTCTATGTTTATGTGGAGAACAATAGTGACTACACCGGCTATATCGTATCTGCGGTGAAAGCGACGAAGGACAACGGAGAGAACAAGTCAGATGATCTGGTCTTCAGAAATGATTACGACAGTGTGCACAAACTGACACTGACAAAGGAGGTAACCGGTAATCAGGGTAACCGCGACAAGGAGTTTGAGTTCACGATCCAGGTGAATGGACAGCAGAATGAGCAGTACGCGACAAACTACACGCTCGCGGATGGAAGCACGCTCGTGCTCACAAGTGGGGCAGATGCCGTGACGGTATCCCTCAAGCACGGTGAGTCGATTGAGGTCTATGGACTTTCCGCAAATGATGTCTACACGATCGTGGAGTCAAATTACGCATCAGACGGTTACAAGACGACGATTTCCGGTGCGGATACGACGGATGGGCTGACTGCCACAGGTAAGACAGACACAGGGGATGACACCGTTGTTTACACGAATGAGAAGAATCTCAGCTCACCGACCGGTATTGCGATGGAATTCGGACCGTATGCGATGATGCTTGCAGCCGCAGGAGCACTCGGCGGCGTCTTCTTCCGCAAGAAGAGAGAGGAGTAAATAAAAAGCTCCGACGGCGAGAGAAAGTCCTGCAAACGCGCTCTCGCTCCGGGTAAATCATCGGAAGCGTCACTGGCGCTTCCTTGATACGCCGAGCGAGCGTAGCAGTGCATAAGACCGTAAAATACACGATCTAAGCACTGACGCTTCACACGGGTTTGCAGGATCTTTCTCGCCTTACGTCGCTGGTAGTATGCGTGCAAAACGAATTTTGTAAACCCATAGCTTGTAAAATCTTGGGTGAGAAAGGAGGGATCCCAGAGTGGAACTGGCAGGCCGTATGGCGTGGGCGGGAAACCGGATGCTTCGGGTTCTGGCAGGAATTTTGATTTTGATGATGCTCTTTTTCGGCGGCTGGTCGCTCTGGGAGAACTTCCAGCTTGGCAGAGAAGCATTTTCAAAAGGACGGCTTTTGCAGTATAAGCCGGACACAGACGGGGGAGAGGAGACATACAGTCTAAAAGAACTGGCAAAGCTGAATCCGGACACGCGGGCATGGCTGACGATTGAGGGGACTCATATCGATTATCCGGTTGTGCAGGGGGAGGATGATATGGAGTACATCAACACAAATGTGTTTGGAGAGTTTGCGCTGACGGGATCGATTTTTCTGTCGTGCCTGAACAGCCCGGATTTTTCCGATCCCTACAACCTGATTTATGGTCATCACATGGACAATGGGGGCATGTTCGGAGATGTGATGGAATTTCTTGATCCGGAGTACTTTGAAGAGCATTCGGAGGGAACGCTGATTTTGCCGGGAACGCGTTTTCGCCTTGTGCTGTTTGCGTGTATGGAGACGGATGCCTATGATCCTCTCGTCTACCATCCGGGAGCGGAATTTCAGAATGAGGTCCTTCTTGAAAAACTCCGGGAGAATGCGTCCGTTTACCGGGAAATCGGTGTGTGCGCATCGGATCAGATCGTGGGAATGTCAACCTGTATGGACGCGCAGACGGATGGACGCGTCGTGCTGTTTGGAAAGCTGGAATAAAACGGAAGGAGGAGCGGGAAATCATGGATCAGAGAAAGAGAAAATGGCTGTCGATCCGGTCTGTCATGGCAGTTGGAATTGCTGCGTTTTGTGCGGTGATTGTCGGAATCGCGGCGCTTCCGAAAGCAGCATTTGCATCATCCGGACCGATCTGGGTATCCATTCCCGTACAGGTGCAGACAACGGGAAATGTGCCGTCAGGAATGACTTATCAGATCGAGCTTGCGAGGAAGACGCAGGGTGCGCCGATGCCGGAGCGCGCAGAGGGAGCCGATCGATTTGTTCTGACGGCGAATGCCGGGGAAGCGGCCTGGTTTGAACGGCTTGCATATTCAGTGCCGGGGGACTATGAGTATCAGATCACGCAGACGACGCAGGATCGGTCAAATTTTACTTTTGACAGAAGTGTTTATCGGGTGACTGTGCATATTTTTAATGGGACAGATGGAGGGTTTGAGAGTGGACTTTCCGTGGAGAAAGACGGAGAGGACGGACAGACGAAGCCCGGGGCAAAAGCGGAGGCAATTCTGTTTGCAAACCGTTACTCGCGCTCTTCAGGAGGAGGCGGGCATTCCGGTGGCGGTTCGTCAGGCGGCAGCTCCTCGTCTTCATCGGGAGGCAGTTCCACCAGCACATCTGAGACGGCAGCAAGTGAGCCGGCACAGACATTTCCGGATGTTCTGTTTCCAGAGCCGGGACCGGTTCTTCCAAGACCGTTGAGGCTTCCGAAGACCGGAGATCTCACACATGAGTGGTTCTGGGCGATTCTTGCAGGAATTTCCGGGGCAGCGGGAATCGGGCTGATCGTGAAGAATTCGCTGTCAGTCACACTGCGGGAAAACGGGAATGAAAATGAGAATTTAGCGGGAAGAAGCAGACGGAAACGTGGACGAAGGAGCGGACGCGTGCAGATAACGGGAAATCGATGATGGATGAGAATGGGCGGAAATGGGCGCAAATACAAAGAGGGCAGATGCGAAGAGAACGGTTGGAATTTTAATCTGTGCAGTTATATGTCTGATTTCTGCCGCAGAGTGGGGAAAGACGAGAATGCAGGCGGCCAGGGAGGCAGATACGGTTGCGCAGCTTGCAGAACTTACACGAAAGACGCAGGATTTTCCGGGGGATAAAGACCGGATAACAAAGAAAATGGATCAGGCAGAGAATGAGGAAAATGCGGCAAATGAAGAAATCAGAGGGCAGAAACTTGCTGCGCAGAAGGCGGATCACGAAAGCCGCGATTATGCGAGACTTGCGGAGAAAAATTCGGATTTTGAGGGGTGGATCTGGATTCCGGGGACAGCGGTTGATCTTCCGGTCATGAATGATCCGCAAGATCCGCAGAAATATCTGAGAAAAGATTTCTGGGGGAAAACGTCGTTGGGCGGGAGTCTTTTTCTGGCAGAGGGGTGTACCATGGACAGCGACTGTCTGCTGATCTACGGACATAACATGAGAAACGGAGCAATGTTCGGATCGCTTGGGCGTTATCGGAAGCGGGAGTACTGGCAGCAGCACAGATGGATTGAGATTTATATGCCAAAAGAGCAGAGAGAGTATGAAGTCTTTGCGGTATTTCAGACAACTGTCCCGGAACTTGCATCCGCGACGGAAACGGATGCGGCTGATTTGAAAAATGGATTTCCCTACTACCGGTATGCGGGAAATTTTGATCAAGGAGAGTTTCAGGCATTTGTCGGGGAGATTTGCCGGCGCGCCTGCTATGACACGGGGATTGTGCCGGAGTTTGGGGAGCAGATTTTGCTGCTTTCCACCTGCAGTTACCACGCAAAGGACGGGCGCCTCGTCGTCGCGGCAAAATCTGCTGCTGTTTGCGCAACGAGTGAACAGTAACTATTGACAGAAAATGAGATTTTTTTTATAATGAAATCTGTTTCATGTAGATTTATGCGCGATTAGAAAATATTCGTGCACAGTCAGAAAGGATTCTGTATCAGATGGACGATAGCGACAACCAGAGTGACAGTGATGAAAACCATATGTTTATGATGTGTTGTGAGATAGAAGAGGCATAGTCTGTTCTCTAAGGGGAGATCAGGCTGTGCCTTTTGTGCGTGTCAGACGGCATGGAAACAGAGACTGGACTAAAGGAGAGAGTGATGAGCAGTAATGGTGTACAGTTGGCAGTGATTATAATCTGCCTGGTGATGTCTGCCTACTTTTCGGCGACGGAGACGGCGTTTTCTTCGCTGAATCGAATTCGAGTGAAAAATATGGCGGATAAGGGAAACAAGAGAGCGGCACTGGTGATGGAGTTAGAGGACAACTTTGACAATATGCTGTCCTCGATGCTGATCGGAAACAACATTGTAAATATTCTGGGAACCTCGCTGGCAACCCTGATGTGTGTGCGGATTCTCGGCGAGGAGAACGGCGCGAGCGTGTCCACCGTGATTATGACGGTTGTGGTGCTGGTGTTCGGAGAAGTAACCCCGAAGAGCGTTGCAAAGGAGATGCCGGAGCAGTTTGCAATGTTTTCAGCGCCGTTTATGAACATTCTGACGAAGGTTCTGACGCCGTTAAATTTCCTGTTTGCACAGTGGAAAAAATTGCTGGCAAAGCTGTTCCAGATGGAAAGTGACCACGGAATCACAGAGGAAGAGCTGCTGACTTTCGTGGAGGAGGCAAAAGAAGACGGCGGAATTGATGAGCAGGAGGGACGCCTGATCCGGAATGCGGTTGAGTTTACGGAGCGCGATGTCATGGACATCGGAACACCGAGAGTCGATGTGATTGGTGTGCCGGAGGATGCGGAACTGACAGAGATTGATCAGGTATTTGCGGAGACGATGTTCTCCCGTCTCCCTGTCTACCGCGAAAATATTGACTGCATTGTCGGAATCATTTACCAGAAGGATTTCTATTCAAGGGTTTACCACAAGGGAGGAAAACTTGCGGACATCATCCGCCCGGCCCTCTTTGTGTCGGAGAGTAAGAAAATCGGTTCCCTGCTCAAAGAGCTTCAGCAGCAGAAGATGCACATCGCGGTGATTGTGGATGAGTTTGGCGGGACAGCGGGAATTGTGACGCTTGAGGATATCCTTGAGGAGCTTGTCGGAGAGATCTGGGATGAACATGATGAGGTGATTCAGGAGATCGAGAAGATTTCTGACCGGGAGTATATCGTCCGCGGAGACGTCAACCTTGACAAGTTCATGGACCTGATCGGACGGGAGACGGAGAGTGAGGCCCAGACCGTCAGCGGATGGGTGATGGATCTGTCCGGTGAGATTCCGGAAAAGGGCGATGTGATCACGAAAGAAGACTTAAAAGTTACCGTGCTTGAGATGGATCGCAGACGTGTGGAGCGGGTGAAGATCGAGATCCTTCCGAAAAAGCCGGATGAGGAAGACTAAATTTTTATCTGTGGTACGAATCGGACAAAATATGGTATAGAAAAACAGCTGTGAGACAGTGGGGAAAATGTTCCCCTGCTGAATCACAGCTGTTTTTGTTTGTAGAATTCGTATGTGATATCTGTATGTAGCAGATGTTTCGTTTCTTTTCTTTTACGAATCATACGAATCGGATTACGGAGAGATTCCGTGGTTTCCGTGTTGGTTAATGATTAATGACCCTGACGGCAGTCGATCAGCTCATACTCACGGCTTCCAAGACCGATCTTCTCTGCATGCTCAAGGCAGGAACGCCACTCAGATTCCGGAGTGGAGTTGCGGAACGGATCGTGGTGATCGTGGAAGTGCGGCTCGGACATATGGCGGTCAAGCTGGCTTCCCGGCATTGGAGATGCTTTCATGCAGGCATCGACACAGGCCTGATCGAGCGCGAGCGGATCGAAAGAAGCAAACATACCGATGTTCGGCAGGATCGGAACATCGTTCTCGCCATGGCAGTCACAGTTCGGGGATACATCCACGATCAGGGAGATGTGGAAGTTCGGGCGGCCGTCGACAACTGCCTTGGTGTACTCTGCCATACGGCAGTTTAAGAGTTCATTTGCATTGTTGTTGTCAAAGCTGATGGCATCGAAGTTGCAGGCGCCGAGACAACGGCCGCAGCCGACACAGTTCTCCTGATTGACATGCATCTTGCGTGCCTCTTTGTCGAATACGAGTCCGCCGTTTGCGCACTCTCTCTGGCAGCGGGTACATCCGCGGCAGAGGGACTCGTCGATGTGCGGTTTTCCGCTGCAATGCTGCTCGGTCTTTCCGGCGCGGGAACCGCAGCCCATACCGATATTTTTGATTGCACCGCCGAAACCGGTCATCTCATGTCCCTTGAAATGGGTCAGGCTGATGAAGACATCGGCATCCATGACGGCACGTCCGATCTTTGCGGATTTTACGTACTCACCGCCGACAACCGGAACCTCAATGTCATCGGTTCCCTTTAAGCCGTCACCGATGATGACCGGACATCCGACTGTGAGCGGGGTAAAGCCGTTCTCCCATGCGCACTCGAGATGCTCGAGAGCGTTCTTTCGGCTGCCCGGGTACATGGTATTGCAGTCGGTCAGGAATGGTTTTCCGCCGAGCTCTTTTACAACGTCAGCGACAGCTTTTGCATAGTTCGGGCGCAGGTAGCTGATATTTCCGAGCTCACCGAAATGCATCTTGATTGCAACGAATTTGCCGTTCATATCGATGTCACCGATACCGGCCTTCTTGATCAGTTTCTTTAATTTGGTCGGAAGACTGTCTCCAAATGCAATCGTATGAAAGTCTGTAAAATAAACTTTTGATTTTGCCATGTGAATATTCCCTCTTTCCTTTTTTAACTCTTTTGACTCTGTTTTTTTGCAGTAATGTGTACTCCTGTGTCCAAAACTGCAATTTTTGTAATGATAAACCTATTCTACCAATTTTATCAATAAAAGTATAACACTTAAAGTATACTTTAGGTCAAGCGCTTTCGTGGATTTTTCGGATAAATAATGATATAGTTGTTGTTGGATACAGGGAGAAATTATTTTTAAAACCGTGCAGGAATTTTGTGGAAGGAAATACAGAAATGGACGCGATAAAATCAAAAACAGCAAAGACAAAGAACAGTCATCTGGCGGAGCAGGTTCAGCACCAGATTTATGAGTATATTTTGGAGAAACCGTTTGCGATCGGAGAGAAGATACCGAATGAATTTGAACTTGCAAAAAAATTCGGGGTCGGGAGAAGCACGGTGCGAGAGGCGGTCAAACTGCTGATCTCGCGGGGGATTCTCTCGGTGCGCCAGGGATCGGGAACCTATGTGGCAAGCACGACTCCGGCAGATCAGGATCCATTGGGGCTTGGCGGGGAGAAAGACAAGATGGCGCTGGCGCTTGATCTGGCGGAGGCCCGCCTGATCCTGGAACCTGGGATTGCGGAACAGGCAGCTCTTCACGCGACAAAGGAGCAGATTGAGGCGCTTCAAAAAATCTGCGAGAGCGTGGAGAGGAAGATTCGTGCCGGGGAGAATTACATTGAGGAGGATATTGCATTTCACCGCTGTGTTGCGGAGTGTTCCGGAAACCGTGTGATTCGCCAGCTCGTTCCGATCATCGATTCGGCGGTGCTGATGTTTGTGGATGTGACGCACCAGCAGCTGAAAGAGGAGACGATTCTGACGCATCAGGCAGTTGCGGAGGCAATTGCGATGCACGATCCGGTCGGAGCAAGGAGCGCGATGGTGATGCACATGACATTTAACCGGAGAATGATCCAGCAGAGAATGCGGGAAAAACAGTCATAGGATGATTGATAAATCAGAGTGAGATAAATCAAAGTAAGATAAATCAGAGTGAAGATGCAAAAATTTTGCTTAGGAAAAATGCCAAAATAGCAGAAAAATACATCTGATGTATTGAAAAATAAAGTCCAATATGCTACGATTAAAACATAAAACATCTGATGAATTGCTAAAAGTGATCGATAAAAGGCATGGAGGACAATCGTATGGAACTTTACAGTCAGAAAATTCGGAAGCTGGCACCGGAAAATGATCCGCTGAAAATTGGAATGGGATGGACGAAGGAGGATCTCTCCAAACCGCAGATTCTCGTTGAGAGCACATTTGGAGACAGTCATCCGGGAAGTGCACATCTGAATCAGTTTGTGGAGCAGGCGGTAAATGGCGTCAAGGATGCGGGCGGAAAGGCAGCGCGCTATTTCTCAACGGATATCTGTGACGGTATCTCACAGGGACATGATGGAATCAATTATTCTCTGGCAAGCCGCGATATGATTGCAAATATGGTCGAGATTCACGGCAATTCGATCGGATTTGACGGTGGTGTCTTCATCGCAAGCTGTGATAAGTCCATGCCGGCGATGCTGATGGGAATCGGAAAGCTCAAGGAGATGAGTGCGATTGTTGTGACCGGAGGCGTGATGGAGGCACACAAGATCACGCCTAAGTATGTCGAGAACGATCCGGGATGTGCAATCAATGAACTGCTGACGCTTGAGCAGATCGGAAAGTTTGATGCGCAGGAGAAGCGAGGGGAGATTCCAGAGGAACAGCTCGATTACTACAAGGAAAATGCCTGCCCGAGCTGCGGAGCCTGCTCCTTTATGGGAACGGCGTCGACGATGCAGGTCATGGCGGAAGCGCTCGGATTGATGCTTCCCGGAACAGCTCTGATGCCGGCGACGGCCCCGGAACTGCGTCAGGCGGCGTATGATGCGGGAAAGCAGCTGATGAATCTCGTGGATAAGGGAATCCGTGCGAAAGACATTGTGACGAGAGAGAGCTTTGAGAATGCGATCATGGTTCATGCGGCGATCTCGGGTTCCACAAATGCGACGATGCACATCCCGGCAATCGCACACGAATTTGGAATTGAGATCGATGCGGACACATTTGACCGTATGCACCGGGGAGCGCATTATCTCTTGAATATCCGTCCATCGGGCGACTGGCCGGCGCAGTACTTTTACTATGCGGGAGGAGTTCCGCGTGTGATGGAGGAAATTCGCGGGATGCTTCATCTCGATGTGATGACTGTGACCGGAAAGACGCTCGGTGAAAATCTGGACGAGCTCAAGAAAAATGGATTTTATGAGCACTGTGAGGAGATTCTGAGGGAGAAGAGCAAGGAACTCGGACGAGAGATCTCCCGCACCGAGATCATCCACAATTTCGACGATGCAAAGGGAACCGACGGAAGCATTGCAATCCTGCGCGGAAATCTTGCCCCGGAGGGCTGTGTGATCAAGCACACGGCCTGTCCGAAAGAGATGTTTCAGGCAGTTCTGCGTGCAAGGCCGTTTGACAGTGAGGAGGCGTGCATTGACGCTGTTCTCAAAAAGCAGGTAGCGCCGGGGGATGCGATCTTTATTCGCTATGAGGGACCCAAGGGAAGCGGAATGCCGGAGATGTTTTACACGGGAGAGGCGATCTGCTCCGATCCGGAACTTGCATCGAGTGTGGCGCTGATTACGGATGGACGTTTCTCGGGTGCATCGAGAGGTCCGGTCATCGGTCATGTGAGTCCGGAGGCGGCAAGCGGCGGTCCGATTGCGCTTGTGGAAGAAAATGATCTGATTCACATTGATGTTCCGGCACGCGTTCTTGAGATTGTCGGTGTGAATGGAAAAGAACTTCCGCCGGAGGAAATTGCGGCGATTCTTAAGGAGAGAAAGAAAGCATGGAAACCGAAGGCACTGCGCTACCGGAGTGGAGTGCTGAAACTGTATTCCCAGCATGCCGTTTCACCGATGAAGGGCGGATATATGGAGTAGGTTGGCATGGACTTTTCCGTCTGCGTCGCCCTCTGCCTAGTGTATAACTCAGAGTGGATGTCTCCCTCCTCTATAGGTGGGGGTATCACAAACCGTCTACATAAATTTGTAAGAGAAATGTCTTGTTTTTTCAATAGTATTTCTTCGGGCTTTTTGATATACTGCGAGTACAGAGATAATGTATTTGATTGAGAGAGATGAGTGCTCTGTAAAAACCAAAATAGAACAGGAAATCAGACTTGAAACGAAAATGTGATGGGAAAGAAAGTTCATGTTACAGTTTGGCGGATAGTGAAATAGACGGAGGAATTTTATGAGAAAAAATAAGATGAGATTAATGGCAGCGGGATGCGTGATGATGCTTGCAGTTTCGGTGACGGGATGTGCAAAACGGTGCGATGTGAAGGAGACAGCCGTTGTTGAGACTGAGACGAAGACGAGTGAAGTGACGGCAAATGAGGCGGCAAAACCGGAGCATGCGTCCGGAACGACGGCTTCATCACCGGCAGAGACGACAGGAAATTGCGGCTCAGAGAGTGATGTGTCTGAGGAGAATTTCTGTATTTCCGGTCCGGTTCTCAGCGTGGAGAACGGGCAGATCACGATGGATAACCAGTCTGGAAATTCTTATGAGGGTGAGGTTGTCCTGACAGTCGATACAGATACAACGGTGATTGTGGACGGAGAACAGGGACTTCCGGTGGATCTGTCTGAAATCAAAGTTGGAGACACCATTTATGCTTATATCGGGCCGGCCATGACGATGAGCCTGCCGCCGCAGACCAATGCAGAATTTATCGTATGCAAGGTTCCGGCAGATTCGAAGGCACCGGAGTATGTAAAAGTGAAATCGATGGAGGAGAACAAGGATGAGAGCTGGACGCTTGTCAGCGATGCGGGGATGACGTACCAGATTGCAGCGGATTGCCCGATTCAGCCTTACCTCACACGACAGATCGTGAAGCTGATCGATGTGGTAGACGGAAGCCGTGTGCTCATCTGGAGTGATGCACAGAATCAGGCGCAGAAGCTGGTTCTCTTCAACGAGTAAAAAGTTAAAAATGAATTTTATTGGAAAGGGTGTCTGTGGGTTAAGGCACCCTTTGCAGTATCCAGAATTAAAAATAACAGAGAACTGCACAAAATGTGGTGCGGGAAAATAAAATCCCAAAACGGATAAGAAAAATAGCGTAACAAAAAGAAAATAAGTGGGGAAAAGGGAATGAGACTTCTGGCAGATTATCACACGCACACAACGTATTGCGATGGAAAGAGCACACCGAGGGAGATGATTGAGTCGGCGTGCCGGATGGGATTTACGGACCTTGGATTTTCAGGTCATGCGGATTATTCTTTTGCGGAACCGGGATTTGGAATGTCGGATGAGAAACTGGAGGCTTACCTGAAAGAAATCAGAGACCTCAAGGAAGAGTATGCAGACAGAATTCGGATTTATGCGGGAATTGAGCTGGATTGCCTTGGCCCTGTGCAGAAGGCGGAGTATGCGATCGGCTCCACGCACTGTGTCTGCAAGAATGGAGTCTATGTGTCTGTGGATGACACGGAAGAAAAGCTTGTCGATGCAGTGAAAACACTCTGGAATGGCGACTGGTATGCTTTTGTCCGGGATTATTTTGAGCTGGAGGCAACGATCATTGACAGAATGGACTGTGACTGGATCGGACATTTCGATCTTCTGACGAAGTTCAACGAGAATAACCGCCATTTTGATGTGACGGGTGATGAGTACCGGGAGCCGGCACTTGCGGCACTGCGTCGTCTCAATCAGGCGGAGATTCCGTTTGAGATCAATACGGGAGCAATCTCACGCGGTTACCGTACAGAGCCGTATCCTTCTGCCTTTTTGCTCAGGGAGCTGCGGAGCATGGGCGGCCGGATTATGATCAGTTCAGACAGCCACCATGCGGATACGATCGGATTTGCGTTTGATCAGGCACTGCGCCTTGCAGTGGAGTGTGGATTTGATCGAGTCACAGTGCTCAGACCGGAAGGTTTCCGCGAGGTGGAGATAGGATAATTAATTACTTTTTACTCAAGTGAAGTGTTCACATCTTTTAAGGAGTTTTTTTATGAGCTTGGAAGGCGACGGAGGGCGGGAAAGTACAGGCAAACCCGTGTGAGACGTTGGTGCTTAGGCTGTGTAGTTTACAGCCTTATGCACCACTACGTCGAACCCGGAGTAGTTGAATTATTAATATGTTATGGGTAGGTATTTTCGGAACCGAAAATACCGTATGATAAAGTAATTATTGCAGGATTTTGCCAATTTAAGATGCGAAGCATTGGCAAAATCCGCTCATGCTTATGCAACGCGTAAGCATGAGTAAGTTTGCCTGACTTTCTTCCGCCCAAGGAGCCGTAAAGATACAATTCGACTCGTTATCAGTGCAGATGCCGGACGAGAATCCGAAATCCCATCAGAATCAGCAGGATTCCTCCGACAAGCCCGGCGTAGGAGTGAAAGCGGGTTTGGAGTCTGCTCCCGGCGAGAACGCAGATGACAGAGAGCAGAAAAGTTGTGACTCCGATCAGGCAGGCTGCCGGGAGAATACTGATATTCAGAAAAGCGAACGTGATGCCGGTAATCAGGGCATCAATGCTTGTCGCGATTGCCAGAAGGAGCATTTCAGAGACGCGCAGGGAGGCATTTGCACCCGAGCGGGTCTCTTTTTTTGTCTCGATTTCTAATTTTGATTTCCGCTCTGTTGGACTTTTTGGACTCCTTAAATCCATTTCTGTACCGGTTTTCTCTTCTGGAAAAAACGACTCATGGATCATCATGCAGCCGATCAGGGCGAGAAGCAAAAATGCGATCCAGTGGTCAAATCGCCCGATCACATCGAGAAAATGAATTCCGAGATAGTAGCCGATGAGTGGCATCAGAGCCTGAAAAATGCCGAAATAGGCGCCGATGATGATGCCGTGAGAGAGGCGGACATCAGGGATGGAGAGTCCTTTGCAGATCGCTGCTGCTCCGGCATCCATCGAGAGTCCGACAGCAATCAGAAACAATTCAAAAAAGTGCATATGTGTCCCCCTAATCCGTTTTCAATCAGAACCTGGCGTTTTTTACCTTCTACCCCGTATTCATCATATGATTCAGAGCTAAAAAGTGTTCCAGAAGAACCAGAAGAATGACAGAAACATTCGGCGGGTTTTGGAGCACGGGAGATTTATCAGAATATATGTCAAATAGGTCAATATAAACAGAAAGTGCGCGCCGGAAAATGAGGATGTTTGTGAAAATTAGGTATTGCAAACAAAAAAAGCATGTGCTAATATAATAACCAATTTAGTGCGGCAAAGCACCAGAACGGCTGAGAAGGAGACTCTTGCCAGAAGGACTTCGACAGGAAGACGGCGTCACCGACTGAGAGCGCGGTCAGGTTGGACTTGGCGAAAGGGAACACTCCGGAGCTGGTATTCTGAAAGAATTTCCAGATGAGATCAGATGGATGATGAGTTATCTCAAAGATCATGGATCGGGAAATTGCGTAGGGGTATCCGTCAGACATACGTTACATGTCGAGAGAGGAGTGCCGGTTTTTGCACTGGATCGGCCTCAATGCGGGTGGTACCGCGGAACATGAGAATAATGTCCCGTCCCGGAATATGCAGCGATATTCCGGGGCGGGTTTTTTGTTATCCAAATACAAAAAAATGTCTGATCCGGATCCGGAAATCGCGATTGAGAATCCCAAAACGCATACAGGTAAGGAGAAAAGAGACATGGAATTTTTAACAGGAGTAAAGGAAAAAGAGGTTGTGGGCATCCAGGAGATTCTGGATCAGGATTATGTGGGAAAGACGGTTCGGATGAACGGTGCTGTCCACAATATCCGGGATATGGGAGAGGTCGCTTTCGTGATCCTGCGAAAGGCAGAGGGCCTCGTTCAGTGCGTATTTGAAGAGGGAAAGACGGAGTTCAACTTAAAAGAACTCAAGGAGGAGTCAGCGGTTGAGGTTACCGGTGTAGTTGCTCTTGAGGAACGTGCTCCGCACGGATTTGAGATTCGCTTACAGACGATCCGTGTGCTTTCTGAGCCGTCGGAGGGAATGCCGATCGCGATCAACAAGTGGAAGATGAACACTTCTCTTGAGACGAAACTGGGTCTTCGCCCGATTTCCCTGAGAAATGTGAGAGAGCGTGCAAAATTTAAAGTTCAGGAAGGAATTGTCCGTGGTTTCCGCGAGTTCCTTTCCTCCCAGGGATTCACAGAGGTTCACACTCCGAAGATCGTTTCCCGCGGTGCTGAGGGCGGAGCGAACGTCTTTAAGTTAAACTATTTCAACAAGAAGGCAGAGCTTGGACAGAGCCCGCAGTTCTACAAGCAGATGATGGTTGGCGTGTTTGACCGCGTCTTCGAGGTTGCCCCGGTGTTCCGTGCCGAGAAGCACAACACCACCCGCCATTTAAACGAGTACATCGGACTCGACTTTGAGATGGGATACATCGACAGTTTCGAGGATGTGATGGCAATGGAGACCGGCTTCCTCAAGTACACGATGGAGCTTTTAAACAAGGAGTACAAGAAAGAACTCGATATGCTGGGAATCAAACTCGAGAACATCGAGAAGATCCCGCAGGTTCGTTTTGACAAGGCAAAAGAGCTTGTCGCAGAGAAGTACAACAGAAAGATCCGCAACCCGTTTGATCTTGAGCCGGAAGAAGAGGTCCTGATCGGCCGTTACTTCAAGGAAGAGTACAACAGCGATTTCGTCTTTGTCACCCATTATCCGAGCAAGAAGCGTCCGTTCTACGCGATGGATGATCCGTCAGATCCGCGTTTCACCCTGAGTTTCGATCTCCTGTACAAGGGACTTGAGATCACGACCGGCGGACAGAGAATCCATGATTACAATATGATTCTCGAGAAGATGGCAAAACGCGGAATGGATCCGGAGGACATCAAGGATTACCTGATGATCTTCAAGTATGGAATGCCGCCGCACGGTGGTCTGGGAATCGGTCTGGAGCGTCTGACGATGCGTCTCTTAGACGAGCAGAATGTCCGCGAGACTTCTCTCTTCCCGCGTGATGTGACGAGACTGGAGCCGTAAGCATCTGAAAATAGAAATGTAAAAAGTGTAAATGCAAAGAGCGTGAACGTGAAAACAGAAATTGGAACGTGAAAGGAGAGAGAACCATGGCAAATATCATCAGTGATGAGACGATTGAGTATGTCGGCATTCTGGCAAAGCTGGAACTTTCTGAGGCAGAAAAGGAAGAAGCAAAGAAAGATATGGGAAGAATGCTCGACTACATTGACAAGCTGAACGAGTTAGATACAAGCGGTGTGGAGCCGATGTCCCATGTATTTCCGGTCAGCAACGTATTCCGCGAGGATGTTGTGACGAACGGTGATGACAGAGCAGACATGCTGAAGAATGCACCGGAGCAGAAGGATGGCGCGTTTAAAGTGCCGAAGACCGTAGAATAAGAAGAAAAGGACAGGAGGAAAACGCGGTGAGTATACTGGATTTGACTGCCGTTGAGCTCGGCAAAAAAATTAAAGCGGGCGAGGTAACCGCTGTGGATGCCACGAAGGCTGTTCTCGAGCAGATCAAGGCATTGGAGCCGTCCTTAAACTGTTATGTGACGGTCGATGAGGAGGGTGCGCTCAAGCAGGCGCAGGAAGTACAGAAAAAGATTGAGGACGGAGTCCTGACGGGACCTCTCGCAGGTGTGCCGGTTGCAATCAAGGACAATATGTGCACGAAAGATCTTTTGACAACGTGCAGTTCCAAGATTCTTGGAAATTTTGTTCCGACATATTCTGCTGAGGCAGTTTTAAACTTACAGAAAGCAGGAGCTGTCATTCTCGGAAAGACAAACATGGATGAGTTTGCAATGGGAAGCACGACCGAGACGTCTGCTTTTGGTGTGACGAAGAATCCGTGGAACACCGAGCACGTTCCGGGCGGATCTTCCGGCGGTTCCTGCGCGGCAGTTGCAGCAAACGAGTGCTTTTTCGCTCTCGGATCTGATACCGGCGGTTCGATCCGTCAGCCAAGTTCGTTCTGCGGCGTGACCGGAATCAAGCCGACTTACGGAACCGTTTCCCGTTACGGCCTGATTGCATACGGTTCTTCTCTCGATCAGATCGGACCGGTTGCCAAGGATGTGACGGACTGTGCGACGATTCTTGAGGCAATCTCTTCCTATGATCAGAAGGACAGCACTTCTGTGAAGCGCGAGGACTGTGATTTCACTGCGGCTCTTGTCGATGACGTGAAGGGAATGAGAATCGGAATTCCGAGAGATTACCTCGGAGAAGGACTTGATCCGGAAGTCAAGGAGGCAATTCTGAATGCGGCAAAGGTACTTGAGGCAAAGGGTGCAGTCGTTGAGGAATTTGACTTGAGTCTTGTGGAATATGCAATCCCGGCATACTATGTCATCGCATCCGCAGAGGCAAGCTCAAACCTCTCCCGTTTTGACGGTGTGAAGTACGGCTACCGCACAAAAGAATACGAGGGCCTTCATAATATGTACAAAAAGACTCGTTCGGAAGGGTTCGGAGCAGAGGTGAAGCGCCGTATCATGCTCGGTTCCTTCGTTCTCTCAAGTGGTTATTACGATGCCTACTACCTGAAGGCACTGCGCACGAAGGCACTCATCAAGCAGGCCTTTGACAAGGCATTTGAGAAGTACGATGTGATTCTCGGACCGGCTGCCCCGACGACGGCACCGAAACTCGGCGAGTCTCTGAGCGATCCGCTCCAGATGTATCTCGGTGATATCTACACGATCTCCGTAAACCTTGCCGGTCTTCCGGGAATGACGGTTCCGTGCGGAAAAGATTCCAAGGGACTTCCGATCGGACTTCAGCTGATCGGCGATTGCTTTAAGGAGAAAAACATCATCCGCGCAGGCTATGCATTTGAGTGCAGCCGCGGCGGTTATGAGGCGCCGGAACTGGCAGAACGGGAGGGAAAATAAGATGAGCAAACAGTATGAGACGGTCATCGGTCTGGAGGTTCACGTAGAGCTGGCGACCAAAACCAAGATTTTCTGCGGTTGTTCCACAGAGTTCGGCGGTGCGCCGAACACGCACACCTGCCCGGTCTGCACCGGTATGCCGGGTTCCCTGCCGGTTTTAAACAAGCAGGTTGTTGAGTATGCACTTGCCGTCGGTCTTGCGACGAACTGCGGAATCAACCAGTACTGCAAATTTGACCGAAAGAACTATTTCTACCCGGATAACCCGCAGAACTATCAGATTTCCCAGCTCTATCTTCCGATCTGCCATGATGGCTGGGTCGAGATCGAGACCGCAGGCGGAAAGAAAAAGATCGGCATCCATGAGATCCACATGGAGGAGGATGCCGGAAAGCTGATCCACGATGAGTGGGAGGATTGTTCTCTTGTCGATTACAACCGAAGCGGAGTTCCGCTGATCGAGATCGTTTCCGAGCCGGACATGAGAAGTGCGGATGAGGTTATTGCATACCTCGAGAAGCTGCGCCTGATCATCCAGTATCTCGGAGCATCCGACTGCAAACTTCAGGAGGGCTCGATGCGTGCCGATGTCAACCTGTCCGTCCGCGAGGTCGGAGCGCCGGAGTTCGGAACGAGAACGGAGATGAAGAACTTAAACTCCTTCAAGGCGATCGCCCATGCGATTGAGGGAGAGCGGGAGCGCCAGATTGAGATTCTTGAGGACGGCGGAAAAGTTGTTCAGGAGACGCGCCGCTGGGATGATAACAAGGAATCTTCCCGCGCGATGCGTTCCAAGGAAGATGCTCAGGATTACCGCTATTTCCCGGATCCGGATCTGACTCCGGTCATCATCAGCGATGAGTGGCTTGCGCGCGTGCGTGCGGCACAGCCGGAGCTTCGCACCGAGAAACTTGCCCGCTATCAGGAAGAATTCGGTCTTCCGCAGTATGATGCAGAGATTCTGACCGCGTCCAAGCACATGGCAGATATCTTTGAGGAGACGGTGAAACTTTCCGGGAAGCCGAAGGAAGTCTCCAACTGGCTGATGACGGAGGCGATGCGTCTCCTGAAAGAGCAGGAGAAGGATGCCGAGCAGATGAAGTTCTCCCCGGCACATCTTGCAAAGCTGATTGAGCTTGTGGAGAAGAACGTCGTGAACCGTACTGTCGCAAGAAATGTCTTTGAGGCAGTCTTCAACGAGGATGTCGATCCGGAAGCCTATGTCGAGGAACACGGACTCAAGGTTGTAAGCGATGAAGGTGCCCTGAAAAAGACGATCGAGGAACTCATCGAGAAGAATCCGCAGTCAGTCGCAGATTTCAAGGCAGGAAAAGAGAAGGCAATGGGCTTCATCGTGGGACAGACGATGCGTGCGATGAAGGGCAAGGCAGATCCGGCGGTTGTCAATGCACTTGTGCGCGAACTGATGAGCCGGTAAGACGGGCGAGACAGAGCGGCGGAGATTGCTTGTACGAAAAAAAACACATACCATGAAAAGAAAAGGCAAAAATTCCGTTAAATTTTGTACAAATGCGAGATTGTCAGACATTAGAGTTTCATGTAAAATGAAATAGAAAGCAATGGAGATCACAATGGAGGCGAGGGTGCCGGTATCATCTGGCATCCCTGCCCGCCAGATGAGGAGGATGAGAAGATGCAGCCATATGCAGAGATGAGCAAGGAAGAATTACAGGCACTCAGAAAACAGCTTTCTGCCCAGTATAAGGAATTTCAGGGAAAAGATTTAAAACTTGATATGTCCCGCGGTAAGCCAAGCGCAGAACAGCTTGATCTTTCCATGGAGATGATGGATGTGCTCAACAGCGATTCAGATCTGACCTGTGAGGATGGAACGGACTGCCGCAACTACGGCGTTCTTACCGGCATCAAGGAGGCAAAGGAACTGATCGGTGATATGATGGAGGTATCTCCGGACAACATTATTATCTATGGAAACTCCAGCCTGAACGTGATGTTTGATACCGTATCCCGCTCCATGACACACGGTGTGATGGGATGTACTCCGTGGTGCAAACTTGACAAAGTGAAATTCCTCTGCCCGGTTCCGGGATATGATCGTCATTTTGGAATCACCGAGTATTTCGGAATTGAGATGATTAACATTCCGATGAACGAGGATGGTCCGGATATGGACCTTGTCGAGAAGCTGGTATCAAGCGATGACAGCATCAAGGGAATCTGGTGTGTGCCGAAGTATTCCAACCCGACCGGAAACAGCTATTCTGATGAGACGGTTCGCCGTTTTGCCCGTCTGAAACCGGCAGCTCCTGATTTCCGTATTTACTGGGACAATGCATATGGCATCCATCATCTGTATGACCATGATCAGGATCATCTGATTGAGATTCTGGCAGAGTGCAAGCGCGCCGGAAATCCGGATCTGGTATACAAATTCTCGTCCACCTCAAAGATCAGCTTCCCGGGTTCCGGTATTGCGGCAATCGCAACCTCCCGCAATAACCTTGAAGATATCACCAAGCAGTTAAAGTATCAGACCATCGGTCATGATAAGGTAAACCAGCTTCGTCATGTGCGTTTCTTCAAGGATATTCACGGAATGGTAGAGCATATGCGCCGTCATGCCGATATTCTGCGTCCGAAGTTCGAGGCAGTTACGAGCATTCTCGACAGAGAGCTGAGCGGTCTTGGAATCGGAAGCTGGACGACTCCGAAGGGCGGATATTTCATCTCTTTCGATACTCTTGAGGGATGTGCAAAGGATGTTGTCGCAAAATGTAAGAAGGCAGGTCTTGTGATGACTGGTGCCGGCGCAACCTATCCATACGGAAAGGATCCGCACGACAGCAACATCCGTATCGCTCCGTCTTACCCGCCGCTCGGCGATCTGATTGTGGCTATGGAACTGTTTGCTCTCTGCGTGAAGATTGTCAGCATCGACAAACTGCTTGCAGATAAGGAGAAGGCAGGAAAGACAACAGCAGCTGCAGCAGAGAAGAAGGAAGCATAAGAGAAAGATAAACGGAAAAGAAACGGTGACAAAAGAGGAGTTGCCGCAGAACAGAATGCAGATGACAGACTGTTTTGCGGGGACTCCTCCGTTTTTTATATGAGTGGAAGATAGTTGCCAAGTTACAAAATTTCTACCTATATATAATAACATCATAAGCAGGGATTCCAATCATGCCTTTACATTTTTTTCTCGCTGTCCTATAATGACTCTATGTGCGAATTTGCGAGAATGTCGCCATGAATTTATCAGGGAGAAAAAAGAATGATAGAGCGTTTATGGAAGAAGTTTGTGAACCGGGAGACGGTTTCCTATCTGATCTTCGGCGTGCTGACAACCCTGACGGACTGGATCAGTTACTGGGTCATGAGACGGGCGGGAGTGGATTACCGGCTGTCGACGATCGGTTCCTGGGCGGCAGCGGTTCTGTTTGCATTTGTCACAAACAAGCTGTTTGTGTTTAACAGCTGGAATCTTCATCCGGGGCAGGTGTGGAGAGAGTTCTCCTCCTTTGTGATCTGCCGCGCGGCAACCGGACTGTTTACACTGGTTGCGATGATCGTCATGGTCAGCGGATTGAAGATTTCTCAAGATTTTATCTGCAAGATTGCGGTCTCTGTGATTTCTCTGGTACTGAATTATGTGCTGAGCAAACTCTTCATATTTAAAGATAGGAAGAAAGTGTGACAGAAATCAGCAAAATTTGGAATTTGATTCGCATTTGATTTGTGATTCAGACAAACCGGAAAGGGCAGAATACTGCGAGTACATCAGGGGATTTATTTATGCAAAATGAGACAAAAAAAGACCGGCATCCGGTCTGGCGGGACGGGTTGGAAAGCAGCGAGAGCAGTCTGGCGGCGAGAATCCGTGCGCGCAGGCAGGAAGAGGAGACAAAACAGACGGAGCGGGTACTGATTGAGGATCTCAAGGAAGATCTTGAGGAGCAGGATCAGAGACAGACCGGATCGGATGGGGACTGGGAGTATGGATGTGAGACCTTTCCGAATTTAAAGATTGTGAGTCCGAGACATGCACTTCTCATGTCCTTTCTGATTCCGGTTATCATTATGCTGCTGATCTTTGTCCAGAGAGGGATTTTTCCGTTTGGGGAGGAATCTTTTCTCAGAACGGATATGTATCATCAGTATGCACCGTTTTTTTCGGAATTTCGTTATAAGCTGACACACGGCGGAAGCCTGCTGTACAGCTGGGACGTCGGAATGGGCATCAACTTTGCGGCACTTTTTGCCTACTATCTGGCAAGCCCGTTAAACTGGCTGATTCTTCTGTGTCCGGCAAAGTATGTGATTGAATTTATGACGATCTCGATTGTCATCAAGATCGGACTCTGCGGTTGGAGCATGGCGTTCTATCTGAGACACCACTGCAAGACGCAGGATTTTGGAATCGTATTTTTTGGAATTTTTTATGCGCTGTCCGGATATATGGCGGCGTACAGCTGGAATATCATGTGGCTGGACTGCATTGTGGTCTTTCCGCTGATTATGCTGGCACTGGAGCGTCTTGTCAGGGAAGGAAAGGGGATGGCATACTGCCTGCTCTTAGGCTTTTCGATCCTGTCAAACTACTACATCTCGATCATGACCTGCATGTTTCTCGTCTTTTACATGATTGCGCTCCTGATCCTGGAGCAGGAGATGACACTGGAGAAGTTTGTGGGACGCCTGTTTGAATTTTCGCTGTATTCGCTTTTGGCAGGCGGTCTGTCGGCAGTGGTTCTTTTACCGGAGGTCTTTGCGCTTCAGTCGACGGCATCGGGAAGTTCTTCTTTTCCGCAGACAGTCAATCAGTATTTTTCGATTTTTGATATGCTGGCGCGCCACATCGGAAATGTGGAGACGGAGATCGGTCTTGACCATTGGCCGAATATTTACTGCGGAGTGGCAGTGATCATGCTGTTTTTCCTGTATCTGGGATGCCGGCAGATCCGCCCAAAGGAAAAAGTGGTATCCTGTGTGCTGCTTCTCTTTTTCCTCGCAAGTTTTTCGATCAATGTGCTCAACTATATCTGGCACGGTTTTCATTATCCGAACAGCCTTCCGTGTCGTCAGTCATATATCTATATCTGGCTGGTGCTTTTGATCTGCTATGAAGCTTACATTCATCTGGCACAGACATCGTGGAATCAGGTGGTGAGAGCGTTTGGCTGTGCAGTTGCCTTTGTGCTGATGGCACAGAAACTGCTTGAGGACAATGAGCAGTTTCACTTTGCGGTCTTCTATGTGGCAATCCTGTTTTTATCGCTTTATCTTGCGGGGATTGCATGGTACCGGAAAAAGCCGAGATGGCGCAGTATCATCCTATTTTATACGCTCGCGGTCGTGACGGTTGAGGCGGCAGTCAACACGGCAGTCACGAGCGTGACGACGACGAGCCGGACGGAGTACACGAAGGACAATGCGGCAGTTGAAAATCTTGTATCGATGGTTATGCCGAACAAGACATTTTTCCGCATGAAGAAAGAGAAGGGGAAGACGAAAAACGACGGTGCATGGATGCATTTTCCATCCGTATCGCTGTTCTCTTCCACAGCGAGTGCAGATCTCTCGAAGCTCTTTAAAAAACTTGGCTGTGAGAGTTCGACGAATGCATACAGCATTACGGGAAGCACACCACTGATTGACTCTCTGTTTTCCGTAAAATACGGTCTCTATCCGCAGGAACAGCAGAAGTCAGATATTCAGACGTTTCTTGCACAGGAAGATGAGACCTGGCTGTATGAAAACAAGTATACGCTTCCGCTGGGATTTCTGGTGGATGAGGATTTCTTTCAGCGCTGGAATTTAGACAACAGCAAGCCTGCCGATGTCCAGAACAGTCTCGCAGATGCAGTCGGGGCTGACCAGGTGCTTGAGATGATGATGGATGTGCAGAGTGACGGAGTTTCCATGAGTTTTACTCCGACAGAGAGCGGGTTGTACTACGCCTATGTCAGAAATAAAAAAGTGGAGAAAGTCACGGCGGACACATGGAATGGAAGCAAGACGTTCACAAACACGGACCGGGGCTACCTGCTCGAACTTGGCTGGTGCATTGCCGGTGAGGAGGTTGTCCTGACCGCGGAGGAGACGAGCGAGGTGCTTGACGCCAGTGTCTATCGCTTCTCGGAGCAGGGACTGCGTTCCGTCTATGACCGTTTATCGGAAGAACCGTGGGTTCTGACAAGCTGGACGGACCGCAAGCTCGAGGGAACGATCACCTGCAAGGATTCCGGTGTGATGATGACGACAATTCCCTATGACAAGGGATGGAAGATTTTAGTAGATGGAGAGGAGCAGACGGCAGAGAAAGTGCTGGATGCTTTTATCGGAGTCGAGCTGACTCCGGGTGAACACACGATTTCCATGAAATATTTCCCGGGAGGTCTGATGACCGGTGCAGGGATCACGGCGATGAGCCTTGTGATCGTGCTTGGTATGTTCGGAATGGGGCGTCTGGTCAAAGGAGCCCGCCTCTATGAACAGAATCAGAGTCAGAATCAGAGCGATGGGAAAGACGATCATGAGAATGAAAAGTAGCGATTCTGAGGATTCAGAGCATATGCGGATCGGATGAATGGTTGCGAAAATACAAATAAAATACAAGAAAGAAAAGGAGAGCTGCATTATGAAATTATGGGGCGGACGCTTCACAAAAGAGGAAAATCAGCTGGTACACAATTTCAACGAGTCCCTGTCATTTGACCAGAAGTTCTATCATCAGGACATCGAGGGAAGCATCGCCCATGTGACGATGCTGGCAAAGCAGGGCGTTGTTTCCGAGGAGGACAAGAAGGCAATCATTGAGGGTCTGAAGGGAATTCTTGCAGACCTTGAGTCCGGAAAGCTGGTATTTACGAAGGAGCATGAGGATATTCATTCGTTTGTTGAGGCAAATCTGACTGAGCGCATCGGAGAGGCAGGAAAGCGCCTGCACACCGGACGCAGCCGCAACGATCAGGTCGCACTCGACATGAAGCTCTACTGCCGTGACGAGATTGATGAGATCGATGCTCTGGTAAAGACACTTCTGGAAGAACTGTTAAAAATCATGAAGGAGAATCTGGAGACCTGGATGCCGGGATTCACCCATCTGCAGAAGGCACAGCCGGTGACCCTTGCACATCACATGGGTGCATATTTTGAGATGTTCCGCCGTGACCGCGGTCGTCTGCATGACATCCGCAAGCGCATGAATTACTGCCCGCTTGGATCCGGAGCACTCGCAGGAACGACGTATCCGCTTGACAGAGCGTACACCGCAGAACTGCTTGGTTTTGATGGCCCGACGTTAAACAGCATGGATTCTGTTTCTGACCGCGACTATGTGATTGAGCTTCTTTCCGCACTCTCCACGATTGCGATGCATCTGAGCCGTTTCTGTGAGGAGATCATCATCTGGAACAGCAACGAGTATCGCTTTGTCGAGATCGATGATGCGTACAGCACCGGAAGCAGCATTATGCCGCAGAAGAAAAATCCGGATATCGCAGAGCTGGTTCGTGGAAAGACCGGCCGCGTGTACGGCGCGCTGATGTCCATTCTGACCGTGATGAAGGGAATCCCGTTAGCTTACGATAAGGATATGCAGGAAGATAAGGAGCTGACCTTTGACGCGATTGATACCGTGAAGGGAAGCCTTGCCCTGTTCACCGGAATGATTTCCACGATGACGTTCAATAAGAACCGCATGGAAGACAGCGCAAAGCATGGATTCACAAATGCGACGGATGCAGCAGACTATCTTGTAAATCACGGTGTTCCGTTCCGTGATGCCCATGGAATCGTTGGCCAGCTTGTTCTGATGTGCATCGAGAAGAATTGTGCACTTGATGATCTGAGCCTTGAGGAGTTCAAGAGCATCAGCCCGGTATTCGAGCAGGATGTCTACGAGGCAATCAGCATGAAGACCTGCGTGCAGAAACGCGTGACGATCGGTGCTCCGGGACCGGATGCGATGAAGCAGGTGATTGCGATTTATGAGAAGGAACTGGCGGAAAAGTAAAGCGCAAAATTAAGAAGCTCTGAGTTTTTCGGTTCTGTTAAACAGATCTGAAAACCCAGAGCTTTTTATTATAGGATATTATTCTGTTATGGGATTATTATGGGATTAATATAAGAGGAAAACTTCCTGCTGCTTGACTCCGTGAGCCTTGGACTGGGAGTGGCTGTCGTAGAAGATATCGATATGTTTTCCATGAACTCCGCCTCCGCGGTCTTCTGCGGTGTAGATGACTCCGCCGATCATGACTTTGCTTCCGTATGGAATAATGCGCGGGTCGACAGCGATCGTGCGTCCGGAGGTGGCGATGGTTCCGGTGCTTGTGCGGCGTCCCCATCCTTCAGAACACTGACGGCACGGACAGTAACCGGTTGTGCGGAAATATCCGAGAGAACGCATGCCGGTTGCTGCGGATGATGCCTGAATATCAGCAGTGGACTCGCTTGACTGGGTGGTTTCTTCCTCTTTTTCGCCTTTTATGTAAGTCTGTGTGTTTGCAAATTCCTCATCGCCGGACCATCCGTGGATCTCGTAGGTTCCATCCGGAAGACTGTTCCAGTCCATTGAGATTCTAAAGCCGTGACGACCGTTTCCAATGCCGTCTGCTTCCAGATCTTCGCGGTAAACACCGGCAGTAGGAGTGTAATTTCCAACGGTCTCACCGTCTTCTTTTCTAGTAACTGTGATGTGAACAGGCACAGCTGTGTTTGGAGAGGAGGAATCCCAGCCCCATCCGACAATCACACTTCCGTCCATCTCATCAAAATATCCAGCCTTTTCAGCGGCCCATGCCTGTAAAGCAGTTCCGGCAAAAAGGGTAATCATCAAGGTAAGCAGTGCACATATGGATACTCGTTTCAAACTCATCATTCCTTTCTTCGTTGACAAAATTGTTACGCTTTCCATCCGGCAAATCTGGTAGGATACAGACCTGCTGATCGCTTGTAATCATTATTGAATAACTGCATAATAAAATGTAAATAAATGATTCACACATTTTAAATATATGTAACAATTTTGTAATATATGCGCCATGAGTACCTATTTTACATGTTTTTGAGAATTTGTCAAGGAAAAATGTGGAAAGAGGATTTTACAGAGTTTGCTAAAACAGGGATTTAGTGTTTGTTTTTTTTAAGTTTTACAATGATGTCAGGGGAAAAATATAAATGTAGAAGTGCGACGAGGACTGACAGGGATTTTTGATAAAACGTCTGATAAGGGGCAGAGAGCAAGATAAATAGAAGAAAAACTCAAAAAATTTCAGAAAACCTCTTGACAAATGGGTGCCATTAAAGTATATTAATCACAGAATGTTAGCACTCCTCAATAACGAGTGCTAATAATGCGGAAGGAGGAAGTCAAATGGAACTGGATGACAGAAAGATTACAATTCTGAAAGCGATCATCAAGACTTACCTGGAGACAGGAGAGCCGGTTGGTTCCAGAACGATTTCCAAGTTCACGGATCTGAAACTCAGCTCCGCGACGATCCGCAACGAGATGTCTGATCTGGAGGAGATGGGATACATCCTGCAGCCTCACACCTCCGCGGGACGGATTCCTTCAGATAAGGGATACCGCTTCTATGTGGATCAGATCATGCAGGAGAAACAACAGGAAGTAACCGAAGTCAAGGAACTGATGATTCAGCGTGTGGACCGAGTGGAACTCGTTCTGAAACGTCTGGCGCAGATGCTGGCGGCGAACACAAATTACGCCGCGATGATCAGCGGACCTCAGTACCACCGCAACAAACTCAAGTTTATTCAGCTCTCCCAGATGGATGAGCACAAACTTCTCGTCGTTGTGGTTGTGGAAGGAAATCTGGTCAAGAACACGATGTTAGATGTGCCGAGTGCGATCAGTCAGGAGGAACTGCTGAATCTGAATATTCTTTTGAACAGCGCACTGAACGGTCTCTCGCTCGAGGAGATCAACCTGGATGTGATCACACGTCTGAAAGAACGGGCTGGCTCGTACAGTCAGATTGTGGATCAGGTGCTGACGCAGGTAGCGATGGCGATCCGGGCGGATGAAGATGATCTTCAGATTTATACGAGCGGTGCGACCAATATTTTTAAATACCCGGAGCTCAGCGACGGCGAGAAAGCGAGTCAGCTGATCAGTACGTTAGAACAGAAAGACAAACTGAGAGAGCTGATCGACGATGTGAATGAGTCGGATGAGAATCGAGAGAATGGCATTCAGGTGTACATTGGAAATGAGACCCCGCTGCAGACGATGAAAGATTGCAGTGTGGTGACCGCCAATTACGAGTTGGGTGAGGGAATCCGAGGAACGATCGGAATCATCGGTCCGAAGCGAATGGATTATGAGAGAGTTTTAGGAACCCTGAAGAACCTGATGAAACAGTTGGATGCGACTTTTAAGAATGAAGAAAGGTGAGAAACCATGAGTCAGGACAGCAAGAAAGAGAATAAGGCCTGCACTCCGGAGTCCGAGGCAGCGGAAGCTGTAAAGGACGAGGCAGTTGAGAATACTCAGGCAGAAGGCAGCGAGGCTGCTGAGGCTGAGAAGACTGAGAAGGAGAGCGGGGCTGAGAAAGCATCCGGAAAGAAAGATCCGAAGGATGCCAAGATAGAAGAGCTTCAGGACCGTCTCAAGAGACAGATGGCAGAGTTTGATAACTTCCGCAAACGTACGGAGAAAGAAAAATCTGCCATGTATGAAGTCGGAGCGAGAGATATCATTGAAAAGATTCTCCCGGTGCTCGACAACTTTGAGCGAGGTCTGGCGGCTGTGCCGGAGGACGAGAAGGGTTCATCCTTTGCCGAAGGCATAGAAAAGATTTACAAGCAGTTTGTAAAGACTCTGGAGGATGCAGGCGTCGAGGCGATCGAGGCGAAGGGTCAGCAGTTTGATCCGAATCTTCACAACGCCGTGATGCATGTGGAGGACGATCAGTTCGGAGAGAATGAAGTCTCCCAGGAACTCCAGAAGGGTTACAAATACCGCGGTACCGTGGTGCGTCACAGCATGGTACAGGTAGCAAACTAAAGGCACTTAGTACCTGATTTTATCAGGCAGAATATAGACTCTGAGTGGATAGGAGGAAAAATTTATGAGCAAGATTATTGGTATCGACCTTGGTACAACGAACAGCTGTGTAGCTGTTATGGAAGGCGGAAAGCCGGTTGTTATCCCGAACCAGGAAGGTTCTCGTACAACCCCGTCTGTTGTTGCATTTACAAAAACTGGTGAGCGTCTGGTAGGTGAGCCGGCAAAGCGTCAGGCTGTAACCAATGCAGACCGCACGATCGCTTCTATTAAGAGACATATGGGTACCGACTATAAGGTAACCATCGACGGCAAGAGCTACACCCCGCAGGAGATCTCCGCTATGATTCTGCAGAAGCTGAAAGCAGATGCAGAGGCTTATCTGGGCGAGAAGGTAAGCGAGGCAGTTATCACCGTTCCGGCATACTTCAACGATGCTCAGCGTCAGGCTACAAAGGATGCAGGTAAGATTGCAGGTCTGGAAGTAAAGCGTATCATCAATGAGCCGACCGCAGCAGCACTTGCTTATGGTCTGGACAACGAGAAAGAGCAGAAGATCATGGTATACGACCTTGGTGGTGGTACCTTCGATGTATCCCTGATCGAGATCGGTGATGGCGTCATCGAGGTTCTGGCAACCAACGGTGATACTCATCTGGGCGGCGATGACTTCGATAACCGTATCACCCAGTGGCTGGTTGACGAGTTCAAGAAGGCTGAGGGCGTAGACCTGTCCAACGATAAGATGGCTATGCAGAGACTGAAGGAAGCAGCTGAGAAGGCAAAGAAGGAGCTGTCCACAGCTACCACGACCAACATCAACCTTCCGTTCATCACTGCAACCGCAGATGGCCCGAAGCATCTGGATATGAATCTGACCAGAGCAAAATTCGATGAGCTGACCCATGACCTGATCGAGCGCACCGCAGTTCCGGTACAGAACGCTTTAAGAGATGCAGGCATGACCACTTCTGATCTGGGCAAGGTTCTTCTGGTAGGTGGTTCCACCAGAATGATCGCAGCACAGGAGAAGGTAAAACAGATGACCGGCAGTGAGCCGAGCAAGTCCTTGAACCCGGATGAGTGCGTTGCAATCGGTGCAGCAATCCAGGGTGGTAAGCTTGCAGGCGATGCAGGCGCAGGTGATGTGCTTCTGCTGGATGTAACTCCGCTGTCTCTGTCCATCGAGACCATGGGAGGCATCGCAACCAAGCTGATCGAGCGTAACACCACAATCCCGACCAGAAAGAGCCAGATCTTCTCCACCGCAGCAGATAACCAGACTGCAGTAGATATCCACGTTGTACAGGGTGAGCGTGAATTTGCCCGTGACAACAAGACCCTCGGCCAGTTCCGTCTGGATGGTATCCCGCCGGCAAGAAGAGGTGTTCCGCAGATTGAGGTTACCTTCGATATCGATGCAAACGGTATTGTAAACGTATCCGCAAAGGATCTCGGAACCGGTAAGGAGCAGCACATCACGATCACTTCCGGATCCAACATGTCCGATGCCGACATCGACAAGGCAGTCAAGGAAGCTGCTGAGTTCGAGGCTCAGGATAAGAAGAAGAAGGAAGGCATCGATGCAAGAAACGATGCAGATGCAATGGTATTCCAGACCGAGAAGGCACTGGAGGAAGTTGGCGACAAGATCGCAGCAAACGACAAGGCTGCTGTTGAGGCTGATCTGAATGCCCTGAAGGATGCAATCAACCGCGCACCGATCGATCAGATGACCGACGCTCAGGTAGAGGACATCAAGGCTGGCAAGGAGAAGCTGATGAAGAGTGCACAGGCTCTGTTTGCTAAGGTTTACGAGGCAAGCCAGGCAGGTGCAGCAGGCGCTCAGGGTGCAGGCCCGGATATGAGCGGAGCAGCTGGCGCAAATGCAGGTAATGCAGGAAACGACGGCGACGACGTTATCGACGGCGACTTCAAAGAAGTATAAAAATAATAAGCCTGTGGCGCAGGCATAATTAAAAAGTAAGATAGAAAGCAGGCTGGCGCGTATTCCCAGGGAGTCCTGAAAGGGGCTCCCAAGGGATATGCGACAGCCATTTCGTTGCTTTGTATATCGAGGACGTGCCGGAAAGCCGTTTGAGCATAAGCCGTCTATCACAGCGCGAAGAAGAAAGGGAACCTGGTTATGGCAGAGAATAAGAGAGATTATTATGAGGTCTTGGGCGTTTCACGAGATGCTGACGAGGCCACTCTGAAGAAAGCGTACCGCACGCTTGCCAAGAAATATCATCCGGATGCCAATCCGGGGGATAAAGAGGCTGAACAGAAATTTAAGGAAGCATCTGAGGCGTACAGTGTTCTCAGTGATCCGCAGAAGAGAAAACAGTATGACCAGTTCGGCCATGCAGCATTCGACGGAGGCGCAGGCGGCGGAGCAGGCGGTTTCGGTGGATTTGATTACAGCGACATGGGCGATATTTTCGGAGACATCTTCGGAGATTTCTTCGGCGGCGGCAGAAGCCGTGGCGGAAGCTCCTACAATGGTCCGGCGCGTGGAGCAAATGTGCGCACAGCAGTCCGCATTACATTCGAGGAAGCCGTTTTTGGCTGCGAAAAGGAAGTTGAGATCAACTTCAAGGAGGAGTGCGCAACCTGCCACGGAAGCGGAGCGAAGGCTGGAACCTCCCCGGAGACCTGTCCGAAATGTGGTGGTAAGGGAAGAATTCTCTACACCCAGCAGTCGATCTTTGGTCAGGTGCAGAATGTCCAGACCTGTCCGGAGTGTGGTGGTAAGGGTAAGGTTATCAAGGAGAAGTGCCCGGACTGCTACGGTACCGGATACATCACGAAGAAGAAGACGTTCAAGGTGACGATTCCTGCCGGTGTCGACAACGGTCAGTGCGTGCGCTGTGCAGGCGGCGGCGAGCCGGGAACGAATGGTGGCGAGAGAGGCGATCTGCTCGTGGAGATCGTGGTTTCCCAGCATCCGATCTTTAAGCGTCAGGATACGAGTCTGTTCTCAACCGTTCCGATCTCCTTTGCAACGGCGGCACTCGGCGGACCGATCCGCATCAAGACGGTCGATGGTGAGGTTGAGTTTGAGGTGAAACCGGGAACCCAGACCGATACGAGAGTCCGTCTGAAGGGCAAGGGTGTTCCGTCCCTGCGCAACCGCAATCTGCGCGGAGATCACTATGTCACCCTCGTTGTCCAGGTGCCGGATCGCATGACGGAGGCCCAGAAGGAAGCTCTTCGCACTTACGATGCTCTGATGCGCGGGGAAGAACCGCCGAAGGAGAAGCATAAGAAGGGCTTATTCGGAAGAAAAGATAAAGATTGATTGTATGATGTAAGATCTGTTTGAACCAGTGGGCGTGCGGATGACACGCCCTGATAAAAATAAAAAGGCAATAAAAAAAGAAGCGTAACTCTCGGAAGATTTCCGGAAGTTGCGCTTCTTTTTCATGTTTTTTTTGTTGTTATGCATATCAGGGAAGCGCCAGTGACGCTTCCGCTGATTGAAAATAGTCTTGTCTCTGACAGTGGAAAGGCGTATGTGTGATGGGGTGTAATGCATCAAGGAATTTCGAAAAAAATAATTTAAAATACCTGATTGGTTACTGCCTCGCCTCTGCCAAAAACAAAAGCTCTTTTCATCCGTTCAATAGGTTAATGCAGGTGGAGACATTTTTATTGCACAAAATCAAAAAAAAATAAAAAGAAATTTTGAAATGAGGCTACCGCAATCCCACTGACTTTAGACGGTGGGTTAAGGTAGCCAAAAGTTAGATATTATTGTATGCTTATATCATGGGAACATGGAAATCTAAAAACAGACACAAATACTTATTACAATATCATATTA
>NZ_JBNMIC010000008.1:0-72838 GCF_050873065.1 Brotaphodocola sp.
TAATATGATATTGTAATAAGTATTTGTGTCTGTTTTTAGATTTCCATGTTCCCATGATATAAGCATACAATAATATCTAACTTTTGGCTACCTTAACCCACCGTCTAAAGTCAGTGGGATTGCGGTAGCCTCATTTCAAAGATATGCTTCTGGAACTCTTTGCTGATACCGATTCCACTGTCCCTCACAATAAAGTGGTAGGTTGCACAGCCCTTCGGCGCCTTTTTCTCCTGCTTGACTCTCAGGCTGAGCACACCGCCCGTTTTATTGTATTTCACACCGTTGCTCAGAATATTGAGGATGACCTGCGTCAGCCTCAGCTTATCCGCGATGATATCCTCATCTACCACATCGACCGTATCAATCAGGAAATCAAGCTGTTTCGAAGTCACAGACGGGCGGATGATTGTGCGGAGGTCGTGAAGCAGATCCGGAAGATGAAGCGGTTTCTCGTCAATCTTCACTCTTCCGCTCTCAATCCGGCTCATGTCAAGCACGTCGTTAATCAGTGAGAGCAGATGCTCACTCGAGGTTCCGATCTTCTTCAGATAATCCTTCACCAGTTCCTTGTTGTCGATGTGCGAAGCCGCAAGAGAGGTAAATCCGATGATCGCATTCATCGGCGTCCGGATGTCGTGCGACATGTTGTTTAAGAACGTCGTCTTTGCAGAGTTGGCGCTCTCCGCCTGCATCAGGGCCGCCTTCAGATCCTGCTGGCTCTCCTGCAATTTTTTATTCAGCTCCCGGGACTGCTCGACCGCCTCTTTTGCCTTTTCTTCTGCGCGCAGCGACTTTCTCAAAAATCCCAGAATCATCAGCAGAATAAGCAGGAACACGAAAATAAAGGTCGCCGCAACCACAATCAGATTGTCCTTGATGAAATCCATAACTGTGACTTTTCTTGAAGTATTGTCGTACATGGACAGCGCTCCCGTGAGCATCGTGCTCGGCATCGATTTCAGAGTTTTATTCAAAACCGACATCAGGATCGAATTTCCGCGTTTTACTGCAAAAGAAATATTCTCCGCTTTCATCAGGGAGACGCTATGGAACTTGCCGTCCTTGATATAATTTGCCACCCGGCTTGAACGGGTAACAAAGCAGTCCGCATCTCCGCTGCGCACAGCTTTCTGCGCTTCTTCCTGCGTGTCATACTCAATCATGTTCCAATGCGGATAGTTGTAGGAAATGTACCATTTCAATGCAAGCTTATCCTTCGGAACCGCGATCGTGTTCTCTGCATTCTCATCAAAATATGTCTTTGTCGTGATCGCCGCCAGATTCGCGCTCCAGACCGTGTTGGACAGAGAAAAATTATTTTCTTCCGCTGCATTCGGGTTCTGTGCAACATGGAAAATCATGTCGATTTCTCCATCTTTTAATGCCTGCACCTCATCGTCCTGAGAGTCAAATCCCACTAAATCAAACGCCAGCGCATGATCCCCGAGACAGTCGGCTGCATACTGGATGTAATCGTTGATCATGCCGACAACCTCACCGGTCTCCGCCTGCAAAAGGCTGATCCCTGCCTCGTTCTTCAGATACCCGACCCGAATCGCGCCGTGCTGTTTCAGCCATTCCTGTTCTTCCGTGGAGAGAATTGCCACGGACTCTGCGGCGAGATACTCCTTGTAAAGATCATCGGAGTAAAACGGTTTGTCATACTCCATCGAGCGCATCGCATTGTCCAGCTCCACCTTCAGATCCGGGCGGTTCTTATTGATTCCGTAATAGATGCCGGAGCCTCCGGTTGTGGCGATTGCAGACATCCCGGCCTCGACCCCGATCGGGGTCTCTGTCGAGATCACGCCGTCCACCTCGTGCTTTCCCGTCAGCTCCATCGCCCGCTCGATGCTGTCAATGTTGATGTGCTGTGTCTTTATATGATGCTCTTTCTCCCACTCAGAAAACTGCGTCGCCTGGATGCTGTCCTCCATGACGATGATCTTCTTGTCATTCAGAGTCGACAGATCCGATATGGAAATATCTTTTTTTGTAAGATCTGCGTACAGATAATATTTTTCCTGTCCCATCGGCAATTCGGAAAACAGCATCGTCTCCGCACGCTCGTCCGTGTAGGAGAGCGCCGCCATCAGATCGATTTCCCCGTTCTGCAGCTTTCCAAGCAATTCTCCGAAGTCGCCTTTTACATACTCATACTGCCAGCCGGTGTAGGCAGCTACCGCCTGTTCGTACTCATAACCGTAACCGCTTCGGCCTCCATTGGCACCAGTGATGTGATAGGAATCCTCATACCAGCCCACCCGGACAATCTTTGACTCCGTCTTTCCTGCTGCATTTTCTGCTGCACCTGACGTCATCGGCAACAGCGAAAAAAACATCATAACGCAGAGAAAAAAACATCCGTATCTGCGCAATTTTGTCTTAAACTTATCCATACATCCTCCCTCTCAGATCATGTCGCAACCCCTGTCTGTACCCCACATCATCGTTTTTTATTTTCGGCTGAAAACCTGTGCTATGCGAATTTCCATCCGGATTCCCCAAAACCACACTCTTGCAAACCACTCCTGAATTCGGCTGATATGCAGATAGTTCTTCATATAATAAAGCACACTCCGCTCACGAAGACGCTGTCTTTCAATCTGACCGGCAAAAGATTTGCTGATCGACACGGAATGCGCGTGATCGTAGCTCCTGTCGAGAAGCAGGACTGTGCGAAGTCCCATCGTGCGCATCTTCCATCCGAGCACATCCTCCTCCTGATAGAGGAAAATCCCCTCGTCATAGCCTCCCGCCTCGAGAAAGCGCGCTGCGTCCACCATCAGCAGCGAACCGTGGACGACATCGACCGTGACTGCCTTTTTCCCCTCAAAATACGCCTTGGAATACTCAAGAAGCGGAGCAAACAGGCGGCGGCTGACCGGACCCATCGCAAGAAGCTGTCTTACATATCCGCGAAGCGGCCATCCGCCTGTCATCTCCCCGTAAGTCACGTCATGCATCCGCGCACTCACAATTCCGATATCCGGATGTTTCTCAAAAAGTTTCATCATCCGGATGATCGTCTCCTCCGCAATCGTCACATCCGGATTCATAATCAGCACATGAGTTGCCTTACAGTGTTCCACCGCATAGCGGACACCAAGATTGTTCCCGGCTCCGTATCCTCCGTTCTTTTCCGAGCGGATCACATGGATCTTCTCATCCCCCAGATCCTTTAACTGCTCCCACGAGTCATCCGTCGACGCGTTGTCGACAACCACAATCTCCTCCGGGACATCATACTCATGGATCAGGCGGACAAGCTGTTCGGTCGTCTCCGCATCGTTGTAGTTTAAAATCACACTACAGATTTTCATCTTCACAGGGATTCGTCCTCCTTCTCCCTCTTCCAGGGAATCGGGCGGTCTTTCTGCATTCTCTGTCCCTGAGACTCGAGACGGTCAAGAGAGAGCTGCCCTCCTGCCATCTTAGGGATCGTCACGCACATCGCAAGCGTCTGGAGGCGGGAATTCTTGCTGAAATGATGGCGCATGATATTCTTTGCCCGGCCTGCCGGAGACTGATACGGAAGCGCCAAAAATGCGCGAAGCGTACTCTTCTGCTCCGGTGTCATCTCTTTCCAGAAACGATGGCCAAATGCCGTCGCCTGCGCAAAAATCTGTCCATAGGCCCGTGCGATCTCCTCGCCTCGTCCCTTCCGGCTCTCCAGTGCTGACCGGAGTCCCTTTTTGTGTGCACCGAGCACATTGTCCTCGTGCTGGCGATACTGGTAGAGCGCCTCATCGCCCCAGCCGATCACACCGAAGCACGAAGCGACAAGCGCAATCCACCAGTCATGCATGCAGCAGCTCTTCGGTGCTTTTGCCACGAGATGCAAGAGTGCGCGGTTCATTATACAGGCACCCCCGGTCACCGGATTTTCAATCAGTACCTCCGCAAAAGAGTTGCGCTCCGGGTGGCAGTTCTGATACTCAAAGAAGCTCGGAGCGATCGGCGCAAGATCATCATCCACAACCTCCATATCCGAGTGGAGCAGAATCGGAATCTCCTTTCCTGTGCGCTTTTCCATCTGGCGCATTCTTCCGGCGAGAACCTTCACCTTGTCGTTGAACCAGACATCATCCTGATCGGAGAGCATCACATAGTCGCTCTCGTCCTCCTGATCCGCAAATTCCAGCAGGGAGAAGAAATTCTGCGCGGATGCCGGGATTCTCTCTCTCCCCTTTTCCCCCGCTTTCTGTAAGGTCAGCGCGCTGCGCTCCTGCGGGGTCTGGTGGTGATGAAGCACAATCTGCTTCGGATACCACTCGGCATACCGCTCGAGAAGTTCTCTCGTTCCATCATCCGATCCGTCATCGGAAATCACGATCCGAACTGGTACCGTCTGTGCCAGAATCGAGTCAAGCTGTTGTTCCAGATATTTTTTTCCCTGCCAGGTTGCCATCAAAACCGTAATCATTTCTCGTTTTCTCTCTTTCTGTTTTCCACAAAATTCATTCCCATCTGACGGCTGATCGCCCAGCGGATCGCCGGGCAGACTGCCGTTACATAATCCATCAGATGATATGCGAACATATAGCGCTCTTTTCCCTTTTCTTTCGGAGTTCCCGCCCACGGCGTCCTCGCCAGATAAAATTCATATGCCTTCCGGTAATGATTCCGGTTTCCGGCAATCCACGGTCTCTCATCCCCCATGTAATGGATGATCGCCGGGTGACGCTTTGCGGTCGTGAGCTGCTCTCTCTTCACCGCCCGATATGCCGGCTCATGGCGGACAAGCGTCTGATAGGAAAAATAGCGGTAATTTGTGAAAAAATTGTACCGCGGGGAGATCATCTGGATCTGCCCTTTGAGTCCCCCGTTGATCACATCCTGATCACTCGCAAACAGTTTTCCGCCTTTTTCCCGCCAAAAATCGAGAAGTCTTTGCTGAATCCCGTCTTCTCTCCACTTTTCCAGATCAATCAGCAACACCCCTGAATTGAAATACGGGTCATCACGGTCGAGCCCGATCGATGACTTGACTTCCGGATAGATCGTCGGCTCCATCACCGCACCGACCACATGGTCGTGAAGCTCCGTTCTCCACAGATGCTTGAGCGGCTGTGCGACCACCGTGTCACAGTCGAGATAGAGAATTCTCTCAACGCTCTCCGGCAGTGCCTCTCCGACAAACAGGCGAAGCATGATGCTGATATCGTATCCGCCGGTCTCCACCTCAAATCCGATTCTCTCCTTGAGATCATCCAGCTCCACGATGTTCAGGCTGCGCCGGTACTGATCCGCAATCGTTTTCAGGTTCTCCTGATTTTCTTTTGAGATCGCCATCGACAGCACCCAGACCGTGATCTCCTCCACCTCCTGATTCCGGTCAAAGAGGGAGTACATCGACACGCCCAGATGTCTTGCATAAGCGTCATTTGACGCATAAACCACATTCATATTCTTTTCCTCAGATCTTATTTCCATCATTTTAAATGTACCGTTCAGAAAGCTCCTGCCCATGTCCAATAATATGGTTTTCAAATAAAGTCATTTCTATCATACAATATTCGCAGAAAAAAGTAAACGGCGGTCCCGCCATCTCCTGCGGAACCGCCGTCTAGCTGTCATCGTTCATGCAGTGCACAAACAATAACATCCATCTGTCACTGCCTGCGCACTGCACAACCAACAACCTTTATTTTCTCAAAAGAAGAACTCATATTTATAAAAGAACTATATATGGAACAACTATCTGATCTTTTATACCTCAAACATCAGATCGCCATAGCTCGGGAACGGCCACAGATCCTTGTCCACGATCATCTCCAGCTTATCTGCCGGTGCACGCAGAGCAGCCATTGCCGGAACAACCTTGTCGTGGTAAGCGTGAGCCTGCTCGCTTCCGCTCTCCATGCCCTCGCACTCCTCGACGATATCTGCCAGTGCTGCCAGTGCAACCTTCATATCAGACAGCAGAGCAGAAGTCTCAGTCAGCAGTTCAGCCTGTACGCTGGTGTCAGCCTCCGGACAAGCACTCTTTACCTTACCTAAGGACTCAGCCAGCTCAGTGGTGTACTTGATAACTGCCGGAATGATCTGCTTGCCTGCCATGTCGAGCATCGTCTTTGCCTCGATGTTGATGACCTTTGCATAAGCCTCGTACTCAACCTCTGCACGGGACTGAAGCTCTGCCTCGGTGAATACGTTGAAAGACTCGAACAGCTTGATTGCCTTCTCAGTCGTCAGTGCCGGGATTGCATCTACCATAGAGCGGATGTTCGGCAGACCACGGCGCTCAGCCTCCTCAACCCATGCATCGGAGTAACCGTTGCCGTTGAAGATGATGTGCTTGTGCTCTCTGAGCAGTTTCTTGATCATATCGTGAACAGCGGTGTCGAAGTCATCTGCCTTCTCCAGCTCATCTGCTGCTTCCTTAAATGCCTCTGCAACGATCGTGTTCAGAACTACGTTCGGGGAAGCGATGGAGTCTGCGGAACCAACCATACGGAACTCGAACTTGTTTCCGGTAAATGCAAACGGTGAAGTACGGTTACGATCGGTTGCATCCTTATCCAGATCCGGAAGGGTTGCAACGCCAGTCTTTAAGGTACCGCCCTTCTTGGAGTGAGTTGCCTCACCGGTGCTGCACAGCTGATCGATGACATCCTCAAGCTGTTCGCCTAAGAATACGGAAATGATTGCTGGCGGTGCCTCGTTTGCTCCAAGACGGTGATCGTTGCCGACATCTGCTGCGGACTCACGAAGCAGGTCTGCATGAACATCAACAGCCTTCAGGATACATGCCAGAACCAGAAGGAACTGGATGTTCTCGTGCGGGGTCTCGCCCGGGCTTAACAGGTTCACGCCATCATCAGAGGTCAGGGACCAGTTGTTGTGCTTACCAGAACCATTGACACCTGCGAACGGCTTCTCATGAAGCAGGCAGGACAGTCCATGACGGCCGGCAACCTTCTTTAAGGTCTCCATAACCATCTGGTTGTGGTCAACTGCAAGGTTTGCCTGATCGTAGATCGGAGCCAGCTCATGCTGTGCCGGTGCAACCTCATTGTGCTGGGTCTTAGCGGTAACGCCGAGCTTCCACAGCTCCTTGTTGACCTCGTTCATGTAGGAACCGATTCTCTCACGGATTGCTCCGAAGTAATGATCGTCCAGCTCCTGGCCCTTCGGAGGCATTGCACCGAACAGGGTACGGCCGGTATAGATCAGGTCTTTTCTCTGTAAATATTTTGCACGGTCAACCAGGAAATACTCCTGCTCCGGTCCTACGGACGGAACCACGCGCTTTGCGGTGGTGTTGCCGAACAATCTCATAATTCTCAGGGACTGCTCATCAATCGCCTGCATGGAACGCAGAAGCGGGGTCTTCTGGTCAAGTGCCTCACCGGTGTAAGAACAGAATGCGGTCGGAATGCACAGGGTCACACCGATTGCATCTTCCTTTAAGAATGCCGGGGAAGTACAATCCCATGCGGTATATCCTCTTGCCTCGAAGGTAGCACGAAGACCGCCTGACGGGAATGAGGATGCATCCGGCTCACCCTTGATCAGCTCTTTGCCGGAGAATTCCATGATCACTTTTCCCTCGGAATCCGGAGCAGAAATGAAGGAATCATGTTTCTCAGCGGTAACGCCGGTCAGCGGCTGGAACCAATGTGTATAGTGAGTTGCTCCTCTCTCGATTGCCCAGTCCATCATTGCATGAGCAACAACATCTGCGATAGACGGATCCAGCTCGGTACCATCCTCGATGGTTTTCTTCAGCTTCTTGAATACAGCCTTCGGCAGACGCTCTTTCATTACAGTCTCATTGAAGACATTCTTGCCGAATACTTCAGACATATTTACGATCTCGCTCATAAATTTTTCCTTCCTCTCCTTTGAATTTCCATTCCGGATCTCCTCGATGATTCATACAGTCCATACGGGCTTTGGACTTCCCTGCCGCTCCTGACGAATTCACACAGAAATGAGAAATGTATAAATCTGCATCGTTTTCGTATATCCTGTATAAAAAAAGATGGCGCCCTCCTTCTTATTAAGAAGAACGCCATCGTTCTTTATTAAAATAACCTATCTCACCGGAAAAAGCAAGTACTTTTTCAAGTTTTTCCTGTTTTCCCATCAGAAGTTTATTTTATTAAGTTCGACCCCTATTTTCAAGCCTTATTTGCGGAACCAAACAGTTCAATCTTTTCTCTTACGGTTGCCTTGATTGCCTCAGCGCCCGGTGCAAGAAGTTTTCTCGGGTCAAAGCCCTTACCCTGCTCATCCTTGCCTTCCTCGATGTACTTACGGGTAGCAGCAGCAAATGCCAGCTGGCACTCGGTATTTACATTGATCTTTGCAACGCCGAGAGAAATTGCCTTCTTGATCTGATCAGCCGGGATTCCGGTACCGCCGTGCAGAACAAGCGGAAGATCACCAGTCTTCTCCTGAACAGCAGCCAGAGTCTCAAAGCTTAAGCCCTTCCAGTTTGCCGGATACTTTCCGTGGATGTTGCCGATACCTGCTGCCAGGAAGTCAACGCCCAGATCTGCGATTGCCTTGCACTCATTCGGGTCTGCGCACTCGCCCATACCGATAACGCCATCTTCCTCACCGCCGATGGAACCAACCTCAGCCTCGATGGACAGGCCCATTGCGTGAGCAACCTTAACCAGCTCTTTGGTCTTCTCTACGTTCTCTTCGATTGCGTAGTGAGAACCATCAAACATGATGGAGGAGAAACCTGCCTTAATGCACTTGTAGCAGCCGTCGTAGGTACCGTGATCCAGATGCAGAGCAACCGGAACGGTGATATTCATCTCCTCGATCATTGCCTTAACCATAGCAGCTACCGTCTTGAATCCAGTCATATACTTGCCGGCACCCTCAGATACACCCAGAATTACCGGGGAATTCATCTCCTGAGCCGTAGCAAGGATTGCTTTTGTCCACTCCAGGTTATTGATGTTAAACTGTCCTACTGCATAATGCCCTTCTTTTGCTTTTTTCAGCATTTCTGTTGCAGATACTAACATGATTCCATCCTCCATTCATGATATTTGGTAACTGTCACATACCTTCTCAAGTATCCCCACAGTTACATATTTTCTTTCAAAACATATCCATAGTATAATACATTTTTTATGATTTGAAAAGAGCCCTCGTTATTTTTTTGGCAAAGAGATTCGCCTTTTCGAATTTTTTTTACCATCAAAAAGCATCTCTTCTATGAGGCATAGTTTCTATCACAACGCTATTTTTTATAATCCGAGGATCTCTGCGACTTCCTTCTCCATATCGGTACGATCGCAGACTCTCGTGTGGCGGACCGGAGCGGTGCGGATCTCCTCAACCGCCTGCGGAACCGGAACATTTGCAGTCTTGCTCAGGTCATCCACGATTGCGAACTCATCGCGGTCATCCTGCTTACCTGCGATTGCTGCCATAACGCTGTGGGCAAACTTGTACGGGCTTGCAGTGGAAGCGATCACAGTCGGAGTCGTATCCTTCGTCTCCTCACGGTATTTCCGGCAAACGGCACTTGCGACAGCCGTGTGGGTATCGATCACATAGCCGGTCTCATCGTAGACGTGGCGGATCTCATCGGCATCCTCTTTCTCTGTCGCATAGCCGCCGCAGAAATCCTTCATGAATGCCTTCTGCGCGTCAGTCACAGTGTAGGCACCCTTCTCACTCAGCTCTTTCATCAGAGTTTTCGTTGCAGCCGCATCACATCCGGTGCTTAAGTAAATCAGTCTCTCCAAGTTGCTCGAAATCAGGATATCCATGGACGGAGAGGTCGTCAGGATAAACTCTCTCTTTCTGTCATATGTTCCGGTCTGGAAGAAATCATAGAGCACCTTGTTGTCGTTGGATGCACAGATCAGCTTCTTGATCGGCACGCCGAGCTGTTTTGCAAAGTAAGCAGCCAGAATATTTCCAAAGTTTCCGGTCGGAACCGTCACATTGATCGGATCTCCATCCGCAATCTCCCCATTATTCACCAGTTTTGCATATGCATATACATAGTATACAATCTGCGGAACGAGACGGCCGATGTTGATCGAGTTTGCGGAGGAGAGCTGGAATCCCTTTGCTGCAAGGCGCTCTGCAAATTCCTTATCTCCGAAGATATTCTTCACGCCGGTCTGGGCATCGTCAAAGTTTCCGTGGATTGCGACAACAGCGGTATTGTCTCCCTTCTGGGTCACCATCTGAAGCTCCTGAATCCGGCTGACACCTCCCTGCGGATAGAAGACGATGATTCTCGTTCCCGGAACATCCGCAAATCCTGCAAGTGCTGCCTTTCCGGTATCGCCGGAGGTCGCAGTCAGAATCACGATATCATTCTTCACCTGATTCTTCTTTGCAGACGTCGTCATCAGGTACGGAAGAATGGAGAGCGCCATATCCTTGAACGCAATCGTCTTTCCATGGAACAGTTCCAGATAATAAGCACCATCTGCCTTTACAAGCGGCGCAATCTCTTCGGTATCAAATTTTTCATCGTAAGCGTGATTGATGCAGTAGCGAAGCTCCTCCTCCGTGAAATCGGTGAAGAACAGCTTCATCACCTGGTATGCGGTCTCCTGATAGCTTGCTCCGTAAAGTTCCTTCAGCGGAATATCAAGTTTCGGAATTTCCACCGGCATAAACAGACCGCCGTCATCTGCAAGACCCTTCAAAATTGCCTGAGAAGCAGTCAGACCGCTCTCTCCGCCTCGTGTGCTCTGATAAGATAAATTCATGAGTATCTCCCTTTCTCTCTTCTCTGAATGGTTACTGCTCCCAGCAACGAGCAAACTTCTGATACTGTTCCCTGCATTCACAGCAACAAAAACCTGGTCCATACACGCTGACCTTTGCGAAGAGTGTAACATATTTATGGAAATGGTGCAAGACTCCAAGTCTGTCGTTTTTTTGTCATAACCACCGAGGCGTTCCCGTATCCTGCGGCATCTTCACTCCTTCTGATGCGGGATCTCTCTTCCTATTTTTCTTCTGTGCCCGTTCTCCCTCACATTTTTACACGCTACACCTTCACAATTTTAATTCAATAAAGTGTCACAATTAAAAAGTTGTGGTGCAAACAGACTTAAAATTGTATTTTTTTTAAAAATCTATTGACTTTTTAATTTTGGACGCATATAATGCAAAAAAAGCAATTCGAAAAGAAATGCAGCATAGATTCAGATGAGCAACGGCGCTCGGCATCCCCTGCAGCAGGGGCATGTTCGAGTGCCTTTTTTCTTGCTTTGCAGGTCAGGGAGACGCCAAAGACGTTTTCGATGACGATTCAGTAGAAAGGTGGCAGAGATTATGATAAAAGTTGAGAACCTGAAAAAGAACTACGGAAGCCTGGAAGTTTTAAAGAACATCAATCTGACTGTTGAGGAAGGCGAAAAACTCGTCATCATCGGACCGTCCGGAAGCGGTAAGAGCACTCTGATCCGCTGCATGAACTATTTGGAGGAACCGACTGCCGGAGAAGTCTACATCAACGACCAGCTGATGACGAAGAAAAACCGCGGCGAGATGGCAAGAAAATATTCCTCGATGGTTTTTCAGCAGTTTAACCTGTATCCGCACATGACCGTTCTCCAGAACCTGACTCTAGCACCGATCAAGCTGCAGAAAGTCCCGAAAAAAGAAGCCGAAGAGACGGCTATGAAATATCTTGAGCGCGTCGGTCTTGCCGACAAGGCAGGCGCCTATCCCCAGAACCTTTCCGGTGGTCAGCAGCAGCGTGTGGCAATTGCCCGTGCGCTCTGTACCAAGCAGAAACTGATCCTCTTCGACGAGCCGACTTCTGCTCTCGATCCGGAGATGGTTCAGGAAGTTCTCGACGTTATGGTCGGACTCTCCAAAGAAAACATTACGATGGTTTGTGTCACCCACGAGATGGGATTTGCAAGACAGGTTGCTGACCGCGTCATCTTTATGGATGGCGGATATATTGTAGAAGAAGGGACTCCGGAACATTTCTTCACCAATCCGGAAAATGAGCGCACAAAAGCGTTCTTAAGCAAGATTCTTCACTGATCTTCCTTTTTTCACACGATGGCGCCGATTCAAAATCCATTGAAAATGCAAGCCGACAATCGATATTTTGCCCGCTAGCATAAAGGCTCCCTCGACGATTTTCCACCCCACATACAGGAACAAATGCGTCAGGGAGCCTTTTTGTATAGAAATGAGTCAAAGAAACTTTTTTGAGGAGGAAACAATTATGAAAAAGAACATGTTCAAGACAGGTACCGCTCTCTTCGCTGCCGCTATGATGATGGCCGCTGCACTGACCGGATGCTCCGGTTCCGATTCTGGCTCTTCCACAACTGCTGCCGCTGATACCACAGCTGCCGCTGCCGATGGAAGTTCCGCTGCTGACAACTCCTCCGCATCTGGAGACACCGCCGCTGACGTCCAGAAGATCATCGATGCCGGCAAACTGAAAGTAGGAACAAAAGTCGATGTTCCGAAGTTCGGCTACCAGAATCCGGAAACCGGAAAGATGGAGGGTGTGGAAGTCGATCTCGCTTATGAGATTGCAGGAAAGATCTTCGGATGCACCGCTGACGAGGCAAAGGACAAAGATCTCGTCGCTTTCCAGGGCGTGACCGCAAAGACAAGAGGACCGCTTCTCGACAACGGTGAGGTCGATCTCGTCATCGCAACTTATACGATCACTCCGGAGCGCAAAGAAAAATGGAATTTCTCTGATTCTTACTATACCGATGCAGTCGGTCTTCTCGTTCTGAAAGACTCAGGCATCGAATCGATCAACGACCTTGACGGCAAGATCATCGGTGTTTCCCAGGGTTCCACAACCGAAAAAGTATTCGGCGAGTACACCAAGGAAAATAACATCGATGTAAAACCGGAATTCGAGGAGTTTGACGGATATCCGTCTTTAGCAGCTGCACTTGCCGCAAAGAATATCGATGTCTTCTCTGTTGACCGTGCCATCCTTGCAGGCTACAACGATGACTCCACCACTCTTCTTCCTGACCGCTTCGCAGAGCAGGATTACGGCGTTGCTTCCAAGCTCGACAACAAGGGACTGGCAGAGCTGGTAAACGGCGTTGTGGATGATCTCAAGAGCAGCGGCAAGATGGATGAAATGTTGAAAGGTTGGGGAATCGAATAACTCATGATAAAAGAACTGTTAAGCGTAAAAGGCTGGAAGGCATTTCTTGAAGTCCTCCCGGAGGAATACATACCAGGTTTTATCATGACACTGAAAGTAGCGCTGGCAGGACTCCTGCTGGCGCTTGCCTTAGGCGTCATTTTCGGAATGCTTTCCACAGTAAAAGTAAAAATCTTGAATCTTATCGCAAGAATCTATGTAGAATTTTTCCAGAACACCCCTCTCGTCGTGCAGGTTTTCTTCTATTACAACTGCCTGCCGTTCGTGATCGGTGGAAGAATTCCGAAATTCATCATCGGTGTCATCGGTGTCGGCATCTACCACGGTGCCTATATCTCCGAAGTCATCCGAACCGGTATCGAGGCTGTTCCGAGAGGACAGTTTGATGCTGCATACTCTCAGGGCTTCACCTACATCCAGACGATGCGCTACATCATCCTGCCGCAGACGCTCAAGATGATTATGCCGCCTCTCGCAAACCAGGCCTTGAACCTCGTAAAAAACACTTCCGTTCTGGCAATGATCGCCGGCATGGATCTGATGTACCATGCGGATTCCTGGGGCAGTGATCTGGGATACTTTGTGCAGGCATATCTGCCTTGTGCACTCCTGTACTTTGTCATCTGCTTCCCGATCGCAAAGCTCTCCCGCTATCTGGAGATCCGCGCCAAGCGCACTCCGGTTCCGAAAAAACTGAAGGGGGTGGCATAGGATGGCTGCTGTATTCGCATCAATCTTTACAAAGTCCAATCTTCTCTTTATGATGCAGGGACTTTTGACAACCGTACTGATCTCGGCATGTACCATCATTCTGAGTCTGTTCTTCGGCACACTCGTCGCAATGGTCCGCCACTTCTGCACCGGAAAACTGACAATCCTCTCCCGTCTTGTCGGAGCTTACATTGAGTTTTTCCGCTGCACTCCGAACATCCTGTGGATTCTCTGGATCCGCTTTACCATGCAGGGAGATCCGACCGTGAAAGCCATCTTTGCCTGCACGCTGTTCACAACTGCTGTGATCGCAGAGATTGTCCGCGGCGGACTCAATAATGTCCCGAAAGGACAGTTTGAGGGAGCTGCCTCACAGGGCTTCTCGTTCTGGCAGACGATGGTCTACATCGTTCTCCCGCAAACGTTCAAGAGCATCATTCCGGCACTGCTGTCCCAGGTTATCACGATCATCAAGGATACTTCCTTCCTGAAGGCAGTCGACATCGCTGAGTTTATGCGCAACAGCAGCATCGTCATGGGTTCCCTGCGCAGTCCTGCACAGATCACAACCCTGTATGCGTTCATCGCGCTCTGCTATTTCGCAATCTGTTTCTCCCTGTCCTGCGCCGTGCGGTTTTACCAGAAGCGGGTTCAGGCGACCGCATAAATTACCACGTCTGAAATCTCCGTTTCCTACGCCATCAGGCATGGTTTCTGATAGACAGATGCTAGAGCATGTTTGAAATATGAATTTTCAGGCACGCTCTAACATCTGTCTTTTTGATTGTCCGGTTTTATGGTATAATGTGCGCAGTCGGTCACTGTTACGGCTCCTCCAGCGGGAAAAAGTCCTGCAAACACGCTTCTTATCTTTCATTTTACATTTTAGAAAGGACTCACTGTCATGTATACTTACGCTTGGTACCACTGGCTGACGTTCTTTTACGTCTACTGTTTTTTCGGATGGATCTTTGAATCTACCTATGTTTCTCTGAAGCAGAGACATTTTGTCAACCGCGGCTTTCTCCGTCTTCCGATGCTTCCACTCTATGGAACCGGTGCAGTGATGATGCTGTGGGTCTCTCTTCCAGTAAGAAACAGCCTGATTGCTGTCTATTTTTCCGGCGTCATCGGCGCCACGATTCTTGAGTACATCACCGGATGGGCAATGGAACGCCTATTTAAGGTACGCTATTGGGATTACAGCAATCAGAAGTTCAATCTGCACGGATATATCTGTCTGAGTTCCTCCATTGCATGGGGATTTCTGACAATCCTGATGACTGAGGTCATTCATCCGCCGATTGCAAAAGCCGTTCTCGATATTAAGCCTCATACAGAATGGTTTTTCCTGATCACGACAACGATTCTCTTCGGATATGATACCTTCCATTCCACGAAGGAAGCTCTCGATCTTGCCCGTGCCCTCGAATCAATCACCAAACTGCGTGCCGAACTTGAGGATATGCAGGTCCAGATTGCACTCCTGCGTGCCCAGACGGTACAGGAGATTCATCGCATCAAAGAGAATGTACGCGATTCCGTTGTTGAATCTGCCGAGCTTCACCATGAAACAATCAGCCTGAAGAGAGAAGAATTCGAAGAAAAAATTCAGGAGCTGTCCAAACAGCTGAACGAGAAGCGCAGTCTTCTCAAAACCCGCATCGGAAAACGTACCCCCGAAATTCTCCGCCGAAACCCGGGTGCTATCTCCAGCCGTTTTGCTTCTGCACTGAAGGAGTTGCGCAGTACATTAGAAAATTTATAGAGTACTTCGCTTGGCGGAGCGCGAGAAAATCTAAGCAATCCCCACTCAAACGCACTTCAACTGCTCAATCAGCTCCTGCATGCAGCGTTCTGGGTTGCTGCCGTTCACATAGAGGAGAATCTGGTTTTCTCCTCTCTCGGCAAGCACCCGGTAATAACAACTATGCTTAAGCACCGCCGTGTTCACAATAATAACTTCCTTGCTTCGGATACTCTCCCCATCGTAATTATTCTTATCTGCGGCGACAAACTGCCACTGCGGAAATTGCTCCCGAAATCTTTTCTGCCAGTTCACATGACCTCCGATCACAATCACCCGGCGTCCTTTCAGGATTGTCCGAAGATTTTCTGCACATCTGCTCGTATTAGAATTTTCTTCTGTATCTTTATCTTTCACCTGCTCATCTATACACGGACTCTGTCCCGAATACGGACTCTGTGAATTTCCAGATGTCCCGCGGAAGCTCTCTGTCATCTGCCAAACATAATGCCTTAGCTGGTTCAGTTCCTCTCCCCTCTGTTCCTGCTCCCGCCTCAGCTCTTCCATCTGGTCCTTTCTCTGTTCCAGACACTGATTTGCCTGACACAGACTCTGGTCCAAAATTCGCTTTTCCTGTTTCATCTGCTCTAAATGGGCTTTCAGATCAGCATTCTCCTTCTGAAGTTCCTGAAGACGCCGCAAGAGCCGCTCACACTCTCCCACATCGATGCTCTGCATACGATCTGCCTGCTCCTGTTCCAGTCGTTCTCTCTCGCAGTACTCCGTCAGCTTTCCGATATATTTGCACAGCGTTGCCGCCAACAGCCACGGCATATACTCACTCCACTCCATATCTGCATTCAGAGAAAAAATCTTCTGCATCTCCTGATCCGTAAGCTGAATCCCCTGCAACATTCTCGGATTCATATGAAAAATTGAAAAGATCTCCCGGTAATCGCATTCCATTTCCGTGCCATCTCCGTCATCGGTTTCCATGCCTTCCTCTTCCGCCATCATCTTCCGGAGAATCTCATCACTCACATCCCGAAGAGGATGCTCGAGGCAGCTCTTGACATAATCCTCACAACGATAGACCGCTTTCATCTCCCGGCATTTCCTGCGGCCCTGTGCACTGACGGCAACGGCTTCCTCGCACTCCTCCATCTGCATCTCATAATCCTGAAGCACAGGAAGAAAGGTGTAGAACAGAAAATCCTCCTCTCTTGGAATCCCGAGCTGCTCCGCCATCGCAACTCCAAGCACCGATGCCGAGATTCTGAGTGCCATATCGGATTCGGAGGAGAACTGTGCAAACACCGTTCCGTTCATCCGGTCACACTGGCGGAGAAATTTCTGCATTTTCCGGTATCCACTCTGCGCAATCTCCCAGAACATCTGATAGGCATCTCCCTTTTGAGGTGCGTCCTGACGAATCTGTGCAAGAAGCTCCATACACCATCTCGCGTCCTCCCTCTGCCACTGAGGAAACCAGGCGAGGAAATTTTGATCTTGGCCCCCATTTTTCTTAAAATCAAAGTTTGATCTTGAAAACCCCAAATTTTTCTCACGAAACGCACGAATTTCTTTCAGACATCTCTCATTTTTGACGAGCGCATAGACTAGATACTTCTGTATGGAAATGACAATGCTCTTCTGGTCAAGTTCCAATGCCTTTCTGCTGTGATAAGCGATTGCAAGTGTCTGGTTCTCAAGCCATGCATCCAGAACAGCGCCCTTCACCACCCGGTCATATGCGAGTTCCAGTTCCTCCTCGTTCAGCACCGCCATTTTTTCGACTGCTGCTCCGATTTCCCCCGGAAAACGGCAACGCACGCTCTCAGGAATCGCTTTCTCCCCGATCCCAAGATTTCCAATTCGTTCCATCAGTGCCATGCGATACTCCGGCACACTCAAAAAATACTGCATCAGCTTCGCTCGCGCACGCACCCTGCACTGGAGCCTTCCGCTCATCACCATTTCCATACTCATCTGTCCTCTCCGAATGCATCTTCCGCTTCCGGAACATTCTTGAGAACAATCATTCTTAAGAACAATCTCCGGGCAAATATCTGCATTCTGCTCTTTTTCGTTTATTCTGTTGATTTCTCTTCTCTGATCTGTCCGCGAAACCCGCGCATGAACATCTCGATATCTTTAGAATCCGACCGGAAAGAAATCCGGTGAAGATAAATTCAGTATAGACGCACGTCCGATCCCTGTCAACTATTTTTTCGCACCAATTTTCTCCCACGCAAAAGGGAGCCGGACCGCCGCAAAGCAGTCTGACTCCCTCTAAACTCAGAATCCTAAGTTTTCCCAAACGTTTCCATCTGGGCCTTATGTCACTTACATCAGCTTGTCCACCATTGCTGCAACAGCTGCTCCGAGTGCCTCAGACTTCTCGTCTGCATCTGCAAGGGAAGTTCCCTTTACGCCATAGTAGAACTTGATCTTCGGCTCAGTACCGGACGGACGAACGCACAGCCATGCATTGTCGTTCATGTCATAGTACAGAACGTTGGATGCCGGAAGACCGGTCGGAACAACCTCACCGGTTGCCATATCCTTGATCGTATCCTTCTGATAGTCACGAGCGGACAGAACCTTGTACTCGCCAACCTCTGCCGGAGTGTTGTTTCTCAGAGTCTCCATGATCGACTGGATCTTTGCCAGACCCTCGATACCGGACAGACCGATGGACTTTACGGAATCCTTGTAGTAGCCGTACTTGTCGTACATTGCAACCATTGCATCCCACAGAGTCATGTTCTTGGTCTTGTAGTAAGCAGCAGCCTCGCACAGGGCAACGGTAGCGGAGACAGCATCCTTATCACGTGCATAGGTGCCGATCAGACAGCCGTAGCTCTCCTCCATACCGAACATGTAGTGACCAACTCCGGTCTTCTCCTCCTTGAGGATCTGCTGGCCGATCCACTTGAATCCGGTCAGGCACTCTACGAGTTTACAGTTGTAAGCACCTGCAACTGCATCGATGAGGTTCGTGCTCACGATGGACTTGACAACCTCAGCATCTGCCGGGATCTTGTTCTGTGCAGCCTTCTGGCTCAGAACATACTCACAAAGCAGGGAACCGGACATATTTCCGGTCAGGGAAATGTACTCGCCGGACTTGGTGTCCTTCACGTACACGCCGAGACGGTCTGCATCCGGGTCAGTTGCAAGAACAAGGTCTGCATCGATCTCCTTTGCCAGCTTCAGTCCAAGAGCAAATGCCTCTGCTGCCTCCGGGTTCGGATAGCTTACTGTCGGGAACTCACCATCCGGAAGCTCCTGCTCACGAACAACATAGACATTCTCAAAACCGATGTCATGCAGTGCACGGCGCACCAGAACATTTCCTGTTCCATGCAGAGGAGTGTACACGATCTTGATGTCCTTCTGCATCTTGTTGATGGCATCCTGGTTGACAACCTGGGCCTCTACGTGAGCCAGATACTTGTCATCGATCTCTGCACCGATTACCTTGTAAAGTCCAAGGGACTTTGCATCGGAAGCGGTCATCGTCTTAACGGTGGACAGATCCTCGATTGCCAGAACTTCCTCGGTTACGCCCTTGTCGTGCGGCGGAGTGAACTGTGCGCCATCCTCCCAGTATACCTTGTATCCGTTGTACTCCGGCGGATTGTGGCTTGCAGTTACATTGATTCCTGCGATGCATCCAAGCTCTCTCACTGCAAAGGACAGCTCCGGAGTCGGGCGCAGGGACTCAAACTTGTAAGCACGGATTCCGTTTGCTGCCAGCGTGCGTGCTGCCTCATCTGCAAACTCAGGAGACATGCGGCGGGAGTCATAAGCGATTGCTACGCCTCTGTCTGCTCCGCCCTGCTTGATGATGTAATTTGCAAGGCCCTGGGTTGCACGGCGTACCACATAGATGTTCATGCGGTTGATGCCTGCGCCGATGATGCCACGCAGACCTGCGGTACCGAATTCCAGATCCTTATAGAAACGCTCTTTGATCTCGTTCTCATCTCCGGCAATTCCGCGCAGTTCCTCTTTTGTAGCCTCGTCGAAGTACGGATTATCAAGCCATTCCTGATAAATCTTCATGTAATCCTTCATAACTAATACTCCCTCCTGTTTTTCCCCATTCTCATCGTCTTTCCGGTGCCGCTCGCATCGGTTTTTCGATGTTTCTGTCAGGTCACGGGTACGACCTGCGATGCTTTTATTATATAACAATGCACCAGAAAAAGGAAGAAAAACCCGGGAATTTCTGTTACTTTATTTTTTCGAGAAAGTGCATTCTTTTTTCCTGCTGCGACGTCAGCATCTTAAGCTTCTCCACATTTTTCTCCGGAATCCATGCCTTGCTGCTGTTGTTGTAATAATTGAGCTGTTTCTGATATTTTTCCGGATAGAGAAGCAGGTAATACAGCCTGTTTCTCTCCGTCTCACTGAGGGGATTTTCCTGCTCATAGCGCTCAAGCAGCGACAGCCCCAGCATCTCGTTCCAGCTGTGTTTTTCCATGATTTTTCGCATGAAACGGCTCAAATCACTCATCTGACTGCCGCGGTGCATCTGATGAAATTCCACAAAAATGGCTTCATCTCTCTTCATCAGCAGATGATGCTGATCGAGGTCTCCATGACACAAAAAAAGCCGGTCCTTCTCATTCTTTTTCTCGAGTCGTTCCAGCCCCTCCTGTGCCTCAAGCGCCTGCTCATAAAACTTTTCAAAGCTCGCCGCCACACAGAGTTCAAATTCACTTTTCTTTCGTTTTCCGCGGATAAAGGTCCGAACCCGCTTCATTTCCCGGTTGTGCCGCTCCATTTCGCAGCTCAGTCCGGGCGGAATTGTGGAACCCATACTCCACGCCTCCTGCCAGGGAATCTCCTGGAATGCGCGGTGAAGCCTCCCGATCCATTCTGCTGCAACAAGAATCTCTCTCGTGTCGCGCAGACTACATTCCCGCTCAGAAAACCATTCTTTCAGCACATACCGGGCGCCGTCCGGCCCAGCCGTGACAAGCTCGCCTTCCTTGTTGCGGATATACTGGTCCACATGAGGAATTCCGTGCTCTCTCAGGGCATGAAGAACCGCTTCTTCAAATTCAAGCCGCTTCACGGTCCCGCGATACTCTTTGAGCAGTGAGATCCGGTCTTTCTGCTCCCAGATCCATGCTCCCCGGCCCCGGCGGACTCCGTCCGGCTCCCCCTCGTAGTGCTGCAAAACCTCCAGATAACTGTCGTTCACACCCACCCCTCCACTCTATCGTTCCTGTCTGTCTTGTTTCCCGTTCCAAGCAACACGTCTCTCCATTTCCGTCTGCTTCCGGCTACTTCCAAAGTATGAGCGATAGAGGTGAGATTATTCCTGGCGCGTGATTCCCTCTGAGTTATCTGATTGGATTTATTTAATTGGATTTATTCCATTGAAGTTATTTAGTTGAAGTTATTTGATGGAATTCAGGTCCTGATACTTCGTCTTTGCCTGATGTTCTCCGGTGATGGAAAATTCCACCCACTCTGCAACATTCGTCGCGTGATCTCCGATGCGCTCAAAATACTTGGCAATCATCAGAAGATCGAGAAGTGCCTCTCCTTTTTCCGGATACTTTGCGACAAGATCGATGATCTCTTTCTTCACCTTGTCAAATAAGTCATCCACTTCATCATCTGACTGGATCACAATCCGTGCTGCCGCAAGGTTGCGCGCTACATAGGAATCAACTGCTGCCGTTACCATCTTCTTCGTCGCGGACGCCATATCCTGAATGTGGATATGAGACTCCAGATCAAGTGCATTTTTGCTGTCGAGAACCCGGACAATATCCGCAATGTCTGCACACTGGTCACCGATGCGCTCCATATCGGAAATCATTTTGAGCGCGGCAGAGATCAGTCTCAAATCCCCGGCAACCGGCTGCTGCTGAAGAAGAAGTTTCAGGCAGAGCGACTCGATGTCTCTCTCCATCTGATCAATCGAGGCATCTGTAACGTAAACTTTATTCAGGAGATTCATCTCCTCCTGCTCTCCGCTCTTCTGGTTCTCCGCTCTCTGCTTCCCATTCAGCGCGATTGCCACCTCACTGATACAATCCTCACAGTAAGCTCCCATCTCAATCAGGTCCTTGTTCAGTTCTTCCAACTGCTGACCATAATGAACTCTCAGCATGTTTTTTCCTCCCCTCTCCGCTTTGCATTCTTTCTGCCATAATGAAACAATCAGCCGAAACGTCCGCTGATGTAGTCTTCTGTGCGCTTATCCTGCGGCATCGAAAATACTTTCTCCGTCTCATTAAATTCAACCATCTCGCCGAGCAGGAAAAATGCGGTTCTGTCAGAAATACGGGCTGCCTGCTGCATATTGTGCGTGACAATTACAATCGTGTATTTCTCCTTGAGTTCCATCGCCAGATCCTCGATCTTCGACGTGGAAATCGGATCAAGCGCCGAGGTCGGCTCATCCATCAGAATGACCTCCGGCTCCACTGCCAGCGTGCGCGCCATACAGAGTCTCTGCTGCTGACCTCCGGAAAGACCGAGAGCCGACTTGTCCAGTCGATCCTTGAGTTCATCCCAGATTGCTGCCTGGCGGAGACTGCGCTCCACAATCTCATCGAGCTCTGCCTTCCGATGGATTCCAAAAATTCTCGGGCCATATGCGACATTGTCGTAAACACTCTTCGGAAATGGATTCGGCTGCTGGAAAACCATTCCGACGCGATGACGCAGGGTGATCGCATCCATCTCCTTAAAAATATCTTTTCCGTCGAGCTTGACTCCTCCCTCAATACGGACATTGTCCACGAGATCATTCATCCGGTTCAGTGTCTTCAAAAATGTGGATTTTCCACAGCCGGACGGTCCGATAAACGCGGTAATCTCATTTTTCCGGATCTTCATATTGATTCCCTTCAGGGCATGAAATGCCCCGTAATGCAAATTCAGATCCGAGATATCAAATTTCGGCACTCCGCCGTTTTCTATCGTTCTTGCCTCTTCCATGACTTCAGGTTCCTTTCCATAGCCTTATAAATAATCATTGGAACGCGTTACGCTTCCTCTCCGGCACTCTTTTTCTTGATGTGATGACTCCAAAGATTTGCCCCGATGCTGAATGCAAGCACAAGAAGCATCAGAATGGCGGAGGAAGCATTTGCCAGTGCACGGTCCTGTCCATTAACCTGCAGATTCCAGATCTGGATCGACAGGGTCTCTGCCGGCCGGAATACATTGAGCGGACACGTCGGTGCCGCAAGATTCCAGTTGCCCCATCTTAAGTCTGTGCCGGATCCGGTTGTATACAAAAGAGCGGCTGCCTCACCAAATCCACGTCCGGCCGCGAGAATCACACCGGTCATGATGCGCGGCACACAGGCCGGAAGCAGAACATGGAAAATAGACTGCCATTTCGTTGCTCCGAGGCCGAGGCTCGCCTGATAATATCCTTTTGGAAGACCTTTTAAAGCATCCTCCGTCGTCGTCGTGATCAGCGGCAAAGTCAGAATTGATACGGAGAGAGCACCTGCGAGAAGGCTCTTTCCCATTCCCATAAACACGAGAAAGACCAGATATCCAAACAGACCGACCACGATCGACGGCAGAGAGGAGAGTGTCTCGATACACATTCGAAGGAAGTGCGCCGCCTTTCCCTGCTTGGCGTACATTCCCAGATAAATTCCTCCGCCCACACCGAGCGGAACAGAAACGAGAAGTGATAAAACCACAAGATAAATCGTGTTGAAAAGCTGATTTCCGAGGCTTCCCTTTCTTGCGAACCGGAACATCTCCGGCTTTGCCCCGAGAAGTCCTCCGATAATCACCTTACATGCAAATCCCAGAAGCAGGGCAAAGAAAAACACGGCGATCACATAGAATACGACCGTCATCACGCGGTCTACCATGCGCGAACGCTGAATTTTTGCGTCAACCATCATGCCTTTCCTCCCTTTCCGACTGCTTTCTTTCCGCCTTTGTCAGCACCGGGCTGGTTTGCGGATACCATATGAATCAGGAAAATAAACAAAAGTGAAATCAAAAACAACAGAAGTGCCATCGTCCAGAGCGCCGATTTGAGTTCTCCGCCTTCCATCGCATTTCCCATCTGAGCGGCAACCTCCGTCGTCAGCGTCTTTGTCGTCGAAAAAATGCTTGTCGGAAGCGCTGTCGTCTGTCCGATCACCATCGCAACCGCAAGCGCCTCACCGAAAGCTCGTGCAAGTCCCATGATGATTCCCGTGATTACCCCCGGGGCTGCTGCCGGAATCACAATCCGGTAAATCGTCTGCCATCTCGTTGATCCCAGACCGTATGCAGCCATTCTCGTATCTTTTCCGACTGAGCGGAGCGCATCTGCCGACACACTCGTGATCGTCGGAAAAATCATGACTGCCAGAACAAGTCCAGCAGCCAGAACCGAATGACCGACCTGGCGATGAAACAGATTTTTAATTGCCGGAACGAGGACCGTAAGTCCCACCCATCCGTACACAACCGATGGAATTCCGGCAAAGATCTCCACTACCGGGCGGTAAAATTTTTCTCCGAATTTCGGTGAGATCTCTGTGATGAAAATCGCAGAACCCAGTGAAAACGGTGTTGAGATCAGAAGTGCAAGTCCACAGGTACACAGGGAGCCCACAATAAAAATCAAAGCTCCGACTGCTCCGCCGCCGGATGCATCATCCTGCGGTGCCCAGTCTGCCGATCCCAGAAACTCTGTGAGCGAATGACCAAACACGGTAAATGTTGCAGAACCTTTGTATACGAGAAAGGCTCCGATCACAATCGTCAACACGATTACGAAGAGTCCGCACAGGGTCATAAGACCCTGCCAGAAGTACTCTCTCGCAAACATACTTTTTTCTTTTCCTGTATCCATAATTCCTCCGGTCCGCAATTTTCTCTTTCTCTCTCTTGCGAACACTTCTATTATGTTGGCTATATCTGTTGTGTCAGCTTATGTCAGCGTATGTTTGAAATCATTTATTTAGTGCTCAGTCTTCGTCATCTTGGAAGATACACCGTATCCCATACTCTCCATATGGCTTCCAAACTCATCGGACATGATGTACTCAAGGAAGGCGCCAGTCACCTCATCCGGCTCACCCTTTGTGTACATATGCTCAAAAGTCCATACCGGATACTCGCCGCTGTAAGTATTCTCCAGAGTCGGCTCCACACCGTCGATTGCAACCGTCTCAACACCCGGATCCTCCGTCAGATAAGACAGTGCCACGTAACCGATCGCACCCTTTGTATCTTTTACATTCTGAAGCAGGACACCGGAATCATCGGTCTCCATGGAGGCATTGGAAGCTTCCTCATTTCCGTCAAGTGCATACTTCTGGAAGGTTGCTCTCGTTCCGGAGGAAGTCGGGCGGGTTACCAGAACAATGTTCTCATCCGGTCCGCCAACTTCATTCCAGTTTGTCGTCTTTCCGGTAAAGATTGCAATCAGCTGATCTTTGGTCAGAGTGGTCACACCTGCCTCTTTTACGTCCGGATTTACGATCGGTGCCATGGTCACTACGCAAACCTCATGGTCTACAAGATCTTTTGCCTTATCTGCATCCAGCTTATCCTCAGCTGCAACGTCTGAGTTTCCGATATTTACGGTTCCCTCGGCAACCTGCTTGAGTCCCTCACCGGAACCGCCAGCATCGATGGTCAGAGAGACATCCGGATACTTCTCGCTGAAGAGGTCAGCTGCCTCATCGACAAGCGGCTTCAATGCGGAAGAACCTGCTGCGGTCACAGAACCGGTCAGCTTTTTATCTGCTGCCGAATCCTTTGCTGCCTCACTGGTATCTGCCTTGCTGTCTTTTGCAGCATCAGCCTTGGTGTCCTCTGCCTTTGCCTGTGTGGAAGCTGCTGTATCCGCAGAATTAGAAGAGCATCCGCTCACTGCGCTCATTGCCATTGCCGCTGCAAACATCACTGCGATTGTCTTTCTCATAATTATTTCCTCCTCAAATTTCCTTGAAAATCTGTCAAATCCTTTTTCTCATTTACAGCGCTTATTCTAATTCGGGTGTGTAAAATTTTTTGCGGATGTTCTGTAAGATGTATGTAAAATTTTTTGAGTGATTGATAAAGAAATGTAAAAGAAGAGGGTAAAGGCTTAAAATTAAAAGCTCTGTTTTTGATTTGGATTTAAGATTTAGGTTTAAGATTTAGATTTTGAATCTAAAATTTTAAAATAAAAGAAACGCCCCGCGGTAAACCAAGGCTCTGCTCAGACACGCTTCCGCTCGGATCGGCGCGTAACGGTACATAAGCCCGCAAAATACGCGGGCTAAGTACCGACGGGCCTATACGGTCTTCGCCAGAGCACTTGTTCCCGCGGGGCTGACACCTGGAATTTTCCAAAATGACACATTTGCTCAGAATCGCTGTACCATCATAAGGGAAGTATCTCCCTTCCTGCAAAATAAAACCGACATAGTATCCTCTTCTTAGGATTATCATCTATGTCGGTTTTTTATCGCGTGAACTACCTCGACTTAAAGTGAATATCACATATACACATGAAAATTAGATAAAATGCTCCAGGAGATATTCTTTTTCATTATGATCCGGATGAGAAAGGACATCATCGAGCATCTGATTTAAGGTTGCACCGAGTGCTTTTCCCGGCTGAACTCCGGCCTTGATCAGATCCTGTCCCTTGACTGCCAGATGTTTGAGATCAAGACAGTCGCCAGATTCACGAATTGTCTTTGTGAGCTCCTTGATTTTCTCGCTGTAACCGTTGAGCTCCATCAGCACATCCCAGACTTCCGGCTCCATCCGGCTCATCGCACGGCGGATTGCCTCCGGTGTCTCGGAAAGTTCCACGCCCGACCAGGCGACGAGAGTTTTCACGCGTCCGATCGTGTCATTATCAAGTTTCAGATCTCTGAGGATCTTCACAGCACGACTTGCGGATTCTGGTACTTCTGTGAGAGACGGAACTGGCTGAGGTATAAGTGTACCATTGGCATCATACGCATTGGCACAGCGCAGAAACGCCGCCCATCTCACATACTTTTCTGACGGAAGGGTGGCCGGAATCTCTGCGTTTTTCCAGTTCAGGGAATCAAAATTCTCTGAGATGTAAGGGCTGATCCCCGTCTCATAAACCTCCCGGATCTTTTCCGGATGATCGGACAGGAGAAGTTTTGTCAGCTCCACCTGAATTCGCTCCTTGCTGACTTTTGCAATGTTCGGGGCAATCACCCGAATCGCATTCCAGGTCTGCTCCTCGATCGAAAAGTCAAGCTGTGCAGAGAAACGGATCGCCCGCAGAATTCGCAGTGCATCTTCCGTGAATCTCTCCATCGGATCTCCGACACAGCGAATTGTCTTTGCTTTCAGATCTTCCACCCCGCCGAATTCATCCACAATCCCCGTCTCATGGCTGTATGCCATCGCATTGATTGTGAAATCGCGGCGCTTTAAGTCCTCAATCAGACTGGAGGTGAACTCTACCTGCTTCGGGTGGCGTCCATCCTCATACTCCCCGTCAATCCGGTATGTTGTCACCTCGTAACCGATCCGGTCCATCATCACCGTCACAGTTCCGTGCTGGATTCCTGTGTCGATCGTGCGGCGAAACAGCTCCTTGACCTGCTGCGGCCGCGCCGAGGTCGTGATATCCCAATCCCCCGGTTTCCGGTCAAGAAGCGTATCGCGGACACAGCCGCCCACTGCGTAGGCTTCGTATCCGTGATCGTTCAGTGTGCGGATGATCCGCTCGACATTGCCAGGAATCTTCATGGCTGTCTCTGCCATTAATATGCGCGTCCCCAGTAAACCATCTTTGTTGCCGGCTTGCCGCAGCAGACACACTTGTCAGAGAGCTGTTCCTGCTTAAACGGAATGCAGCGGGAAGTTGCTCCGGTAACTTCCTTGATCTTGTCCTCGCACTCCTGGCATCCGCACCACATTGCCTTTACGAAGCCCGGCTTCTCATTGATTGTCTTGACAAAGCTGTCAAAATCCGTTGCCTCATAGGTGTGGGAATCTCTGTGTGCTCTTGCCTTCTCAAGCATATCGTGCTGGATGGTATCAAGCAGCTTCTCAACCTCTGCTGCGATGTTGTCGATCGATACCGTGATCTTCTCATGGGTGTCACGGCGAACCAGAACTGCCTCGTTGTTCTCGATATCTCTCGGTCCAATCTCAACACGAACCGGGATTCCACGCATCTCGGACTCAGAGAACTTCCAGCCCGGGCTCTTGTCGGAGTCATCTACCTTCACGCGGAAGTTAGAGAGAACCTCTTTGATCTCAAATGCCTTATCAAGAACGCCTTCCTTCTTCTGCTGAATCGGAACGATCATAACCTGAGTCGGAGCGATGCGCGGCGGCAGAACCAGACCGTTGTCATCTCCGTGTACCATGATGATTGCACCGATCATACGGGTAGTCATACCCCAGGAAGTCTGGAATACATACTTTAAGGAGTTATCCTTTGCTGCGTACTGGATGCCGTAAGCCTTTGCAAATCCATCGCCAAAGTTATGGCTGGTACCGGACTGAAGTGCTTTTCCATCATGCATCAGGGACTCGATCGTGTAGGTTGCCTCTGCACCTGCAAATTTCTCCTTGTCGGTCTTGCGTCCGCGTACAACCGGGATTGCCAGAACTTCCTCACAGAAATCCGCATACACATTCAGCATCTGAATCGTGCGTGCCTCTGCCTCCTCAGCAGTTGCATGAGCGGTATGACCCTCCTGCCACAAGAACTCTCTCGAACGCAGGAACGGACGGGTTGTCTTCTCCCAACGGACAACCGAGCACCACTGATTGTATACTCTCGGCAGATCGCGGTAAGAATGAATATCTCTGGAATAGAAATCGCAGAACAGCGTCTCGGAAGTCGGGCGAACGCACAGACGCTCCTGAAGCTGCTCATTTCCACCTACAGTTACCCATGCTGCCTCCGGAGCAAATCCCTCAACGTGATCTTTCTCCTTGTCAAGCAGGCTCTCCGGAATAAAAAGCGGCATGTACACGTTCTGTACGCCGGTCTCCTTGAATCTGCGGTCCAGCTCATGCTGAATGTTCTCCCAGATTGCATATCCAGCCGGCTTGATTACCATACATCCCTTCACGCTTGCATAGTCGCAAAGCTCTGCTTTCTTTACCACATCGGTATACCACTGGGCAAAATCCACATCCATGGATGTGATTGCTTCTACTAATTTCTTGTCGTTTGCCATCATCAATCTCCTTTTTCTATCATATAAAAAAGAATGTGCCCTGGCACATTCTCGCGCCGAGGTGCGGTTGCTCCGGCAACCAGCTTCCCCTGCGCCGAGTGCGCATCCACGCGGAGCATTTTTTTATGATAGGACGCAATTTCCTATCATAAAAAAAACGGTCATCCGGTCCCCGCTGCACAAAAAAGCACAGCAAGGGACCGAATGACCGGACAATTCGGCGGTACCACCCTCAGTTAGCAACAAATCTTTTATCATTGCTCTCTCTTCTTCCGTGTAACGTCGGAACACACGCCGCAGTTCACTGCGGAACTCCAAGGCCGGTTCAGCATACAGGGACACGGAAATCTCGCACCAGATGATCTCCTCTCTGTCTGTGTTTGTCCGCTTACTATTCCTCTTCACAGTCGTTCGCATGCTTGATTTTACGCTGTTTTCCGGGCTTTGTCAAGTCCAAACCATACCCTGCATTCCTCTTCTTTCCCCGATTTAATCCCTTTTATCCGTTTCACGAACTGTAGTTATCGCAAGCACGATTCTCCCTGCAAGACTCTGCCATTTGGATCAATCACTGCCCCATAGGAAATTCCCTGTATATAAGAGGCGAACTCCTGAATGGAATTTTGTTCTGTAAACATCTGCGTGTATCCGGACTTTGAAGTTCCGGGTATCAGGCGGAGCGAAAGTTCCCCTCCATCTGATGAAACCGGAACTTCCACCTCCAAAAGTGCAGTCCGCGGAATCGAACTTCCAAAAATGAAATTTCCAAGACTGTATATAATTGCTTTTCCCTGATAATATTCCACTCCCTGAAGCACATGGGGATGACTTCCGATCACGAGATCTGCCCCCGCATCGATGTACTGCCTTCCCAGTGTTCTCTGATACTCCTGCGGTCTCTCATCCCGCTCAATTCCCCAATGCACCATGACAAACACATAGTCATTTTCTTTCTTCTGCTCCCGGATTTCCTCCAGCAGCGCTGTCGGATCGTATGTCGCAAGCATCCCCGGGTGAGAGGAAGATGCCGCCCAGTCTGCCTGTGGAATCACGCGCGTCGCACCGATCACCGCAATCTTTTTTCCTCCGATTTCTATGCGAACCGGCTGTCTGGCCTCTTCCAGATTCTTTCCGGCCCCCGTCCGGGCGATCCCTGCCTGGTCGAGCACCTCGCAGGAATCGAGAAGTGCATCCGTCCCGTAATCGAGCGCATGGTTATTTGCAAGCGTCACCGCATCGATCCCAAGTTCTTTAAAAATCGCAACTTTTTCCGGTGCGAGTCGGAAGGTATACTGTTTATCCGCCGCCTTTGTTCCCCGGCTGCTGAACGGAAATTCCTCATTGACCATAAAATAATCCGCACCTGCAATCAGACTGCGATACCCCTGATCCAGAACTCCGCTGACTCCACCCGCTCTCTGGTAAGCACTCAGCACATGATCTGACAGCAGCACATCCCCTGAAAAAAGAAGAACGCGATCACCATCACCGATACGGGTTTCTTCGACCTGCCCTTGTGTATTCTCTTCCTGCTCCTTTTCTTCCTGTGAAGTTTCCGCTTGAGTTTCCTCACTCTCCTGACTGTGATCTTCCGGAAGATCAATGATAATCTCCGAAGACTCCTTTGCAGTCTGGCTCTCCCCCGCGCCCATCTCCTGCCCCGCCACTCTTAAATCAATCTGCTCGCTCTTATGAGGTCCACAGCCTGTAAGCAGAAGAACTGCCGCTGCCATCCCAACCACGAACTTAGTCTTTGCTCTTTTCTGCATAATTTTCCCTTCTGATCATTTTCTGTTTCATATCAAGGCAACACAGGCAGAGAATGGGTGCTGTAAGGCGAGAAAGGTAATGCAAATCCGGAGTGCGAACGTGTTTGCAGGACTTTACTCGCCGTCAGCGCCCTCCCTCCAATGTTTCAAATATCACTATTCTACTCATTATATCGGCAGAAAAGAAAAAAGGCAATGCCGCTCAAATGAACGTCACTGCCTTTTGATTCTTGTTTCATTTTTAATTGAATTCTATTTGATTCATAAATCTCACCGTTCATGTGCTGAATGAACGGTGAAATCTTCTATGTTCTGACGCAAAACATCAACCATGCTCTGTTTGCTTTTTATCTGATCTGTGCGATTAAATTAAAACGGCATAATGCCAAGTACAATCGCGATCAGCATACAAACGATACTGAATCCCCATACCCAAAGGAAGGTGCTCTTGATGTGATCCTTGATGTCCACATCTGCAAGACCAACACCCAGCAGAGTAGCCGGTACCATCGGGCTGATGAAGGTTGCACAGTTACGGCAAACAACCATTGCTACTGCGATCGGCATAGCGGAAACGCCAAAGCCCTCGCCGATTCCGATCATAACCGGAAGCATTCCGTAGAAGTAGCTGTCTGTATCGAATGCCAGTGCCAGCGGTACGCTCAGGATACCGATTACTAACGGCAGATGCTGGCCAAGTGCTGCCGGAAGGATGCTGCTGATCAGGTTGGACATGCAGGTGATAACGCTGGTCACACCCTCGATGTCCTTAACAAGAATACCCATCAGAACTGCTGCGCCCATAAGGGTGGAGCACATCATCAGAGCCGGACCGGAATGCATGTTGATGATCTTCTTCTGCATCTTTGCGCCCGGATAGTTTACCAGGATTGCTACTGCAACACCGATCATGAATGGTACATAGCTCGGGAAGATATCCTTGATCAGCAGAGCGATAACTGCGATGGTCAGGATAATGTTGAAGATGAACAGCTTCGGACGAGCCAGATCTTTGTTCTGCTCAGAAGCAGATGTCTCTTCCTCTGCGCTGTGAGTGCCTTCCTCTTTTGCAAGTTTACCATTTAAACCTGCGCCGCGCTTCTGCTCAAGGACACCGTTGATAACAGCAACAACAAGAGCAAGAACAATACCGCATGCCTGAATCGGCAGAAGGGTCTGCCACAGGGAAGATGCCTCAATACCAAGAACTGTAGCGGCACGCATTGTCGGGCCAGCCCACGGCATCAGGTTTAAAACACCCATGGAGATAACTGCGATACGAAGCAGGGTGGTCGGACGCATATGCATCTTCTTGTAAACCGGAAGCATTGCCGGAACTACGATACAGAAGGTGGAAGCGCCGCCGCCATCCAGATGTCCGATCAGGGCAATGATAGCGGTCATTACGCAAACGCCGATAACGTTGTCCTTTACCAGAAGCATCAGCTTACCGATAATAACATCGAACATTCCGGCATCTGTCATGATACCGAAGTAAAGAACGCTGAATACGAACAATGCCGCAGTCGGACCTGTGCTGGAAAATCCGCTCTTAATCAGCTTTCCAATGTTTTCCCAGGAATAGTAACCACCCAGGACAAGAATCAGTGCCAGTATCATCGGGAATACGATAAATGCGATACTAGGCAGGGTTTTGCTCTTAAACAGAGTTACCACAATGGCAACGATGCAGGCAAAACCAAGAAGACCTACAACAACCTCTGACATACTTTCTTTCTCCTTTGCACTTTTTTGATCTGTTTTGCGCCAGATTAAGCATAGTTTTTATGCAATAACTATAACACTTGTATTTTTTCACGTCCAATATGTATTTTTTTATATCGCATATAAGTCAACACTTATAAACTTTTTGTAAATTTTTTCCATATAGTTTATAAACAAATTTTCTCGCAAAGTGTTTTTATTTACCAGAATTTCCTTTGCCCTTACACAAAAAAAGAGCAGATGCGCGCAGCTCTCATCGCGCCATCTGCCCTCTTCCACTCTTATTTTTTATTTCTCAGCGATTGCCTCGACTTCACAGAGAACTCCCTTCGGAAGATCCTTCACTGCCACGCAGCTTCTCGCCGGTTTTGATACAAAGTACTTTGCATACACTTCATTAAATGCTGCAAAGTCAGCGATATCAGCCAGGAAACAAGTCGTCTTTACAACCTTCTCATAGCCGCTTCCAGCAGCTTTCAGGATCTCGCCCACGTTCTTGCAGCTCTGCTCTGCCTGTGCAGCGATTCCCTCCGGAATGCTTCCGTCTGCCGGATTTACCGGAATCTGTCCTGATGCAAATACAAGTCCACAGCTCTCATATCCCTGGGAATACGGTCCGATTGCGCCCGGTGCCTTTTCTGTTGCGATTACCTTCATCTTTCGTTTCCTCCTGTATCTTTCATCTTTTATTATTTTCGCAGACAAGACTCACGGCTTCTGCCGGTAGTCCTGCCACTGCAAACAAACAAGCAAACAAATCAACTAATTATTGAGAAACAAAAAGTTCTTCTGACATCCGTCAGTCACTGTCAGGAAGCAGTTTAATCCGCACCATAATGTTGCGCACAAATCCACCTTCCGGAACCTTGATATCCTCCGGATGAGATGTCTCCGGAAAATGTCCGCCATCCTCAAGCTCTAAAAACAGCCAGTCATAGGCAGCCTCTCTCGCTGCATCCAGCGTGTCTTCCAGATCTCCGCCATCTGCATAGCAACATTCCAGATCCGGAAATTCTGCATGAAATCCATTGTCATCCTCATGCGGCACAATCACCGCAGGATAAGTAAAAGTCATTTTGCAATCTCCTCTCCGCACGCCATTGGCACTCCGTTTCGCAGCGGATGGTCCTGTGTGCATTTCTAATTATTATACGCCAATCCCACCGATCTGTAAACGGGTTATTCCTGCCCGCCTGCCGCAGCCGCCTCTCCTCCCTCGTCCGTTTCCCAGATCCGGCTCAAATCACGAATCATCAAAAGTCCCACCGGTCCCAGTAGAAATCCCGCAATTCCAAACAGCTCCAGCCCCACATACATGGATAGCAGGGTCTCAAACGGAGTCATTCCGACTTTCCGGCTCATCAGCTTCGCCTCCAGAATCTCTCTTAAAAAATAGCAGACCACGTAAATGACAAAGAGCAGAACTGCCTTTCTCCAGTTTCCGATAAACAGCATCAGAATCCCCCACGGAATCAGGACCGTCCCGACTCCAAAGATCGGAAGCGCATCGAGAATCCCGACAAAAATCCCCGCAAGCAGATAGTATGGACTCTTCATCAGCCAGAACCCAAAGATACAGATCAACGTTGTGAGAATCAGAATCATTCCCTGCGCACGCAGATATGCCGCCCCGGCACTCGTCAGGCGCTCGCAGACCTGATTCCACTCTCTCTGAAACTCCGAATTCCGAATGCGCTTTTTCCAGAAATCCATCTCCTGCACAAGAAGCCCCGTTGCAATCAGGACAATCGCGCCGAACACGCCTGCGTAAATGCAAAATCGCAGACACATCGCAGAGTGACCCACAATCAGTGTCATTGCCCTCTGCCTCAGACTGAACATTCCTTCTCTGAGCAAAGTCCGAAGTGCAAGTACCACAAAATCTGATTTTAAGCCAAATGTTTTCTCCGTCAAACGGCACAGTTTTGTCAGCACACGATCTGCCTCCCGGATCCGGGACGGCAAATGTTCGGACAGGCGAACAATCTCCTGAAACAATTTTCTTCCTCCGAAACAGGCCATCGCCGCAAGTGCAGAAAAAATCAGAAGCAGTTCCATCACTGCCACTGCCCCTTCCGGAACAGTCACCTGCCTTTTTATTCCCGGGATCTTCCACCTCAGACAGTGGGAGATTCTGTTCGCAGACGGATGAAGCCACACTGCAAAGATTAAGGCAAACAGAAAGGGAATCACAAGGGGCAGCAGAAAGCGGAAAACTCCGTATACTGCACCCGCGATTCCCAGAATGCGTAAAATTTTCTTCAGTTTCTTTTCCGGTTTACCCATGGACTCACCTGCTTCTGATTTGTACTTCCTTTGTACATTCCTAGTGTATCCACAGCAGCGAAAAATATACACTCTCATTTTTGCGCTTCAAGTTCATAGTTCCATTTATGATTTCATTCATATCGCAAAGACTTAGCGCGTATCTACCGAACCGCCTCAAAATTTCTAAAAATCTCAGCATCCGGCAGACGCTCAAATGAAACTCTGCGTCCAATCGCCGGATGAATAAAGCTTAAAGAAAATGAGGAGAGCGCAATCTGAGGCTGAGCCGTCCTTCGAGCCGGCTGGGCAGAAGGCGCTGCCTGAGCTGCCTGCATCGCGGATCCTCCAAACCTTGGATTGTACTTTCCATCCCCCCAGAGCGGAAGTCCATGCCCCGCCATCTGGACACGGATCTGATGATGGCGTCCGGTCTTAAGCTCAATCTCGGCGAGTGTCAGCTCTCCCCACTCCGGATCCTCCCTAAATCCCGCCACACGGCAGATCAGCTCCGCACGCTTTGCTCCGTCCACCTGCTTTTCCACAATCCCGGATACATTTCCCTCTGAATCTTTCTTCAGATAATCCACAAACGTCTCCTCGTTTGACTCCGGCTTTCCGCAGAGAACGGCGAGATATTTTTTGTGTACCTTTCCCTCCGTGATCTGAAGGCTCAAGGCAGCCGCCGTCTTCTTGTCCTTCGCATAGACCATGACTCCGCTGACCGGTTTATCCAGACGGTGAATCACTCCCACATACGGCTCCTCCTGTTTTTTTGACGTTTTGTAAATATGCTTTCGCACCTCACTCACCATATCCGCGCCAAACCCACGGCTCGACTGTGATTCGATTCCGACAGGTTTCCAGACAACCAGGATATGTTTATCCTCAAAAATCACCTGTAACATCTGTAACTTCCTCCAAACGTACTCTTTTTTAATGATAACTTTTTATTCCCATCCATCTTTCTCTTGTATTTTTGAATGCAAAGTGGTATAGTATAGAAAACATTTGCATATAGTTTTTAATACTACATTATAAAGTTTTTAGTTCCTGTTTTGTTTTTATTACTTTTATTTCTTTTATTCGGTATTCTCGTTTTTCCTGATACCGCATCAGAATGGAGGGATTTTTATGTTGCAGAAAATCAAAGACCCGGGCAGTGCCCTGACTCATTTCATCGCGATGATCCTCGCCCTGTTCGCATCCATCCCGCTCCTTATCAAGGCTGCACGCACACCGGATCACATCCATGTGCTTGCACTGACGATTTTCATCACAAGCATGGTTCTGCTGTACGCGGCGAGTACCATCTACCACACCCTTGACATTTCACCGAAAGTCAACCAGATGCTCCGGAAAGTCGACCACATGATGATCTTCATCTTGATTGCAGGCACCTACACCCCGGTTTGTCTCCTTGTACTCGGAGATCACACCGGATGGATGCTTCTCGGCGCAGTCTGGACGATCGCCGCAGTGGGAATCGTCATCAATGCGCTCTGGATCACCTGCCCCAAGTGGTTTTCTTCTATTATTTACATTGCAATGGGATGGGTCTGCATCTTTGCTTTTGGCAAGATCGTCTCCGCTCTCCCGGCAGAGGCCTTCGGCTGGCTGCTCGCAGGCGGAATCATCTACACGGTCGGCGGTGTGATCTACGCACTGAAACTTCCGATTTTCAACTCCCGCCACAAAAATTTCGGATCCCACGAAATTTTCCATCTCTTTGTGATGGGCGGAAGTCTCTGTCATTATATCATGATGTATGCGTTTGTTGCATGACCTGACTTGACCAATCACCTTTCCGAAATCGACAAAATCAGACCCATCCATGTATCAACCGTCACCGGTTATTTATTCCGCTGACGGTTGATTTTTGTTTGTGATAAGGCTCAGTTTTTCTTTCCTGCTCAGCTGTTTGATCTCCCACTCACGGCGCATTGCCTCCTGCTTGGTCGGAAACGTTTCATAATAGACAAGCTTCACCGGTCTCCGGCTCCTCGTGTACTTCGCGCCCTGCCCCTCATTGTGCGCTTTTATGCGTTTTTCCAGATTGTTCGTCCACCCGCAGTACAGGCTCCCGTCCACGCACCGGACAAGATACGTAAAGTTTTCCATAATAATCTAATAGCCTCTAAAAGACAGCCGCAAAAAAATAGCAGACTTCATCAGAATCTAAAATAAATGAACGGGTTGTATCCACTCGCCATCATCTCGCAGACTGCAAGGAAAAAAATCCCGGTAATCGCCAGATCTGCAATCATTCCGAGATGGCGGCGCTCCAGCCATGAGCGCAGGCCAGAGAAAAACGGCGTACAGCAGAGCACTGAGATCACAAACAGAAGAATAAATTTCGACCCCGCCATCAGCTCTGCCAGTTCCCTGTCAAGACTTCCCATCCACCGCATCGAACACATTTCTCCGAGATACCCAATCGCCTGCGAACACGTCTCAGCCCGGAAGAACACCCAGCCGACGCCCACCACAATCAGCGTGTAGAGGCGGCGCAGAATCCCCGGAAGGCGATTCAGCACATTCCGAAAGCCAAGACGCTCCACAATCAGGAAACCTGCAAAATAGAGTCCCCAGAACAGAAAATTCCAGCTTGCTCCGTGCCAGATTCCTGTCAGCGCAAACACGATCAGGTAGTTGCGGCAGTTTTTCGCCGTGCTGCACCGGCTTCCTCCGAGCGGAATGTATACATAATCCCGAAACCAGCTTGAGAGGGAGATGTGCCATCTTCTCCAGAATTCCGCAACACTCTTTGAGAGATACGGGTGATTGAAATTCTCCGGAAAATGGAAACCGAAAATCCGCCCAAGACCAATCGCCATGTCGGAATACGCCCAGAAATCCAGATAAATCTGGAGACTGTAACAGAGAATTCCTGTCCACGCATAGATCATTCCCATTCCCGGTCTCTGGCCGAAAGCGAGGTCTGCCGCCTTTCCCATCGAATTTGCAAGAAGAATCTTTTTCGCAAACCCGCACATAAAACGGAAAACGCCCTCATAGACATCATCAAGACGGCTCTCCCGCTCCCCAATCTCTTTTTCCACATCGATATACCGGACAATCGGTCCTGCGATCAGCTGCGGAAACAGCATAATATAGAGTGCCAGACGGGAAAGACTTTTCTGGCACGGGACACGCCCCCAATACACATCGATCAGATAGGACATGATCTGAAACGTAAAAAATGAGATTCCGATCGGCAGAACAATCTGAGGGATCGGGCTTGAAAGCTCCCGTCTCAGAAGAAATCCGCCAAGGGATGCCGCCGTCTCCCCGAGGAGATTCAGATATTTAAAGACAATCAGAATTCCAAGATTCCAGACCATTCCCGCCCAGAATACCGCCTTGCGCTGCCTTCCTGTGCACTCCCCCATCATCAGCCCCAGTTTCCAGTTCACAAAAATCGATACAAAAAACAGCCCGAGATAGCCAAATCCGCCATATCCGTAAAAAATAATCGAGGCAGCAAGCAAAATCCCGTTTCTCAGGCGGACATCCCGCCTCATTGACGCAAGCGCATAGCCAAGAAGCGTCATCGGCAAAAACAAAAATAAAAATACCGGCGATGAAAATACCATTTACCTGCCTGCCTCCTCATTTTCCAAAATCTCCGGATGTTCCAGCACATAGTCGATAAAGCCGAAACTCATATCGGACACTGCCGTCTCGTTCACCTCCAGAACGACAAGATCAATATCCTTTAAATATTCTCTCATATCCACTGCGTCATAGTCCGTAAACGGAACTACATTCTCAAACTCATCCGTAAAAATCTGCCGGTTCTCCATCGAGACATTTTTTCCAAAATAATGATTGCGGATCAGGACTGACAAACTCTGTCCCATAAAGCTTCCACCCCGGCAGAGAAATCCCGGTGCATCCGTCGTCGGGTCAACCGTCTCTATCACCGGTTCATAATAGGAATCATACGGCTTTTCCAGCGTATTGAAAACCTCAAAGGAATCCGCATCTGGGTAAACCGGCACCTCGCACGGCTGTGCGGACACAGAAATCTCTGGAAGGCGGTACCCACTCTCTTTTTCAAGATACTCTCCAAATACATTTCCCACCATATTTCCCACATAGACAGACCAGTGCAGACCTGTCCGGTAAAACAGCGGGACCCGCGGGTCAAATTCCTGCCGGTGTTCATTGATATAGGCGATGCTGTCAAACCATTTTAAGTCGCTTGCCGCAAGCCCTGCGGTCAGTCTCTCATAATTTCCCGGACCCTGCTTTGGTGCCATCGCTGTGTCCACCCACGGAAGTTCATCCGCCATATAGCGCACCTTGTTCGGTGTGATAAAAATATACATCTGTTTTCCATTAGCCCGAAAAAGCTCTTCTAGGCGCTCCAGCTTTTCAATTAGTTCCTGTGTTCCCGCCTCGCTGATCGGCGCAAAATACTGAAGATAGTAGCTCACATTCTCCCAGCTGAACAGATTCCGGTCCCGATTCATGCTGTAATTGATGTTTGATACCGTGTGAAGCGCAGAAAATGTGATCTCATTGCGCAGCCTCACCATGAACGGTTTTCCCGGAAGATGCTGCTGGACGTAAGTCTCAAATTCCGACTGGGCACTTCCATCTACCAGTTTTTCCGCAGAAAAATCCGGAAATCTGGCCGTGTTCTCCACGCCGTCAAGCGCCAGGCGCTCATCACTCTTTTTCAGAAGAAGCGGAGATGCCAGTACCAGCGCCGCCGCCACAATCGTTATCATCTGTCTTGCCTGCCTCAAATGCATACTCCCCTCCAGCTCCTTATTTTTGTGCGTTTTCTTTCTTTATTTATCATTTATCGCCATTTTTCTTCTCATACGATTTACTTGTTCCATGATTCCCGTTGTTCTTATCGTTTTTTCCCTGTCCCAGTCATCTGCATTCCGTCTCCAGTGCGTTTTCACCAAACATTTTTATATGATAGAAAGCAGTTTCCTGTTTAAGTCGACGCAGGTATCCACCCTAAATTCAAGTCGACACTCGCGGAGACTTGGCGCGTGATTTTGGTCAGCTCTGCTGACATTTTCCCATCAAAATCACTGCGCATCCACTCTGAGTTATACAGAGAAAAAGACAGACCGGAAATCCAGTCTGTCCCTCATCCTATCATATTTTCTTTAAAAAGTATATCTTATCCCGAAACTTTCCGCGTTCTCGTTACTGTTCACGCGTTCTCTACTTTCTAGGTGCAAGCCCAAGACCCTTTCTTGTCTTTTCCGACGGTTCAATACTGCGGTAATCGATCATGGTGTCATCTTTCGATCTTCTCTTTTCCGGCTCTATGCTCTCCAGTTTCATACGTCTTCTCGCAGGTTCCGGTTTTTCTCCGCTCAGCTCGGCAAAACTGATTCTCTCTCTCCCCGGTTTTGCCTCTGTCTTCTGCCCAGCTTTCACCTTCGGTTTCGCTTCACCCATTTTCTTCGTTTTCTGATTTGCAGACATCTCGTTCATCAGCTTTTCATTTTTAAGTGTCTGTTCCCGAATCTGCGCTCTCAAAAGCTCTGCCTGCAGATACTTAATCATGCTGTCTTTTCTCAGATTCTCAATCTGAAGCTGACGAATCATTTTCTCGGAGCTTATCTTCTCAGCATCACTCTCACCAAGATTCTGGTCCTGTCTCTGATTCCGGAACTCATTCCGGGACTCCTTCAGACTCTGCACAGAATCTGCTCTCTGCTCAAGCTGCTCTTTTCTTTCCGGCTCGACGCTGCGCTCCGGCTGCCTATCTTTCTTTGAAGCCTCAGCATCTTTTTCCTGGCTGCGCTCCTCCTGCACATGCTCTGTCTCCTGTGCCTGCTTCATCTCCTCCGGTGTGTTGGAATACACCTTACCGAAACCAAGTTTCTCGGAAAGCCAGTTGACGATGTGCTGCCAGGTCGTAAGCCCCTGCGCTCCTGTTATCTTCGGTGCCCTGGCGACATGAAGATTTTTTGACACTTTTTCTTCCAGCTGATCTTCCAGAAGACTCGCATCCTCGTCAAAATCCAATCCATCATCGCCAAAATCAGACTTTGCTTCGTTCTCATCGCGTTCTACACGTTCTGCACGCTTCTCCGGCTTTTCGTCGCTCTTCTCCGCCCCGCTTTTCTCTTCTTTATTCTTATCTTCGTTACTTTTTTCCGCTTTGCTCTTTGTCCACTCTGCCGCCAGATCCCGATACAATTCAGAGAATACTCTTGTCTCCCCCGCAATCTGATCGATCTGCGGAACTTTCTCACTCTTATTATCAACTAAGATCTCTGAGAGAAGCGCTGTCTTGTCTGCCTTCTGAATGCACTCGGAGAGATCTCCAAAAAATGCTCCCAGTTTTTCAGCATTCTCCGGATTCTTTAACACCGCTTTCTGTTCCTTTGAAGCCAGCTCATCCGGATTTTTTCCGAGTGCATACATTGCCTCCTTCTGGACATTCATATCCATCACTGTGGCACGACATTTGTTTGTATATTCCTCATATTTTTTCTCGGACTCTTTCTGCACATCCGGATTGTCCGACAAAAAGCCTTCTGCCACAGACACGATATCGCCCGCAATCTTATCCAGACGTTGCTGCGTCTCCTTCTCCGGCTTCTGCAAATCTGCAAAATGAATCTTGGGATCTTCTGACATCAAAAACAGCTTTGCCATATTGATGTACACTTCATCTGTTTTTAAATGGTTCAGATTAAATTCTTCACTGTTGTCTAATAAAGCATCTTTCTCCGGCATCTTATATTCTCCTAGTCATGTATAAATTTACAAAGTTCGTTTTTCTTAACTATCAATGATTTATCTGTATTCTAGCACATACAAAGATACCAAATGGACACTTCCGACCACTTTAACAGCCAAGCTGGCTGCCAAATTGTCTTAAAAACTCACGCTCATCCATTTTTCCGGATTCAAGATCTCCTAAAACTCTGCCCCACTTCATTACGGAGCGCAGTGCATTCACCATAGCTGCGCGAACCCCTAATTTCATGCAGGAAACTTCCTGCTCAACCGGCATGACAAGCACATATCTGAAACACAGAAGTTTCTGATCCGGACTCATCAAAAAAGCTCCTGAAGATAAAGTAAAATTAATTTTTGACACTGCCTGCTGAACGGCCTGAACAAACTTGGAATCCAAATCGTCCGAAATCGTCAGCGAGCACACGAAATACTGAAACACTTTTTCTGATTCCGGCACCGGAAGAAAATAATACTCTCCTAATACTTCCCCCGAAAGTCTCTCCTTATCTTTGTGACGTACCACCGCCATATCTGCAATTCCAGCTTCCTCCTCCGGAACTTTTACCGCCACAATTTTATTTTTCTCGCATTCTTCCACGATCATATTCAGAACTTCATTCTGTCTTTCTTTGCACTCCATTTTCTCCATATCTGTATTTCCTCCATGTTTCCCTCTGTTTTCTTTTGTTTTTGTTAAAGCTCATTATAACACAAAACGCTGTGAAAATGGCGGTTACTTTCCTTGTTCATATTTCATTCATAAATCATTCAAAAACCTTTTACATAATCAACACGATTTCTTCACGATTTCCCCATATACTATAACCATAAACAACAGAACAAGTTGTTTATGAAGTGCCAAAAAGATTTTTTTCATAATACTTTTGAGCTGATACGAACGTGAAATTATCAGCTCTCCTCCCTTTTTACCTCTTCAAAACATACGTGGAAAGGATCTCTCAGCTGCGGAGAGATCCTTTCTCGTTATTTATTCATCTTTTTCGTATCCCAGATTCCTTGGGAAAACCACCGACTTCGATAACAGCCACAGAGACAAAAGATTGGGATACGCCATCAGTGCATTGCACAGATCCGCCAGTGCCCAGACGAGATCCAGCCTGCACAGTGATCCGATGCACACACTTCCCAGATAAACCATCCGGTACAGATTCTTATTGATAAAAATCCATCCCGGCCCGCTCACCCGCATTCCCAGATACTGCACATTCTGTTCTCCCATATAATACCAGGCGATGATGGTTGCAAATGCAAATACCATCATCGAAACAGAAACCATCCATTCCCCGACGATCCCCAGTTTTCTTCCAAAGCACCACGCCGCAAGTGCTGCCCCATCTCCGAATCGCAGCGCACTCTCACCGGCCTGTCTCTGTACACAGAGAATCACAATTCCGGTCATTGTGCAGACAATCACCGTGTCAAAAAATACCTCAAACATTGCCCACATTCCCTGTTCTTCCGGCGTCGTCTTCTCTGCTGCCCCATGAAGCACTGCCAGGCTCCCAAGCCCCGCCTCATTGGAAAATACGCCTCTGGCCATCCCGTAGCGCACGCTCTTTGAAAACAGAGCCCCGGCGATTCCTCCGCCCGCTGCCCGAAAGCAGAACGCGTCCTCGAAAATCCCGGCGATCACACTCGGAAGCACCGGCAGACACTGCACAATCACCGCCACGGAGAATAAAAGATAAATTCCAGCTGCCATCGGCATCAACCGCTCAGAAACTCTCGCAATCCTTCCCGTCCCCCCGCCAATCACCAACCAGCAGCAGACCACAATCAGCACCGCCCCAAATATCTGCGGAACTCCAAAGCTGTATTCCAGCGTTTCCCGGATGGAATTTGCCTGCACCATGCTCCCCATTCCAAGAGAAGCCAGACAGGCAGATATCGCGTAGAAAATCCCCAAAAACGAGGATCCAAGTCCTCTCTCCATATAGATCATCGGGCCACACATCCAGGTTCCGTCTTCTCTCCGAAAACGAAATTTCTGTCCCAGACTTGTCTCCGCATAAGCCGTTGCCATCCCGATGAGAGCGCATACCCACATCCAGAACAGGGCTCCGGGACCTCCCGCCGTGAGCGCGGTCGCCACGCCGACAATATTTCCGGTACCGATCGTCGCAGCAAGCGCCGTGCATGCCGACTGAAACACCGTAATCGCCGCTTTTTCTCCGTTTTCCTCGCTCTCGGATGTGCCCGTCGTTTTCCAGACTGTCCCGACCGTGCGATTCCACCAGTATCCGAATCTGCGAACCGGAAAACCTTTCGAACGCACAAAGAACCAGCTTCCCGTGCCCAAAAACAGTACAAGCGTCCACGGCCCCCACAAGATCAAATGCAATCTCTGTATCACCCACATATTTTTCCCCGCCCACACGATACTTTCCTATGCGATTTATATGCAGGAAAACGGCAATGGATTCATTCAAGTCGACGCTCGTATTTCTCCTTAAAATATGATATGATAGAGGCAGATCAAACACGTTTTCTGAGATTTTTTATAACCTGTTTTATCAGACTTTTTTCAAGAGAAAGAGGGATTTTCATGCCTGGATTTACCACTCATTATATTTTAGGAATGAAGGCCTACAACGACCTTCCCAACAATCAGTTGAAATACATCATCGCCAAGTACCGCTGGCTCTACCAGCTCGGTCTTCAGGGCCCCGATATCTTCTTTTACAACATTCCAATTCTGCGCCACCGCGATTATCGGAATGTCGGATCCTACATGCACGAACACCACATTCAGGACTTTTTCTCCTGTTACTTAAAGCATTTGGGAACCATCCGCTCCCGCCAGCAGCGCGAGGAGGGTCTGGCATATTTCTGCGGATATCTCTGTCACTACATCGGAGATTCCATCTGCCATCCCTATGTCTACGGAAGAATCGGCTACGATGCCAAACATCCGAGCAGTCACACACACGGTCTTCACGCTGCTCTCGAAAATGACATCGATGCACTTCTTCTCATGAAATACAAAAAGAAAAAGCCGTCCCAGTTCAACCAGGCGGCTTCGATCTGCTTAAATGGAATGGAGATGCAGTTCATCTCCCGTTTTCTCTCGGAGTGCATCAACGAGGCGTATTATCCGATCACATACAGCAACAACTTCCAGGTGACACCGGCCATGGTCTATCGATCCATCCTGGCGCTCCGCTTCGGATGCCGCACGCTCGCAGATCCGAACAGCTCCAAGCGAAACAAGATTGCATTTGTCGAGCACCTGCTCCGCCGCAGTCCGGTCGCCTCTCAGAAGCTTGTCACGGATGAGGTCAGCAATCCTCGCAAATGTCTGAATCTCGACCATGAGATCTGGTGCAATCCGTGGGACCGCCGTCTCGCTTCCCGCGCCTCTTTCCCGGACCTGTTCCGGCAGTCTCTCGTCAAATGCAATTCCGTGTTTGCAATCATCAATTCCGCTGTCGTCGGAAATGAGGAGATCTCCAAACAGGAACTCTCCCGCCTTCTCGATGAGCTCGGAAGCTACTCCTACCACAGCGGTCTCCATGTGGAAGACTAAAAGATTTGACGATCAAATGAAAGGATGCGATGCGGGGATCAGAAAAATCAGCGAATCACCTGGTCCCCGTCTTTTGTACAGTAATTTCTTTTCACATTCAACTTTTTCACCCACTCTTTTGTCTCCGGCGTCGTGTAACTTCCTCCCTCATTGTCCCAGAGCCACTGCGGAGTCGGCCAGAGACAAATCGAGGGATCAATCGCATCATAGACATCCTCGTTCACCCCATTCTGACCATGATGAGCCATCTGGACCATGTCGGATTTCAGTCCGCCCCCCGCCTGTTCAAGCAGATGTTCTCCTCCTTTCTTCTGGAGATCTCCGAGAAACAGGATGGATTTTCCGCTCACAATCATCCGATACGCCATCGAGGCATCGTTTCCATCTCTCTCTCCGACTTCTTCCGGCTCATAGCGGTCATTCATCACCTGCACCACGACATCGTCAACAGAGATCTCATCCCCCCGTTTTACGGTCTGGCAGACTCCCGCCGGAAGTGCCGCCAGCTGCTGAAGAATACTCATCGCCGTTCCGAGATCGCCTAACTCATGCTTCTCATACCACTCCACACTCGCAAAATTATAGTAGATATGATCGATCGTGATTCCCGTATCGATTCCGTCAGATTCATTCGTCAGGAGTTTGAGCAGTGCTCCCACATGATCCGTGTGCGCATGCGTCAGAAACCACGCACTCACTTGACCGCCTTCCGCCTTGATCTGTTCCATCAGGTAATCCCCGTCATCCCATCTTCCGCCATCCACGACGATCAGCTTGCCCGATTTTGTTTTCAGCAGGAAGGACATCATCTGCCCCTTTGTCTGCGACTGAAGCATGCGAAGCTCGGCTCCGCCCAGAAGCGGTGTCGTATCCCGCTCCGATACCGGCTTTTCCCCCTCGGTAATCAGATCTCCCTGCTGGCTCTGCTCCTCCTTTGCTGCGGTGCTCTCCGTACTCTCTGTCTTTGCTGACTCTGTCCCTGTGCTCTCATCCTGCCGCGGTGCAGAAGACTGCTGCAAAAGCGCAGACTGCTGTGATGATGCTTTCTCCTCCATCCCACTGCTGATCAGGTGGTGTCCCGCAAGCCCCACAACTCCGGCGGTGAGAAACACCACTGCCGCAATCGCGGGATAGCACTTCTTTTGTCTTCCCTTTTTTCTCTTTCTGCTTCTTCTTCGCCCCATCTGTCTTTCTTCCATCTCTGACTCTCTCCTGATTTCTGTGCAGCCGCAATACAAATCGGCATCCATTTTTCTTTTATTCCTATCTTATCAGAGATCCGCACGTTCTAACACCCTGTCCACAAAATCTTCACAAAATTGAATAAATCTTTAGAATTCCGAAAGAATTTTTCTGCTTGCAATTTGATGCTCCCGGTGGTATTATGTTCAATAAGATTTTTATTTTTATTTTTTTGAACATAAAGAATCTAAAATGGCTCAAAAACAAATGCAAAGCCCATAGAATCCAAAAGGAGGATCATTTCATCATGGATCAAAAGAACTCTCAGACATCCCTGCTTTCGCAGCTCGATCTCTTCGATACCGTATTTGCCTTTCTGTGCATTGCGGCACTGTGTATCTGGTTTGTCATCAGCCCGGAGCGTTCCTCACAGGTTCTGTCTTCAATCCGAGGCTTTCTCGGAGATGAGATGGGAAGCTACTACCTGCTGATCGGCCTCGGCGTATTTTTGTGCTCCCTGTATCTGGCCTTTTCCCGCTTCGGACAGATCCGCCTCGGAAATCTCAAAAAACCACAGTACTCCGGTTTCCAGTGGGGCGCAATGATGTTCACAGCCGGACTTGCCGCCGACATCCTGTTTTACTCCTGCTGTGAGTGGATGCTCTACGCTTCCGATCCGCACATCGCAGAGATGGGGGCAGTCCAGGACTGGGCAGCCACGTATCCGCTCTTTCACTGGGGTCCGATCCCGTGGGGATTCTACGTCGTTCTCTCTGTCGCTTTTGGGTTCATGCTCCATGTCCGCAAGCGGGAAAAGCAGAAATACTCCGAATCCTGCCGTCCTCTTCTCGGCAGCCGCGTCGATGGCTGGGCAGGCCGCATCATCGATCTCGTCGCAGTATTTGCGCTTCTCGCCGGAACCGCAACGACGTTCTCGCTCGCAACCCCCCTGCTCTCCCTCGCAATCAGCCGCGTGACGGGAATCCCGCAGACAACCGGTCTCACAATCCTGATTCTGATCATCGTCTGCGCGATCTATACCTTCGCCGTCTTTTTCGGCATGAAGGGCGTTCAGCTCTCCGCTTCCTGCTGTACTTACCTGTTTTTCGGTCTTCTCGCCTATGTGTTCTTTTTCGGCGGTGAGACCCGCTTCATTGTCGAGGCCGGCATCACCGCGCTCGGCAATCTGGCACAGAACTTTATCGGACTTGCGACCTGGACGGATTCCATGAGAACCTCCTCATTTCCGCAGACCTGGACGATCTTCTACTGGGCATACTGGATGGTATGGTGCGTGGCAGTTCCATTTTTCATCGGAACAATCAGCAAGGGCAGAACGATCCGCCAGACGATCCTCGGCGGTTATCTCTACGGTCTTGCAGGTACTTTCACTTCCTTCATCATTCTTGGAAACTACGGGCTCGGACTCCAGATGCACGGAAAGATCGATGTGCTGACAGCCTACGCCGCAGACGGAAATCTCTACCATGCGATCGTCTCCCTGCTCAGCAAACTCCCGGCATCCAAATTTGTGCTCATCCTTCTCGTCCTGTGCATGGTGACTTTTTACTCAACCACCTTTGACTCCATCACGATGGTTGCCTCTTCCTACACTTACAAGAAGCTCGACCACGATCAGGAACCGGACCGCCGTGTCCGTCTGTTCTGGGCAATCTTTCTGATTCTGCTCCCGGTTGCCCTGCTGTTCTCCGAGAACTCGATGGCAAACCTCCAGACCGTGTCCATCATTGCGGCATTCCCGGTCGGCATCATCATCCTGCTGATTCTCGCCAGCTTCTTCAAAGATGCAAGCGATTATCTGAAAGAGTCTGAAGAAGAAAACGTTAAGAACGAAAGCGCTGAAAAGTAATAAAAAAGAGATAGGACGCAATTTCCTATTATACGAAAAAAGACTGGCTCCTGCTCCCCGTCACGGTTTGCAAAAGCCAGTCTGAAATTTTTTAGGAATCTCTTTTCTGCTCCAGATTCGCTGTATTCTCCACAATATAGATCGGTCTGTCTTTGAGTTCGCAAAACAGAATAGCCATGTATTCTCCGATAATCCCGACAATCACAAACAGAACCGCAAACATGAAACAGTTCAGAATCACAATTGTCGCATATCCGCTCGGTGCTCCCTGTCTCGTGCACAGCGTATAAATCATGACCGCAACTCCGAGAAGCGCTGCCCCGACCCCTGCGTACATACCGAGTTTCAGAGGCAGATTGGAAAAACACATGATGGTGTTCATCGAAAATGCGAACAATTTTCTGAGACTGTACTTGCTGTGACCCGCCACGCGGTCCTGAGCCTCATACTCAATGATTCCCTGCCGAAATCCGATGCTCTGCACATACCCGCGCAGGAAACGGACTTTTTCCCGATAATTGTTCCGGAGCACATCTGCCGCCTGCCTAGAAACCGCAAAAAAGTCCGAGGCATTCGGCTCGAATTTCACATCGGAGAGCGCATTGATCAGGGCATAAAATCCTGCGGAAGTGATGTTTTTAATCAGACCTGCCGACCTGTTCTTTGTTCTCACCATGCTGATGACTCCACAGCCCTCCTCCAGCTTTTTAATGATCGCCGGAAGGCACTGCGGCGGATGCTGGAGATCCGCATCCATGCAGACAACCGCGTCACCGGTCGCATAATCGATCCCCGCAATCATCGCCGCCTCATGGCCAAAGTTTCTGGAGAAAAACACAACCTTTACCTTTTCATCCCCCTGTGCGAGACCCTGTAAAATCTCCGCACTTCGATCCCTGCTTCCGTCATTGACAAACACAAGCTCATAATCCCAGTCAAGACCCTGAAGGATCGGCTTTGTCGTCTCATAGAACATCGGAAGTGCCTGTTCTTCATTGTACACAGACACCACGACAGACAATACTTTTCTCATGTCATTTCATCCTCGTCTCAGAGTTCCTCATCAAATACCTGAATCTCAATCGTAGAGTGAGTCGGAACCCGTTTTTCCTCCGGCGGAAGTTTCATGTAATCTCCGTAAATCCAGGTCAGCACCTCGTCCCAGTGGGAGGATGCCATCAGCTTCGTGTCACAGAAGTCCAGATCCACGATATCCTCACACCACTCCTTCTGGAGTGTCACATAGAGATAATCCGGCTGGTAATTGCTGTAATAGAGCTTCGAACTCTTCTTTTTGTGGTCCCTGAGCGCCACCATTCTCTGCAAGCGGAAGAGCACAGAGAGCGGAATAAGCTTTCCGACAGTCGACATTCCTCCCACCGCGAGCTTGTGAAACAGACTGTACTTGCCAAAATCAAGGTGATAGCGATGACCCATCGCCATTCCATAAATCATCTTGTGCATCAGAAGCGTCGCCGTCGCATCCAGCTTGTTTTCCGGAAGCGTGTCGATCGTGAACAGATCCACCCAGAGGTGATTGAGCTTTCCACCATAGAAATCCATCTCTGCACTGTCCTCATGGGTCCGGCTGTTCTTGTAGATAATCCGCGCTGTGAAATCAAAGAATGCCTTTCCATCCCGGTAGCTCCACGGCATCACAAGCGCCATCGTGTCGGGAAGTTCCCGGCGGACCACTTTCATGAATGCCTCATAATTGTTTCTCGTGAATGCGACATCCGCATCGTCATCCCACGGAATAAATCCCTTGTGGCGGACTGCCCCGAGAAGCGTTCCCGCATCCAGCATATATCGGATCTTATATTTCCGGCAGATCCGGTCAATCTCCTTGAGAATCTTCAGATTTGTCTCATGCACCCTCGTCAGATCATATTCCATATCGTTTTGCCCCACTCCCTTCTCTATTTCTGTGCGTCCAGTGCCTCCCTGATCGTCTGTGCCATATAATCGATCATCTCATCCGTCATTCCCGGATAAACACCGATCCAGAACGTATCTCTCATAATCCGGTCTGTCACAGCGAGATCGCCGACCACACGGTATCCGGTTCCGCTCTCACGCATCTGGTCAAAGCACGGATGCTTGATCAGATTTCCGGCAAACAGCATGCGCGTCTGAACACCCTTCTTCTCCACATACTGGACAAGTGCATTTCTATCAACACCCTCCTTGCAGGTGATCAGGAATCCAAACCAGCTCGGGCGTGATCCCGGACACGGCTCCGGCAGAATCAATCTGTCTTCCGTTCCGGCAAGTGCTGCCTTCAGGCGGTCAAAATTGTGTCTGCGGCGCTCCACAAAGCCCGGGAACTTGTCGAGCTGGGCACAGCCGATCGATGCCTGAAGATCCGTTGCCTTTAAATTATATCCGAAATGGGAGTAAACGTATTTGTGGTCATATCCGAGCGGAAGCTCCCCGTACTGGCGGTCAAAACGGTGACCGCAGAGATTATCGCGTCCGGACGGGCAGACACAGTCGCGTCCCCAGTCGCGGAAAGAGCGGATAATCTTGTTTAACAGCGGATTGTCCGTGTAAACAGCACCGCCCTCGCCCATCGTCATATGGTGAGGCGGATAGAAACTGGAAGTTCCGATGTCTCCGACCGTTCCGGTGAAACGCTCCTTTCCGTCAATCTCATACCGGCTTCCGAGGGCATCGCAGTTGTCCTCAATCAGCCACAGATTGTGGCGGTCGCAGAATGATTTCACAGCGCCGAGATCAAACGGATTGCCCAGCGTATGCGCGATCATCACTGCCTTCGTCTTCTCAGAGTAAGCCTCCTCAAGCTGGGTCACATCAATGTTGTACTGAGGAATCGTCACATCGACAAAGACAGGAACCGCACCGTACTGAATCATCGGCGTCACAGTTGTCGGGAAGCCCGCTGCGACTGTGATAACCTCATCCCCGCGCTTTACCTGACGATCACCGAGCAGCGGAGAAGTCAGTGCCATGAATGCATTCAGATTCGCAGAGGAACCGGAATTGACGAGAGAGCAGTATCTGACTCCGAGATATTTTGCGAGCTTTGCCTCAAACTCATCGGTATAGCGTCCGGAAGTCAGCCAGAACTCCAGCGCACTGTCCACAAGGTTGACCATCTCGTTTGCATCATACACCCTCGATGCATACGGGATCCGATCTCCCGGCTCAAATTCTTTTTTATTATTGATATGGTAATTCTCACAGTAATCTGCCACCAGATCCAGAATCTGCTGACGTGCCTCTTCCTGTTTCTTATCCATCTTGCAATTCATCCTTTCTCACCGCTTCATTTTCTCAACCTGTTACCGTTCATGATTCATGCACTGCACAAACTGTAACCGTTTTTTCCAATGCTTCTTATCCTCTTATCGACTCTTTTTTATTTGTTTTTTGTAAATGACTGTAAACGCCAATCCTAGAACTCCTGAATCTGGCGATCCGTGACCGCGAGCATATCCTCCCCATCGAGGTAGGCTTTCGACCACTCAACGGTCTTCTCAAGAGCCTCCGCGATATGCCATCTCGGCTGCCATCCGAAGACATGCTTGATATGGGAGCAGTCAAGTTTCAGGAAGTTCGCCTCGTGAGGACCTCCGTCGTGCTGATTTTCCCAGTCTGCCTGATCTCCCCAGGAATCGCAGAACAGCGTCACAAGCTCGCCGGTCGTCACGCAGTCGCACTCATCCGGTCCCACATTGTAATATCCCGCATACGCTCCGTCCTCATACTGTTTCTCCAGAATCTCAAGATAGGCAAACAGCGGCTCGAGCACATGCTGATACGGGCGTGTGGAATAGGGATTTCTGACACCGATCGTCTTTCCAGCCGCCATCGCGCGCACGCAGTCCGGGATAATCCGGTCATTCGCGAAGTCGCCGCCGCCGATCACATTTCCGGCGCGGGCCGTGGAGATTGCACACCGTCCATCCTGGAAAAACGATTTCTGGTAGCTGTGCGTCACCAGCTCTGAACAGGATTTGCTGTTTGAATACGGGTCATATCCGTCGAGCGGATCGCACTCGCGGTATCCGTACTCCCACTCCCGGTTCTCATAGACCTTGTCTGTCGTCACATTTAAGAGCGACTTCACCGACGGCGTCTGACGGGCACACTCAAGCAGATGAACCGTTCCCATCACATTTGTCTCATAGGTGTAAACCGGATCGCGGTAGGAATCACGCACGATCGGCTGCGCTGCCAGATGAATCACGAGTTCCGGCTGGACGCGGTCAAACACCTTTTTCATCTCACTGAAATCGCGGATATCCCCGATCACGGAATCCATCGTGTCCGCCAGCCCGAGAATCTGAAACATCGAAGGCTCTGTCGGCGGCTGAAGAGAAAAGCCTGTCACCTTTGCTCCCGCCAGTGTCAGAATCCGGCAAAGCCAGGATCCCTTAAATCCGGTGTGACCGGTCACGAGAATCCTTTTTCCTTTATAAAATTTTTCACATGCTTCCAGATTGTATCTGCTCATCTTCAACCACCTTTCTGTTATTTCCAACCTTCCCTTTCAGACTTTCCTCTTCAGACTTTTTTTAGTCTTTCCAGATCTTCCACGGAGCCTGTTTCGACTGCCACAGCTCCTCTAATTTTTTCATCTCTCTCTGCGTATCCATGCACTGCCAGAATCCGTCGTGGTAAAACGACATCAGCTCGCCCTCCGCTGCAAGTCTCTGCATCGGCTCCTGCTCAAACACCGTCTCATCGTCTTTCAGATAGTCAAACACCTGCGGATTCATCACCATAAATCCACCGTTGATCACAGCTCCGTCAGAGTCCGATTTCTCGCGGAAAGAATGAATCACATTGTCCGGTCCGATGTCGAGAACTCCCTTCTGCTGACCGATATTCACCGTCGTGATCGTCGCAATCCGTCCATGACTCTTATGGAACTTGACAAGTGCATCAAGATCCACATTGCAGACGCCGTCTCCGTAAGTCAGCATGAACGGCTCATCCCCGATGTACGGCTGAATCCGTTTTACACGTCCTCCGGTCATCGTGTGAAGACCGGTATCCACAAGCGTCACCTTCCACGGCTCCGCATAGTTGTTGTGCACTTCCATCTTGTTGTTCGCAAGATCGAAGGTCACATCCGAGGTGTGAAGGAAGTAGTCTGCAAAGAACTCCTTGACCACATACTGCTTGTATCCCAGACAGATCACAAAATCATGGAATCCGAATTCCGAGTAATATTTCATGATATGCCAGAGAATCGGTCTGCCGCCGATCTCGATCATCGGCTTCGGTTTCAGATGGCTCTCTTCACTGATTCGCGTTCCAAGACCGCCCGCAAGAATTACCACTTTCATAAATATAATTCCTTTCTCATTCTTTCCGTATATCTGTATCTGTTTCCTATCTGTTTTGCATTTGTTGCCTCACAGATGCATTTCCGGCTGCTTATTTCTATATTTCATTTACTACTCTGCCGTCATTTTCAAAAGCAGTGCCAGTTTCGTCGTTCCTCTCTGCTCCATCGCATTCGGGACAAAGAAGTTCGTCTCAAAGCGAAGAGTCACCACATCATATGGCTCCGCCTCAATCTCCGTCTCCACGGAAGTCTCTGTAAAGTGCAGATAGTCGACCGGCTCGTCATTGACATAGACTGTCAGCCACTGGTCATCCGTCAGATCGCGCGGATAGGTAAAGCTCAGATGAATCTTTCCCGTTTTTCCCGCCATGACCTGAACCTTCGACTTCTCATCAATCCATCCGTCATCGTAGAATCCGTAGATCGGACGGCACTTGAACGTCTTGACCACATGGGTCACATCCTGAAAACGATTGTGCTCCGGATCCTCCTGGATCACGAGCATATTGTCATCGACAAGGCCGAACTGGCGCACATCGCTCACATGGACAACTCTTGTGCTCTCCTCTCTCTTGAGCGGATCGAAGACGCGGAAGAAGTTTTCTGCGGTGAAATCTTCCATCTCGAAGTTCTTTCCGACAACAAAAATATTTTTGCCGAAGATTCCAACTCCATAATTGCCGTAAGTCTCCTCTGCAAGAGAATTGTATCTCTCCTGATCTGCCCAGTAGTACAGATTCGGATAGAGGCCGCGATAGTAGTTCTCAACCGGAAGCATCAGAACAACATAGACCGTCAGAACAGACAGATACGGGAACGCCTGAAGCCAGATTCCCTTTTCTGCCATTCCCTCCGTCAGAACACCGTAAATCCACGCCATAAACAGAAGTGCCGCTGCATAGGAGACATAGACCCATCTCATTTCCACACGGATTGTCACGCTCGAGCAGGCGATGCAGGCACCGATAAACATCACAAAAAGGACAGCCGTCTGGATCCGCTCCACGCGCTTTGCCTTTTTCTGAATCAGGCGCACAAAGAGCGCAGCCACCATGACAGCCAGCATCAGATCCGCAACCGCAATCATCATCATCACCCAGAGCGGAGCCTCACGGAAGTTCTGACCATTCAAGTGCTCCGGTCCCGCATTGATTCCGAACAGGTAGGCAACCTGACTCAGCGCAAACTTGATCACAGAGCTGACCGACATCGTGTCCGCCACATCGGTTCCTCCGGTTCCGGCAGGAGCAACCGTGCCGATCACAAGGAAACGGATCAGCTGGACAACTGCAAAGGAGGCCGCCGGTGCAAGCCACTGGCGCACATCCTTCTCCTTTTTAAACAGAAGCACGAGAAAGAACAGCGGAAGAAGCACCATGTATCTCTCATGGACAAAGCAGACTGCAAAGTAGAGACCGCTCGCAAGGAAGATCCGACGGTCTCCCTTTCCATCATGCTCGTGAAGGACTTCATAGAGGAGATAAAGAATCGTGATTGCCAGCCAGAGTGCCATCGTCTCCATCAGTCCGAGCGCCTGTCCAATCTGATAGTAGGACATACGGGACATCAGAAAGATCAGCGCAAACAGAATGCCCAGATATCTGCTTCGGCTGAAACTGCGCGCCATCCGGTAAAGCGTGTATGCAAGACCGATGTTCAGCAGGATGTTGAACGGGACATACCAGCCGACATGCGGCCCGAAGACCGCCATCTCGATCCATGCCACTAAATTATAGAGAAACCGGCATCTCGTACCGCCGAACGTGAAGATCGCCTGAAGAAAGGAGTCTGAATTGTAACTGTACCACTGATACAGATCATCCATATAAAGGCCCTTGATCTCCATATGCCGGTTGACAAAAAAGGCAAACGCCGCGAGAAGACACACAATCAAAAGTTCTGACCGCCACTCAATCTGACGCTTGACAAAACTGTGCTTCAGAGCGTCTCCCTCCTTGTCCTTTCTCTGTATATGTTTTCTTTCCATTATAATATAACTCTCCTAAAACTTATTTCTGTGCTCCCAGCCATCATCTCCATGGTCTGTATGCCATCGCTGTCTGCACACCGTTTTTGTTACTGTTCACGCGCCCGGCAAACAGACACGCAGGAATTCATTTTTCATACGCAGAGTACGCCCCGCGATAGAAAAACATCAGAAAGCGGACAACGGCCTCAGGCCAGATTTTCCGGTACATCGCCGTCTCCTCCTCCGAGCGCCTGTGATTCTCAATGCACGCCTTTGTCGTCGCCCCGTCGTGAATCCGGTAGCCGATCAGCGGGTGTTCCTCGCAGACAAACCGGCCGCTCTGCCCGGCAAATTTCCACATCATATCCCAGTCGAGCGCAAATTTATAAGCGGAATCAAAGAGCGGTCTTTGAAGAAGTTCAAGATTGTACGTGCAGGACGGACAGATAATCGGATTTCCAAACATCAATGCCATCCTCTTGACTCTGGTTCTGTCCGCAAGCGGGCGCAGACGCAGCGGCAGGCGCAGAATTTTCTTCACAAAGTGAATCAGCCCCGGACGCTGCGCCTTTCCGTTTCGAATAATCACACAGTCCGTCGTGAAGACCGAGGTGTCCGGGTACTTCTCCCAGCAGGCTTTCACCGCCTTTGCGTAATCCCGGTGGTAGACGTCATCCTGATGTGCGATTGTGACAAGACGGGTGCTGGCATTCGCACACGCGAAATTCCAGTCCTCCTGAATATCGCTCTCGCCCTCCCTCACAAACAGCGGAAGGTCATACTTTTCTGCCATCTCCTTGAGAAATGCACTCGGCGTCGAAGTGCAGAGAATGATCTTAGATGGCTCCGACTGGCGCTTTAAAGAGCGGATGCATTCCTCCAAATACGGGGAGTCCTTATAGGCACAGACAGCAAATGTGTGATCGATTTTATCGTTGTGATCTGTGTGATCCATCCTCATTACTCCTCAAAAAAATGTGCCTCAAGCATCAGACAAAGTGCGTGGTAAACCGGAAGATGAAGCTCCTGGATCTTAAATGTTTCTGACTCCGGGACAATGATTGCGACATCCGCACGCTTTCCGAGGATTCCGCCGTTTTTTCCGGTCAGTCCGATCACGGAAATTCCCTTCGCCTTCGCCGCAGTCACCGCATAATCGATATTTTTGGAATTTCCCGATGTGGAGATCGCCAGAAATACATCCCCGGCTCTGCCGTATCCGCAGACCTGCTGGGCAAACGTCATGTCTCCATTGACATCATTCGCAAATGCCGTCGAAAGCCCCGCATGTCCGGTCAGTGCGATCGCCATCAGCCCGCCCTGAAGCGAGCGCGCAAGCTCCTTTCCGTGTTCCGGGCTCTCTTTACAGATTTTCTCCTGAAGCTCTGCCGGAAGCGGTCTGCGCTTTACAAATCCCTTCATCAGCTCTCCGACAATGTGCTCCGAGTCTGCACAGCTTCCGCCATTTCCCGCAATCAGCAGTTTTCCATCATGCTCATAGCAGTCTCTCAGCATTTCATAGGCAGCCTGAATCTCTGCCTTCACAGCCTCCAGTTTCGGATAGCGCTCTGTCAGCTCATCAAGGATCTCCGCTTCCTTCTCTGATAATCTCTGTGTCATGTTTCTTACTTTGTTCCTTTCCTCAAGATCTCCTGTGCCGCCCCAAGCAGAGTATCCGCATAGAAATCCCACGGAAGGCTCCCGCCCCCCTGCAGGTTCTGCTCGGCTTTTTTCTTCTCCCCGGCTCCGTATCCGGTTCCAACCAGAATCGTATGTACCCCGTAATTGCGTCCGGCCTCCACATCGATCTGCTTATCCCCGATCATCCAGGAATGTTCTTTGTCAATCTTATAGTACTGCTCTGCCATCTCAAACATTCCGGTCTCCGGTTTCCGGCAGTGGCAGACCTTCTTGTAAGCTCCGATTCCGTGCTCCGGGTGATGCGGACAGTAGAAAAAGTGATCAATCTGTGCGCCCTGCGGTGCAAGCAGTTCATTCATGTATTCGTGCAGCTGAACCACCTCATCCTCCCCGTAGTATCCCCGTGCGACTCCCGCCTGATTCGTCACGACCACAAGGCGGTATCCCGCTCTCTTTAAAGCTCCGAGTGCCTGCGCGACTCCCGGCAGCAGCACAAGATCCTCTTTTTTGTGCAGATAATTGACTTCCTCATTCAGAGTGCCGTCCCGGTCAAGAAAAATCACTTTTTCCATCGTCTTTCAACTGTCCTCCAATACTACACCACGTTATCTTACGGCACTTTCGGTTCCAAAAGTGCCTACCTCCGCACAGTAACTACACATCAAATTTGTAGTCGCCGTTTGGCAGATGAACCTTGATCTCATTGTAGTCCCAACGGTCCTCATTTGCAATCCATGACTGGGCACCTCTGAGTTCAAAGTTCCAGTCCGCAAGCTGACCTCCGACTTTCTCCATACGCTCTGCAACCTTGTGCTTGACGTTGTATGGGCAGTACATCAGCAGATAACCGCCGCCACCGGCACCGAGAAGTTTGCCTCCGAGCGCACCCGCCCTCTTCGCCTCCTCGTAGAGGGCATCGATCTGCGGATTTGTGATCTTGCTGCTCATGCGCTTCTTGCTCTCCCATCCGTAATCGAGGAGTTTTCCAAAACTGTGAAGATTTCCCTTCAGAAGCTCATCCTTCATCGCATAGGCAAGAGCCTTCACCTCGCACATCGCATCGAACGCATCTTTCTTCTCATAGTTTTTCACCTGATCCTGGATAATGTTTGCAGAAACGTGAATATTTCCGGTATAACATAACAGTAAGTTATATTGCAACTCATGAATGATATCTTTCTTGATTCTGAGCGGGTTTACAACCACGTTGTTGCGTCCGTGGAACTCAATGAAATTGAATCCTCCAAACACTGCTGCATACTGGTCCTGATATCCGCCGGCAATCTTTAAATCCTCGCGCTCAACCTGATAAGCGAGATCGGCGAGGCGGTAGCCATCCATCTCAATTCCCTTCCAGCGCGCCATTGCAACGAGAAGCGCAACCATCACGGTCGAAGAGGTTCCAAGTCCTGATCCCGGAGGTGCATCGCACTGTAAGTAAACCTCACAACCCTGGTTGATCTCCATCGCCTTGAGGGCTGCCGTGACGAGATCGAGTCTTCCGTCGTAGACATAATTTTCTTTCGCGTTGTATTTCACCGTCATATCAAAATCAAGCGAATGTACGATGATCTGGTCATCCATTCTCGGCACAATCGAGCAGTACGCATACTTATTGATTGTGCTGCCGATAATCGCTCCGCCCTGCTCCACACAGAAAGGTGCCACATCGGTACCGCCTCCGCCAAAACTCACGCGAAGCGGTGCTCTTCCCCTGATTACCATCGGATCACCCCTTTCTTCACATCGTCCATGAACTGATAATATGCTTCCGGAATTCCGATGTCGATGAAATAGCCGTCATGCACAAGTCCGCCAAGTCTTCTCTTTTCGCCAAGCCACTTCGGAATCATCTCATTTTCAAGGGAAACCTTCCCCTCCGGAATCTCCGCAAGAAGCTCTCTCTTCATATAATAAATTCCGCCGTTGATTGTTCCCGGGCGCGCCTCGCTCGTCTTCTCGTTAAATCCCGTGAGCATTCCCTCTTTCAGGGTTGCCTCTCCGTAGCGGGAGATGTCCGGAACTTCCCTGAGCACGAGAGCCAGATCTAAATCCTTCTGCGCCTGCATCTGTGCAAGTCTGCTGTAATCGATCTGGTAAAAGGTATCTGCATTCAGAACATAGAAGGTGTCCTCCGTCACAAGTTTTCCGGCATTCTTGATCGCACCTGCTGTTCCGAGAAGCTCTTTCTCGTAGGCATACCGGATTTTCAGCGGAGTCTGATCCGGTGCCGTAAAGCGGCTTCCATCCCCGAAATACTCTTCCACCATCGAACCCTTGTATCCCACAGCAAAGATGATATCGGTGATTCCGTGCTTTGCAAGCTCGTGAACCACATATTCCATAAACGGTTTATCCTGTATCAGTGCCATCGGCTTTGGTCTATCGCTCACCACGCTGCGCAGACGCGTTCCAAGACCACCGGCGAGTAAAATTGCCTGCATGTTTTATTCTCCCATATTGCTAAATTCTTATTGTTATCAGCTTTGTGCCTGTCACATGTCTTCACAGTCACTAACTATTTCACGGAATTTCAGGAAAATTTCTTTTCCAAAATCGAAATCTCGTATTTACTACCCGAACAGTATATCATTTTCTTGTCAAAGATTCCACCCACTTCATAAATCTGTAAGTAAGAGTTTTCTTGATAGACTTTTAGAAACGAAAAACCCGCCAGGAATACGTATTTCTCCCTGGCAGGTTCTCCCTAATTTTTTATCACAATATCTCTGTGTAAACCATCTATGGCTCCGATGGCGGGAAAGTACATGCAAACCCTTGCGAGCCGTCGGTGCTTAGACCGTGTATTTTACGGTCTTATGCACCGCTACGACGAGCACGGAGCGAGAGCGCGTTTGCATGACTTTACCCGCCTGATGAGCCCCTTACTTCTTGCTCCTTGCATTTTCACTTTTAGATTTTATCTCTTAAAATCATCCTCAATCCGCTTCCATGCCGCATCCATGCTGAAATGCTGGCGGATATACGTCTGGGTCTTCTCACAGAGTGCACGGCACTCATCCGGGTTCTCATAGAGACGAACCGTCATCTTTGCAAACTGCTCCGGATCATCCTCGACGAGAAGCACATCCTCAACATTCGGGATACCCTCAGCTCCGACAGATGTTGTGACGATCGGTGCTCCGTTATAGATTGCCTCGACAACCTTGCCCTTCACACCTGCGCCGTATCTGAGCGGAACCACAACGATTCGGCTCGTCGCATAGAGCTCGCTCAGCTCCTCCTCGGAGACAAAGCCCTTGATGATCACGCCGTTTCCAGGCTGTGCAAGTGCCTTGATCTCATCCGTCACCTTCGAGCCAACCACATAGAAGTCCGGCGGTGTCTGACCGAGGGTCTGCATCTTCTCACGAATCCGCGGATAGATCTCCTTCACAAACCAAAGAACCGCATCTGCATTCGGCGGATGCGCGAAGCCTCCGACAAACAGCAGCCCTTCTCTCTTCGCAAAGTCTTCCTGAATGTCACTCTTGAACTCATCGAAAACATAGGCCGTGATGTCCTTGACGTTGATCGTCGGATCGATCTCGTGGATCGCATCTCTCTCGACGTAGGACGGATAATAGGAAACTGCCGCCTTGCTCATCAACGTCAGCTCCACGGATTTCCAGTACTCGGCATTCTCCCTGATCTTCGGATCTCCGGTGATCTGGTACTCTCTGCTCTCTCTGAGGAAATGCAGATCATGGCCATAGTAAATCACCTTGATATCCGTATTGTCGAGAATGTAGTCGACGTACTTCGATGCGATGTGCGGACGGTTCAGATAAGCAACTGCGATATCATCGCCGTGATCTCTGAGCCAGTCCCAGATCTTTACCTGATACTCCGGTCCGTAGAGCACCTCAATTCCCATCTGTTCGAGTGTCGTCGTGTACGGCTCCTCATGCATGAAGTTGTCGCCGAGGAATTTCACGACAAAGCCCTTCTTGATGAACATCTTCAGGTACTCAAATGTCGTCTTGGAACCGGCATCCTTGTCGTAGGTCGGCACATAATGGTCAACGACGAGGATGATCGGCTTGCCCTTGCTGCGCTCGCGCGCGCGGAACGGATCCGGGTTACCATCGTTCTCACACTGCTTCTTGAACTCCTCCGCCCACTTTTCCTTGAGCTTTTTGGAGTTTGCAACCTGATAACGCTTGAGTCCGGTTCCCTGCACATCGGTTCCGTTTGAAACACCCTCGAAGTGGATGACTTTTGAGAGCGGCTGGTATACCACGCGGTATCCGGCTTTTCGTACCTCAAAGGCGAGGTCGGAATCCTCACAGTACGCCGGTGCAAAGCGCGTATCAAAGCCTCCGATCTGCTTCCACAGATCGACAGACAGAAGAATCGCCGCTCCGGAGATATAGTCGACATCCTTGACGTAGTTGTACTCCGGCTTATCCGGATTGTCGAGACGGCCGTAATTCCATCCGGAACCATCGCTCCAGATGATTCCTCCGGCCTCCTGAAGGCGTCCGTCCGGATACACAAGCTTCGATCCCACCATTCCGATCGTCGAGTCAGACTCAATCAGCTGAACGAGAGAGGACAGCCATCCTTCGGTCACCTGCGTGTCATTGTTGAGGAACATCACATATTTGCCGCGGGCATGGCGCGCCGCATTGTTGCAGTTTCTAAGGAAGCCCTGGTTCGTGCTGTTGCGGCAGATCACAAGACCCTCCGCGAACTCGCCGAGTCGCGAAGTCGCATCCGTCGACACATCATCCGCGATGATAACCTCGTAAGTCACATCTTTCGTGTGCTCAAGAATCGAGAGCAGACACGCATAGGTGTAGTGAATCTGGTTGTAAACCGGAATCACGATCGAAACCTGCGGGTTCTCCACCTTTTCAAAGTGAAGTCTGCCATGTTCCCGGTAAATCTCCCCGATGTTGAAATCTCCATCGCGCAGGTTGCGACCCTCCGGCGTCGAGTATAATTTCATTGAGCGGATCGGATGCATCAGATATTCCTTCTTATAAGAAAGGCGCTTGCGCTCCACCGATCCTCTCGGATACTTCTGGTTAAACTTGTCGCCGAGTTTCCGGCGGATCTTAAACAGAATTGCCTCATGCTTGTTGAGATAGTTGAGCGTCTTTCCAAGTTCTCCGTTCTCATGGCGCAGAGCCGCGATAATCGCCTCAAGGTTTGTCACATGGTTGTTTGTCAACCGCTGTACTTCCGTGATCTTGCGGATCTCCACATCCTTCTCGCGGCTGTGAATCTTCATCTGCTCGATGCGCTCTCTCGCACGCGAAAGATCACTCTCAGTCTGACGGATCTCGCGGATGCCGCGTGAGTAGACCATGTAGTTGCCAAGATAGAGCTGCTGATTCTCCCCATGTACATAGTTCTGGAAGTTCTCCTCCATCTTGCGGTAAATCTCTGCCATCTGCGGTGTGATCTCAAACATCGCAAGCACGCTGTCAAGGTCGAGCTGGCCGAGCACACTGTGGTACTGCTCATAGAAATAATACAGGATCCGGTATTTCACAAAATGTTCCGGAACCGGGAAGAGGAAGACCCACTCATAGTCCAGACAGAAAATACCATGATCTGTGAGAAGCATATTTTCAAACAGGGCATCAATGTTGGAAACCTTGCAGGCCGTGTCGCTTGCAAGGACCGCTTTCTCCTCGTCAGTCAGTCCCTCTCCAAAGACCTCGTCAAACTCGTCCGTCTCTGAAAATGCACTGCGATACTCCGGGGCAATGTCGTAGATCTGAGCCATCGCCTCTTTGAGTGCCGTTGCAGGAACCTGTCCATTCTGGATCTGCTCTCCGAGTTTTTCCGCCCAGGTCTGCCCTTTGAGATACGGAAAATATGCAGAGTTTCCATTTTCCTCACAGAAAGCCTTTGCAACTTTAAGCGTGCGGTGCTGCTCCATCAGAGCATGATATTTCTTCTCAAATGACCAGATATGTGCTGCCCCGTCAAGACTCAGAGCTGCCTTCTCGACGTAACGTTTCCAGACTCTGTTTGTGTGGCCCGGACCGCCCGGATTTCCGGCAGTTACCGGACGTTCCTGAATTCCCTGAACTTCCTGCGTGTTCTGCAGATTTTCATACGGTGCCGGTGCGTTCTGCTCCGTCAGTCGCTCACAGATGCAGGTCTTGATCTGGAACTGCTCTCTGCGCGTCTTGTTGTACTTGATATAAATCCGGCGGTCACTCGCCTGCATGCTTGCATTTGCCTGCCAGAATACAAGATAAGAGTTTGCATACAGGTCAAACACACCTGCCTCGCAGACCTCATCAAACTTTTCGCCCATATCCATCATATGATACGGCGGATAATCATAAGCCGGGGTTACACGGGTCAGATCTCCCTTTTTCGGAAGATACTGATCAGAATAAATGCTCACCGGTGTGCGGTAATCCGGCATCGGATAATAAAACTGTGTCCGACCGGCCAGATTCTGCCCTGCTCCCAGTCTGCCCTGCTCCTCTCTGTTTAAAAGCTCAAGAATCTGCTTCTTCGAGAGCGCATTCTCCTCCGCCCTGCTTCCTGCAAAGTACTTCATGCCGAGTGTGTTTGCCGCTGCGACAATCAGAACTCCATCCGGGGCAAGCAGAGATTTTGCAGCCTGAATCTGCTCCTCATACGGCGCCTCAAGCGTTCCCGCAAAGACGATATAATCGTATTTCTGCTCCGGTTTCCCGCTCTCCTTTTCCTCTTTCTTATGCTTCTGCGCATAGGCAGAGAGTGTGCCTTCCTCATAGCGAATATTCGGGGCACCCGGGTAGCGCATCTGCACGGTCTCAAGCGCTTTCTTGCTCTCATCGAGAACCGTCACCTGACCCACACTTCTGCGGAACAGTCCGGTCATCGCACCGTAATCCGCACCGACCTGCAACAGAGAGGCATCCGACTTAAAGTCATACCACTCAAGCAGAAGTTCTCTCTGCCCGGAAAGTGCATACAGATAATCCAGGCGGCTGTTCTGTTCAAGAATCTCTCGGACATTTCCCTTATGCTCTTTTAAGAGTGCCTGTATTTCCTCATCAATCTTTTTCATTCTACTGGTTTCCTTTTTCTTCCTGCGTGCCGGACGGCTTCAAAACCGCCTCAACCTCAGATTCCATGTCATAGACGCCTACGGTATTCTTATTGGAAATGACCGTGATGTTCGCAATGTCGTACAGACGGTGGTAGACCGTGTGCTCACCCTGCTCAAATCCGGTACAGCTCATCGAGAGCAGATACTCTCCGCCCTGAAGTGTCATCTTCTGGCGGAAGCAGACCTCATACTCATCGCCATTCTTGACCGGACGGATATCCGCTCCCTCAAACATCGTGTTTGTTCCCGTCAGATCCGCACCCTTCTTGTCCTTGATCGTGTAGGTAAAGATCGGCGCCTGGATGGTATCATAGAAATGGATGCGCTCGCGAATCTCAAAATACTCCCCTTTGAGGAGCAGGTTTGTGAGATTTCCTCTCTCATCAAACAGACCGAAGTCGTAGAGTTCGGCTTTGCCATTTCCATACTCGGTCTTGCTCGGATTGATCGTCAGCTTATCGCGCATCAATCCTTCGTGCACGACCTTGTGGTGGGCACCTGCACTCTTTCCCTTCTCAGAAGACTCGCCTGTCCCTGTCTTTCCATCCGCATCATCGCTGATTCCGCCGGAAAAATCATTCATCTCGGCAAGCTCTTCCTCAAGCGCGCCCATCTGGTTTGCGAGAATCTTCTTGTAGAGATCAACCATCTTGCCCGGGGCTCCCTCTGCGACATAATGTCCTTTGTTTAAAAGAACCACCCGGTCACAGTATTTGATGACGCTTCCCATATCATGCGTAACCATCAGAATCGTCGTTCCATTCTTGCGGATCTCCTCCATTCTGCGGTAACACTTTGACTGGAAGAAGACATCACCTACCGAAAGTGCCTCGTCGACGATCAGAATTTCCGGTTCGACATTGATCGCAAGCGCGAATGCGAGGCGGACAAACATACCGCTCGAGTAGGTCTTCACAGGCTGGTAGACAAAATCTCCGATATCCGCGAACTCCAGAATATCCGGCAGCTTCTCCTCCATCTGTTTTCTCGTGAAGCCCATCATCGTTCCATTCATGAACACGTTCTCGATTCCGGTGTAATCCATATTGAATCCGGCTCCGAGCTCAAGGAGCGCGGAAATCACTCCGCTGACGCGCACATTTCCGGAAGTCGGAGTCAGGACACCGGTGATGATCTTCAAGATCGTGGATTTTCCTGATCCATTCGTTCCGATAATGCCGACGGTCTCGCCCTTTTTGACGTTAAAGGAAATATCACTCAGTGCAAAAAAGTCCCGGTGATAGTTCTTGTGGGTGATGCTTAAGGATTCCTTCAGCCGGTCAATCGGCTTCTCATATAGTTTATAAATCTTACTTACATTCTGTACCTGAATTGCATATTCGTTGTCTGAAGACATGGAATTTCCTTTCGTTCCTCTCACATGTGCCGGAAAATTCCGGCACACGTTTCATACTTCGAGGAGCATTATACCATTTATTCCACGCAGGCGCAAGGAATCCCTTTATTTTGCGGATTTGGACTTCGGCTTCAATTCTGTCTTCTCTGCTGTCTTGTTTTTCTCTGTCTCCATCGGAATTTTTGTTTTGGAGGAATTTTTCTTCTTTTCCGAACCACCTTCCTCCTTTGCGAGATCATCAAAGCTCAGTTTCTGCTTCTCATTCCTCTCAGAACCTGACTTTCCTGCCGGAGCCTTTGCCTTCTCCTGGATGTCTTCCTTCTGCTTTGCCTGAAATCCCATCAGCTTCTTTTCCGCATCCTTCAAATAATAGGCATCCTCTAAAACGCTATCTTGTATCATTTCCTCTTCCGGCTCTAAAAATTTCTTAAAGCGTGGATATACCTTTTCCACCTGCTTCATCGCACTTGATACCATATTAAGGGCAGCCAGTTGTTTCTCATCTGTCTCTGAAGTGTAATGCACAACATCGTCAAACTCCCTGCGAAGCTGATACAGCATCCCCGTAGTGCCACCCTTGGACTGATACATCCGATCGCTCATTGTCTTTAGCGTTTCCGTCAGCGTCTCATAGTATTTCTTTCGCTCCTGATCCTGCATGGAAAGAACTGTATCATCTGTGCCAAATCCCAGTTCGGTTGCCTGTTTCATCACATGATATGCCTCTCTCAGCACTTTTCCATTTTCTCTGTCATTCCATATTTTCTGAACCTTGCTAAAACCAGAGTCCCCCCTGTCCCATGGTATAAGCTTCTGATAGATATGTTCTCCATCCTTTACAATAGACATAAAGAATTGCAGACTCTGCTCTGTTTCGGGCGACCAACCCTCCTTATCCTCAATCTCTATTAATTCTTTCACACTCTCATTTACTTCATTTCCAAGTTCCCCAAAAAATTGCCGGCATTTATCTCTTGCTATTGCGCCACCGTAAGTCGACGAGTCTTCTGCCATATGCAACTGCTTAGACATATGTTCATATAACCCTCTACCTCCATCATTGAATCTTTTTACAAAATATTTTGCAATTTTCTCTGATTCTGTCAGATCCGTTTTGCCTTCCAATCTCTTATATTCTTCCAAAGACGCTGAAAAAAGATTAGCATACGATGAGTACTGTGTATATCCGGCACCCTTCAGTTTTGAATTGTACACTCGCACCGAGTTAACATCAAAATTCTCTTCCCAATACTCATCCTGTTCTTCCTGAAGTTCCTTCCGTTCCTCTCTTTCCCGTGCCCGCTCTCTCACCTGACGATACTCTTCTCTCAGCGCCTCTTTGTCTGCTCTCTGTTCATCCCAATTTTTGACTTCTTCTTTTGTCAGAACTTTTTCTGTCTCAAGTTCTTTTAAGATGCCAAGAGCTTCTTTCGCCAGATTGAGACGCTCTTTTCCGACAGCAGTCTGCGGTCCAAAAAAGATTCCCTTTCTCTTTTTAATATAAGTCTCACACGCCTCAATCATCTTGTCACGGTCATTTTCCTTCTTCTCGCCAAATTCATTGAGCCGCGTCATCATATTCGTAAAATATTCACTGTCCGGATCGTTTTCCTTTTTATGCGTAGATGAGAGACGCTTTGTCACATCTGCAATCCGTTTTAAATTCTCTTCATACAAGAATCTTTTTCTGGTCGGACTGCCGTCTTTTGCCCATTCTGCTCCCTCATCAAGCGCACTGCGAAGATTTTCCATCTTCTGGTTCGTGCTCTCCTTGTTTTCTTTTTTCAGCAGATCTTCTCCCGCTTTTACCATCCCCGGAGTGCGCTTCTCCTGCTCTTCCACTGCTTTTGATTTTGCGGTTTCTGTCAGGTCCTTGTTGAATATCTCTGCTGTTTTCAGCATCTCATCCAACGCATGAACTTTCAAAAGTGCTGCCTGCTGAAAATTCTCTGCCTTTCCACTCTCAAGATTTTCCGGTTTCACACCCCCTGCCTCTGCAAGAAAACCGGCACGCTTCTGCTCCAGATAAGAAATCATCTCTCCGCTATATTTATTTCTCTCAGAAAGAAGCTTCTCCAGATCAAACTTCAGCTCATGTTCCTCCTTGACATCCACCAATCCATGATCCAGGCGAAGCTGTGTCTTAATCATCTTATCGAGCTTCTCTTTCTGCTCAAAAATTTTGTCAAATCGCTTCACTTCTGAATGGAGTTTATCCGCATAATCGCTATAAAAATCCTTTTTCTCAGCAAACGTCTCTTTAAATTTTTCGATAATCTGATCATAAATATAGTCAAAAGAATGCTTTTTATTTTCTAAAAATTCTCTTTTGAATGCAGTCCCTTTTTCTCCCTCAAAATCCTTGATCTCTTGCTCTGCCATCTCATCCTTCTCATACCAGACAAGACTAAGTTTTGTTCCGCTGTATTTGAACGCACAAGGCTTATTTATAGCAACTCTTCTCTTAATTCCATCCCAGAACGGAAAATTCTTCGGATCGTAGAAAACACTTGATTTTTCGTTCTTTGATTTTTCATCCTCTACAGGTCCCTTGAATTGTCGGAACATATTCTTAAGCTCTTCGGGATTCTTTTCATCCAGATAACTTCCCCCCAACGCAAGCTTTCTCATTCCGGCCATCAAGTCTTTGCGGTCTTCATAATCCCACTTTTGTCGTTCCAGCCTCTCTTCAAATTTCTTATTCCGATCTACTTCCGGATACAGGTCCTTTAACAGAATCTCAGCTTGTGCTATATACATAGTCTCAGGATATCTCGTAACATCCACAGCTCTGTTCCATTCCTTCGACCCTTCTATTTTATCTTCAGTACCCTCCCGCATCTTCTTTCCCAGACTTTTCATCTGCGAAATCTGAAAATCCACCAGCAGATTCACATATGTTTCCTGATGGCTTTTCTCTTTAAGCACATCATAAAGCTGCTCAAGATACTGATTATGCTCTGGACCTGCCGCCGTTTTATCAATCGTGGATGACAGATCCAGAGCAAGCAGCTCTTTTATATCTTTCTCTGTAACACCCCCATCTTTTTTATAAAATTCATCTAAAAAATTTTTCGCCAGCTTAGCGGCCGATTTGCCCAGAATCCTATCTGCATTGCCAGTTCCCGGAATCTTCGCTTCCTCACCTGTACGTTCCCAACGTTTCTGTTCCCAGTTATATTCAACTGTATACCATGTTTCGTTATTATATAAATTCATAGCTGTCTTTCCTCCTTCAATCCCTGATCAAATCTCATGTTTCTCACTGCTGCATAACTGCTGCCTGTTACTGAATCTGTTAATGATATTGTACCATCTAAATAGATACTACTAGGATACTTTTCTCTTTTTAATTCCACTCTTTAAGAGTGTTTCGATAAAGCAAGTTAATTCTGACACCAAAAGAGGACCTTGGATTCCCTACGAACCCTTGGCCCTTCTTTTTTTTATAGTTTATAGGCTATATTTTTCACTTATTTTGCAGATCTGGATTTTGACTTTGCTTCTGTCTTCTCCACCATCTTATTTTTCTCTGTCTCCCTCGGAATCTTCGTTTTTGAGGAAGTTTTCTGCTTTGCCGAACCATCTTTCTCATTTGCGAAATCATCAAAGCTCAGTTTCTGCTTTGTCTGTAATCCCATCAGCTTCTTTTCCGCATCCTTAAAATAATAGGCATCTTTCAAAACGCTATTTTTGATCTCTTCCGGCTCTAAAATTGACTTAAAACGTGGATACACCTCTTCCACCTGTTTCATTGCACTTGATACCAGATGAAGGGCAGCTAACTGTTTCTCATCTGTCTCTGAAGTGTAATGCACGACATCATCAAACTCCCTGCGGAGCTGAACCAGCTCTTTTCTTGTCTTATTCTCCCATTCCCGCTCTTTCGCTTCAGGACCTTTATCTTTATCATATTCTTGGTCAGCCTTATACTGATACATTTGATCACTTAATTTCTTAATCGTTTTGGTCAGTTTCTCATAATAGGCTTTTCTCTCCTGATCCTGCATGGAAAGAGTCCTTCCGTCTTCCGTGCCAAATCCCTCTTCGACTGCCTGATTCATAACATGGTATGCTTCTCTCAATATTTTTCCGTTTTCTCTATGATTCCACAGATCACACGTATCATAAAAAGGAGAGTACTCTCTGTCGCAACTCCTCCGGTATCTCGAATAACCCAGTTCTCCATCATTTACAAGAGACATAAAAAATTTCAGTGCATTTTCCGTTTCCGGAGACCATCCTTTTTTGTCTTCGATCTCCATCAACTGCTGCACACCCTTCTTGATATCATCTCCCACTTCTGAAAAATATTCCATGAGCTTATCTCTTGCCTCAGCTCTAACACCCTCAATTTGTGAATTTTCCGTCTTCGACATCCAAGAGTTCATTTTTTCATAAGTTTTTCTATCATCAACCATTCTGTATTTGAACGCATCGGAAAAATACTCCACTACCCTTTCCGGTTCTGACAGTTCCTTCTTATCCTTTAAACGCTCATTTTCCAACCCGACTGTCACACAAAGATTCGTGAAAGAATCCTTTGGCAGCCAATCCACTTTGTTTTTTGGCAAATATTTCAGCCCTGAATCATATTTTTTTTCTACGTCAGCATACTCGTAATGCTTATCATAATAATCCTTCACTGACTGAGGCTCCCTCGATCTCTCCATATTCGCATCTACATACTCTTTACTGATATATCCGTCGAATGATTTCCCTAAAAATATCTCGTCCTGTTCGTTCTGGTGTTTCTTCCATTTTTCTCTTTCCTGTGCCCGCTCTCTCACCTGACGATACTCTTCTCTCAGCGCCTCTGTCTCTGCTCTCTGCTCATCCCAGTTTTTGACTTCTTCTTTCGTCAGAATTTTTTCTGTCTCAAGTTCTTTTAAAATACCGATAGCCTCTCTCGCCAGATTGAGACGCTCTTTTCCTACAGCAGTCTGCGGTCCGAAAAAGAGTCCCTTTCTCTTTTTGATATAAGCCTCACACGCCTCAATCATCTTGTCACGGTCGTTTTCCTTCTTCTTGCCAAATTCATTGAGCCGCGTCATCATATTCGTAAAATATTTGCTGTCCGGATCATTTTCCTTTTTATATGTAGATGAGAGACGCTTTGTCACATCCGCAATCCGCTTCAAATTTTCTTCATATAAGAGTTTTTTTCTGGGTGTACTGCCATCCTTTGCCCATTCTGCTCTCTCATCAAGCGCACTGCGAAGATCTTCTATCTTCTGATCCACACTCTCTTTGTTCTCTTTTTTCAGCAGCTCTTCTCCCGCGTTCACCATCCCCGGAGTGCGCTTATTCTGCTCTTCCACTGCTTTCGATTTTGCGGTTTCTGTCAGATCTTTGTTAAATATCTCTGCTGTTTTCAGCATCTCATCGAGAGCACGTACTTTCAAAAGTGCCGCCCACTGAAAATTCTCTGCCTTTCCGCTCTCAAGATTTTCCGGTTTCGCACCCCCGGCCTCTGCAAGAAAACCTGCACGCTTCTGCTCCAGATAAGAAATCATCTCTCCACTATATTTGTTTTTGTCAGAGAGAAGCTGCGTCAAATCACACTTCAGATCATGCTCCTCCTTGGCATCCGCCAATTTATGATCCAGACGAAGCTGCGTCTTAAGCATCTTATCGAGCTTCTCTTTCTGCTCAAAAATATCGTCAAATCGCGTCAATTCGGAATCGAGTTTTTCTGCATAATGATTATAAAACTCCTTTTTCTCACCCAATATCTCTCCATACTTTTTTAAAATCTGCTTAAAAAGACCATCAAAAGAATGATCTTTATTCTCTAAGAACTCTTTTTGGAATGCAGTTCCCTTTTCTCCGGTAAAATCCTTGATCTTTTGTTCCTGCATCTCGCCGTTCTCATCATACCAGACCCAGCTGAGTACCCTTCCCTCATATTTGATTGCACACTGCCTGTCAGGTGGCGTCCTTTTTTCTCCATCCCAGAATGGAAAATTTTCTGCCCGATAGAAAACACCCGGTTTTTCGCTCGTTATACGTCCCTGGAACTGCCGGAACATCTTTCTAAGTTCTTCGCTATTATTTCTATTCAGACTACTTCCTGTCCCTTCAAGATATCTCAGTCCAATCAGCAGATTCCTGCGGTCTTCATAATCCCACTTTTGTTGTTCTACCCGCTCTTCAAACTTCTTGTTCCGATCTATCTCCGGATACAGGTCCTTTAACAGAATCTCTGCCTGCATGATATACATGGTTTCGGGGTATCTCGAAACATCTACAGCTTTTCGCCATTCCGGCGACTTTTCCTCTTTCCCTTCAACATTGGCTTCTATCTTTTTTCCCAGACTTTCCATCTGCGAAATCTGAAAATCCACCAGCAGATTTGCACATGATTCCCGGTATTTCTCCCCTGTCATCAGACCATAGAGTTGATTATAACACTCGTTATGCTTTTTACCTGCCGGTAACTTATCGTTAATCAGGACTCCCAGATCCATCGCAAGCAGTGCTTTTATATCGTCATCTGTAATACTATTCTCATTGAGAAAAAGTTTGCTCATAAATTTGCTTCTCAAATCGTTAGCAGATTTTCCCATGATCTCATCTGCATTGCCAAGCCCGGGAACCTCCCGTTCCTGGTATGTATCTTTCCAACCGCTCTTGCCGCGATATGTAACATATTTAACCGTCGACCATGTTTTATCATTATAGAGACTCATAGCTGTCTTTCCTCCTTCAATCTCTGATTGAATTCCATGTCTCCTGCTGCTGACACCTTACACAAACCGCACATAACTGCTGTCTGTTACTGAATCTGTTAGTGAATTTGTTAGTGACATTGTATCATCTGAATGGATACCACTAGGACACTATCCTCATTTTACTTCCACTTTCTAAGAGTGTTTCGATAAAGAATCATCCCCACACTCCCAACAAGAATCTCTGAGACCGGAAACGCAAACCAGGTATACGATAATCCAATCAGCGACAATCCCCAAAAGATCGGAATCAAACAGAAAATCTGGCGCATAACCGACAGAAAAAGACTTACTTTTCCGTTTCCGATTGCCTGAAAAAACACCGGTGTCATCAGAGAAAACACTGCCGGAATGAAGCTTGTCCCGATGATCGGAAATGCCCGCTTTCCAATCTCAATCACATCCCTGCTGTTCGAGAAAATTCCAAGAAGCTGTGTCGGAAAAAACACGAAGCATACCACACCGAGCAGCATGAACACACAGGAAAACAGATAACTGTCTTTCATTGTCTCACGGCATCTCAAATAACTCTTTGTCGCATAGGTGAACTACCCCGACTTAAAGAAGTCAGAGCTTCCTGCTTCAACCACCACTGCATTTAATGTAATAAAATACACCAAACGTCTTACACAATGTCCACAGGCGTTAAGTTCGGGCTGATTCCATCCCTACTATGTTCCGTTTATCGTTTATGCACTTTCTTTTAATATTCGTAACCCCTCGTTCCGAATATTGATCGCGGCATTCACATCCCTCTTATGATGATGATTACAATTTGGGCAATCCCATTCTCGAATTCTCAGATCTTTCAAAAGCGGATTGCGATATCCACAGCAATGACAAATCTGAGAACTCGGATACCACTTGTCTACTTTCACAAAATATTTCTTGCGATCGGATAATTTGTACTCAAGCATCGAAAGAAA
>NZ_JBNMIC010000009.1:0-71954 GCF_050873065.1 Brotaphodocola sp.
TATGATCATTCTCAACTTTTTCTCCACACACTGAAGGTGGATATCCGTCTGCCAAAGACAACTCTCTCCATCCGTATGAACTGGAAGCGGATGATCCACATGGATCAGAAGTTCCCGGCACTGATAATTGCGCACACCGCGACGTTTTCCTTTCCATCCGAGCATCGCATCCAAAAGTGCGGTAACCAGATCCCGCCTATGCGCATGGTGTACCACCCTCACATCAAGAAGACCATCGTTGTAAGCCGCTTTCGGTGCAACCCGCACCCCACCGCAGTCAAACGGATGAATGTGTGCGGAGATCGTGCAGATATGATTAAACTCAATTCTTCTCGCCCCGTCAAGCACAATATATCCGCGTGTCGGCTTCACCCGAACCAGTTCGATCATCGCAATCAGGAAATATCCCAGACGCCCCGGCCGCAAAGGAGAGATCCCCCTGCGCTTCATAAACTCCAGTCTCTTGTGACAAATCGCCGCATCCAGACCGATTCCGCTGCTGATCAGAAAGCGCCTGTGTACCGGCTCTTCATCTCCATAAGAAAGGATTCCATAATCCATGTAACTGTGATATTTTGGATTTAAAATTTTCTTTAAACAGCGCTCCGGACTTTTCGGAAAGCGAAGACTTCTCGCCAGATCATTTCCCGTTCCGGCAGGAATGTATCCCAAAGTAACTGCACTACAAAAAGAAAGTCCATTTAAAATTTCATTGAATGTTCCATCTCCGCCGACAACAATGATCGTGTGCGGTTCCCGGCTCTCTTCTGTCAGTTGTTGTGTAAATTTTCTAGCGTCTCCCTGTTGTTTTGTGATGTACACTTCATAGTCAATTCCGTACTTTTGGATTTCCTGTTCCAGCCTATTCCATACCCTTTGTCCGAGTCCTCTGCGGGCTCTCGGATTCACGATAAAATAGTACATGAACACCTCCCAGTAATTACTATCCTTTAGTATATCATAAAATTCAGAAAACTCCTAAGAAAATTTCTGTGAATTGAAGAAGGGAACCTCCGAAACGCTTCAGAGACTCCCCTTTTACACATTTTCATTATCTGATTTTATTATCCGATGACTTTCTGGCGCTCAGACTTGTTCTCCGTGTAAACCGGTCCATAGACAAGCGGATACAGGACATATCCCAAAATAAACGCCCCGAGAACATCAATCACCGAATGCTGTTTTAAGAATACGGTTGCCAGACAGATCGAGACCATGAGCACGAAAGAACCTCTGCGAACCCACTTTTTTCCTTTAAGCACCCGGCTGTTGCAGACTGCAAAGTGAACGCCGAGAGAATTGTAGGCGTGAATGCTCGGAAATACATTCGTCGGCGTATCTGCCTCATGAATCTTTTCAACAAGCCAGCAGAAAATATTTTTATCCGGATTTACCGGAACCCTGACATCCGTTCCATTCGGGAAGAACGTACAGATCAGAAGACAGATCGTCATTCCTCCAAACAGAAACGTACAGATCCGGTAATACTCCTCCCTGCTCTTGAAAAAGAAAAAGAGGACGGCACCTGAAACATACACAAACCAGAGCAGATACGGCACAATGAAGTACTCATTAAACGGAATGAGATCGTCTAAGGATGCGTGCGTCACGATGTAATCCCCCGAGACGGTTCTCTCCAGATAATAAAACCACGGCAGATAGATCAAGATATATCCCATCACCCAGACATGCCCATATTTTTTCACCAGATTCTTCAAAAACGCTTTCACTTGTCTTGCCTTTCTGGATTTCTTTCCCAAAACACGAGTCACGCGCAAAAATCCTTTGAAACTTGCCTTCCCTTTGACAATGGGATTTTCGCCTGCTTTCTTCTCAACTTTGACATTTTCGGATTATATCACAACCATTTTACAAGTACAAGGGAGTTTCTGAAAAGTTTAGAAATAAAAAAGCACCTGCTATTCTGCAAGTGCTTTTCAATCGTAGCGGAAGGGAGATTCGAACTCTCGACACTACGGGTATGAACCGTATGCTCTAGCCAACTGAGCTATTCCGCCATGTTTCCAAAAAAGTATGGGGCCTATAGGGCTCGAACCTATGACCCTCTGCTTGTAAGGCAGATGCTCTCCCAGCTGAGCTAAGACCCCATATCGCAGTCTCAAGTGTCTCACTCAAGACTGCTTCCATAGTATAACAATCATTGTGGTAATTGTCAATACTTTTTACACAACTTTTTTAAATAAATTAATTAAATCCAAAGAACTTCTGGCTGATCTTGTATCCGGCGATCGAGACGGTGCGTCCGCTCTTGCCCGGAAGATTCATGCTCTGTCCGAGGAAGCCCCAGCGCAGACGCATGAACAGCGGAAGATCGGTTTTTCTCAGATCCTGCCACAGCTGTTTCTTCTTCTCCATGTTCTCATCTGTCCCGGACTTGATCGCAAGGATCGAGCAGATCGTCATCATAATCTCTAAATAGCGGACCATATAGTGGCGCAGTTTGAAGCTGTTGATTTTTGCCTTCTCATAGCTGTCAAGCATCAGACGGGTCACGCGGATCTGCTGGTCAATTCGGCCGATCATAACCTGCTCATTGACGGACTGGTCAGATCTTCCGATAAAGTAGCGGTAGAAGTTTACATCCAGATAGTAGAACGTCTTCACATAAGGAAGCGGCTGGAACACAAACAGGTTATCTACATAGAACGTGTGCTTCGGAAGCTCCAGCCCGCACTCTCTGAGCATCTCCGTGCGGTAAATGACAGAGTGCATCAGAATGTACTGTCCCAACATGAACACCTTCACATCATTCCATCCGCACAGCTGACGCTTCGGAAGTGCCGTCTTGTACTGCATCACGCGCTTGTGCTTTGCCCCCTGCTTCTCATAGACAAAGTTCGTGATCAGCATATCGAGGGTCTGTTTTCCCATGACAAACTCGCGCAGCGTCTGAAGAACCTGTGCATACGCCTCCTCATTGACCCAGTCATCGCTGTCCACCACTTTGAAATAAATGCCGGTGGCTGCACGGAGTCCCGCATTGACTGCCTCTCCGTGTCCGCCATTCTCCTGATGGATTGCCCGGCAGATACCCGGATATCTCGCCTCATACTCATCCGCAATCTGTGCCGTGTGATCCTTTGTGGAACCGTCATCCACAATCAGGATCTCAACCTCATCTCCCCCCGGAAGCAAGGTATCGATGCAGTGACGCATGTAAGCTTCCGAATTGTAGCATGGAATTGCTATGGATAATAATTTCATAATGTGAATTCCTTTCGTCTTTCATGGGCTAAAAACACTTCTTTTAATTCGATCTCTTAATAGGATCTCTTATCATGTTTCATTTTTGATTTTCTCTGTTTCTTCTGCCCATCTGATAAAATGCGGCTGCCGCGAGAATCCCCCCGGCTGTCGCTGTGGCGGCAATCCCGAAATCAGAGAGGATTCTCTGATCGAGTCCCGCCGCCGTCAAAAAAATTGCTGTCAGATTCGCCGTTGCATGGAACAGCCAGGCGTCCCTCAAGCCACCCTGTTCATAGACGCCTGCAAGAAAAATCCCGACCAGACCGGCATAGATTCCCTGAATCAGGTTTCCATGAAACAAGCCAAAATATACAGCTGAAATCACTGCCGCTCCCGCAAACGGCAGTTCCCGGCGAAGGCTCTCATACGCCATTCCCCTAAAAATCAGTTCCTCTGTGAACGGAATCACGATTCCGGTACAGACGACCTGCATCCAGAGCGCCGGCTGATACAAAAGTTCTGAGGTGCTCTGGTATCCCGCTTTCGGAATCGGAAGAAGCATCAGAACATGATTCAGACAGAGACAGGTTCCAAAACCGGCAAGCAGAATCCAGAAAACAGATTTCCTGCCCCTCCCGTTTTTTCTTTCCGTCTTTCTGTACCAGAGTCTGATTTCCACGGCAGTAAGTCCCGCCGCCAGAGCTGTCAGCGGAAGAATCGCACCCGCAGCCGGATCTGCTTCGCTTATCAGGCTCCATCCCTCCAAAACCAGCCATATCGTCATCTCATACAGCAAAAGAGGTCCAAACATCCGCCCTGCCAGATTCCAAAAACGGCGCATCCACTCCACCTTACGTCCTCCCAAATTTTTTTGCAGATCATGTACCTGCATGCCTGCCTCATCCACCGTTTCCTGTGCCCTGCACCGCAGACGGCAGATTTTTTGTCTCTGCTCACGCCCCACGCAAGCAAAAACAATTTTTGCCACTGCGGTCAGTATACCAAAATTAGTTGCTTTTTTCCAGTAAAAACACTATAATATTCTTATAATTTACGCCGGCAACTTATTTCACTCAATGAATTTATTTATTTTGCAGAACACGCCGGTCAACTCCGCAGAAAGAGGTATGCATATGGCAAAGAAAAGAATCGTCATGGCCCTTGGCCACAACGCACTGGGAACAAATCTTCCGGAGCAGAAGGCTGCAGTCGGCCCTACCGCCCGGGTAATCGCAGATTTTATTCAGAATGGCTGGCAGGTTGCAATCGTACACAGCAACGCTCCGCAGGTTGGCATGATTCATACCGCAATGAATGAGCTGTGCAAGAATCACGTAAGTGAAGGATATACACCCGCTCCGATGTCTGTCTGCTCCGCTATGAGCCAGGGTTATATCGGATACGATCTGCAGAGCGGAATCCGTTCCGAACTGCTCCGCCGCGGCATTTACAAGCCAGTCTCCACCGTCCTGACTCAGGTTATGGTAGACCCTTATGATGAGTCCTTCTATAACCCGATTAAGAAGATCGGACGTTACATGACAAGAGAAGAGGCTGATGCCGAGGAGGCAAAAGGCAACTACGTGACAGAAGTTCCGGGCAAGGGATTCCAGAGAATCGTCTCCTCCCCGAAGCCGGTTGCCATCGTGGAGATCGATGCAATCCGCGCCCTGCTTGATGCAGACCAGATCGTAATCTCCTGCGGAGGCGGCGGTATTCCGGTGCTCGAACAGGGTTCCAACTTAAAGGGCGCAAGCGCCGTAATCGAGAAGGATCTGACGAGTGGACTTCTCGCAAAAGAGGTTGACGCTGATGTCCTGATGCTTGTCACCACCGTAGACAACGTTATGCTCAACTACGGCACCCCGGATCAGAAGCCGATCGACCACATGACCGTCGCTGAGGCCGAGGAATACATCCGCCAGGGTCAGTTTGAGACTGCTTCGATGCTTCCGAAAGTAGAGGCTGCTCTCTCCTTCATCAAGGCAGGAAAGGGACGCAGCGCCATCATCACTTCGATGGAACACGCTCAGGACAGCGTTGGCGGACATGCCGGAACCACAATCGAATAACAACAGCACTGCCCTGTCAGACAAAAACAGGACCGATACGAAATCTCTCGCATCGGTCCTGTTTCTTTTTGTTCTCTTTTTTGTTCGCTTTTTAATCCATCCTTCGATCAGCCGAACTGCACAACATCCTTGATCGGCTCTGCCGGCTCCACGGACTCTGCGTAGAGTACCGGGCCCTCGCCGTCATAATCCTTCCAGAATTCCACTGCCACTTTTGCGCGAACCTTGACCCACTGCTTGGTCTCTAAATTGCGCGCCTCCTTCGCCTTACAAATGTAGCCGAGGAAGGTCATATCCTCCGCACAGCAGGTCATTGCCATACGTCCCGGAACAAAATAGTTTTTCGGGAAATCCGGGGATTTCAGCACCATTCCGGTGAACTCCACAACTTTTCCCACATATCGATCCGGCTTATCCATACAGTCAATATACCAGATTCCGTAGTCCTCCGGCTTGATCTCAATCACCGGTGCATTGACATCATACGGAAGATCCTCCTCCGATACCTCATCAATCTCACCGTTCTCATCCTCAAACACGATCTCACACTTGGTGTTCATGGACTTGAGCAGACGTTTGTAGCGGTCGAGATCCTCAATTCCATCACAGCGGTTGCAGATGATCAGCTCCGAGTTGCGCACCATCGCAGCAAGCAGAGACTTCATGTTCTTCGCATAGATATCGAAGGTCGTCATGTCCACAATCGTGATCTGCTGATAGAGGTTCCAGTCGTTCGGCAGCTTCAGATCATCCTGGTTCCACATACCGTTCCACTCGATCAGAACACGCTCCGGATTGTTAAGAAGCTCAAGCTCCGTCAGACGCTCCGGCGTCATCTCCTCCAGACTGTCCATATAGACAACGGAAGTCCGGGTCTTCTTCAGCAGTTCCTCATCGTACTCGTTCTCTCCCTCCTCGCAGACAATCAGAAGAGTCTTGCCCTCTGCCTGAAAGTAATCCTGCTCCATCGTAAAAGAGAGAAATTCCGTCTTTCCTGCTTCCAGAAATCCGTTAATCAGAAATACCGGCATAATGCCATCGTCAATCGTCGGTCCCATTCGTTACTCCTGTTTTAATTTTTCTTAAATGCCTTATTCAGTTCCTCTTCTTTAAGCTTTGCACCGATTACGCACACTTTTCCAGTGTAATCCGGCGCACCGGTACGGATCTCATACTCCTCCGGTACCAGATCGAAGTAGAACCACTCGCCCTGCTTCTCGCTGTTTGGCAGCATACCCTTTGCTCGCAGAACATCGCCGTAGCCGTTGCCATAAGCGAGCTCGTCAAGGATTGCTTCCAGATCTGCCTTTGTGCACGGAATTGTGGTCTCCATGCCCCAGCTCGTGAATACCTCATCTGCATGATGATGGTGATGATCGTGATGATCGTGACCGCAGCCGCACTCGTCATCATGGTCGTGATGATGCTCATGCTCCTCGTGATCATGGTCATGGTCGTGGTGATCGTGGCCGCAGCCGCACTCGTCGTCATGGTCGTGATGATGATGCTCATGTTCCTCGTGATCATGGTCATGACCGCAGCCACAGCCGCACTCATCGTCATGATCGTGGTGATGATGGTGATGCTCCTCAAACTGAGCCTTTGCCTGCTCCATCAGCTCCTCCATCATCGTATCCGGCTTCTCAATCAGCTCGAGAAGCTGTGCACCGCCAAGCTGCTCCACCGGAGTGGTCACAATCGTAGCGTTCGGGTTCTGCTCGCGAAGCATCTTCACATCTGCCTCTACCTTCTTTGCATCTGCAACATCGGTACGGCTTAAAACGATCGTTCCTGCATTCTCAACCTGGTTGTTGAAGAACTCACCGAAGTTCTTCATGTACATCTTGCACTTGCATGCATCTACAATCGTAACTGCGCTGTTCAGCTTTACTTCCAGATTCTTTGCAACATCACGAACTGCATTCATAACGTCAGAGAGCTTGCCAACGCCTGACGGCTCAATGATCACGCGGTCCGGCTGATACTTGGTCAGAACTTCCTCAAGAGATTTTCCAAAGTCTCCAACCAGAGAACAGCAGATACATCCGGAGTTCATCTCACGGATCTCAATGCCGGAATCCTTCAGGAATCCGCCATCAATGCCGATCTCACCGAACTCGTTCTCAATCAGAACAACCTGCTCACCAGCAATTGCTTCCTTTAAAAGTTTCTTAATAAATGTTGTTTTTCCGGCTCCAAGGAAACCGGAGATAATATCAATCTTTGTCATGATTCTGCCTTCTTTCCAAATGGTTATTTTCTCACAAAATAAGCGGAAAGTCAAGTTTCCGTCTCATTTCGGGTTTCACAGATTTGCTTTTTTGCTACTGTTCCTGCACTGCACCAGATGCAGCTGCTTTTTCTTTCTCTTCTCGCTCAATCATATAGCGGTTGATTCCATCGACAACATCCTGATCCAGAATGTGTTCCATCCGGCACGCATTCGCCTCAGCCTGCTCTTTCGGAACCCCGGTCACCTCCTGCAAAAATGCGGTCAGCAGACGATGACGGCCGTAAACCGCCTCTGCCTTTGCCAGCCCCTCCGGCGTCAATGTGATCCCACCCGACGGCTCCATCTCAATGAATCCGTCCTCTCTGAGTATTCCCATCGCACGGCTGACGCTCGGTTTGCTGAAATTCAGCTCTCTTGCAATATCTATGGAACGAACGGTACCCTTTCGTTCTTTCAAGATCAGTATTGTTTCCAGATAATTTTCTCCTGATTCGTGCATTCAAATCCCTCCCGCATCATACTAGCTATTATCATATACGAATTTTTCCGTTCCGTCTAGTAGTGTAATGAAATAAAAAAGAAACAAAAAGGTTCCTGTACAGCTGTTTGCAAGGCGCGTGAACCGTAACGCAAAAGAAAAACGGAATCTCCGTCACCTCAGAAATTCCGTTTCTTTTCATCCGTATGCGTTCTTTTCCTTATGCAGTTGCAACAGCATTGGTGCAGTCAATACGGTACATATTTTTGCGCTGAATCAGGCCAGCCTCCTCAAGCGTCTTCACCAGGCGGTAAACTGTCGCCATTCCGATTGTCGGATCATGCTTTGCTGCCCGATAATAAATTTCCTTGCAGCAACTGCACTCATCCTGAAGAATAATATCAATCAGCAACTGTCTCTGACTGGTAATTCTGCACCCGTTCTTCTTTAATTCCTGTATAATAAATCCTTTCTTAGCCTCGACAGACATCTTTTACCTCCTTCTTCTCCCTTTTTGTAAATCATCTGCGAATCATTTTCTGTAAATTTGAAAACTTTAGAAACTCTGAAAACTTTTTATTTAAATATTTAAATACTTTGCATTTTCGTGTTTTTATTTGAGACTGATTATCATTTTCATAGTTATCATACGCTAACTCTTTTGAAAAGTCAAGTGGATTTTTTCCGTTTTTTGACATTTTCAAAAAAAATACAAACTGAGAAAAACAGATCAAGAACGCCTTTTTCCATAAAAAAAGAAGCAGACAGACTTCCCCTGCACGTTTCCGCAAGAGAGTCTGACCACTCCTTCTTCCTGTTGATTTTCTTTATTTTTATAGACAAACTTACATATTTGCCAGCTCAGCACCGATTGCCTTGCACTTGTCAAGCGCCTCATCATCCGGAGTCAGATTTGCAATGCAGTCCTCTCCGCCGATTACCTTTGCGCCTGCCTCTTCCATGCGGCTGGTCCAGGTACGGATCCACTCTCCATCACCCCAGTCATAAGAGCCGAACAGGGCGATCGTCTTGCCCGCTGCAAATGCCTCTACCTGAGTCACAAAATCATCCATCTCAGAATCCAGCTCCTCAGCGCCCATAGCGGATGCTCCGAGAGCAAATGCCGGCACATCCTTCAGCGCAGATGCATCTGCGCTTGCCACCTCTACAACATGAGCGGTTGCGCCTGCAGCCTCTGCGCCTTCGCCAACTGCCTCTGCCATTGCCTGAGTATTTCCGGTGCTGCTCCAGTATACTACGTAAACATCCTTCATTTCTGTTCTCTCCTTTTTCTCATTTTCTCTGATCTTTTTCTGATCTTTTGGATTTAATTCTTTTGATTTTTTATTTTTTGTCTGCCTTGCAATATTATCCAGATTTCAGGAAAACTGCACGGCAAACCGTTGATACCATATTTTCCGACACCTTGTGTCCGATCAATCAGGAAACAGCGACCTGCCCAAGCGCGAAACCATTCATGATCTCCCTCATCGCCTGTTCCTTCACCTCATCGTAGACACGAAACGTTCTCTCCGCCTCCTGCGGATTGTGGTAAACTTTCCAGTATCTCGAAGCCAGACTGTTCTGTCCTGCATTCGCGATAAATCCCTCCACATCCTCAAGCGGATATTCGAGAAGAACCCCGAGTTCGTGTGGGAACTCTCCTCCGTTCTGTGCGTACAGCCGGTATCTCTCTCTCAGTCTCTTGAGCACCGAGCCGACGTCAAAACAGGTATATCCATACCGGCACAGAAATCTCCGGATCTTGTCCTGACACAGATGGATCCGCAGGCGGTCAAACCGGTACAAAAACAGGACCTCTTTCACTCCGTCCGAGTACAGCGGCACGCAGACGATTCTGCTCTTCTTGAGATATTCACGGATCTTCAACCAGCTTCCCTGCTTCACGGAAATCAGATTGGAAATCTTGACTCCCTTCAAAACCGGTGCACACTGTGTCACAACCTGAAAGCCCAGCTTTGCCTCCGGCGTGCAGGTATTTAAAAAAGAAAGCATTGTCTCAACCGGCATTTCTCGTCCTCCTGTCCATCTTCGTCTTCCCAGTTCTCCATCCTTATTTTCGGTTTTCAATCTTGTGTCTTCGGTCTTGAATTTTCGATCATCAGTTTTTATCTTTCCCTGACTCGATAAATTCCACCACCAATGAGAGCTGGAAATCTTTGCTCCGTCTGGTTTCCCTTTCCTGTTCGGATGGCTATATGTTAGCATATGCTAACCGTTGAGTCAACGCCCTTATCCGTCACATTTTCTCAGTTGAGAAAATGTCGTCACTATCTGCTCCCGCCACTGTATCATACGGAATTTTCAGTTCAGAAAATTCCTGCCCATATACAGAATACAAGAACCTTACGCTTTCTTAACGTTTTCTTACCTGTATTGATTTTCCGCGGATTTCTTGCTATATGTGATATATGTGCTATTTCATTAAGATTCAAGTCGATGTTCGCAGAGATTTGAAAGATTGAAAAATATTGGAATTATAAAAAGGACTTTTAAGATGATGACTATTGAAGATATAAAAGAAATGCCACAGACAAAATACCGCATCGGGGATGTCGCCGATCTCATCGGAATGAGCCGTGACAGCCTGCGCCACTACGAAAAGCGTGGACTTATCCCTTCCAAGAAAGACGACAATGGATACCGCTATTACACGGACGAAGATCTTCCCCGCCTGATCTCCATTTTATACGAACGAAAAATGGGAATGGGACTCGATGCGATCGCCGTCGGCCTCCATGACTCCCCTCTCGACGAGTCCATGATTGATCGACTTAAAGATCAGCTGATCAGGGAGAAAAATGAGGTTCGCCGCCACCAGCAAGCTATTGCACGGCTCCAGATGAGTTTAGAAGACTATGAACAGGTCGTCCGTCACCGCGGAGAAGTCCTCCTCAATTCTTTTCCCGCTTCCTATGTAATTATCCCGGAAACCAGCTTTTTCGAGGGCATCACTCAGTGGTTCCGTCTTGCCGCCCGCTACCCGGGTCTCGACATGATGTATGTCTACGACACTTACGACTGGAACATGACAGGCAGTCAGATCCAGCTCAACTACAAGAACACGCAGCTGATCCTGAAAAAAGAATTTCGCGATTTCGTGGAATACCCGTTTTCTGAGACCGATACGGCTTCCATCGATTCCTTCCCCTGTCTGTCCTCATTTGCGATTTCCAAGGAAAGGCTTCCTCAGGAAGAGCAGGTCCGCGCTCTCCTCGATTCCGCAAAAGAGCGCGGGCTGACGCCTTCCTCCCATCTCTACTGCACATTCATCGGAAGAAGTGCCCGAAGCGGTCAGACCTTCTTTCACATACAGATGTATCTTCCGGTGGAATCGACCTCCCAAAGCGAAAAAATCTGATCTCTGTCCGTCTCTCATACCTTTTAAAACAAAAAAGACAAGAAGTGGCGGACAGGCGGGTCCCCCATCCCTTCTTGTCTTTTTCAAGTCGACGCTCGCGGAGCATTTTCGTTCTCTTTTCTCACTCTTCCACGGAAGTCACTTCATAACCGGCTCTCTCAATGCGCGCCTTCACTTCTGAAGAATCGATTTTCCGGTCATAGGAGACGATGGCCTCCCCGTGTTTCAAATTGACTTTTGCAGAGGCTCCGTCAATCTTGTTGATCGCCTCCGTCACGCGCTTCACACAGTGCTGACAGGTCATTCCCTTGATATGAACCGTCATTTTTCCGATCACCGGATTCTCCAGTTTCTTGTCCTCTGGCGGAAGATCTCCGGAACCGCCGCCACAGCAGGGGCTTTCCCCCTTCATATGTTTCATGGTTCCCCTCACTGCAAATATCGCAATCGCAAGCAGAACCACAATGATAATCGCATTTGCCATTTTTCTGCCTCTGTTTCTCGTCTTCGATTTCTATTTTTTATATTTGTTTTTATATCTGTTTTGTTTTTATATGCCTGCTCTGCCTTTATAGGGCTTCTGCTCCGGTATCTCTCTATTTTTCAGATCCACCCTGTTCGCCACTCTGGAATTTGCGGTCACGAGCCTGCTCTCTCCATTTCTGGAACATCTTGAATCCACTGTAAATTGCCACACCGGCCACATACAGCACAATAAAGATGAGCACCATATAAAACATGGAACCAGTTGAATTTCCCATCGCCGTCTTCTTTCCTACTTATTTTATATTCGTTTTCCTGCTATCTGTGACTCTTTTTCGGAGCGTGCGAATGGCAGGCTCCTTTGCAGGAAGAACAGCTTCCTCCACAGCCGGAACATCCGCCACCACTTCCGCAGCTTCCTCCGCAGCTGTCACCGAGTACCCCTGTTTTCTTCCAGTAAATAACCAGACCGCAGTAAGCAAGCACAGCTACCATGATAAGAATATCAGCCATTCTGATACACCTCCTTTTTGTGCACAGAAGCCGGGCACATCTCTGCGCCCAGCTCCCGCTAAAAAACTTTTTCTACTTATTATTATGACGCAGACTGTACAGATCTCTTGGAGTAAGTCTTCTGATCCTTGTACGGGTCCGGACGGAACAGCATGAACAGCATGAATGCCAGAACAATGATTGCTGCGATTGTGCCGACACCGAAAGCACCGCCGGTCAGAACACTGCCAAGCTGATATACAACCAGCGTTACTGCGTAGGCAAATACGTTCTGGAACAGAATTGCAAACCAGAACCACTTGCGATTCTGCATCTGCTGAGCCATCGTGGAGATTGCTGCCAGACACGGGGAATCAAGCAGGTTGAACAGCAGGAAGCTGAAACCGCTGATTGCGGTCGGGAACCACATGCCAACACCAGCTGCAACGGTATCTGCATCCTCAACATCACCTGCAACATTTGCAAGTACGCCCATCGTGGAAACGATACCCTCTTTTGCACTGAAGCCGGAGATTGCTGCTGCAACCGGCTGCCACTCGCCCCATCCAAGAGGAGCAAACAGCGGAGCGATTGCGCCGCCGATGATAGCCATCAGGCTGTCCGCGGAATCCTCAACCATTCCAAATGCACCGTCCTGAACACCGAACGTACTCAGAACCCACATTACTACGCAGGCTAAGAACAGGATGGTACCTGCCTTGATCATGAAGCCCTTCAGTCTCTCCCATACGTGAAGCAGTACGGTTCTTGCAGACGGAATGTGGTACTGCGGCAGCTCCATAACGAACGGAGCCGGCTTACCGGAAAACGGCTTGGTCTTCTTCAACATGATTGCTGCAACTAAAACTGCGATGATACCTACAAAGTACATGATCGGGGTCATCAGACCTGCAACATCCCAGCCGGTTACATAGCCAGCCATAACACCGCCCATCAGAGCGATAACCGGGAGCTTTGCACCACACGGAACGAAGGTTGCGGTCATAATTGTCAGACGACGGTCATTATCCTGCTCAATCGTCTTAGATGCCATGATTCCCGGGATACCACATCCGGAGGAAATCAGCAGCGGGATGAAACTCTTACCGGACAGTCCGAAGTGACGGAACACGCGGTCCATAACGAATGCGATACGAACCATGTATCCGCAGTCCTCAAGGATGGACAGGAAGAGGAAGAGGATTGCCATCTGAGGCATAAATCCAAGTACTGCTCCGAGTCCGCCGATGATACCGTCTACAACAAGGCTGATTACGAGATCGCCAGCGCCGGCATTTGTGAGGAAATCACCGACAACGCCCTGAATCGCACCGACAAAGGTATCGTTCGTCCAGTCAGTAACCAGGGTTCCGACTGTGGAAACGGATATGTAGTAAACAACGAACATAACGGCAACAAAGATCGGGATACCGAGGATTCGGTTCGTAACGATCTGGTCGATCTTGTCGGAAGTTGTCATCTTCTCTTTGCCCTTCTTCACGCTGGAAGAAACGATCTTCTGGATGAAGCTGTAACGTCCGTCCGTTACGATACTCTCCATATCATCGTCCTGCTCTGTCTCAAAAGCAGTTCTCGTCTCATCCACAATCTTCTTTCCGGAATCGGACAGCTTTACAGATGCAACGATCTTCTCATCGTTCTCAAGGAACTTTACTGCGTACCATCTCTTCTTGTCGTCGGTGATGGAATCCGGAAGAACAGCCTCAACCTTGTCGATTGCGCCCTCTAACTCTTTGGAGAAGATCTCCTTCGGAAGAGCAACTTCCTTCTTCTTTGCCGTCTTCACTGCCTCATCGATCAGCTTGTCAAGACCGGTCTGCTTCAATGCAGAGATCTCTACGATCGGGCAGTTCAAAAGCATGGACAGACGCTCCACATCAATCTTGATTCCTCTCTTTGCGAGAAGATCGGTCATGTTCAGAGCAATTACAACCGGAACACCGGTCTCGATCAGCTGGGTCGTCAGATACAGGTTTCTCTCGATGTTCGTCGCATCTACCAGATCCACGATCACATCCGGATCATCTTTCAGAACATAGTCACGGGTTACTACCTCCTCCAGTGTATACGGAGACATGGAATAGATACCCGGAAGGTCTGTGATGATGACATCATCATGTTTTCCCTTTTTCAGCTTGCCTTCTTTTTTCTCAACGGTAACACCCGGCCAGTTACCAACATACTGGTTAGCACCGGTCAGCGCATTGAACAGGGTTGTTTTACCACAGTTCGGGTTGCCCGCGAGTGCGATTTTGATTGCCATTTTTTCCCTCCATGAGCATTTCGCTCGTTCCTGCTTTTGTTGTTCTCAGCGTGTTATTTCAACGTCTTATTTTGCCTTTACTTCTACGCACTGAGCATCATTTTTTCTTACTGAGAGCTCATAGCCTCTTACAGTAATCTCAACAGGATCTCCCAGAGGAGCTACTTTTCTGATATAAAGTTCGCTTCCTTTTGTGATACCCATATCCATAATACGGCGTTTGTAAGCGGCATCACCGGTAATTTTCGCAACGATTACGGTACTGCCTACTGCTGCATCACCTAAAGTCATCGTGATTATCTCCTTTCCTGAAAACTCATCTTTATCATATAACGCTTCCCTTTTTCTATGACGGATTACATCTCCATCATAATATGGCGCGCCATATCCTGATTAATGGCAACTCTCGAATCCTTGATGTTGACAATCATGTTGCCCCCGATTGCGGATACGACAGTTACTTCTGCTCCGACAACAAATCCGAGATTAGAAAGAAATCTCTTCGTGTCATCACTTCCACCGACCTTGCGAATCTTATGTACTTCGCCGGTCTGCATCATCGTCAGCGGCATCTCTCTTCTCCTCTCCCATGCATCTTGTTCTATACGTTTTATTACTGGTACGTTAGCGCCCGGTAACTCTTTCGTCTAATTAGTATACGCTAACTAAAGTTAGCCGTCAATAACTTTTTGAAAAATATTTAATATTTTTTTTATAAATACAAAAACAGGGTTCCGAATCGTGTCCGGAAACCCTGTCTTTTATCGTGATAGGAATTTTAATTTTCAGAAAAAGGAGAGAATTTGTTTGTTTTTTTGTCAGTTCTTTTATTATTTATCAGAGTCTGCCGTCCACTTATCCGTGTCCTTGTAGGTCACAACACCGTTGCTGTCTGTGCAGTAATAGTAATCATCGGCATCCTTGATGTTCTTCTTGCTCTTCTGGACCTTACCGGAGGTATTTACAAGGTAGTCCTCGTCCTCGTAGGTCACAACCCTAAGTTTCTCATCGGAGTCTGCCTTCTGAAGCTGACCCTTGATGTAAAGGTAGCCATCATCGAAACCGTCAATGCCCTTGCCGCGCTCATCGCCAGACTTCTTAAAGCTGTACTTGTAAGTCTCTCCGTCGAGCGTGATGGAAGCCGTTCCGGTCTTTAATGCACCCTCCTTGGAGCCGCCGCCAAAGTAGTAGACATCCCACGCCTCATCAGCCTCCGGGAGATCGCTCTCACTCTCGATCTCCTCGTAGGAGACGATCGTTCTGCCGTCCACACTCAGCTTGTACAGACCGTCGAGCATCTCGCCGTGCTCGTCAAATCCATAGTAGTAACCGTTGATCTTCTTAATCTGGCTGACTGTCAGATCACCATCCTTGTCCGCATAGAACCAGTGCGCCTCATCGGCATCATGTGCCTCCGCATCCACATTTTCACCCGGAACAGTGTAGAACCAGCCGATGCTCAGCCAGCTGTCTGACGGCTGACTGTAAAACATGTTGCTTGCCGATGCCGGAGTCGCCTCAGACGGGGTTGCATACCAGTTGAAGATCGCATTTCCGTTCTCCGTGAAGCGGTATTTCTTGCCGTTAATCTTCTTTGTCGTGTCCACAGTCTTCTTACCGTTGCTCTTGAAGTAGAACCAGTAGTAATCCTGGAAATCATCATCTTCCTGCTCATCATCGACAACCTCAATCTTTGCCCACTGATTGTCTCTGAGTGCGCCGTCTCCCGCTTCTCCGAGGTAGTAAACGCCTTCCTTCCATGCATCATCTCCGGTCTGACGCTCGGAGGACTCATTGACCCAGCCGTAAAGCATTCTTCCCTGATCGTCAAACGCATACTTCTTCGTCGCACCGCTCGCCGTCACAATGCTCTTGAACGTCGTCTTTCCGGAATCTCCTGCCTTGTAAGCCTTTCCGTTCGGTCCAAAGTAATACCAGGCGGTATCGGAAGCATCTTCACTGTCATCGTCGTTGTCAAGCTCTCTCCACTGATTCTTCACCTGCACACCATTCTGGTCTACATAGTAGTGCTCGTCATCGACCTCAATCAGACTCTCCGTCGCCATATCGCCATTCTCATCCAGCCAGTACCAGTTGTTGCCGGACTTCTTCCACGCTTCCGTCACCTGATTTCCGTCGGAATCGTAATAATGCCAGGTTCCATCTGTGTTCTGCCAGCCATATGCCGCAAATGAAGTCATCGAAGCTCCGATCGTCATAGCTGCCGCTGCCAGCGGAATCAAAATTTTCTTTTTGTTTTTTAATCTCATGTTGATATGCTCCCTTCCATTCTCACTCGCTTATCGCGATCTGTTGTTTGTCTGTCTTTTTTCTTTTTCGTTTTTTCTTTTTTGTATCACTGTTTTTCATCTTCTCAGGATCACTTGCTTCCTGCGATGGACCTACTGTACACCTTGGAATTGTTCCAAGGTCAAGCGATGTAATACTTTTGTAATAATTCGTAAATGCCCCGTAAATTCGTAAGAGAGCCGTAAATATTGTGTTTGCTTGACGCTGTAAGGGGTTTCCTGTATAATTCTGATTGGAAGATTTTCTGATTTTTCAGCAAAAGACTAACAAATAAATCCCTGTTTATGGCTTGCTCTTACACAGGAGATTGGAAAGGATAGGATACTTATGAATGAAATGATTACAGTTTTTGCCATCGTGGCAGTTCTCGGGATATGCTGGTACATTCTGAATGTGGTAGCGTACTGGCGCATTTTTACAAAGGCAGGGGAAGCCGGCTGGAAATCCCTGATCCCGGTCTACAACACCTATGTTCAGTACAAACTCACATGGAATACAAAGATGTTTTTTGTTTCCCTCGTGCTTTCTCTGCTCACAGGAACCCTGTCGATGATCGGAGGCAGTGCTGAAAACCTCAGCTATGTGATCTCCCTGATTCTCGCAGTGATCCAGCTGACCGCCCTCTACAAGCTCGCAGAGGCGTTCGGACGCGGAATCCTGTTTGCGGTAGGTCTGGTCTTCTTAAACCCGATCTTCCTGCTGATTCTCGCTTTCAGCGGCAACCGGTATGAGGGAGCTCACTAAGCAAATATTTTTACCTATATATGCGAAAGAAAACATCTTTTCTAAACTACATAAATGTTATAGTAAGTAAACAATGCGACGAAAGGCGAGAAAGCACCTGCAAACCCGTGTGAGATGTCGGTGTTTAGGTCGCGTGTTTTGCGACCTTATGCACCGTTACATCGAACCCGGAGCGAGAGCGCGTTTGCAGGGCTTTACTCGCCGTCGGAGCATATAACGCAAATTTCGGTGCAACACAAATCAACAAAAAAAGCTGTTCTGTGATCCCCCTCAACTCCGTGGCGAATCACAAAACAGCTTCTTTTATTCTCGTATTATTTTCTCGTGCTACTCTTGCATTATTCTTATACGTTTAAACCAAAACTTTCAAAAATTTTCATTTCATCAAGAATTTTAGAAATCGAGAACTCTTACTTCTTGTATGCAATATCCTCAAGACGCAGATGACGCGGAAGTCCGTCTACCATCATCGGGGTCAGCTCTGCCTGAATCAGCGGGCGAACGTAGTCGAGGAACTCATCGGTCACATAATCTCCTGCCTCATTGATCCACTCTCTCGGAACTTTCTTCTCGACATTCGCAATTTTGTGAACATCATAGATATCAGTTACGCACAGATACGGATCATCAGAGACACGCTTTAAGATAACCATCTTGCCAGTCTCACCCTCGAAAGCTGCCTTTACAGCTGCTCCGCCTACCTGATAAGCCTCGGTAATATCCACACGTCCTACAATGTGGGAAGCACAGCGCTGAAGGGAGTTGAACTCGATTGCTCTCGTCTTGCATCCGACTTCCTTGGAAATCTTCTCTGCAAGGAAACGAGCTGTTCCGGTCAGCTGGCGATGACCGAACGCATCCACATAGTCGATGTTGTCTGTCAGCTCGCAGACATATCTGCCGTCAGCCACCTTGACACCCTCTGAGATTGCGATCACAACAGATTTCTTCTTCTTGTGAATCTCAGCGACTTTCTTCATGAATGCATCCACATCGAAGGTGATCTCCGGAAGGAAGAGCATATCCGGTCCCTCGCAGTCCTCACCGGTTGCAAGCGCTGCTGCTCCGGTCAGCCATCCTGCATTTCGTCCCATGATCTCGATCAGGGTAACATTCTGCTGGTCGTATACCAAACCATCGCGGATGACTTCCTTCGTGATGGAAGCGATATACTTTGCGGCACTTCCGAATCCCGGTGTATGGTCGGTCACGGCAAGGTCATTATCAATCGTCTTCGGAACACCCATGAAGCGAATCTTGCTGCCGTTTAAGATTGCATAATCAGACAGCTTCTTGATTGTATCCATGGAATCGTTTCCGCCGATGTAGAAGAAATACTCCACACCCAGCTTGTCCAGGATCTCAAAAATCTTGTCATAGACAGCGCGGTCATCCTTAATCTCCGGCAGTTTATAACGGCAGGATCCAAGGAAAGCAGACGGTGTGCGCTTTAAGAGATCAATGTCGAGATCGCTTCTGATGTGCTCAGACAGATCTACGACTTTCTCCTCAAGCAGACCCTGAACGCCGTGGAGCATGCCGTATACTTTTCCGGCACCGCGATCCACTGCGGTCTTAAATACTCCTGCAAGGCTGGAGTTGATAACTGCGGTCGGTCCGCCGGACTGTCCCACGATTACGTTGCCTCTGATTTGACCTTTGAATGTCTTCATAAAATTGTTCCCCCATTATCTTTTTAATTGCCCTGTCCCTTATTTCTTGTCCCCTCGTCACGCCAGACGTTCCCTTATCGTTCTGGCGGTTATTGTTCACGCATTGCTCAGACAGCAATGAATTAGCGTGCCATCTCAAGCTGCGGTCCCTTGCTCTGATGTGCCTTGATAATCGTCTCAATCTCCTCAAGATCGGAGGACGGAAGATCACCCGGAATCGTATTCTTTACAGAGCTCGTCGCATTGCCGTACTGCATCGCACGCTCGCAGTCAAAATCGCTTGAAAGCAGACCGTAGAGAGCGCCGGAAATGTATGCATCTCCGCTTCCGATTCGATCCACAACCTCGATATCGCGGTATGGCTCTTCCTCGAAGTAGCAGTCATGTTTCGCGTCGTAGACAACAGAGCCGAAATCATGGCGCTTCGGGCTGTGCACAATACGCTGTGTCGATGCCACGATCGAGATCGGATACTCCGTTGCAAAGCTCTTCATCATCTCTCTTGCGGTACCGGTCTTCTTAAACGTCAGACGTGCGGTATCCTCGGAGCAGAAAAAGATATCCACATACGGCAGAATCTGCTCAATGCACGCCTTCGCCTCATCTCCACTCCAGAGATTTCCGCGGAAGTTGACATCAAAGGATACGAGTGTTCCCGTAGCCTTGAAACGTTTGATCATCTCAATTGTCGTCTCGCGGATCTTCGGGCTGAGTGCCAGTGTGATTCCGCTGGTGTGGAAGCAGCGTGTTGCCGTGTAAACCTCCTCCGGAATATCGTTGATGTCCAGAGAATAGAACGAACTTCCGATTCGGTCGTAAATGACTTTCGGCTTTCTCGGATACGCTCCGCTCTCGTAGTAGTAAATTCCGACACGCGCATTCGGCGACTTGTCGTAAATGAAATAGTCATCGCTGACGCCGTAGGAACGGATCTTTCCTTTCATGAACGTTCCGATATCGTGAGACGGAAGTTTGGAAACGATTCCGGTGTGAAGTCCAAGCAGAGAGACGCCAACCGCCACATTCAGCTCCGCACCTCCAACCTGCTTGATAAAGGTATCTCCGCGAACAAGACGCTCGTTGTTCGGCGGTGACAGGCGAAGAAGTACCTGTCCAAGTGTCAGCAAATCAAAATCTCTTGTATTCCCCATAATTTTGCCCTCCGCGCCTTTGCGCTTTCCTAATTCTGTTCTGTATTCTGTTCTGCTGTGTATGGAATCCATGCCCTGACAAAAATCTTGGCAACGAACGGAACTCTGCACGCCATCAGGCGTGGCATTCTGCAATTTTGATAGATAAAATGGCTAATCCCTTTTACGGAAATTAGCCATTTATCTACGATGTCAGTATATCAGTATATTTTATAATCGGTGAATCAATTATCTCTGAACACGACCTGAACCGTCGCCGCCTGCCAGGTTGTCTACATCTGCACGGCTAACCAGGTTAAAGTCTCCCGGGATGGTGTGCTTCAGAGCAGATGCAGCTACTGCGAACTCCAGAGCATCCTTCATGTTCTTGCCATCTACCAGACCGCAGATCAGACCACCAGCGAAGGAATCTCCGCCACCTACACGGTCAACGATCGGAGCGATGCGGTACTTTCTGGAATGATAGAACTCACGAGTCTGACCATCCATGATGCAAGCAGACCAGCCGTTGTCGGAAGCGCTGTGGCTCTCACGCAGGGAGCTGATGATGTACTTGAATCCGAACTTGTCAGCCATCTGGTTGAAGATATCTACATAACCAGCCAGCTCCAGCTCACCGGAGGTAACATCGGTGTTGCCCGGCTTGAAGCCAAGAACCTTCTCTGCATCCTCTTCGTTTCCGATGCAAACGTCAACATACTGCATCAGGTTGGTCATAACCTTCTGAGCCTTCTCGGAAGACCACAGTTTCTTACGGAAGTTTAAGTCAACAGATACGGTTACACCGTGAGCCTTAGCAGCCTTCAGGGCAGCCTCGGTCAGCTCGATTGCAGCGTCGCTTACAGCCGGGGTAATTCCGGTGAAGTGGAACCAGTCTGCATCCTTGAAGATCTCATCGAAATCGAACTCGTCCGGAGTAGCGGTAGAGATAGAGCTGTGTGCACGATCGTAAACAACGTTGGAAGCTCTCATTGCAGAACCGGTCTCAAGGAAGTAGATACCCAGTCTCTCACCGCTTCTTGCGATGTGCTTGGTTCCTACATTGTACTTTCTCAGAGCTGCTACTGCGCAATCACCGATCGGGTTGGACGGAACTGCGGTAACGAAATCTACATCATGACCATAGTTAGCCAGAGATACTGCTACGTTAGCCTCACCGCCGCCGTAGTTTACATCGAACTCGTCTGCCTGGATAAATTTCTCATTATTCGGGGTGGAAAGTCTCAGCATGATCTCACCCATGGTTACTACTTTTGCCATTTTTGTGTCTCCTTAATTTTTTATTTTTCTTTTTTATTGCTCTTTTTCTTTTGAACGGACTCGCTTTGTGTCCATCTCATGAATCACCGCGTCCGATCCGATCACTCGGATCAGGCGCGGCATTTTCATTTGACAGCTATCGAATAATCCGCAAATACGAATGAAGAATGAATTCTGTTTGAATTACTGAATTACTTACGTGCTGCTGCTACTGCTGCAACGAACTCCTGAGCCTTTGCAGTTACTGCTGCGAAGTCACCGGTCTTAGCACCCTTGGTCAGGCTGCTTCCGGTACCTACTGCGTATGCACCTGCATTGATCCACTTGTCTACGTTGTCTACATCAACACCGCCGCTCGGCATGAACTCGCCCTGCGGAAGCGGTCCACGGAAGGAGCTGATTGCTGCCGGTCCTACAATGTTGCCCGGGAAGATCTTGATAACGTCGCATCCAGCCTCAAGAGCGGTAATTGCCTCGGTAGGAGTCATAACGCCCGGAAGCATCGGTACTCTGTAACGGTTGCACAGCTTGATGGTCTCAACGTTCAGACCCGGGCTTACAACGTAGTTTGCACCAGCCAGGATAACCTGTCTTGCAGTCTCCGGATCCAGAACGGTACCTGCACCGATTACAACCTTGTCGTTATCCTTGTACTTCTTAGCCATAGCTGCGATGAAGTCAACCGGGTTGCCCTCGTCCATGGTCATGGTGATCTCGATGAAGTTGATTCCACCAGCGATGATTGCATCAACAACCTTCTCGCCCTGCTCCAGGTTCTTTGCACGAACAACTGCTACCAGACAATCTTCTTTCAGTCTTGCTAATACCTGCTCTTTTTTCATGATAGTTCTCCTTTTCTTGGTTTCATTTATTCGTATATGCGAATTCATTTCACATTTGCGATTTCTATACTTGGATTCTAATAGTTTCTGTCTCATTTGTCAACAGGAAATCTACTTATTTTTTATCTTTTTCCGATAAACCCTAAACGCCTCGAAACTTCCTGTGCTTTCTCGGAAACCAGCTTTCCGAGAAGCTCATAATTTTCCGTCGGTTTATACAGACTTGAGACGCTGATCGCCCCTGCCACGCTTCCATCCGGACCGAAGACCGGCGCACCGACACACTCCATGTGTTCCTCCATCTCACGCGCATCAAACGCATATCCGTTCTGACGCACGCGGTCGAGCTCCGCGAGAAGGGATGCACGGTCCATGATCGTCCGGTCCGTCTTCTGGCGGAATTTGATGCGGTTAATCACCTGACGCACGGTCTCCTCGTCGCTGTAGGCGAGAATCGCCTTGCCAAGGGAGGTGCAGTACATCGGATTTTTCGTGCCGACAGTCGCCGTCGTGATAATCGGATTCTCCGGCTCTGCCTTACAGATATATACGACATCGTGATCAGAACGCACCCCAAAAAAGACTGTCTTTCCGACTTCCTTTGCGAACGCGCGCAGTTCCGGCTCAATCACACTGATAAAGTCCAGATTGTTGGTGTAATTGATTCCTATCCGGTATGCGGTCAGACCAATTGTGTAGCGCTGTCTCTGACCGCGGTCCACATTGACCATCCCCATCTCCGCAAGCGTCGTCACAATGTCATAGGCACTCGTCTTGGGAAGTTCCAGTTTCTCACAAATGTCATCCAGAGTGATGCCTTCCGGATTTTTTGATACCAGTTTGAGGATCTCAACAGTCCTCTGGGTCGTTCTGTTCAGTTTCATATTCTGTCACGCCTTTCTATGACAGAGGCAGGATCATGAATTCAATGGACTCTGAATGATAAACTTACAGAGTTACACCCTGCTTGAAGATAGCCATATCGTGGAATCCGGCCTCCTCTGCCTTTACTTTCTTACCTGAAGCAACTGCCAGCACATAGTCAAACAGATCCTGTGCGAGCTCTTCCTTACTCTTATCTTCTACCATACGTCCGGCATTAAAGTCAATCCAATTTTCTTTATGGCCGGCCAGCTTGGAGTTGCTTGAGATCTTGACAGTCGGAACCGGTGAAGCAAACGGAGTTCCACGTCCGGTTGTGAACAGAACGATCTGTGCTCCGGATACTGCAAGTGCAGTGGATGCAACGAGATCATTGCCCGGTGCAGACAAAAGGTTCAGACCCTTTTCCTTTACCTGCTCGCCGTATGCGAGAACACCCTTGACCGGAGCGCTTCCGGACTTCTGGGTACATCCGAGGGACTTATCCTCCAGGGTGGAGATACCGCCCTTCTTGTTGCCCGGAGACGGATTCTCGTAGATCGTCTGGTTGTGGCTCTTGAAATAATTCTTAAAGTCGTTGATCAGATGAACGGTCTTGTCAAACAGTTCCGGGGTTGCGCAGCGATCCATCAGAAGGGTCTCTGCTCCGAACATCTCCGGCACCTCAGTCAGAATCGTCGTACCGCCCTTGGAGATCAGGAGATCGGAGAATGCGCCGACAGTCGGGTTTGCCGTGATTCCGGACAGACCGTCAGAACCGCCGCACTTCATACCGATGATCAGCTCGCTCGCATCGATCTTCTCTCTGGAGAAACCATTTGCATAGACAGCCAGCTCTTCAAGCAGCTTCATTGCCTCTTCCTGCTCGTCCTCAACATCCTGGCACTGAAGGAACTTCACGCGCTGATCGTCGTACTCACCGATATACTGCTCTTTTAACAGCGGAATGTTGCTGTTCTCACAGCCAAGGCCGAGAACGAGAACACCTGCTGCGTTCGGATGATGGATCATGTCAGCCAGAACGGTGCGGGTGTGCTCCTGATCGTCGCCCATCTGGGAACATCCGTAAGGATGAGTAAATGCGATGACATCCTCGACATTGCCGCCGACAAGCTTCTTTGCCTGACGCTCGAGAGCCTGTGCGATGCTGTTGACACAGCCAACGGTCGGGATGATCCAGATCTCATTTCTGACACCGACTTTTCCGTCGGTACGGCGGTAGCCGTCAAAGTAAGCATGCTCGGACTCTTTCAGATTGGAAGCAACCGGATGATACTGGTACTCAAGAAGATCACCCAGAGCAGTCTTTAAATTGTGTACGTGAACCCAGCCGCCTGCCGGAACTGCTTCCTTTGTATATCCGATGCGGAAGCCGTACTTGATAACCTCACTGCCCTTCTCGATCGGCTTTAACGCAAACTTGTGGCCCTGCGGGATCTCCTCCTGCGTTGTCACCTGATACTGGCCGACTGTGAGCTGTTCGCCCTTCGCAATCGGACGGAGTGCAACTGCGACATTATCGTTCTCATTGATTCTGATAAAATCCTGCATAACTCTTCTCCTTTATCTTCCTTTATCTTTTTCTCGCGATCTTAATGATCATGATCTTGTGGTGTTTCTTTTTCTCTCTGCACTGTCCATGTTGTCTGTATGATCTGTGCTCCGTCTCTGTCATTTGATTCTATTGATTGTGTGAATGAATTCTGTCATCTGGCGCACAATTGTTTTGTAAGTGCTTACAATTATTCTACCTAAACTCTCTCTATAAGTCAAGATGGAATCTTTAATTTTTTTCAAATAAATTCCACAAAACCTCTCATAACCACTTGCATTATTTCAGGTTGGCGGTTATAATGGTACTAGCTTGTAAGTACTTACAGAAAACCATGTGTATTTGAATGTATTTGAAGATTATGAAAATGCGTACAAAATTTTTTTCCAAATTGTGCTATATTATTGTACAGAAAATTTTTTCAGTCTTTTAAATATCTTGTTCAATCATGTTCAAATCATGCTTCATTCAAATATACAAAAAGGGAGGAACGACTGATGAACATTTATGACGTATCGAAAAAAGCCGGAGTGTCCATCGCCACAGTCTCCCGGGTTCTCAACGGCAATCCCAATGTCAGCGAAAAAACCCGGGCACGGGTGCACGCTGTCATGAACGAACTGGGATATACGCCAAACGTATTTGCAAGAGGACTGGGGCTTGGCTCCATCAAAACGATCGGCATCATGTGTTCGGATTCCTCGGATCCCTATCTCGCCCACGCGATCTACTATCTCGAGCGCGAGCTCCGGGTGAACGGATACGACTCGATTCTCTGCTGCACAGGCAACTCTCTCGAGACCAAACAGCAGTATTTTAACCTGCTCCGCTCCAAAAAGGTGGACGCCATCATTCTCGCCGGTTCCAAATTCATCGAGCCGAAGGCGAAGGACAACTCCTACATTTTCGAGGGCGCACAGGAGATTCCGATCATGCTTGTCAATGGTTATCTCGAGGGCGAGAACATTTACTGCACCGTCTGTGATGACCGCATGGCAGCACACAAGGCGACCGGCCAGCTGATCGCTTCCGGATGCCGGAAAATTGTTTATCTCTACACAAGCAATTCTTTCAGCGGAACCAATAAGATGAAGGGATACCGCGATGCGCTCACCGGACACGGACTTCCCGTCCGCCCGGAATACATCCATCAGTGTGAGAAGGATGTCATCGCCGCCCGCGATCTTCTGCTGCATCTCGCTGAAGATGGACTTATCTTTGACGCTGTGATGACCTCGGACGATACCCTCGCAGTCGGCGCTGTCAAGTATGCGCACATGCAGGGGCTCAAAATTCCGGATGATTTGAGCATTGTCGGATACAACAACTCGACGTATTCGATCTGCACAGACCCGGAGCTGACCTCGATCGACAGCAAGGTGGAAGCGCTCTGCACCACCACAATCAATACCCTTATGGGCGTTTTCAACGGTGTCAACGTGCCCAGCCGGACTACGATTGCCGCCGATTTGATAAAAAGAGCAACAACAAAGTTTTAAAAAAGTTTCAGGATTTAAAAAGTTGTAAGTTGTATCTACTATATTCATTTAAGGAGGATTTTTCCAATGAAACAGTTTATGGACAAGGATTTTCTTCTGTCAACCGAATCTGCTCAGGCATTATTCCACAACTACGCAGAGGGCATGCCGATTCTCGACTACCACTGCCACATCAACCCGAGAGAGATTGCTGAGGACCGCAAGTTCGAGAACATTACTCAGGTATGGCTCGGCGGTGACCACTACAAGTGGCGTCAGATGCGTTCCAACGGCGTAGATGAGAAGTACATCACCGGCGATGCTTCTGATCGTGAGAAATTCCAGAAATGGGCAGAGACCATGGAGAAGCTGATCGGCAACCCGCTGTATCACTGGAGCCATCTGGAACTGCAGCGCTACTTCGGTTACACCGGACATCTGTGCGGAGATACCGCAGAGGAAGTCTGGAACCTGTGCAACGAGCAGTTAAAGAACAAGTGGACCGTTCGCAGCCTGATCAAGGCTTCCAACGTAACCCTGATCTGCACCACCGATGATCCGATCGACTCCCTTGAGTGGCACAAAGTCATCAAAGAGGATCCGACCTTCGACGTACAGGCTCTGCCGGCATGGAGACCGGACAAGGCTACCAACATCGAAAAGCCGGAGTACGCTTCCTACATGCAGAAGCTGTCTGAGGTGAGCGGTGTTGAGGTTAAGGATTTCGCTTCCTTAAAGAGCGCAATCGACAATCGTATGCAGTTCTTCACTTCCATGGGATGCAGCGTATCTGACCACGGTCTGGACTTCATCGTTTACGTTCCGGCAACCGACGCTGAGATCGATGCAATCATCGCAAAGAAGCTGTCCGGCCAGGAAGTTACCCACGAGGAGATGCTCAAGTACAAGACTGCATTCATGATGTTCCTTGCAAAGCAGTATCACAAGTATGACTGGGCTATGCAGATCCACTACGGCTGCAAGCGCGACAACAACGCTTACATGTACAAACAGCTCGGACCGGATACCGGATACGACTGCATCAACAACTACGCTCCGGCTGCTCAGACCGCTGATTTCCTGAATGCACTGAGCGCAACCAACGAGATCCCGAGAACCATCCTGTACTCCCTGAACCCGAACGATGACGCTGTAATCGGCACGATCATCGGATGCTTCCAGGATACCTCCGCAGCAGGCAAGCTGCAGCACGGTTCTGCTTGGTGGTTCAACGATCACAAGGTAGGCATGACCAACCAGATGACCAGCCTTGCAAACCTGGGATGCCTCGGCAACTTCATCGGTATGCTGACCGACTCCAGAAGCTTCCTGTCCTACACCCGTCACGAGTACTTCCGCCGTGTAATGTGCGAGCTGCTCGGAAGCTGGGTAGAGAACGGTGAGTACCCGGATGACCAGAAGGCTCTTGAGAAGATCGTAAAGGGCATCTGCTACAACAACGCAGTGAAGTACTTCGGTTTTGATTTAAAGACTGTTGAGTAATTTTGTTTCATCATTCCGTTAAATATTTACGGATGAAAAAGAACCAGTTTTCCCGTCTGGGGAGCTGGTTCTTTTTTCTTTCATTCTGATCGGCTCTGCTGTCATCTTTCAATCAGAATTACCTTGCATCTTCTCTGAATTTTACATGATTCCATATTTGTCAAAGGAAGCTTTTGCAGCCATTCCTGCCTTGATTCCCTCTGCAACCATCTTCTCTCCGGTTGCCTTCTCATAGGCCGCCTGAATAACCTCCGTCTCAATCTCCTTCGGGATGACCAGAACACCGTCCAGATCTCCAAAAATGATATCGCCCGGGCGGATTCTCACACCGTCCATCTCAATCGGAACGCGGAAATCAATGACTTTTCCTCTCGGCGCCTGATCCTGAGCATAACGTCCATAAGAGAAGCACGGAAAATTCAGTGCCTTGATTCCCTTTGTATCTCTGTGGAATCCATTTACAACCGCTCCGGCTGCCTTCAAAATCTGCATGCGTGTGCACATCAGCTCTCCCACCAGCGCATAGATCGGGGAGGAACCCGTGCAGACGTAAACTTCGTTCTCTTTCAGATCATCCAGTGCCTCGAGCATCAGTCCAAACTGCTTTTTCATGATCGGATTCTGTCCGTCGGACAACTCTTCAAATGCATCCGCCTCCAGAACCGGCATCGCTCTTCCCGCTACAACCATGTCCTCCGTGATCGGCTGGATCCGCTGCGGCAAAAACTGGTGTGTGTAGTGCATCTTGTCAAGGATATCTCCGATTACTGCGGAATACAGCTCCTTCTTCATAATTGCAAATAATTCATTGTCATCTTTCCATGTAAGCATTTATTCTGCCTCCGTCTGTCTTTTCTTTTTCTCCCGATCGTTTTCTTCCAATCGCTATTCATTTCATTTATTTTCTAATCATTTTTCCAATATCGGATGCGCTCCGTTTAAGCGTCTGACTACGGTCTGACTACTCCACAACTGCGCCCTGTGCTGCCGATCTGCTGATCCGCTTATAGACATTTAAGTATCCCGGCTTCAGAGTCTTCTCAACCGGTTTCCAGTCGGCTCTGCGCGCTTCAAGGACCTCATCCGGAACATCCAGCGTGATTTTGCGGTTCTCCACATCGATCTCAATCACATCTCCGTCCTGAACCAGACCGAGACAGCCGCCCTCATACGCCTCCGGGGAAATGTGACCCACAAAACATCCGCGGTTTGATCCCGAGAAGCGTCCGTCCGTCACAAGTGCACAGCTTCCAGAGAGATTCATTCCCTCTAAGCACTTCATCGGGCGGTACATCTCCGGCATACCCGGTCCACCCTTTGGTCCCTCATAGGCAAGCACGAGAACCGTGTTCTCCTTCACTTTTCCATCCAGAATCGCACTGCAGGCCTCCTGCTCACTCTTGAACACCACAGCCTTTCCGGAAAACTTCATCAAATTCTCCGGGATTGCCGCAGGCTTCACAACCGCTCCATACGGGGCAAGATTTCCCTTTAAGACAGCGACTCCTCCATTTGCATGGAACGGATCATCGGTAGTGCGGATCACTTCCCTGCGCTCCGTAAACGGCTGATCTTTGAGATTTTCTCCGATCGTGCGTCCCGTAACCGTGATGCAGTCCGTGTTGAGTTTCTTCTCAATCTCCTTCATCACAGCCGGAACTCCGCCCGCCTCATAAAAATCAACCATATCATACGGGGATGCCGGGTAAACCGAGGCAACCTGCGGAATCTTTCTGCTCCACTCATCAAAGGTCTCAAGCGGCAGCTCTCCAAGTCCTGCCTCCCTGTAAATTGCCTGAAGATGCATGATTCCGTTTGTCGAACCGCCCATCGCCATCAGCACGGCAATCGCATTTTCCAATGATTTCTTTGTGATAATCTTGCGGGCAGTCGTCTTACTCTTCACAAGTCCCATCACGGCACGTCCCGTCTCATAGGCAACCTGCATCCGCTTTGCATAGATTGCCGGGATCACGGCACTGCCCGGAAGGCTCATGCCCATCGCTTCCGCAAGACAGCCCATCGTGTTCGCAGTTCCAAGCATCGCACAGGAACCCACACATGGCTCTGCCAGATTCTCAATCTCCGCAAACTCCTCCTCGGTGATCGCGCCGCGCTTCTTCCAGCCCACAGCTTCCGTCACAATATTTCCGTCATAATGTTTCCCCTTGTAGACGGCCGGCATCATCGGGCCGCCGTTGCAGAAGATTGCCGGAATGTCAAGGCGGGCCGCAGACATCAGAAGTCCCGGAACAATCTTGTCGCAGGAACCGAGCAGCACCATGCCGTCAAACTTGTGGGCGCGCACCATGCACTCGACAGAGGACGTGATTAAATCTCTCGACGGAAGAATGTAGCGCATTCCATCGTGTCCCTCTGCAATTCCGTCGCAGGGTGCAATCGTGCCGAACGTCATCGCCGTTCCTCCGCCTGCCTCAATTCCTTTCTGCACCTGCTCACACAATTCATTGATGTTGTAATGTCCCGGTGTCGCATTTGTGTACGTGTTTACAATCGCAATCAGCGGTTTTGAGAGTGCCTCATCCGTAAATCCCATGGACTTATAGAGTGCCCGCTTTAAGGCACCTCCATCTCCCTGCAAAAGCTGATTATAATATTTCTTTTCCTCCATCTGAGGCTCCTCCCTCTCAATATCTCCCAATATCTGTTATACAAAGTCATTTGCGGCGACAACCGGAAGAGTTGCACCGCCATCGATCGTCAGTGTGCTTCCAAGCATATAGTCCGCATCGTCGGATGCCAGATAGACCACTCCCTTTGCAATTTCCTTCGTCGTCGCAAAGCGGCGGAGCGGAAGTCTCGCTGCCGCCTCCAGACGGATATCCCCCGGCTCCCAGCCAACATCCGTGTATCCCGGTGCAATCGCTACCATGCGCACACCGGTCCCCGCCAGTTCCATTCCTGCATTCTTCGTGAACTTGCTGACTGCCGCCTTCGTCGGCGCATAGATCGTTGCTCTCGGCCAGCATCCGTCCACCTGATTCGAGGAGACATTGATGATGACTCCCTTTGTCTTTCTCGCAATCATCGCCTTCGCCGCAATCTGGCTGCTGAAGAAAACGCCCTTCCAGTCTACCGCCGTCATGTGGTCAAACATCTCCTCCGTCGCATCGAGGAAATAGACTTCACTGCTGATTCCGGCATTGTTGACCACCACATCAATCGCATCAAAGGCCTCATATGCCTTGCGGTACATCTCACGGATGTCATCGAGCTTTGACATATCCCCGTAAATGATCTCGCAGCGGCGTCCCATCTGTTCAATCTGTTTCTTGATCGTCTTTGCCGCATTCTCATCACTCCGGTAATTGACAATCACGTTGTACCCTTCTTCTGCCATCGTCAGACAGATCTGTCTTCCGATTCCCTTTGCTCCTCCGGTGACTAAAACGGTTTTCTTACCTGCCTCCATATCGATATCCTGCCTTTCCACAATAATCGGTCAATAAAACCGTGTATACTTCTCCTCCATTGCCATTCTCGTCCTTGGCGGTCGTGACAAAGAGGCGATTTTTTTCTTTTCCTCCAAAAACACAGCAGCTTACGTTCGCATCAGGAACTTCCAGGCGCTTAAAGACTTCTTTGCGTCTCGGATCGTATCCGATGACCTCAAATCCGCCCCACATCGCAATCCACAGATTTCCATCCCGGTCTATGCACATCCCGTCCGGCGAACCTTTCTCCGCGGAGAGATCGATCTCCGACACCTTTTTCCCGATGACGCCCCGGACTCCCGGTTCCTGTTCATACACAGAAATTTTCTTCTCGCCAGTCTCCGTGTGGAAAAAGCAGCCATCCATCCAGTCAAGACCGTTCGGAATCGTGTATGACGGGTACTCCGCTGCCACAGCACCGTCCCGGATACAGAACAGGCTTCCTCCGCCTTTTGCCCCCGGCCGGCTCTGATCCACATACATACTTCCAAGCCAGAGATCACCGTACCGGTCACACTTTCCGTCGTTGTAGCGAACTTCATCCGAAAATCCGCTCTCCATGATTTTTTCCGTCTCTCCGCGCTCAAAATCCACCGTGTAAAGACCATCCTGAAGCGCCGCCAACAGTTTTCCGTCTTCTCTCAGAACAATCGCACTGACATAGGTGGGGAGCGAAAGGAAACTAAGATCATCCGCTTTTGTCATGCGATAAATTCGGAATTTTTCGATGTCCACAAAATACAGAGCATCACACCTCTCATCCCAGATGCAGCCTTCCAGAAGTCTGCCGTGGATTTCTGTGATTTTCTCCATAAATGTCTCTCTCCTCTCCGCCATTTTGGGCTTTTTTGTTAATTTTTTTACTTTTTCTGCTGTCTTCATTATAACGATCCAGCGTTTCCACATCATTTCTTTTTCGGAATCTGCCCCGGTTTTTTTTGCACTTTTCGGAATTATTTTTTCATAAAAAAAGACCATCCGGATCACAGATTTCTCTGCAATCCGGATAGCCTTACACCATTCGCGTCTATATTTGATTATTCGATCACCTGTGTCCGAATCGGCTTTGGAAGATCATAAAAGACCGACTCCACCTCGCGGTTCTCCGTGATCTTTACAACCGCCTCATCACTCAGCGACAAAACCTGATGCCAGATATTTTTCTTTAAGCAGATCGGACGGTCTAAAAGAAAAATGTGGTAGTTTTCCGGAGTGTCCGTCTCCGCTGTCAGAAGAAGCGTTGTCCCGGACAGAGGTTCAAAGCTCTCCTTCGACGTCGGATGACGCTCAATCCTCTGGATCTCATGGTTGCTGTATCGGAAGACTGCCAGTCTCCACGGCTCAGTCTCCTCCGTCTCCACAATGTAAAAGTTGTCATGATTGTCCTTCGGAAACTCAATCACAGAGCCAAACGGTGCAAAATTTTCCACCGTGATTCTCTCGATCTCTGCCATCTCAATACACCTCCCGGCATCCCGTCATATTCAGGTAAATTCCCGCATTCTGATGCGCCGGATCAAGGCTGAGTGCCTTCTCAAAGTTCTCCTTTGCCTCCTCATCTCTGCCAAGTCCGAGCATTCCAAGTCCCATCAGATAGTAGCAGTGTGCCTGATTGCGCTTGTTCAGATCCTCATCAAAGATCAGGAAATCCGGAAGCGATACTGCAAAGTAATCCAACTTCACCTGGTCTCTGACATGCTTCTCGCCGTAATCTACGAGCTTATAAAATCTCGTGTTTGCGCCTGACTGTCTTCCGAGTCTCTCCTCGGCAAGTCCCTGATAGAGAATCATGTCTGCCGGCTGATCGTAGTAATAGAGCATTCCTGCCGGTTCCATCGCGCCGAGCGTTGCCTTCTCATAGCATTCCTTTGCCTTCTCCTGATCTCCGAGATGCTCGCACACAAGACCCAGAGTGTAGTAGAGATGGTTGTCCTTCGTTCCCTCGAGACGTCCCTCTCCGAGGTTCTCCGGGTAGGAGAGCGCTTTCTCAAGCTCGTCCTTTGCCTCCTCATAGCGGCCGCCGTGGATGGACTCCTTCGCCATCTCCAGAAGTGCCGTCTTGTACTGGGTTGTGATTCTTCCCTCTGCACCTTCCCACGCACGGAACTGGTGAGCCATGATCGCCTCATAAGCCTCCTTGTGCAGTCTGCAAAGATTCAGCACAGTCACATACTCGGTGTAGAGGTCATCGCGCTCCTCAATCAGCTCAAGATGCTTTCTGTAATGTTCCAGACGCTCCTCGGCCGGTACCTGAAGTTTCTTGTACAGCTGATCGAGCTCAAGGAAGACTCTCGCATCCGACTGGTCTAACTCAAATGCGCGCTCCAGACGTCTTCTCGCTCCCTGCGGATCAGCCTGCTTATTGTAGTTTGCCACTGCCAGATTTCGAAGCAGGGTCGGATAGGTATCATCCAGACTCTCCGATTTCTCCCAGAGCCCGATCGCCTTCTCAAACTGCAGCTTATCGTAGTAGAGACAGCCCAGATAGTAATATGCCTTTGCCCCCTGTGCATTTCTTCTGATTGCGGACTTCAAAACTGCGATATCCTCGAGCTTGTTCGGGAAACAGTAAATCGGAGAAGCCTGCTCTGCGGCCAGAGTCTCCCGCTCTGCCTCCCCGCACGCTCCGAGACGCTCCTGATAATATGCAAGGTAATAGTGAACCATCGGCTTATCGCCCTCATACGTCTTTAAGACTCTGCACGCCTCGTCATAGCAGCCGCACTCCGCAAAATCTCTCGCCGTCTGCAGATACGTCTCATGGAAGTTTCTCGACAGCTCACAGATTTTCTCCATCTGACTGCTCTCACCCGCAAATACCTGCTCAAACAGTGTGCGGTAATCAAACGGATCCAGACTCAGATTTTCCTCTGCCCATGCCTTTCTCTCTTCCTCACGTCCAAGATAGCGGAGAATCGTCGCCTTGAGTCCTCTTGCCTTCACATTGTGGGCATTCTTTACGAGAGATTTCTCCACAAGTCCGAGAGCCATCTCCCACTCGCCCTTTCTCGCAGCGATTGCAGACAGATAGTAGAAGGACATCTCCTGCTGCTCATTCGTCCACGTTGCCTTGAAGAATGCATCGTAGGCATCCTCATATTTCTCCTGATAGAACAGGGAAAGTCCAAGATCGTAGTACGCCTCACTGTCATACGGGTTCGGATTCATGCTTGTCAGACGCTCAATCGCCTTGCGGAAATATCTCTCTGCCTCCTCAAAGCACCCTCTTCTGAGAAGAAGCATTCCATATGCATTGTTGATGCGGATGTCGCCCGGATCTCTCTTGAGTCCCTCTAAGTAGTACGGGTCCGGAAGGTAAGTTGCATGGCGGTACTGCTCGATATGCTGACCGGTCAGGTACAGTTCCTCATTCGTCATGATGTCCTCCGGGTCTCTCGCTGCCTTTGCCGGCTTTGCAAGCTCCGGAATGCCCTGCTCCTTCGGCTGATAGGAGACAAGCTCTCTTCCGTTCCACTCAACAGAAACTTTCACTGACGTCTCCTCGACTGCCTTTACCGGGATCGTCTTCTCATAAATATCCACCGGAGAGATCTTTGCACTCTCTCTGTATGCCTCCTCTCCGTTCACAGTCACGACAATCTGGGCATCCTCATAGACCTTTGTCGCATAGGCACATACATAGATTCCGTCCTCGCGCACTTCCATATTCAGCATCGCATCCGTGGTCGCGTTCTTTACCTGTCCGACTGCCTTATACGGCATGAAATACTGTTTGAACGTCTTCTCCTCAAACGGTTTCAGCCAGGTGAAATCCGGCTGGTTGTCGGTGTAGACACCGGTCATCAGCTCGATGTACGGGCCATCTTCATCTGTCAGGTTGCGATCCCACGCTTTTCCGAAATCTCCGCATCCCCAGGTCCACTGCTTCTTTCCCGGAGATACATGATGATCTGCCACATGGAGAATTCCAGCGTGTTTTCCGTAATCGTAACCGCCGACAAAATCATAGTCGGATTTCTCTGCCATGTATGAAGTCGGTACCGGAATGTTCTTGTATCTGGAAATATCGACTCCACGGCTGTAATCGTATTTGTAGTACACACCTGTTGCGATCGGGAAACGGGAGACATCTCTCTTTCCGTGATCGTACACACTGTGAACATCCGGCGGGAAGATCGACTGGGTGTGGTCATTGACTGCGACAGCCGGATTCGCCCACCACAGGAAAGTCTGCGGAAGCGGAGTGCGGTTGTAGAGCTGGCCCGTGATCTCAATGTAAGCGCGATCCGGATAGAGCGTGAATGCTGCAATTCCCTTTGTTCCATACATCTGATCGACATCGTTCACGAGAAGCGTTTTGCTGCCGTCCGCATTCTCACGGATCACATGATCCACCGGCATGAAGGTTGTCGGGCGGTGATGCTGCGGCCAGTTGAACTCGATTCCTCCGGAAATCCACGGTCCGGTCAGACCGACGAGAGCCGGCTTGATTACATGGTTGTAGTAGACAAAATCATAGCCGTTTGTCTTATCGTAAGCTCTCTGGATTCGTCCGCCCAGCTCCGGAAGCACCATGACCTTCAGATACTCATTCTCAAGAAAAACTGCCTGATACGCCTTGTCTTTCTTCTCCCTGCTGATCTTCTCTGTTGTCGGATAAGGATAAATCTTTCCCGAGCTTCCCTGATACACTCTTTTTTCCAGAAACATGGGATTCTTGTCCGGATCTCCGACCTCATAAGTCGGAATCATCACGCGCTCTTCCCATACTCTTACTTCCTCCATTCCGCATCCTCCTTTATACAAAATCATCGTTTTTTGCTGTTTTTCATATCTCTATTTTATTATTTTTTTGCGTCTCTTCAAGTTTTGATCTTGCCCATTCATATAAAAAAATTGCTCTCCACTTTTCATCTTTTCATTGCATTCGTTCCATTTTTTTACTATACTGGATTATGCACTCTACGGTTTCCTGTCACCAAAAAAGCAACATGGAAAATGAAGGAGAATTTCAATGAAATCATACGAAAAATTTGTTTCCAAAGATTCGGATTACTATTTTTATACGGCCAGCCAGACTGCCCAGACTCTGTTTTTCTACCCCACTTATACCGGATTTTTTCACTATCTTCCGGGATATTTTCTCAAACGTGCCAGCTACGACAGTTTTCTGCTGATGCTGATCACAGACGGCGAATGCACGGTGACCGTAAACGACACTGTCACCAGGGCTTCCCGCGGCAGCATCGTTCTGATCGACTGCTACAAGCCCCATCAGTACGAGAGCCAGACCGGCTGGAAATCCCTCTGGCTCCACTTTGACGGCCCTCTCGCAAGACCTTACTATGAGCAGATCACCTCCCGCCTTGGAACTGTTTTTCTTCACCCCAATTTTCTTGGAATCCAGTATTCCCTTGAAAAAATCTACCAGAATTTCAAAAACAGTCTTCCCGTCAATGAGCCTCAGATCTCAAGTCTGATCACCTCCATGCTCAACGACATTTTAGACTACAAGAATCCCGGCGATTCCTCTCCCCTCTTCTTAAAAGAAACAATCAACTACATCAACGAGCATTTCTCTGAAAAGATCCACCTTCAGGATCTCGCAGAAAAGGCTTCCCTAAGCCAGTATTACTTCACCCGCGTCTTCACGAAAGAGACCGGCATGACCCCCTATCAGTATCTGATTGCCGCCCGGCTCTCTTTCTCAAAATTGCTCTTAAAGAGCAGTGATTTTTCCATCAAGGAAATCGCGTTCCGCTCCGGTTTCTCCGACGAGAGTCATTTCTGTTCCTGCTTCAAAAAATGGGAACATCTGACCCCGAGCGAATACCGTTTCAGGTAAATGCAGGTGTCACCGGCGCATCTTTAATCTCGTTCTCTTCTCCTAAGCAAAAAAGCTGCCATATTCACGGATCTTCATCGAAAATATGACAGCTTTTTTCATTTACCTATTAATTGTTTCGTGCCACCACTTAACCGCTTAACCTGTTAAACGATCTGGTGCATGATTTCGGTCTATTTGATTCTTCGTTACTCTGCGTAGCTTCCCATTACCTCTTTATAATCATCCGGGGTTACTACAATCGCGTCAACAGCCTTCTCCATATCAACATCCTCGCCGTTGATGACCTTCAGAAGAACATCTACAGAACCTGCACCGACAGAGTCAGCGGAGAAGTATGCGGAAGCCTTCACACAGGTACCGTCAGCACCCTTTGTATTCCACTCGTCCTTTGCCATGTATGCGCCAAGTCCTACTACACAGGCATCCTTGTCCAGTCCTGCACTCTCAAGTGCTCTTGCTGCACCGATACATCCCTCTTCGTTTGCACCGGTAACGAGCCATTTCTTGATCTCCGGATGAGCAGTGATGACAGCTGCTGCTGCGGTATTTCCCTTATCGGTAGTTCCATCATAGTCTGCTTTGTAAATCTTGCTCTGATCGAAGTCCGGGCAAACCTCGCTGAACTTGTCCAGCTCGCCCTCTGCACGCGGAACACAGCTTGAAACGGTATCCATCGTCATAACCAGAAGACCAACCTCCGGATCTGCGACCAGGTTGTTGTCCTTTGCGTAATTTGCAAGCCACTCACCGTTTGCCTGGCCGATTACATATGCATTGATTCCTACCCACGGAGCCAGCTTCGTTCCGGACGCATCCTGAAGTGCATCATCGGCTGCGACAATCGGCATTCCTGCCTCCTCACACTTGGTGATAACTGCCTGTGACATCGTCTGATCCGGGATACAGGTCACAATACCGCTCGCATTGTTTGCGATTGCATTATCGATTGCCTTTAAGTACTCCTCCGAATTCATCTTTGCATCTACGAAAACGAACTCGCCGCCTGCTGCCTCAACTGCCTTCTGGGCAGCTGCGCCCTCATCGATAAACCAGGTCTGGTCACCAGCCTTGTAAATGCCGTATACCAGAAGTTTGCCGTCAGAAGCTTTCGCATCTCCCGACTTGGTGTCCGCAGCTGCTGCATCCTTTCCTGCATCTGCCTTCGTCTCAGCCGGTGCTGCCGTGGTCGTGTCCTGACTGCCGCTGCTGCATCCTACGAGCATGGAACCTGCCACTGCTGCCGCTGCCATGAGTGCCATCACCTTTTTCATCTTCATAAATCTATTCCTCCTTGAAAATTATTTCGTTTTTTTACTTTTTATGTATTACGTATCTTTTTACGTATCTTTTACGTATCTTTTTATATATCGTCGTTTATTGATCCACTTTTTATTTTGCGTTCTTCATGCTTGCTGCAAGAAGCTCTTTGTTTCTTCTCTCTTTTCTGATGTAGTCAAAGGTCAATGCGAAGAGAAGAAGTCCGCCTCGTGCCACATACTGCCAGAAAGAAGGAACGTTTACCATCGTAAGACCGGTATTGAATGCCTGAATCAGCAGAATACCGAGAACCGTTCCGCCCATGTTTCCGACACCACCTGCGAATGATACACCGCCCAGAATAACACCGGTGATCGCATCAAACTCCAGGTTTACATTTGCAGCCGGCTGGCCTGCGTTCATTCGTGCTGCAAACACGATACCGCCGAGGGAGGTTAAAACACCGATCATCACGAAGCAAAGAGTGATGATCTTTTGCGGATTCAGACCAGCCAGTCTTGCTGCCTCACTGCTTCCACCGATTGCATAGACGCTTCTTCCGAATTTCGTCTTTGCAAGGATGAATCCAAAGATGATGAAAGAAATCACCATCAGCCATACAGCTACCGGAACGCCTGCAAATCTTGCATTTCCCATCTTAATAAAGGTCATGTTGCTGATTGCTACCGGTTTTCCGCCGCAGGCAATATATGCAAAACCACGGACAATTGACTGAGTTACCAAAGTTGCGATGAATGCTTCCAGTTTGATCTTATTTACCATCCATGCATTGAACAGACCAACGATTGCACCGACTGCCAGAGTTGCGATGATTGCAACTGCGATCGGCATGCCCCAGCTGAGCAGCAGAGCGACAATGACGCCAGACAGAGCTGCTAAAGAACCCGGAGACAAATCGTTCTGACCGGCGATGATCAGGTAAGTATGGCCGATTGCAACCATACCGATCAGAGAAGCCGCAACCAGAATGTTTACAAGGTTCGTCGCTGAAAGGAAGTTCTTATTCATCGAGGTGAACAGGGCAAATACCACGATAATCGCGCCTAACAGCACCAGCTTATCTCCGCCCACCATATTTACAAGTTTCTTAAATCCGCTCTCTTTTTTCTGATTTTCTGTGTTCATTTTATTCACTCCCCTATCATTCCAAGACTCAGCAGTCTGGTCTCCGTTGCATCCTTCGCATCAATCTCACCTGCAATCTGCAGAGAGCGCATAACAATGATCCGGTCTGAAAGACCAATTACTTCCGGAAGCTCCGACGAGATCAGGATGACGCCAAGTCCCTGTTTTGCGAAGGAACAGATCATCTCATAGAACTCTGATTTTGCTCCGATATCGATTCCCTTTGTCGGCTCATCGAGAATCAGGACTTTCGGGTTCGTCGCAATTCCTCTCGCAACAATGCATTTCTGCTGGTTTCCTCCGGACAGCTCCACGATCTTCTTGTCCTTCGACGGTGTCTTGATTCGGAATTCTTTTATGTCTTTCTCTGCCTGTTCCCGTTCTTTGCGGGAACTGATGACGCCGAACTTATTTGCATTCTGATCCAAAAGGGAGATGTTGATATTTCCTTCCACGCTCAGATTTGAGAGGATGCCCTGCATCTTTCTGTCCTCCGGCACCAGAACAATACCATTGTCCATCGCCTCTTTCGGAGAGTGATTTTCGATCTTTTTACCCTCCAGATAAATCTCTCCGCTGCGGCGCTTATCTGCTCCGATGATCGCACGCATGATCTCGGTTCGGCCTGCGCCTACCAGACCGGAGAATCCAAGTACCTCGCCCTTTCTCAGCTGGAAGGAAACTTTCTTTACATAATCGGAAGATACATCTCTCACATCCAGAAGCACATCTCCGATGGTCTTGTTCTTATCCAGATTCTTGTAGACATCTCCAAGATCTCGTCCAACCATCATCTTGATCATCTCTTTTTCCGGAACTTCGTGGGTCTTCACGGTCGTGATGTATTTGCCGTCCTTGAAAATTGCCACCTTGTCCGTGATTCGCTGAATCTCATTCATTCGGTGAGATACATAGATGATGATCTTCTTCTGTGCTTTCAGCTTCTCGATGATCTCAAACAGTGCATCAATCTCCGCATCACTCAGGCTCGCCGTCGGCTCATCGAAGCAGATTACTTTCAGATTCTCCCGGCTGTAAGCCTTCATGATCTCAACCATCTGCTGATAAGCGATGCTCAAATCCTTTACCTTCGTGGACGGAGAAATCGGAAGACCAAAATCGTCGATGATCTTCTTGGCCATCTGATTTGCCTTTGCAGTATCGATCACCCCAAAACGATTTGCCGGCATTCTTCCAAGGAAAATATTTTCTGCCACGCTCAGTTCCAAGAGAATCTGACGCTCCTGATAAATGACACTGATTCCGGCCTCAATCGCCTCATGGGGAGACTGGAAATGTTTCTCAACTCCATCTAACAGATATTCTCCCTCGTCCGGCTGGTAGTCTCCGTTCAGCACTTTCAGAAGTGTTGATTTTCCTGCTCCGTTCTCACCAAGAAACGCCAGCACCTCTCCGCCATAAGCCTTGAAACAGATATGGTCCAGTGCTTTGACTCCTGGGAAGAATTTGGAAATATCCTTAAACTCCAAGACGTTCTCCACGTTTCACCCCTCGCTTTCCCCAAACTTTTACTATAATATAACCAATTTAGCGCTCATTTTCATTCAATAAAATCAACTTTTTGTTGTAATAAATTGCCCTCTTCCTTGTTGAAAATGTGCATTTTTCTTTATTTGTTATGTATTCCATTATAAATTTTGTGCAAATGTTTTTCTTTCACAAATTGGAATTTACACATGATTTTCTTATACTTTTCGGAACAAAAAAGAAAGCTGTTTCTCATCAGCTCTCTTCTTCTCTCCACATCATCCTGTATTTTTGCGGGGTGATCCCCTCCGACCTTCTGAAAACCCGACTGAAATACTGTGCATTCTCATATCCCGTCTCAATTGCGATGTCGAGAATGCTCTTGTTCGTCTCCCACAGCAGATGTTTCGCCTTCTCCATCCTCAGTTCCGTGATGTACTGGATGCAGGTTTTACCCATCACTTCCGAAAAGTACTTTCTCAGATATCTGGAACTGATTCCCGCATTTTCCGCCACTTTTTCCAGATTGACCGCCTCATCAAAATGTTCCTGAATCCACGCAACTGCCTGTTTCAGCCCCGATGTCACGCGAAACGAATACTTTGTCTCATCCTGGTTGATATAATAATTCAGAATGATCATCATCTCAATCGCGGAAATCTTCATCAGAAACTCATTGTGTTCCGTCTCCTCCTTCCGGAACACTCTGGCAATTCTCTCGATCAGCGGTGCAATCTCATCACAGTTCTTGATGATATAATAATCTTGCACCTTTCCGTCCTTTCTCAAGAATTCCTCATCCTGATTCTTCATCTCAAGGCTCATCTCCAGCTGCGTCAGCTTGCATCCTGTCCTCGAGACCACGCGGAACGAATGATTCTTATGGGGAGGAATCACAACACACTGCCCCTGATGAATGGTCACCTCATGCCCCTCTATTTTCATCACAGCCTGCCCGGTATTGATGTAGTTGATCTCATACTCCTCGTGACTGTGCTGACGAAACCGATACTCCTCCAGAAAACGAAAAATACCGGCTTTTCTGATTTTAAGCCGGTACTCATCATTCTGAAGAAACTTGACTGCAAGATCTTCCAATTTTTTCATAAGATTCTCCCTCTTCTGCCATCCATCTCTCGTACTTTCCAATTTTAACATTAAGGAAGAATGAACGCAAGGACTGATCTTTATATTGTGAATTTCCCTGTTTGCTCAATGGTTCTCTTGTTTCAGGGATTCAAACATGATAAAATCAGAGAAAGGCATGGAGAAAGGAGAATTCGATTGAACAGGTTGTTAAAACTTCCCGTAGGAATTGAAGATTTTAAAGAGATTCGCCAGGATCATTTCTACTATGTAGATAAAACCGATCTGATTGAACAACTGCTCAACGAATGGAGCAAGGTCAATCTCTTCACCCGACCACGTCGTTCCGGAAAGACGCTCAACATGAGTATGCTCCAGAATTTTTTCGAGATCGGCACAGATCCACATTTATTTGACGGATTAAAGATCTCAAACGATCAGGAACTCTGCGACGAATATCTGGGGCGTTTTCCTGTTGTATCCGTGAGCTTAAAAAGTGTTGAGGCTGACTCCTATGAGGATGCTAAAACCATGATGGCAAAACTTCTAAACCGTGAAGCCAGGCGACTCCAATTTCTTTCCACCAGCGAGAAGCTGACTGACGTTGATCGCCGTCTCTTTGATAAACTTCTCTATGAGGATATGGATGAAAGTACCCTTATCAGCGCTCTGCTGGAACTGACTGAACTTCTTGAGAAACATTTTGATCAAAAAGTCATCATTCTGATTGATGAATATGATGTCCCTCTTGATAAGGCATTTCAGCACGGATACTACGATCAAATGGTAACTCTTTTGCGTGGAATCCTTGGAAATGCACTAAAAACCAACAGCAGTTTAAAATTTGCCGTTTTGACCGGATGTCTAAGGATTGCAAAAGAAAGTATTTTCACCGGTTTGAATAACTTCAAAGTTTATTCTCTGACAAACGTCACTTTTGATGAATACTTTGGTTTTACCGATTCTGAGGTAAAGGAAATGTTGCACTACTACGCCCTCGATCAGGATTATACAACTGTCAAAGAATGGTATGACGGATATCAGTTTGGAAATATTGACGTATACTGTCCGTGGGATGTCATCAACTATTGCGCTGACCGGAGAAATGATCCCTATCTCACTCCTCAGAACTACTGGGCAAACACGAGTGGAAATGAGATTATTTCCCGTTTTATCGAAAGTCTTGAGGAAGACAAAAAACTGACTAAATCAGAATTGGAACAGCTTGTAAACGGTGGGACCGTCCAAAAGGAAATCTGTCAGGAACTGACTTACAAAGATCTTTTTTCCTCTATGGACAATCTCTGGAGCACCCTGCTGATGACCGGATATCTGTCAAAACGCGGAACACCTCACGGAAACCGCTATGATCTCGCCGTCCCGAATCAGGAAATCCGCAACATTCTGACTGACCAGATTTTAAAACTTTTCCGAAAACAGGTCGCAAGAGACGGGGAGATGGTCAACCAATTCTGCTATGCCTTACAAAATGGCAGAGCAAACGAAGTACAACAAATCTTGACCGAATATCTGAAGAAAACAATCAGTGTCCGCGACACCTTTGTCCACAAGACAACAAAAGAAAATTTTTATCACGGAATTCTTCTTGGAATCTTGAGTTTTAAAAGCGGATGGCTCGTGAAATCCAATCAGGAATCCGGCGATGGATTCAGCGATGTTCTGATTCAAATTGATGATGCTGATGTTGGAATTATTATCGAAATTAAATACGGAGAAAATGGAAATACAGAAAATGAATGCAAAAAAGCACTCGCCCAGATTTGTGATAAGAATTACGCCGAGATACTCCATCAGGCCGATATTCATAAAATCCTAAAATACGGGATTGCATTTAACCGCAAAACATGTATGGTGATGCTCCAGACAGAGTCAAACTAACATACTTGTGCTGACACTTGCATATCACACTATCACAACTCACAAAAACAGCTTCAAAAGCAGCATTTTTTGTCTGCCCACGAAGCTGTTTTTGTATAATCATATATCGTTAGTATTTTTATTTGTAATAATACATGGAACAAGTCCCTGGAGTTAAACTTCCATTTTGTTCAACCAAAAAATCGGATTTTATTACTCGTCCCTGATCATCATAGGTATATCGATATGCACCGGTAGGTGATGATTCATTGAGTCCTATCTGGCGTTCAATGATTCTTCCATCTTCATCACAGATAAATTTACCTGAATATTTCACGCCTGTTGATCCAGAGTTTGTCGCTGAAACGGTAGTACCACTTTCGATTTTGATACTCCTATCAGAGTCATTATATGTATAATAAATTTCATGTTCCAAACCAGAAAATACCCACGCACCAGATGATCCATAATTGTCCATATGTTCACGTACCAATCTGCCATAGTCATCGTAATAATAATCTGTGTGACCATTTTCAACAAATGAGCTGCGTATCAAACGTCCCTCCGCATCATACTCAAAGGATTCATGGTAATCATCATATGTCGGAACAATCGTACTTGCATCCCTTTGTCCTTCATAACTTCCAGAAACGGTCCATCGCGTTTTCAAGCGTCCATTGTCATCATATTCATAAACTTCTCCATCTGTTGCGACATTTGAATATGATGGTTTATAATATCTTCTAACTAAATAGCCACGCTCATCATAAATATAAAAATACCCATTTGCTTCATCCTTCACTTGAGCTGGTTGATCATCTGTAACATAATCATAAGTCGAATACTGCAATTGTGAAGAAGAATACGTTCCTTCTCCCACACCACCATTTCGAATCGGACGTCCTTTTTCTATCGATTGTACCGATTGGAGTCTTTCTGCTGCAAACGCATTTCCAGTTATTGCAAAAGCAATTACCGCTGTCGCCAAAAAAAGCCTTTTTAATCTCATATATATCCTCCAAAAGTCATTCTTTTCTCTTGACCTCTATTCTAGTCTAAACGATAATATACGATTCCAATAATCTGATCATCCTGATTAAAGTAAAATTGAATTCCATAAGGATCAGAATAATAATTCATTACAGAAGAAGCGCTTGCAATTGTAGTACCATCTGTAGTCTTATCTTGACCGTTAAAAATCATGAGCTGATACCATCTATCTGCAGTTGAAAATTTACTTGCATCGGCACTTCCATACTTTTCTATAACTGCATCTTTAGAATCCCCTAAAACAATTCCTCTTGAAGTTACCAACGAATCGCCTGTAACAAACACATGATACGGTCCATCGTTAAATCCCAATCGTTTCCAGTTTGTAATAATACTGTTATCCGCATTATTTTTTGTTACAGAATTATCTCCAGATATAATAAAATCCTTCTCCGTTATCGGCTCTGCATTAACAACAACATTTTTTGTCTGAATAACTCCATTCAATACCCATGCACCATCTTTATTTACTGCATATCCATCAGGTGTTGTAGTATCTGTCAATAAATAACCGTTACTATCGAAATAATAGCTTTCCGCTATTCCATCCTTATTGTCATCAATCCACTGCCAGCCATTATTCAAATATACACCATTTCCACTATCATATTTCCATTTTTCTTGATTGTTTTCAATCTTCTTTGTCCATCCTGCAAATGCAGTACCAGATACCGTTACCGATAACATTGCTGTCACAATCGCTACTCGTTTCCAATTCATTCCCATTCACTAATCCCCCTGTCGTGCATTAGATATTTTGTTTGTTTTTAACGTTTTTTAGTCCATTCATTTGTTGATTTTTTCTTTCTTTTTAATATTACCATCTCATTCAGGAAATAACAAGCATATTTTCTTGCAAAGCACGACATTTTTTGTCTATTTTATCATAAAATCTTTTTCTTACAGTAAATAACTACTCACTCAACTGTTTTTCAGTCAAATGGAGGGGCTTCATGTACTCTGTTCTTCATTTCTTTGATAGCTCTAACTGGTAAGACCTCATACCAGACCCTATTGCCCGCTATTTCTCTACTTTTGTTGCCATATCATCACATAATCTTTTTTACCTGTGGCTTCATCCAACCCTTCAGACTGGATCTTGAAACCTTCTCTTTTGTAGAAATGTATTGCCCGTGTATTTTTCTGGTATACATTTAAGCATAATTTCGTCCTTCTGTCTTTTATAAAATCCAACAGCCGTTTCCCGGTTCCCTGCGACTGCATCCCATCACAAACAAAAAGACCTTCTATATACTCACCGCTTACCCCTATAAATCCTTGTATTTTTTGATCATCCTCATACACATAAACTTCTGCCTGCGGCAGTATTTCTTTCACCAAATCATAATTGTTTTTCCAGTATTGAGCAGAAATAAAATCATGCGCTTTTTGATTGACATCCAGCCAGATATCAACAACCGCATTGATATCTGTATTCTTTAATACTCTAATCATAATCACTGTGCTCCAAAAAAATATAAAATCAATGAAAATTAACGCCCTACATAGGCGTTCTCACCTCAATCAGATTTCCGTCCAGGTCATAAAAACGAACCGTTTTCTGCCCCCAGCTATCTGTCATAAGCCGGTTGACATACTGCACGTCCGGATAGAGCCGTTCCAGTTTTTCAACAAACGCCTCTAAATCATTCTCCTCAAAATACAATTCACAGGCATGATTTTTCGGAACAACTTCTTTTCCCAAAAATTCCCGCCAGATTTTCTCATCCTGAAGTACAAGCCCATCCATCAAAATCATATTGCCATCATTGTCAACAATCCGATCAAGACCGAACAGATCATAATAAAATCGTCTTGATTTTTCAATGTCTTTCACAACAATCAAAATGTTCTTTAATTTCATTTTCGTCCTCCTCTAAACTTCCGATTTGTTTCTTTCATTATATCTTGTTCATTCTTCTTTTTCGATGATCTCTTTCAAAAACATTAACAAAAAATAGGAGGAAAACAATCACACATCGCATTTTTTGTTTTTAACAAGATATCTGCTTGATTTCTTCTAAAAACATATGTATGATATAGATATGAAGTAGATAACATCATGTATTATCCAAAATCATATCAAAGGAGGGCTCTTATGAGAAACGCATGGCTTATTCGTCCTGTACCACATGGTACTCCCAGACTGAACGAGTTTAAAGAGAAAGGAATTATTGCGATTGGGTGGCCGTGTATTGGAAACTTGAAGGGAAAATCAAGAGAGGACTTAAAACTTTTACTTTCTCAACCGCCATACAGCCTGAAAGGGTTATATCTTGGAAATGCCTATGCAACAATTGACATTTTTGTAAATCGAATGGAAGTAGGAGACTTACTTCTCATGCCGAATGGGGATGATATTTATTTAGGAGAAGTTACCAGCGACTATTATTTAGATCCGAGTGTAGACAATGATAAAGACGGATACCCTCACCAGAGAACTGCAAAATGGATCACAAATACTTCCAGAAAAGATTTGTCCATGAAACTGCGTTCATCGCTCAAAGTACAGAGAACTACGGCAAATTTGTCACATCATGCTGACGAAATCGAAGCGCTCTGCAAAGGAGAAAAACCAGCTTCAAGCATAGATTATATCGACGTCACTTACCCCTTGCGCGCAAATTTTGAGGTGTCATTTAAAATCCCAAAAGATATCTCCAGTGACGAGGCACAGCGTTTGAGTTCTTATTTTGCTTCATTATATTTCAGAAAATAGTTGACACCTCTCAAAATATTCTCTTTGTCACAGTGGTCATGATCGCCAAATAAAATGGCACATTTAAGAAACAAGAAACTTATGCATAGTATTTCAGGGATTGCTACGCATAAGTTTCTTGTTTTCTTAAGACTTATAAAATTTTCTGTTTTTCTTTTTTATACTCTTCAATCCGGCACTGGTGCTTCTTGCTCTTCTTGTCATAATTGATTCCAATCAATAAAATATCTCCTGTATATGCCTCGATCGATGCCGGATATTTTTTATCCCGAATCTGATCCAATGCCGTCTGCGCATTTTGATTCCATTTAAGCTCTACTAAAAGAGCCGGATAATCCTGCACATATTCCGGTTTTGGAAGAAAGACAAAATCGGCAAATCCTCTTCCGGTTGGAAGCTCCCTCACCGGCTTAAAATAGTACTGCATCGCACTCAAGTATGCGATCGTCAGCACACTGCTCAGAGAATTCTCATTGTTATACTGGATCGCAGAAGCATACTCCATATGAATCTTCTCAATCCCCTCTGCAACAGCTTCCTCATCCATCTCAAGCGTCGCTTCCAGTAGCTTTGCCGACTCCCTCTGAAACATAAAAAATTCATTCCAGCGGGTGCTCTCGACCGCAACGGTGAGTTCCTGACGGATCTCTTCATTTGGAACAAACGCCGTCTGTGTCTGTTCATTGTAACCAAGATATCCCAGATGAATCAGATAAGTGATGACATCATCTTTATTCTTAAAATTCACTGTATCATTCTGGAAGAATTTCACCTGAACTTTCACCGATGTCCCCGCAAGCATTTCAAGAACCGCTGCCTTGAGTCCATCAAAATTTTGATTAATCAGCGGAACGACCACCTCATAGCTTCCGGTTTCCGACCAATAACTTCTGAATCGTCCACCCTTCGTCATCAGCTTTACAACCGCAACCGGATTATAAATCTGATAATCTCCTAGCAGATATCCATCATACCAACGTTTCACCTGAGAAAAATCTCTTCCGTATCTCTCACAGAGTTCCCATACTTCCGCTTCTGTAAAACCGACATATGGCGCTAACACACTCGCATCCAACATCGTAAACTCATCAAAATTGTTGAGAGCCGACTGTGTTTTCACTTTCTTGATCGGAAGAATTCCTGTCAAATATGCAAGTTGAATATAGCTGGTCGGCAGAGAACCCTTAAACATTCCCCTCAGAAAATTGATATACTCCTCCTGCACTTTCTGGTTCATCGCCTCATCACGAATCAGGACATCCCATTCATCGATGATGACAACAAATTTTTTTCCTGTCGCCACATGGATTTTGGATAATGCCTCTGGCAGAGTACGGATTTCTGCTGGAAGTTCACGCGGATAAATCTCTCTTAATTCCGCGATGGTTCTCTCCGAAATATACGAGAGCACATATTCCGCTCCCCCGGCGGACTCCATGCACCACTGAATATCCAAGTGAATCACATCATATGCATTTAGATATTTTTTAAACTCCGGACTTTTGCTAATTTCTAATCCCGAAAACATCTTCTCCGAGTCACAGAATTTGCAATAGTATGCTGTCAACATATCTGCCGTCATCGTCTTTCCAAATCGTCTCGGACGGCTGTTGCAAATAAATTTTGCAGTTGTGTCCATCACCTTATTCGTATATTCCAGCAATCTGGTCTTATCCACATAAATCTCTGAATTGAGTGCAACCTGAAATGCACCATTTCCGAGATTTACAAACTGCCCCACCTTCACCGCCCCTTTCCATGTTACATAAAATAACAGATAAGATATCTTGATTTTAACATTAAGAATCAGGGATGGCAAGGTGGGGCAAAAAATCTGCAAAAATATAGTTTTCTCTATCTTTTTTGACTCTTCTACTTCTCAGCTTCCAACTCCACAATCAAATTGCGGTTTGCTATTTCATTCTGATTTAGAATACTGTCTCCCTTCGCATCAATCTCAGCACCCTCATATAAAGGAGTATACCACGCTTTACTAGAAAAATATGCATTCAAATCATCCGCCGAAAACTTGCGTCCATGTCTTGCATAGATCTCATTTCGCGCAAGACGAAGCTGTTCTTTCGATAAATTTTGTAGTTCTTCTCTGGAATAAACTCGAGTATCACACTCTGGAAGTATGTATTCACCTGCATCAATCTCTTCTTCTGCTTCTATTGATTCATACTCTATTGATTCTGGCTCTGTGGGCTGTTCTGTTTCAGCCTGTACTGTTTGTACTACTTCAGTCTCTGTCGTCGGTTCGGATGATTCTTTGGGCAATTCTTCGTTCGTTTCCTCAGTTGATATCTCGTTTGGTTTTTCTGTTGTTAATACCCGTATAATCCAATATTTTGTTCCACTATAAGGAAAAATCCAATTCTGGATTGGAACCCATATAGCCCATCCATATATTCCTACAATAATCAATAATATTACTGTTATTATCACAATATTTATTTTTGATACTATATTTTTCTTACTTTTCTTTTTACTTTTTTTATCAGTTCCAATTGTTACACCACAATACGGGCAAAACTTAGCTTTTTCATCAATCTGCTTTCCGCATTTTCCGCAAAACATCACGTTCCCCCCAGTCTACTTAATTCACCTTTGCTCCACAGGCTGTACAAAAAGCATCACCTTCTGAAAGCGATGCACCACATGACGGGCAGAATTTACCATCTATACTAGACACTACAATAGGATTTAACTTTGAACCACATTTATTACAAAAAGCACTATCTAATGTAATAATCTGATGACAATGTTCACACACACGAAGTCCCTGTGTTGCCAACTTATTTCTCTCAAGAATTTGTTTTTCTTCTTCCAAAATTTGAATCTGTTTTACATATTCGACATACTCTGGATTATTATCAAGTGCATGCTTCTCCATATAAACTCGTCCAATTTTAGTCAATAACTCAACAATTTTCTCTTCTGTTGCTGAAATTTCTAAATCAAAATTATTATTTGAAGTCGCTTCTTTTTCTGTTTTTTCCTGCAATGAGTCTTTTAACGAATCGAAAAATCCCATTTTTCCTCCTATCTCGTTTCCATACCGTAATATGCATTTAAAAGGTTATTGTCTACATAGTTGACAAACCATTTTTTTCGTTTCTTATCATAGCTAAATTCCATAATTCCAGTACTACTTTTTCTCTCTTCTGAGTTTTCCGCTGTATCCTTAAATGCATCTACAATAAATCCTGCTTTTCCTCGTATTACTTCTTGAGTTAAACCTTTTGCTCTTGCCATTATCCTGCTGAAACCAACCAAAGTCGTCGCACTTTCTAACATTGCTTTATCAACACTTGTAATGTCCAAATATTGTATTGTAACAGACGCTGTAACAATATCATCTTCTTTACTCATATCTCCGATTTCTATTGAAGAATACTGAGTTACTGCTTTTACCAATTCTTTCTGGGAAGATTTATCTGAAGAAAAATAACTTTTTATCAGAATCATTGCACTGTCCGCACAATCTTGTGCATCTCTCTGTTTTGTAAACATTGGTGTAAAACCTGCTGTTTTTAAAAGAAGTCCTGCGTTAGCTTTTATCCGATCACTTAAATCGTCCATCATATAGTCAAAACAAGTTTGATACATATCTTTGTTTTCTACCATATTATTTTCAAAATATTCCTGCGCTAACTCTTCTGCATCAAGATTTTTTGTGCTTGGATGTCCTAATAAATTTACTGCGATTAATCCAACCACTACTACCGCTACAATTCCCACCACTATTTTTTTAGGAATCTTTTTAACAGTAATTATTAATTGTTTTAGTCTCAAAAGATAATCTTCAGCATTAAAATAATCTAATGTTTTCTTATTCACATCTGGTGACTTTTCTGTTTGATTTTGAATCTTTCCCCCACATTTAGGGCAAAAAGAAATCCCATTTCTTATCTCTGTTCCACATTTTGGACAAAACATCTTTTTTCTCCATAAGTATAATTTTATTTAATAGAAAATATAGCTCGCATCTGAATCAATAAAATCTGAAAGATTCCAATCTCGCATCTTTTCAGGCAGTCTTATTATAATATCACCACAACCATAAAATGCTCCATGCCCTATCTCTACTACACTCGACGGAAGGTTAATCTCCTTTAAACTAGCGCACTGATTAAATGCTAAATTTCCTATTCTTATCACACCCTCCGGAATTGTTATATCTTTTAAACTACTGCATTCATAAAATGCCTCTTCTCCTATTTGAGTTATAGTTGATGGGAGCTGAATCTCCTTTAAACTAGCACACCAACTAAATGCTGAATCTCCTATTCTTATTACGCCCTCTGGAATTGTTATATCTTTTAAACTCTTGCATCCATAAAATGTATGATCTTCTATTCCCTCCACACCTATTGGAATTGTAATTCTTCTTAAACCGCTACATTCACTAAATGCATAACTTCCTATTTTTTTTATCTTATCCGCTGAAATTGTAATATTATTTAAATTTTTACATTCCCAAAATGCCCCATTTCCTATTTCTGTCACACTAGGAGATAGTGTAATACTGCCAATTCTACTACATTCACAAAATGCATAATTTCCAATTTCTGTTACACTTGATGGTAGCGCAATATCTGTCAACCTACTATATCCCCAAAATGCTCCATCTCCTATTTTTGTTACACCTTCTGGAATCTCAACTTTTTTTATCTTATCTCTACCACGAAATGATAAACGCACAATCGGATTATATTTTAAATTCCAACGACTATTATTATTTTCATGAATTATAGCTGGTCTAACTGTAATTACACCATCTTTTACAACTGTTTTGGGATTTGCTGTATAAACAAAAACTGCCAACGTGAATACACCAACTACTAAACAACCTAATTTCTTCCATACTTTCCTAGGCTTTTTCTTTGTATTCACATCTTCTGCTTCTTTTTCTAACTCACAACCACAGTTAGGACAAAACTGTTCTTCTTTATCATTATTAATTTCATACCCACACTTTGGACAAAGCATTTCCATATCCCCCTCAAATACCTCCATTTATATTGTTACATTAGTTTTCTACTTCTCCATAAATAGAATATCTCTACTAGCCTTATCCTTTCGCATATCGGCTAAAATATCAAACAAGACTTGGTAATAAATCCTTTCTCTGTCTTTAAAGAGAATTGGAAGATACCAGAATAATTTGACTACAAACTCTATCAATAAAATTATTAATACGGCAAATCCGAAATAAACAGCTACTTCAGAAAAAAGATTACTAATAATATTATTCTTATTATTTATTATTGCAAATATCAATCCAAGTCCACTTCCACCTAACAGCCTTGTAATCATCTCATCTACTTGTCTATAAAAAAGCAACCACTCTTCGTGCTTTCTAAAAATTGCTTTTGTCTCCAAATAAATTATTTCAAATTCTTCATTAGATTTTTCTTTTAGTACTTTGGAAATTTCTTCTACAAGCGTTCTTTCTTCAATCTTTTTCTTTTTGTACTTACTCTTGATCTTCTCAAGTGTAAGTTTCTCATCACTATTACCTTCTTTCAAAACTTCTCCCTCCCTTTTACTACACAATCAACATTATGTAGTTTAAAATTCCATTGAAACATATACTTCTTTGCCAATAAATACTTTTTCTAAGAAAAAAATCAGCAGATAGCCAACTCAAATAAACCGGTCAATGTTTTTACAAAACCGGTCTTATTTTCGTGGGAATCTGCTTGCATTTTCTTCTTCACAGTAGTAGAATCAAATTCAGAAGTTATATAAATTCACTACATAATGTTGATTATGTAGTATTTTTTTATCTTCTTTTTCTCTCATCTCATAAATCCGCTCCATTTTTTCCAATATCTTTCGATGTTCGTTTCCACTCTCTCGAATATAAATCCGAGTTGTTGCCAGATTGCTATGCCCCAACAAATCCGATAACCTTACTAAATCTCTATTAATCGAATAAAATGTTCTCGCAAAAAGATGGCGAAAATTGTGCGGGAAGATTTTTTCTGGTGCTACTCCTGACTCTTTAAACAGACTCTTCATCTCTCTCCAAATATTTGAGCGATTCAATGCTCGTCCTGTTCGCGTCACAAAGATAGAACCCGACTCTCTTTTTACTCGCTTACAATACTCTCTCAAAACTCTGCACAGCTTTATTGGCAACAAGATTTTTCGCGCCTTTCCTTTATTCCATATGCTCGCTATTCCTGTTTTTAAGGACTCCACTGTTATAAATTCCAGTTCCGAAATCCGGATTCCAGTCAATGCAAGTGTCTTTAAAATCAATGCAAGTCTGTGCTTTCCATTTTTCTCCGCAGTATTCAGCAAAGACCTGTAATCCTGTTCACTGAGTTCCCGCTCCGGTTTCGCAAAAATTTCCTGCTGAATGGGAAGAAAACGAACTTTGAGCTGAGGATACCCTAGCCATTCCAGATAATGATTCAGCGAAGCAAGCATGGAATTTACACTGGTAGGCGCATAATGGCGAATCAGATCTCGTTTCCATTCCATCAGATTATTCGATGTTAATTCCCGCTCCCGATTCCACTGCAAGAAACGTTTCACATCCCGAATATATTTTTTAATCGTATTAAGGCTGTACTCTTCTCTCATCAACTCATTTTCAAATTTCTGCAAATCGCTATACTTATATGTCCTCATATTCCTGCCTCCTCTTCTGTCAAAACTCGTTGTCATCCATCTTCTCTCTTGATCTTCTATTGTTTCTGTTGTCAAGAAATTGATCTATGCAAGATGTTGCAAGGTATGTCCCATTTCCCCTATTATAAAAGGATTCCGCCCTCTTGTATGTGTCCCAAACAACACACATATCTCCATCTTTAGCTCACTCTCCAATCTTTTACCCAACATAAAGGCAACAAAAATAAGTGCAGATGTCAGAGTTAATTACTCTCTAACAACTACACTTTTATGGTACTAAAAAAGATCACCCACTCAACTGTTTCCAGTCAAATGAATGATCTCTATAATTTGAATAATCGCCTTATCTTATCCCTGAATAAATCTGCTCAGGAATTCCTGCGTCTTTGCCTTCTGCGGGTTGCCGAAGATCTCCTCCGGCTTGCCCTGCTCCTCAATCACACCGTCTGCCATGAAGACAACGTGACTGGAGACATCGCGGGCAAATGCCATCTCATGCGTCACGATAATCATCGTGATGCCCTCTTTTGCGAGGGTGCGCATAACAGCAAGCACCTCACCGACCATCTGCGGGTCGAGGGCGGACGTCGGCTCGTCGAACAGCAGAACCTCCGGCTCCATTGCAAGCGCGCGGGCGATTGCGACACGCTGTTTCTGACCACCGGAAATCTGGCGCGGCTTTGCGTTGATGTACGGTGCCATGCCGACTTTCTCGAGGTACTTCATTGCGTTTTTTCTCGCTTCTTCCTTGTTCTTCTTCAGAACTTTCGTCTGACCGATGATGCAGTTCTCAAGAACCGTCATGTTATTGAACAGGTTAAAGCTCTGGAACACCATTCCAACCTTGGAACGGTACGCCGGAACATTGACGCCCGGGCTTGTGATGTCGTTGCCGTGGTAGAGGATCTCTCCGGTCGTCGGGGTCTCAAGCATGTTGACACAGCGCAGAAGTGTGGACTTTCCGGAACCGGAAGCTCCGATGATACAGGTCACATCTCCGGTATTTACTGTGAAATCAATGTCGCGCAGAACGACGTGCTTTCCGAAGGATTTGCTCAGGTGATTGATCTCCAATACATGTTCTGATGCCATTTATTCTTCCTCCTTCTTCTTGCTCTTGTCGTCGTAGCTGTACATTCCGCTCGTGTGTGCCAGCGTATCTGTCGTCGCTAAGTCATAGTTATCTGCACCATCCATACGGTTCTCCACCCAGCGGAGGAGACGGGAGCAGGCGAATGTCATGATGAAATACATGATCATCGTGATCGTGTAAGTCTCAAAGTTCATGTAAAGCGCTCCGGCTGCCGCCTTCGTCTTGTAGAGAAGCTCTGCGACACCGATCACGGAGAGCACACAGCTGTCCTTGATGTTGATAATCAGGTTGTTGCCGATCTGAGGCATGATGTTGCGCAGAGCCTGCGGCAGAATAACATAGATCATTGTCTGAACATGTGTCATGCCGATCGCCTTTGCACCCTCAGTCTGTCCCGGATCAACGGAGAGAATACCGCCGCGGACTGTCTCAGCCATGTATGCGCCGGTATTGATCGACAGGATGAAATATGCTGCCTGCGTCATTGTCGGATTGATTCCCATGAGCGGGAAAAGTCCAAAGTAGATGAACATCGCCTGCGCCATCATCGGCGTACCGCGGAAGAACTCTACATATACATTTAAAATAAACTTGAATACGCGCAGAACAATCTTCTTTGCGAGGGAATCTTTCTCCTCCATCGGGATCGTCTGCACCAGTCCTACCGCAAATCCGATCAGGCACCCCACGATCGTGCCCACGATTGCAATCTTCAGGCTGACGCCCGCGCCCTGCAGCATGGACATTCCATATCGCTGAAATACGACCATCACACGGCCTAAAAAGTCTGTTGGCATAGTAATTTTCGCTCCTTACTTTGTTGCTTTGTTTCTTCTGAAATTTTACCAAACTTGTCTTATCGAAACCGTTTTTCCAAAACTTTTCCAAACTCTTCTTTTAAAACACCCATCACCCAAAGGCGACGCAAGGCGAAGAAGCCCGCGCAGGGACTCTCTTCGCCGTCAGAGCCGTCAAAACATCTGTTTTAAAGTTTCAAAATTGTCCGGTTTCACTTTCCGGTCTGATTGCCCGGTTTGATTTCCTAGTTTGCCAGAGGCTGAACAGCAATTGCCTCATCCATCATCTTTGCGTAATCATCCTTATTCATGGTAGCCAGAACGCCGTTGATGGCATCTTTCAGCTCAGTGTTGCCCTTCTTTAAGGAGATACCGATGTTGATGTCCTCATCGCTTACCTGGAAGTCATTGTCACCGCCGCCAAACTCAAGCATCTTGAAGTCCGGGTAAGCAACCAGAGCGCCCTTACCGGTCGGCTGGTCGGTAACTACGATGTCACACTTGTCTGCCTCGAGGGACATCAGCATATCCGGTGCGCTTGCGGTAGCGGACAGGATATTTGCATCTTTAATCTGCGGGAGACATACGGTGTACCAGATTGTGCTCTGCTGAGAGGTGCAGGTTGCGCCGGCAAGATCTGCAACACTTGCTGCATTCTCATACTTTCCGCCCTTCTTTACCAGAGTTACGATGCTTGCATAGTAGTACGGATCGGTGAAATCCACTGCCTCCTGACGCTCCTTCGTGATTGACTGGCCTGCGATGACGCAGTCTACCTGACCGGTCTGGACTGCCGGAATCAGGGAATCCCAGTCAAGACGGACGATCTGCAGATCATAGCCGAGCTCATCTGCAATCTTTTTTGCCATCATAACATCATAGCCATATGCGTACTCATTGCTGTCTGCAATCGGAACAGCGCCGTTGGAATCATCCGGCTGGGTCCAGTTGTACGGTGCATAAGCGCACTCCATTGCTACTTTTAAGACTTTCTTGTCTGCGGAATCTGCCTTTGCATCTTTCGCATCTTCCTTCTTCTCGTCCTTTGCAGCCTCGCTGCTCTCTGCTCCTGCCTCAGTGCTCTCTGCCTTTGTCTCTGCTGCTGTGGTTGCAGATGCACTGCTTCCTCCGCATGCAGTCAGAGATGCTGCTGCCATGACTGCTGCTGCGGCTGCAGTCAGAACTTTTAAATTCTTCTTCATAATTGTATCCTCCTCTGTGTTCTATCTCTCCTTGGACTCAAAATGAGGGTAAGAAAATCCCCTTTCCCCGGGGACCCCCTTGCCCTCATCATTCATCCTTTTTTGACTGTACCTATCATACAACCCTAAAAAACGTTTGTCAATTCCTTTTCTGCCAGATCTGACAGGGAATTTGTTCCTGTACACAGGCAGGCATTTTCTGAACTAAAAATGCCGTATGATACAGTAGTAGCACATTTTTTCTGAATCGAAACTTCCGTATTTTTCTTTTTTCTTTAAGAGAGCGGCGGAACAATCGGCACATCGGAGGAAGTCGGTGCGGAACCCGGAGCCTGCTGCTCTGCCTGCGGTCCGTTGTTCGGGGACTCTGCCTTTGTCTCAGCTTTGGTTTCCGCTTTTGTCTCAGCTTTCGTCTCGGCCTTGGTTTCTGCCTTGGTCTCAGCTTTCGTTGCCTTTGCTTTCGTCTCCTCGCTCTTTGTCTCCTTCGGCTTTGCCTTTGTCTCTTCCTTAGTCTCAGCCTTCGTTGACTTCGACTTTGTCTCCTCCGTCGTTCTTTCCGCGTTCTCTCTCTTCGTCTCCGTGTTCTCCGACGTCGAGTTCGTATTCGCAGAATTTGACGAGTTGGTCGAGTTCTTTACGCTTCCGCTGTCAGCACCCGTCGTCGCAGTCTGGCCATTCTCAGAAGTGGATCCGGAAACTCCTGCCGTGTTGCGGTGAATCTCTGCGGCATGTCCCTGATAAACTTTGGTGTGGTCCTGAGTTCTTGAGACTTCCTGACCATTCTGGTAAACCACCTTGTAGGTAACCCAACGGCTTCCGCTCGTTCCAGCCTTCACCGTCTTCTCCGTTCCCGGTTTGAGGGAGACATCCTCGACATAAACCGGATCCGGCGGATCAAGCTCCTCTGCCTTCTCTGAGACGAGATCCCAGGTCTCACCCTCCGGCAGAACGCGGATTCCGTAGAGAGATACGCTTGCCTTGCGGTTCGAGTAGCTTGCAAGAATTCCGACCGGATACTCGGAAGTATTCACAAACCGGAAATCCGGGTAATCCCAGCTGATCGCTGCATCCTGTCCCGGAGTCACATAGTTCGGCTCAAACGTGTGAGAGCGACGGTAAGTCACTTCCATTCCAGCCTGGAACACAACGCGGTACAGAGTACTCGACATCTGGCAGACACCGCCGCCGACTTCCTGAACGACCTCGCCGCTGTTGTAGGCAGCTGCCTCCTGATATCCCTTCTCCGGAGTGCGCTGTCCGACAACCGCATTGAAGGAGAATTCCTCTCCCGGCTGGACGATCGTACCGTTGAGCGCCTGCGCGGCAAGGCGGACATTGGTATTTCTCTTCTCGTTCTCCGTCGTCTCCGTCGTGAACGTCGCAAGTGTTGTGTACTTCTGACGCGCCTCATCGATCGAGAGCTGCTGGACATTGTCGCCAAACTCAGCCTGAATTACTGCGTCGAACTGACCATTCTTCACGGCACTCACAAGGTCGGATGTCAGCTTCTCCTCATTGAGTTTCAGACCGGAACAGCCATCACTGAAGAGAAACTGGCCGCTCGCGGAATCATAGCGGTCAATAACGGCGTTTTTCGCTTTCTTATCCCACTCCTGTGCATATTTTGCAGCCTGATCGGCGGCAAGTTTCTGAAGCTTCGTCTCATCGAGCTGATGCTCTCCGGTCGCTCCGTCCTGATAAATGTCGGTCAGGCACTCACTGATCCACTCTTTTGCAAGATCCGGAACTGCCTCCGTCTCATCGCTCTCCTCATCCTGCTTGATCTGGATCGCCCACGGATAGCTCTTTAAGATCTCCGTCAGAGCCGCTTCCTTCGTCAGTCCGTTTAACGCAATTCCGTTGACTGTCAGGTTCGTACAGGTCTCTGCCGCTCCGCTCTCTGCTCCACTCTCTGCCGTCGTCACTGTCTTGGGTGCGGAGGAGGCACCACTTCTTCCCTTCACAACCGCTCCGACAATCAGCGCTGCCATCAGAACGACTGCGCCTCCTGCCAGAACAACTGCGGAAGATCCGCGTCTCTTTTTCTTCTTTCCGCGCACTTTCGGTCCCTGATAAGATGACCGGAATTTGCGCTCACGCTCAGGTTCTCTTTTCATAACTATCTCTCCTCAAAAAATCTTTATTTCTATTTTCAGCGGCATCTTCGGCATTTTTTTTAATGATAGCACAACACTGCCGTTCCGGCTGAAATATTTTCAAAAATGGTTTTTGCCACCGCCGGCGGAAGGTTGATGCATCCGTGAGATCCGTTTGTCTTGTAGATCGTTCCGCCGAAACTCGATCTCCAGTAAGCGTCATGCATACCGATTCCGCCGTTGAACGGCATCCAGTAGGAAACCGGCGTTGCATAGTTTGCTCCCTTCAGCGTCGCATTTCTCTGCTTGTAATTCAGCGGATAAGCTCCGGCAGGCGTGCTCCATCCCTTCGACTCATTTCCAGACACGAAGTCTGACTGGACAACAAGATTTCCGCCTTTATAGAAGTAGAGATGCTGTGCACTCAGGTTGATCTCCACATAGGTGCTTCCATAATCATTTCCGTCATGCGAAGCTGCTTTCTGGGAATACTGAGGCTCGCGCTCCTGCGTCTCACCCGCCTCAATCAGTCCTCTTAACGTCGATGCCTCCGCATCCTGATTGATCTTCCAGCCGTAAGGTCCCTTGATCGTCACAGTTCTGCCCCCGGTCGTCTTCAAGGTCTTCGGCTGATAAGCCGTATTTCTCTCCTTTGCCATCTGCGCCACATACTCGACAATCTTTGAAGAACTTAAAACCGGATTTCCCTCTCCGTCATCCGACAGCCAGGTATTGATCGTGTCACCGTCAAGCGTCTGGTGCGCACTTCCAAACTTATAGGTGATTTTTGCACCCACATATTTATTCCATGCAGCGACTTTATTCTGCAAATCTTCATTCTCCGAAGTGATCGACGGTTTCAGATAAACATCTGCATCCTCGAGAGAGACCTCATCGCGAAGACTGATCACTGCATCAGAGATTACTGCGAGTGCTGCCTGCTCATCGAGTGTATTTCCCTGAACTTCCGCAACTACCTGATAGCCGGTTCCACTGATATAATCCGAGCGGTGCGCATCGACCGGAGCCGTCACCTGGGCCGGATCCATGCACGCCAGACTGTGGAAAACATCGTTCATCTTTGTCTCATCAAAGGCAACGATCGTATCCATCGTAAAGACGCGCTCCGTTCGCAGATATTTTCCCCAGACATATGGATTCTGATCCTCAATCAGCTTTTCAAGAGTTCCGTCATACACCGGATGCAGATCGATCTGAGGTCCCTTAAGCTGTTCGGTCTGGTCTCCTCGCTCCCGGATTGTGATTGTATACTGGTTAATTCCAGCCTCAATCTGCTCTTTCACCTGATCGGGTGTCAGACCGGAGGCGTCAATGCCGTTGATCGATGTATTTGGGAAATAGACGTTCTTGTATTTCTGTGCCATTCCGGCATAGACTCCGCCTGCCACGACAAGGGCTACTCCGGCTGCAATTCCGAGTCCCTTAAAAACTGCCTTTGCAGAGACGGAAGAATGTTTTTCCCCGTCTGCGCCCGATGCAGCCTCCTGGCGCATCGCCTCCGCCTCCTGGCGAAGTGCTTCCTCTCTCGCCGCACGGCTTCTCGACATTCCTCTGCGGGGCATCGGCATCTCTACAGCCGCTGCTCCCCCTGCGGAAGTCTCAAACGCAGCCACCTCGACCGGTGCGTTCTGACGCGCGCGGCTTCTTCTCGGCTCACGGTCAGAGCCTGTATTTCTCCGGGAACTCTCTTTCAGAGTCTCTTTTAAGCTCTCTTTTTTATTCTCCCCTGATCTTTCTCTCGGACTCTCTCTTCTTAAATCTTCTTCTCTTGTACTCTCTTTTCTGGAAACTTCTCTTCTTGTATGTTCTCTCTTTGAATCCTCACTCTGAGGTTGTCTTCTCCGGCTTCGCGCACGCGTCTGTCTGCGCTCGCCTGCTTCCTCCTGAATCTCCGGCTCCTCCGACCATTCAGGATTCAAAATCTCTGCGGTCATTTTTGCCGGTTCCGGACTGGATGAGGATCTGGAAGATTCCGAACGGTTCTCCCGCTTTCCCTGACGCTTTGCACGCTCCGGGCGCTCCGAGCGTTCTTCCCTCTCCCTATGTTCCTGTTCTGTCCTTGCATTTCCCCGTCTCCGGCTTCTTCCGCGAAGATTGATCTCCTCCGCTGTGCCTGCATTCTGGTCTGTCATATCTCTTCTTCCTTTATCTATCCATCCTTTGTTTCTGCAATCAGCCTGTATCCTGCCAGTTTTCCCGCCAGTTTTTCTGTCAGCTTTCCTGTTAATTTTTGCTGGCTTTCCTTCCGGCCCTTGTGCTAATTAACTCTTCTGGCATCCAGCATTCTCCATCTCACGCCCCAAAAAGCGGAACTGCCACAGGTCTCCCCGCAGCAATCCCGCTCTGTTTCGCTCCCGAAATCCGGCAACCACTTCCGTTCTTTCTATTCTGTCCCTACTGGTAACAGATCACCGGAATGCCCTTGTATACCAGATCATAGAGAAGTTTTGCCTTCTCCGGCGGGAGATTCACACAGCCGTGGCTTCCGCTCGTCTGATAAATCTTGCCGCCAAACTTGCTTCTCCATTTCGCATCATGGAATCCGATTCCGCCGTTGAACGGCATCCAGTAGGAAACCGGGCTCTCGTACTCGTATGTTCCATCTGCTTTCTTCGCTCCGCGCAGAACACGGTCTTTTTCCTTATAGGTCAGGCTGTAAAGACCTGCCGGAGTCGTGTAATTCTTTGACACATTTCCGGTAACGCACGGTGCATCCCAGACAACGCTTCCGTCTTTCGTCATATAGACATGCTGTCCGGTCAGATCCACCTCAACATAGGTGGTTCCCCACTCCTGTGCGGAATGGTTGACTGCCGTCTGGGAAAACTGCGGTTCTCTCGACTGCGTCTGTCCGGTGCGGATCATTCCGATCAGCGCATCGGTCTCCGCATTCTGATCGAGCTTCCAGCCATAAGGCCCGCTCACACTCACATCGCGGCCAGTCGCCGTGTGGAACGTGCGCGCCGTTCCTGCCGTGTTGTACTTTGATGCCAGAGTCTGCACCCATGCAGCTGCCTGATCCCGGTTCACCTGAATCTGACCGTCAGCCGTTCCCGTGATCCAGGAACAGATTGTCGCAGAGTCGAGCACATCGCTCTGATCTCCCACCACGTAAGTGATGCTCATCTCGCGAACCTGATTGAGCGTATCGCAGAGACTCTTCAGTCCCTCGTCATCTTTTGTGACTGTGACTGCATAATAACACCCTGAAGCCTCAAGGTCAACCTCTGAATTTCCAGAAGTGACTGCATTTTTCACTGTCTCGAGAACTTTTTCGGGATAAAGATTATTTCCATTTACCTCGGGAATGATCTCAAACGGCTGTCCCTCCTGATAGGAGGAGATATAGGCATCCGCCGTCGTCACGATCCCGCTGCCGCTCAGACAGTTCAGTGCATTTACCTTATCCGTCAATGCCTGCTCGTCAAATGTGTTTGCCATATCTGTCCGGCTCGAATTGTCCACATCCGGTCCAAACGTCCGTCCGGAGGCATTCTGCTGATCCAGAATGTTCTGGAGAAATCCGTCCGGAAGCCCAACTGCGAATCCGATATCGGTTCCGTTTATCGTCTCTTCCTTTCCGCCTCTCTCCTTTATCTTCAACTGATATTTGCTGGAGTAAAAACTGCTGATATGCTCTGCAGCCTGCTCCACCGTCATACCGCCGATTCCAAGCCCGTTGACCGAAGTGCCTGAAACAAACTGCGAATCATCCGCCATCGCTGTCATAGACACTGCCAGACCGAATGCCGCTGTCAGAATCATCCGGCAGATATTCGTCTTCCATCTTCGTCTCATCAAAAACCTGCTTTCTGACCGTGCCTCAATTTGGAGTTCCCGGAAGTTTTCAACTCCTCTGTAAATCTTCTCCTGCACAGTTATCCTTATTATAGAGTTCTCAAACTGCCCCGTCAAGTAAAGAGCATCGACAGAAATCTTACAAATTTAATAAGATTATTGTTCATGCGCTGCTCAACCTGTGATGGATTTTCCCGAAAAATACGTTTGCACCGCCCGGACTCCATTTTCAAAGAGTCCCTCGCAGTCCTCGGCTGTGAGATCAAAATCTGTCGCGTGGATCGTTCTCTCCCGCTCCCCGGCTCCCACCGTTGTGGAAATCCAGACAATCTGCCTTTCGTCCTCCTCCGGGCGAAGGCTGTTGTCGATCGCCTCCATGCAGGTTGAGACGAGGGCTCTCAGATAATCAGGCAGATTGTGTCTGACTCTCCAGTAATCTGCCCCCGCCACCTCATCCCGATCGAGAAACTGAAATCCATATGTCGGACAATCCGGATCCTCCTCCGCCTCCATCGCCCAGATCGGGAAATTGCTCAGCAGCCCTCCGTCCGCAAGCAGATGTTCCCTCCCCTTCGCGTCCCGAAGTGAGACCGGCTCAAAAAATACCGGAATGCTCGAACTTGCGAGCACGGCTCTCGCGACCGGAAAAGTCTCCGGATTCAGGCCTAAGAAGCTCAAATCATCCGGAAAAATCAGGAGGCGGCGCATCGACAGATCGCTGACCGGAATGATCAGCCGCTTTCCTCTCCGGTGAATATCCCCGAATGTCCGGACTCCCCGCGCTTCAAGCACCTGCTCCATCCATCTCTCCAGATAGCGGTTGTTGTAAACGCCGAGAGAAAAGAGAAGGGACAGCAGTTTTCCCACTGTCCCGAAGTTATCCACCATATCCCGCCCACGAAACTTTCGGTAATTCAGTGTCTCCATCTCTCTCTTCAATTCCTGGCACTCATAACCGGCTGCCAGAAGCGCAGCGACCACAGCACCGGCGGACGAGCCTGCCAAGGATTCAAACCGGTATCCTTCCTGTTCCATCCCGCAGGCAGCCCCGACATGGCCGATCCCGCGCACGCCTCCGCCCTCAAAAACCCCCTTACAGCATTTCATGCATACCCCTCCGTGAAAATATTTCCATGATATTCCCATGAAAGGATATGCATAAACAATTTGAAAGGAGCTTATTTTATCTTGCTTTTTCTTTATTTCTCTTCCTTACTTTTCTTCCTTGTCGTCTTCCTTCTCAGCTGCGGAAGAACCTGCCTCGCGGATTGCTGCCGCTGCCGCATTCGCTGCTGCCTTTGCAACCGCTGCCGGATCATTTGCCGGAACCGCATTCATAACCGGAATCGGACGGGTGATCTGAAGCGGAAGATTGACTCCCAGCATATTTAAGATGACACCCTTTGCATCCTTGTCCAGGACTTTCGGAAGCTGCTCTGCCTTCACGATTACCGGGCGGAAACTGTCATCCTGGCAGAATTTGCGAAACTCCAAGACATCGGTAAATACCGGCTGGTACTTCTCGCCATCCTTGAGCTTAATCATCGGAGTCGCATTGGTATCCTTCTGGATTGCAAAAATCAGGCTGCTCTTGCGAAAGTCTGCAAGCATCTCCTCCTGAAGTTCTTTTAAGCGCTCCTTCGTATCCTCCTCTGCCGGTCTGCGAAGCTCCTGGGCAAAGTAAGCTGCCGTCAGATGAAGCTGCGGGTTCTCCACCCATACAGATCCGTCCGGTGCTTCCTTCTGATCTCTCTTCTTCACGATCTCCTGAAGCTGCATTGCAGTCTCCTCGCCCTTAAAGCTTAAGCGCAGTGCATTGACACCCATTGTATACAGAGTGGTGAAAAACAGAAGCATCTGCTTGGATGCCAGTTTCATCACGGTTGTCGGAATCTTCTTCTGTGCCAGCTCCTCAGTCTTTGCCTTTGCACTCTGCTCGTCAAAGTAAATCAGAACCTCATCATCAAAAGTTTCCGGATCACACTCTACATAAGGAGCTCTGGTGCAGGCGGACATCAGAATGAAGAATTCTCCCTCTTCCTTTGTCAGTCTGATCAGAAGCTCTTTCTTTCCTTCTGTAATTTCCACGTTCTTCTCGTCGCTCATAGCCACTCTCCCTGTCTCCATATTTATCACATCCACAACGTCTCTATCTATTCACAATCTCTATCTTGATGTGCCTGTATGTTTCTTTATGGACGCATGGCTTCATTATACAAGGTTTCGTTTGCTTTGTAAATCCTTTCTGTCCGGCGCCCGAATTCCAATTTCTGCCCGAAAGGCTGTTCTTTCTCCATAAAAGCCTCTCAAGAATTCTCGAGAATTCCCAGATTTTCTGCGAGCCGTAAGAGCTCCTCATTTCTTCGGTTCATCATTCCAAAATGATCCACGGTACAATATGCCTTCCGGCAGCTTCTCAGGACTTCAGCCGCACGCGCAAATTCCGCCTCACCAACCGGCTCAAATGCCGGGGAGGAAATCAGATCCGCCGCCAATGCCCGCGCAACCGGGTACTCCACATCATTTTCCGCAATCACCCCTGCCGCAAACGGCAGGTTCTGTCTCTGAAGGCGCCGATAAAGCGGAATTGCCGCTCCGCCGCCGCCGATCACAAAGATCTCCGGCTTTCCCTCCGGCCGCTCAAGCTCCGCCGTCCCGGTCTGGGCACAGAATGTTCCCCGTTTAATCTGATAGAGTTCTGTGATGTTCTGATCCGTGAAGATTTCTTCCGGGGTTCCGAAACGTTCAATCTTCTCCTGTCCGACGCAGACGATATAGTCCGAGATTCTCTCCGCAAGATCCAGTTCATGAAGAGACATCAGCACTGCGATCCCCCGGCTTTGCACCAGATCTTTCAGCAGAGCAAGCAGTTCCAGTTTGTGGCTGATGTCGAGGTAGGAAGTCGGTTCGTCGAGCACGAGGACTTCCGGTTCCTGCGCAATCGCTCTCGCGAGAAGGACTCTCTGGCGTTGTCCGTCACTGATCCGGGCAAATTCCCGGTCCGAAAGCTCCTCTGCGTGCACAAGTTCCATCGCCTCCCGCACTTTCTTCCGGTCCGCCTGCGTCAAAATTCCAAATCTTCCCGTGTAGGGATAACGTCCCGCCTCGACCACCTCCCGGCAGGTCATCTGCTCGGGGCGGACTTTCTGCGTCATCATCACTGCCAGTTTTCTCGCCATCTCCGTTGCCGACATCGTGCCCATTTCTCTCCCGTCGAGATACACGGCTCCGCCAAGCAGAGGAAGCTGACCGATCACACTCTTTAAGATTGTCGATTTTCCGGCCCCATTCGGCCCAATCAGCGTCACAATCTGACCACTGCGCACCTCAAGTGCAATCTCCGCAATCAGGGGATGTGTCCCGTATCCGACCGCCATGTGTTCAGTTTGAATTTTCGATGTTTTTTCCATCTTCCATCTACTCCTTGTGTCTTCTCTTCACCATCATCCAGATCACAACCGGCGCGCCAAAGACCGCCGTCACGGTGCTGATCGAGAGTTCTGTCGGTGCAAAGATCGTCCGCGCAATCAGATCGCACAACAGACAAAATCCCGCCCCTCCAAGGAAACAGCCCGGAATCACAAACAGCGGTTTTGAGGTCCCGAAAATCCGGCGTACCAGCTGGGGAACCGCAATCCCGACAAAGGAGATCGGCCCCGCAAAAGCGGTCACGCAGGCAGAGAGAATACTGGAAAGAAGGATCAGCTCTACGCGAAATCTCCGGATGTTCACTCCCATGCTCCTCGCATACTCCTCACCGAGCTGACACGCCCCGATCGGTTTTGCAAGCAGCATTGCCATCGCCATTCCAAACAGCGTCACAACTGCCATGACCCTCACATTTTCCCAGGAAATTCCCGAGAAACTTCCCATGGACCAGTTGTGAAGATTTACAATCTTTGCGTCATCTGCAAACGTCACAACAAAGTCCGTGATCGCAGAACAGATATAACCGATCATCACCCCGCACACGACAAGCATCGACATGGAGCGCACACGGCCGGAACACACGAGAACAAAGCCCATCGAAATCAGGGAGCCGGCAAAGGCCGCCGCAATCAGGGATGCCGATCCAAGCGCAATCCCCCGCCCGAGAAAGACAATCATCACGAGCGCCACAACCATCTTTGCGCCGGAGGAAATTCCAAGCACAAACGGTCCCGCAATCGGATTTGCAAAAAAGGTCTGAAGCAGAAAACCGGACACTGAGAGGATTCCGCCGAGAAGCGCCGCCGCGAGAAGACGCGGAAGGCGGATATCCCAGACAATGTGATAGGCGACTTCATTTTCCGTAGTTCCAAATAAAATTTCAAGAATCTCTGAGGGGGAGAGCGCGACGCTCCCGGCATTGATATTCCAGAAGATAAGCAGAATCAGAAGTGCAGACAGGCAGAGATAAGTAAGCTGCACACGAAACCGCAGCCTGCTCTCCGGGGAGATTTTTCCTTTTTCAATGTTCATTTTTCTGCCTCCTCTCTTTGTTGCGCCATATATGCTATGAAATTTTTCAACACGTGAACTGTGAGCTATCACTTAAGCGGATGCAGGTACGTCATTTCCGCCGGATCCGGCTCTTCCTCCGTAAACAGGTGGTGCAGGTCAAGAATCATATCTCCAAGTCCCATGCTCTCCTGAAACATATTTTTTCCGGTGCACCAGACATGTCCCTCTTTCACCGCCTTGAATCCCGAGAGCAGACTGCTCTTTGCGAGAAAATCCGAGAGGTTTTCCAGTTCCCCGTCAATCGTGCTGTTATAAATCAGATAGTCCGCATCCTTCGCCTCCGCGTAGAAAGCCTCCATCTGCATATTCATCGTGGAGAGGGCATTGCCATTGTCCTCAATATTCTGGGGCACCGGAACACCGCCCGCCATCCGGATCATCTCCGAGATATAGTCCCCGGGTTTTCTGACATTGACGTAGCCGTTGGAGCTGATATAGAAAAATGCTGCCGTCTTTCCCGAAGCCTGCTTAGTGACAATCTGTTCGACTTCTTTTGCCTTTTCCTCAAAGCAGGCTTCTGCTTCCTCCTCTTTTCCGAGAAGAACTCCGTAAAGTTTGATCCACTCCATGCGCCCGAGAGGACTCTTCTCGTAGCTTGAGCGCTCCACAAGCACCGGAATTCCGAGTTTCTCAAGCTGCTCTTTCACTTCGGGAGAATGCATGATCATCGTGGATTCAATCGCCAGATCACAGGATTTTGCGAGAATCCGCTCATAATCAGGCGCGCTGTACTTTCCGGCATAAATCATTGCGCCGGACTCCATCGCCTGTTTTGCCTCATCAAGGTACCATCCACTCTCCTGTGTTCCCGAAAGCGTCACTTTGTCAATCGCATTCAGACTGCGAAAGAGATCCATCGCAGACGTTGCCGCCAGATAAATATTTGAGAGCGGGCGGGAAATCACAGTCACGCCCTCCGGAATGTGCTCCGGAATCTTTGCTCCCTCCGGCACAACGAGATAGGTGTCCGAATCCCCGATCACAATCTTCTCATACCCATCCTCATACTTCTCAACAGAAAACTGATCGGCATAGCGCAGATTCATCGTCTCCTGAGCCTTCATCTTCTCCCAATCCGGAGAATCTGACTCTTCCCCTCCCGCATGATCTGCTTCTGTATTCTCTATCGCTGCACTCTTTTCCCCGGCATCTGTGGCATCTGTGATTTCCGAATTTCTTGTCTCACTTTTTGCGCATCCGCTCAGCGCAATTCCTGCGCAGAGCAGTGCCGCAATTAGAAAGACCGGTCTTCTTCTCTTCCTCTCCATCAGTTTTCTGCCTTCAGGGAGGAGGAGTCAAATGTCAGCGTGTAGGAGATCTCGTGCGGCTGGCTCATCGCAACTGTATCTGCAAGCACTGCCAGTTTGCGGTCAAACTCTGCAACCGGGATCTCAAACGCAGAATGATCGCCCTCTCCAACCTGACCGATGCGGTCATACTTCACATCATCTACCTTCATGTAATCATAATTCGGACTGCTCCAGATGACTTCTGCCATCACAACTCCATCCTTGACTGTCAGATGGGTCGGGGACGTCACAGAAACTTTTCCGGAACCGCCATCCATCTTCACTTCAACCGTGTAGGTGCCGTCCTTGAGTCCAAGGCTCTCTGCCGTCACGATCGTTCCTTCCGCATACGCCTCTGACGGAAGGGAATCCGCACGGAAGACAATCTCTCTGTCATACCATTTCTCTTTCTTTTTGCTGAATGCGCTGCAGTCAATTCCCTTATCGAGTGCCTCCACCGGCACGGTAAACGTGCAGGATCCGTCTGCTGCGGTCTCTGCCGGGATCGTCTTGCTCTCCTCTTCGTCTGCCGCCTCCTCAGCCTTTCCAAGATACAGTTTTCCGTAACCGCTTCCGCTCATCGTCATGACCGCCTGCATCTTGCCGTCCTTCACGGTGAGTTCACATTTCGTCACGGTAAACATGCTGGAGCTCGAATCCACTTTCACCTCATAAGTACCCTCTTTGAGTGCATCTGCCAGGACCGGCTCCATTCCCTCCTCGACGACTTCTTTCGCCTCAACAGTCTCATCCCCGGATGCCACTGCGCCGGATTTCTCCGCCTCTGCCGCCTTGTCGGAAACACTCTCTGCGCTCTGTGCTGACTCTGCGCCCGTTGCGTTCTCCGTGCTCTGTGCTGACTCTGTGCCGGCCGCATTTGTGCCCTTATTTCCACCTGCACATCCGGTTGCAAGCACCGTCGCTGCCGCACACATCAAAAACATCTTTGATATTGTTCTCTTCTTCATCTCACTTTTTTCTTCCTCTTCTTTTTCTGTTTCTCTTTTTATTTTACGAAAAAAGACCAGCGACCAGTTTTTCTCCCGGTCCCCGGTCTTTTTGTACAGTTTCTTTTTCAGTTTATTCAATTCCGGGCAAAATCAGAGTCCGCAAAGACTCATCGCGTCATTCACCCGGAATTCCATTTTCTTGAAATATCGCCAATTACTTAGACAGATTGTCGATAGCAGCCTGTGCATGCTCTACAAACAGCTGCTGAATCGGCTCAAGCTCGCCAAGACCGCGTACCAGGCAGGTTACCTCGTAGCCGGCATCCTCAAAGGTCTTCTTCCAGGAACCATCCTCGTCTCCTGCCATATCATTGTTTGCATGGTCGCCTGCAACGATCATCAGCGGCTCAAGAACAACTTTCTTGTATCCGCCCTCTTTTACCTTTGCCAAAACATCATCAAGACTCGGAGTTGCCTCCACGGTGCCGACATAGTAATTCTTGTAACCGGACTCTGTCAGCAGATCCTGCATCTTTCCATAAATCTGGTTGGAATCTGCCTCGGTTCCATGACCCATAAAGCAGATTGCAGTCTCACCGTCATCGTACTCAGCGGTTGCCTCGGTGATTGCTTTCATCACTGCCTTGAAATCCTCATCGCTCGTCAGAAGCGGCTCGCCGATCGATACCTTCTCAAACGCATCAGAGCGCTCTGCAACCTCATTGACAAGATCAGTGTACTCAAGACCATTCATCAGATGGGTCGGCTGGATCACGAGTCTCTTCACGCCGTTCTTCTCTGCGCGGTCAAGTGCCTCGGTGACATTGTCGATCACCTCGTTGTCGCGGGATTTCACATGGTCAATGATGATCTGGCTCGTGAATGCACGGCGAACGGAATAATCCGGGAATGCCTTCTCAAGTGCATCCTCGATTGCACCGACGGTCATGCGGCGATTGTCGTTGTAGCTCGTTCCGAAGCTGACTACCATCAACTCATCCTCGCCGATCTCGTCCTGATTTCTCGGGTTGTCCTTGGACGCATCGCCGGTGTTGTAGTTCTCTTCCTCTTCTTCCTCAGCCTCAGCTGTGGTCTCTGCCCCGGTAGTCTCCTCTGCCTTCGTCTCCTCTGCACTGCTCTGTGCCTCAGTCGTCTCCGCAGAAGAAGTCTCCTTTGCTGTGTTGGAACATCCTGCCACTACCGCCATCGTCGCTGCCGCTGCAAATAAAGCTGCCATTTTTTTCAGTTTCATCCTTTTTTCCTCCTCTTTCCGCAAACCTGTAATTTCACCTAAATACCAAATCACCTAGGATCTCTCAGGCCTTTGCTCTATCCGTTTTCATCGGACAGGAAAAAGTTCCCACAAAAAAATGATTCTGAACAAAATAACAGCTTTCTCATTCTTCTTCCTGCGTTTTCGGTCTCTGAACCGACAGCAAAATCAAGCAGAATGCTTCTACGCGCTGCATCTGTTCGAGACCTCTACGCAAATATAGTTCGTCGGTGAACTGCCCATTGTCTAAAGCCAATGGGCTTCCTGCTTCACAGACCTCGTGACCTACTATCTCCACAGGCGTTAATTCGGGCAGTCCCCGCCCTATATATTTATTCTTCTTATGCTATTTGTCGTAATCCCTCTGCCA
>NZ_JBNMIC010000010.1:0-64155 GCF_050873065.1 Brotaphodocola sp.
ATCATTTCCATGTATGCAAAGGGAATGACCACACGGCAGATTTCAGAGACGATAGAGGATATTTATGGTTTTGAGGTAAGTGAAGGAATGGTATCCGATATCACAGACAAGCTTCTTCCAAGAATCGAGGAATGGCAAAATCGTCCTTTATCTGCAGTATATCCTATTGTTTTCATTGATGCGGTACACTTCTCTGTCCGTGATGATGGAGTAATTAGAAAACTTGCCGCATATGTTGTACTGGGAATTAACGAAGACGGTATGAAAGAAGTATTAAGCATTGTTGTAGGTGAAAATGAAAGCAGCAAGTATTGGTTGTCTGTGTTGAATAGTCTGAAAAATCGAGGAATCCAGGACATTTTCATTCTCTGCTCTGATGGACTGACAGGAATCAAAGATGCAATCTCTGCCGCATTTCCTAAAACGGAACAACAACGTTGCATTGTACATATGGTTAGAAATACCCTTAAATATGTCGCAAACAAGGACATGAAAGCTTTTGCCAAAGACTTAAAAACGATCTACACAGCTGCAGACGAACAGGCAGCCAGAAAGCAGTTAAAGATCGTTACAGAAAAATGGTCAGGACAATATCCGAGTGCCATGAATCGCTGGCATGACAATTGGGATGCGATTTCTCCAATTTTTAAGTTTTCCAAAGACGTCCGTACTGCATTTTATACCACAAATACCATTGAATCGCTGAACTCGTGCTATCGTAGATTAAACAAGCAAAGAAGCGTATTTCCGAGCTCCCAGGCACTGATGAAAGCGTTATACCTGGGAACTTTTGAGATAGCCAAAAAGTGGATAATGCCAATCCGTAACTGGGGTAAAGTACGTGGCGAACTGGAAATCATGTACCCGGATCGAATGCTGATATAGCTATAAAAGCTGGATAGTCAAGAGCAAATAGACGCCCAGATCTTTCTGGGTGCTCTTGACATGCCAACTTATTTTTGCTATTAAATAAACAACGGCTTAACCACAGAAAACTGCTGTTAAGCCGCAATCAATTATCATAGAAGATCTAAATTTACAGAAAAATTTTCATACCGTCATTCAGGCAGCCAACGTCCCGAGCCACCCGTTTTACGGGTGGCGGCGACTGCTTCATTAATTGATAGTGTGTATGTTGTTTTCAAGGCTTGTGAACTACTCGGTCATTGAATGGCCGAGCATCTGAAAATGCAAAACCAATCAATTACGATCTATTGGAAATAAGACCAATTTATATGAATCATACAAACCAGACAGATCTTCGTCAGACAATCCAGATACAGACATGCTGTACCAAGACGATGGTAGTTCATATGTTCCTTACTACTAGACGGCAATACACCACAGACCATACCTGTGGGATATTGCCATTTTTCATAAGGATGCTACTTGCCGGTAAGTTTTAAATCTATCGGCATAAACGATCTTTATGGAATTCTGAAGCAAATGGTGATTATATTTATATTTCTCACATAATCTCATGATTTCGACATCTGTCGCCCGTTTTTTAATATTAACAGCACCTACATAATCTGCATCCTCTGTGTAACCACAGCAAGTACAGAGAAATTCTTTATGATTTCGGTTTTCAGAATCCAGATGATTGCATACCGGACACACCTGACTGGTAAAATCAGGCGCAACTTCCATAAAGTCATATCCCTTCCAGTTCAGAGTTTCCATTAAGCGTTGCTGTAACTTTCCACGTGCAAACATCGAAAATTGTCCATTTATCTTACGGCTCTTACGAAATTCTCTGATATCCAGCTTTTCAAGAACCGTCATCGTATTTGGTGTTAATTCTTTTATATAAGCGGATATAGACTGCTTGATTTCATGATTTAGCATATTATAATAATGCCGCTTCTTTTTATGCGGGGCAGACGCGGTACAAATCATATGTTCCAAACCATCTATTTTGGCGATGAGAGAACGTCTCACATCGTCAGGAAGCTGATGATGTCGCACATAATGCTGGATTGCCCGCTTTTTATTCCTTAACTTTGATAATTCTGCAAATGCAGGCTCTACTTGTTCATGATAAAATTGGATGACATCAGACATCGTGCCAATCCCTTTCCCGTCTGAAGTAAAAAAAGCATCCACAATTCCGGTATCTACACCAATATATTTCTTAGTATCTGGCTGTTTTCTGATATTTTTATAAGACCATCCAATTTGCAACTTTCCATTATGAATCTGCATCATAACAGTACCTGCCATTCCATGACTCTTTATTTTATGTAAAGAATGTGCACTGCTATTGATTGGTATCGAAAATCGTTTTCCTTTGTTTTCTGGATCTGTAACTGTAATTACATATGGCATACATGTGCTTGTAGATTCTTCCAGTTTCATCAATCTTGAATCCAGTGGAACAGAGATATTTTTCAAAACTGGTAGTTTATATTCCATACATTTACTATAATATCGATCGAAAAACTCTGTCATGAAATAGGTAAACTCACGTTCTTCCATTTTCTCAACTATATCTGCACACTCGTTATGAAAAGTCTTTCCAATTGCCCGTAAAGAAGAAATCATCACTTTTTGAGGCTTTCCCATAACTGCCATTGCAAACAATACTTTTGATTTTGCAAAAACATCCATCCCTTCTGATAGCAGATCCTGGCGAATATTATTCAGACGATTAGAGAGATGGGTTACGGCAATGTCAAATGCATTCTGACAAAATGCAGAGTTCATTCCAACTGGACGCATTGATTTTTCCAGCTGACGCATCTCGGAATCTTTCTTATCGTTTTTCACAATCTGTAAAAATACAGATTTTTCCTGTTCAAGTATCTTGATATCCTGATTAACAAGCGCAGTAAAAGACAACTGGATGCGCTTTAAAACTGCCAGTTTTTCTTTATTCGGATTTCCGTACAGAAATACGCTTTTTGTTATCGCCGTCTGAAATCCACTGTCTTTTCTGCGTCTTGCCTTAGGCATGGTAATTCTCCCTTCTTAATATTGTTTGGATTGATGTTCAATATACTTGCGAATGGTCTCTGATGATACATCTCCTATCGTTTCGATGTAATAAGAGTGATTCCATAATTCTCCTTTCCATAATTTACTTCGCAAATCCGGGTACTGCTCATATAATTTACGACCAGTAATTCCTTTCAGATATTGAACAATTAAGGACGGCGATAATTTAGGTGGCGCCGAAACAAAAAGATGAACATGATCTCCTTCTCCTGACTCAAACTCAGCAACTTCAAACCCCTTGTCAGAAGCAATCTGTTGAATCAAGTCTCTCATATAAAACTCAATCTCAGGAGTTATTATTTTTCTTCTGTATTTAACAGACCATACAATATGATAATTGATATTATACACGCAAGTTCGTGCATGTTTTAGATTATTTTTGTTCATACATACAGTATAATATTATATGTATTAAATTGCAATTTTTATTTAGTAATATTGTCATACACACAGTATGAATTATTATAGCAGAATGGCGCTTTCATCTCGGTTATTGAATGACTGAGGATTCCCGCTTAGATGTCCTAAACATTCATTTCGATCATTTTCTGTAAATGTAATACATTTATCACAAGTCATAATAGCACCCCGTCCTATTATATATAGCAAAATAAAGAAAAGTGGAAAAGAATTTGAAAAAGTGGAAAAGAGAGTTAATCGAGTAGATAGATTTCATAGAGCAATATGGTTATACTATTGTTAACCAAAAAGATTCTAAAAAGCCTGAAAAAATGTGGGTGGGTGAAGTATATAACATATTTACTCAGATGTACTGGACAACATTAAAATACCTGAGATGTCAGCATATTAAATATATACGGGATGAACTAACATTATTGGAATATTCTTGATAGATAATGGATTAGTTGAAAGATATTTGATTATAAGAATAGAAGAGGCTGTTAGGATGTCAGTGTTACATGGTGCAGGTTTTTCGATTTGAGTATGATTGTGCGTTTAAAACATGAGTGTTCAATATTTTATACTTTGTAAAAGGGAGAATTATTATGTTCACAGTGATTGTAGGTGAATGTAGTACTGGTAAAACTAGCTATTTGCATTACTTACGCAGAATAATTCCGAATTCATACTTAATAGGTTATGACTGTCCTGCTAGTAGAAGTGTTGATGTAGATTTAAGCTATGAGATATTTGGTGGAATAAATGGTATGTATCCAGTAGATGTATTTGGTGACAAGGCGAGTGTACCGGGTATTATGGAGGACATGTGCAGGAAGTGTTCTGTATTGTTGATCGATGAGTTGGGGGCACAACTAAGATATCATCACGATGCATATTTGCTCACAACGTATGTTTACGAAATTAGTAAGATTAAAGATGTGTACATGGTTACACACGACAATATGAAATTGTATAATGCCGATAAAATTGTAACCGTGCATTGGGATGGTGATATGCCACTTTTATATGATGTTACATTGGAAGATGCGGAGGTGATTGTCCATGGGTAGCGTTACAGCCGTAATTGGTGAGTGTAGTTCGGGTAGATCCGTGTACCTCAAGTATTTGAGTAAACATTTGCCCAACGCTTACTTTCTTGGAGTTAGTGATTCACGGTTATTTCCAGTTGATGAGAAACTTAAAGAGCAAGTGTTTGGTGAATTTTTCGAGAAGAATTTCTTCGACAAAGACACGGCACGCGTATATGCAAACGATGTATGTCGCACATGTGATACTTTGCTTGTGGATGAGATAGGTATGCGATTCCCAATTTATGATGATGGATGTGAGATGTGCAACTATATAGCTGATGTAGGTCGATATAAAGACGTCGTGTATGTCACACATGATATCTCTAAATTGTATAGTGCAGATCGAGTGGTAACAGTTAAGTGGATTGATAGTAAGCCAATTACACAAGAGATCACGTTAGAAGAAGCGGAGAAGTATTTATAAGAATGCTGGAAATAATTTTTGATTCAACTCATAAAAGTGATTATCAGTTATATTACGGGAATTTCGATAGACTTCTTGTAGAGTTGCGAGAACTTAAAATAAAAATCAATGTTAAAGATTTATGCGATATATTGAATAGAATCAATAATCAAGGAATTACTGACGTGTCACTAGAGATGCTATTTTATATTCGGTATGGCAAAACATTACCGATAACTCTTATGAGTACAGCAGAGAAGATGTTTCTTATATCATATATCGCTAAGGTTGGTAAAGTAGACTTGGCTATATATGACTACCCTGAAGAATTGTCACCGAGAGCTTCAAAACTTTTTGTAGAGATGTTTTCGGAGTCAAACATTGCAGTATGTTTAAAGCACGATTGTTTGGCATTTTACGCTTTATGGAAAGGGGAACTATTATGCTCATAGTGGTAATTGGCGAGAATAGTTCTGGTAAGTCGCAGTACTTGTGATACTTGCGAGAGACAACTCCGGGCAGTTACTTTATTGGAGGAGACAAAGCAAAGATGTATCCGGTGAATGAACAGGTGCGAGAAGATATGTATGGAGACGAGTATCCCTTAGACGGATTTGTCGACAAGTCAAAAGCACGCATGTGGATGGAAAATATCTGCCGGGATTCTTCACTCCTTTTGGTAGATGAGCTTGGGAGAGATTTTGATTTTTACGTTGATGGAAGATACATGAGCACATGGGTTGTGGAATAAGCTTCCTGAGCAGTTACAAGACGGTGACATTCGTTTGACAATAATTAAGTTCATGTGGCTACTGGTGTGAGGTATAAGGAGTTAGTAGCTTGCGTTATGGTGTTGCATGAGAGGTATGAAGATTATTGATGGGAGGTGTAGGTTATGATAACATACACAGGATACGTAAGTGAGTTAAATCATCTTGTGAAATATAAGGGTGCTGAATATTTGGCACAGCACCCTGGAAGATGGTTCAAGCCAGAGAATGATGAGCAGTTGGCATATTCGCTGGGATTAATGGAGTATGTCCGTGGTGAGTTGCCGCCGTGCTTAAAGAAGTACGAATCATTTAAGTTACCTGAGTTGAAAGTTCCAAGTGGTGTTGAGGCTATGATAAATAACACACCACTGAAACTAGAGTTTTTCATGTTGCGAGCAATACCGATATTTTTGAAATACAATGTGCTTGTCACGGAGGTTGGAAATGCTGTCTAAGGAGAAGTGTGTTGAATGAAGATTAAAAGTATGCGTCTTGATATAGAGTTAGATAGGTGCATCCATCGATGTAGGGAGTCATCAGCTATTGGAAAAACAGCCCTTGCGAAGTTAGCTAAGTCAGATGCTAGCTATCCGCACCAGATTATATTACTTGACAAAAAAGAAGATTATGATCTATTTCTGGAACACGGATTAATTACGAATGAGAACACAATCGTGGTTTTTGATCGGATGGATTTATTAGGTACACAGGCCGTGTGGGATAAGTTAAGGACATTGAAAAATAGTTGTGTATTGGTTGACGCCAAACGGTTATGGCTAAGTCCGGTAAAATACAAATTAGCCAGGTTTACATGGGAAGGTAAGGTGTTAACAATACGTGATGGTAATATTCGATACAGATAAAGTAGATGGTGCTGTATTGGATAATGACAGGTATTTTGTACAGCACACAATATCCAAACTCGATCATGATGTAGATCGATTGTTGTCGCACACAGACAAGTGTACGTATGTTGATGCACGGAGGTTCAAGGACCGGTTTGGGTATGATCTTCCATGGGAGTTTCTCAGTACTGGTGGTAAGACGGTACTAAACGCATACTATAATCCGGATGTAATATTTGATTGTTTGGAGTGTGGCAAGTCAGCTCTGATTGACGCAACACATTTACCGCATGGGCAGTTTTCAAATGGTGTACCATACTCTGATTCAGATGATGATCCTATCGATGTTATGGTTGACGATGAACATTACACCAGTGTTAGGGAGGTTAAAGATGCGTATTGTTGATTAAGGTGATCGTGTTAAGATTGATGTAGGTGTTGGGATTCACCGTTTATCTAGGGATTCAGCTGTAGGCAAAAGTGCTTTTGGGTATATGGCAAAAGCAGATAATGGATTGTCCAGCAATGTGATACATTTCAAAAGTGCTCGTGATTACAGTTCGTTACCGGAGTATTCGGGAATGAGAAAGAATAATACCATATTCTTGTTTGACAGATTTGATTTGTTTCAAACTGATGACCTCTGGAAATATATTGCTGAGAATGGCGATAGATGCATACTTGTGGGTTGCAAGAATAGCTGGAAATATTATGGACGCTCTATACCTGTGAAAATAAATCTGAGCGAAGAGGGTATTACAGTTTCAGATAGGGAGGTGTTATGGTGGTAACATTTTATGATTTGAAAAGTCAGGTACCAGATGGTATTGAATGTGTAGAAGATAATAAATTATTCTTTGTACAGCATACAATTGCTGTTCTTGATCAAGATGTGGACAAGTTATTACCGCATGTTGATAATTGCAAGTATCTTGACAACGATAGGTTTAAAGATAGTCGCGGTGTTGATCTGTACTGGGAAGATCTAAGCATCGGTGGTATGACAATTCTCAATGCTTATTACTATCCTGGTATCGCGTTTTCCTGTATCGAGTGTGGACTTAATGCTATCAGAGATTTGACATTGTTACCGCACGGTATAATTTATGAAGCAGCTCCGTGGCCATCCAAGGGAGATAAGTTTACTGCTATGTATCGTGGTAAAGTGTACACTGACTATGAGGAGTATATGAATGATGAAGATTAAAAGTGCACGTCTTGATATTGAGTTAGATAGATGTGTACACTGATGTGATAACTCTTCAGCTACTGGTAAAACAGCTCTTGCGAAGAGAGCTAAGTCAGATACTAGCTACCCGCATCAAATAATCTTATTAGATAAAAAAGAGGATTATGACTTATTTCTTACACGTGGTTTAATTACAACTGAGAACACAATCGTAGTTTTTGATCGTATGGATTTACTTGGAGCACAGGCTGTATGGGACAAGCTTGGATCTTTGACTGATACCTGTGTCTTGGTAGATGCTAAAGGTTTGAGGAGTGTGGAATATGTTTATAGTGGTAATTGGTGAATGTAGTTCTGGAAAATCCGCATATTTGCAGTATCTCAGGGATACTGTTAAGGGATCATACTTCATGGGAGTTGACGATGCTCGTAGATATAATATTGATACAGCTCTGATAGAAAAAGTGTTCGGTGATGAGATACCTCTTGATGGGTTTAAAGATAAGGAAGACGCTCGCCGGAAACTGACGGATGCTTGTCGGGAATGTTCAGTATTGTTAGTAGATCAAGTGGGATTTGGTACTAGATCATATTCTGATGGTAGATTAATAAATAATTGGCTTGCAGAGATTGGTCGATATAAAAACGTAATCACAGTCTCACACGATATACTTAAATTGTACAACGCAGATAGAATAGTTACGCTTAACTGGGATGATGGTGTTCCGAAATTACAAGAGGTTGATTTGGATGAAGCAGAGAAGATTGTTAGTGTTTGAAGATAGGGGGAATTTTGCAGTATGTTAGAGATTAGAACTACTGCTGATGTAGATATGTCAGAAGTGTATTTGTGGAATGCTAACTTTATACAGTTACTTAGATCATTCAGAGATGTAAAGAATACCAAGAGGATAGTTACTGTATTGAATATGATAAATAATCAGGGCATTGAGGATGTATCATTGGTTGGTCAGACATATGTATGGAGAGGAGAGACATACCATTTGTCAGAGATGGGCACAGCTGAGAGGATGTTTCTGGTGACTTGTTGTGTAGTTGAGCAGGGTAAGCATTTGAATGTGGTTGATTATCCGGACGAGTTATCGCCAAAGACTTCAAGAATATATATGGATTTGTTTAAGAATGCTGATGTGACAGTTTATCTCAAGAGTAGGTGTAGTGCTTTTGCTGGGGCGGCAAATGAGCGTGGAATATGTTTACAATGGTCGTAGGTGAATGCAGTACTGGAAAATCCAGCTACCTCAAGTATTTATGTAAATCCTGTCCTGATTCTTACATGATTATTTTCAAGGATACCTTTGGGATATGCCGTATATACGATATATATAAGAATTATACATACACAAAGAGGGGATAGGATTGTAATGATGATGTGATTTTAAGTGGATAGCGTAATCCACGAAGGTGTTAGAGAGGAGTTGATTGAATGCTGTATATAGATTACAACATTCCGATGGAGGATATAGCGACACCATCAGCACTGTATGATACGATCTATGAGAAGAGTTGGTTTGACGATCCAGAGGTGGTTCGGATAGTTGAGATAATTGATCGAGTTACACACGTCGAGGCAGATATTTTTGAAAGTTCAATACTTGGTAGAATTGTAAGCACAGAACTTTCAGGTGGGGTAAAGACTGTGATTCTCGCGTATATGGGAGAGACTAATGATTGTGCACTTCCTTTGTCGTGGCTTGGAGAGAACTGCTTGCCAGTGCTTGGGTCTTTGAAAATAAAGCATGACGTGACGTTTGCGGCTGATAGTGTACCATTGATCTGGGATTGGGAATGTAAGTTTATTTCTAAGAGAACAGGTGCTGTAATCAATGATGCACAGTCATACCGAGAGGAGATGATTAAGTTTGTATTTAACAGTAAAGACAAAGAAACATAGTTATATACTTAATCTGGAACGTCGTAATTCGCTGTTGCAAGGAGATTCAGGCACAGGTAAGAGTAAGCTTGTAAGATATATTGATAATTTCAATAAGTACGGAAAAGGTGCTGGTTTAGTCGTAGAGTGTGATAAGCGTGTGACAGTCGTGTCTGAAGCCCCTCGGAGTAAGTATTGGTTTGATGAGCATGCCGATGAACTCTTAGTGATAGACGAAGATGTCAGATTCCCAGATAGAGGTGAGTTTTTCAAGAGTGCAAGAAGTCACGATTGCTGGGTTTTGTACGTGTCACGTTGTTATGATGTGACAGCATTTGATTGTGCGTACAAACTTGTGACAAATGGGAATACTACAACGAATGCGGTGTTGCGATAAAATAGTTTTAGGGATATTAACCATAAACATATTGTAGTAGAGAAAGGAGTACTGATATATGAGCGAATGGGGAATTTACCCGATGACGTTGTACAGAAGATTGAGGAGATTGTAAACACTGCTAAGAAGCTCATGCCGGAGACTGCTATTGTAGATTATGATAGAGTGTAAAAGACCTATCTGGGTGTGCCAGTATCTAGCTGTCGCATCTTGAGGGAGGATAAGCCTCGCACCTAGGCAGAAATCAACAATTAATTTAGAAAAATAATACCTACCAATACATATTGAAATAGATAATAGGATGGAGATATAGTAAGTGTGCAAATTAGTTTCAATGACATTCCCTACTGGAGTGACAGCAAATGTTGCTGATATTAAGGTCAGCAAGTTAAAGAAATATCTCACAGTATTTCCGCGCTTAAAGAGCTTTGAGAAAGTATATCTATTCGGATCTACATTAGAGGAAAAATGCAGAGATGAATCTGATATAGATTTCATGGTGATATACAACGATGAGGATAAGATGTGCGATGACATGACGTGGGTGCTTCCAGAGATTTTTCCAGAGTATGTAGATGATGACTTTCTGCGTACCTCGATAGAGGGAGAACACTCATATCAGACAGGCGCTGCGCGTAAAGCGCTGAGTAAGGGGGTTTTAATATATGAGCGCAATTAAGTAAAGGAGATGTGATTATGCTGTATGAATATTTAACAGAAAACTATAAACCAAATGAACCAATACTTTTATCTGATATTGATATACCCTATACTAACGGACAATTAGACAAGTTATGCGAGGATGATAAAGTAAAGAGATTTGATAAGGGTGTATACTATCTTCCAAAGAAGACTAGATTGCCGGGTGGCACCCTACCAAGTGCCGAGTCAGTGGCGGTTAAAAAGTATATCAAGAATAAAGGTCAGATAAATGGATATTATTCTGGATTTACGTTTGCAAATTGGTTTGGCATCACAACGCAGGTACCGTTTAAGTTAGAGATTGTTACGAATAATACAGATAGTGAGCGTAGTTCAACCTACATTAGAAACATTGAATTTGTTTTAAAGAAACCTAGGGTACCTGTTACTAACGATAATTATAAAGTGTTACAGTTATTGGATTTATTATCTGAGATATATACCTATTCAGAGGGTGGTTTGAAATCAGCAGCACCTCGAGTGAGAAAGTATATCAAGGATGAAAACATTAAATGTGCAGATGTTGAAAAATATCTAAATGCGTACCCTAAAGAATTATACAAAAATATGGAGGATATGAAATGCTTTGAAGAACTTAGAATATAGTGGATTATCTGTTAGGGTGAAGGTAAGCTCTGTTATACGACAGGGCTTTTGTTGTACGCGCATTCCTAGACGAAGTTTTTGGCTATGACAGTATTGAGGTTGGCTATGTCGTTTGATTCAGTTCATACCAACACTAAGTACAATAAAGAAACAGATAATTTCTACATTGAATTGTATTCTATAAAGGAGTAATTAATAGTTGAATACGATAGTATATGATGGCGTTCTTTACAACAAAGATAAACTGGACGCATATGGTGTTACTATTGAGACGTTACGTAATACCCCCGATATTGCGGAATTCTTTAGAGTAAAGGATGTTTCCGGTGGTAAGCTGTATTTAGATTATAATTTACAGGATGACGAGGTTATACATGACGTTACCGGTAGATTCAGATATGTCAAAGAGTTGGAGTGGTTCGATGATCCAACAGTATTACGTATTATAGCAGAAGTTGATGGTGTTGAGTATGTGACTGGAGAAATATTCAAGCATCCAGATTTTGGTACATTAACAAGTGATAATCTTTCAGGTGGGTGCCATACTGTAATCCTCGCATATGAGGGGAGTACGGATGGATTAGCGCTACCGTTGTCGTGGTTAGATGAGAATTGTTTTAAAGTACTTGGGAGCGTGAGTGTAAAATCTGATGTAGTGTTTGATGCAGATACAATGCCCCAGCTAAGAGAGTGGGAGTGCAAGTTTATATCGAGACGAACCGGTAATGTAATAGACAGTTACGACTCATATTATACAGAGCTTGAAAGATTTACGTTAAGTCAGGAGGAGCATACATGGTTTTAACTGTATTCACGAGTAAAGCACATTATGATATTAATTTGATGCGAGGTCAGGTGTTTGAATAACTGTGGCATAGAGTCTCTTTTATACAAAGGTAGCACAGCCAAGGCATCCAATCAATAGTACAACAAAACCATTGCAAAACTTGTAAGCGAACAGACTCTTCAAACGGAAAAGAAATTTGTACCGGATAAGCGTATTATGCAATCACAAACCGCCGAAACGATCAGATCTCAGATGGGATAGGGCTTTGTGAATAGCCATAAGCCACTTATCGTAGTCTTTCAGAAACCACGCCTGATGGCGTAGAAAACGGAGACTTCAGACGTGGTAATTCATTAGAAAAAGTCATTTTTACGATGGGAAGATCTTAGTATAGAGATTTTCCCATACTTTCAAGACAATTGAAAATGTGAGGAGTGGATTTCATGACACTTATTCATGATTTTCCGGATTTCGGTATTTTGCATTTTTTTCTTTTAATTTTGCCAGATATTCATTTGCCTCTTTTTCAGATTTGAAGCGTAATTTTGGACCCTGTGGGCTGAGTTTTAAGACGTAACCGCCGGTATTTTTCTTTTTGAACATAATTAAAACCCTTTCTTTTTCATGCTTTTCTTTTTTGAATTCATTTGTTTTTTGTAATTTGAAAGTTTGAATAAGATCCAAAACTTGACAGATTTATTCTCCTCATTGTAGCACGTTAATTAGAAAATGAAAAGAGTATGAATGGAAAATGATTTTTGAAAACAGAAGGCGTTGCTGCATGTGGAAAGAAAGTTTTTATAGCTCAGAGTGAAGCCTTTCTTTTTTTATAGGTGAAAATATCACAAATATTTTCAGGAGGGGAGACAATCCCCTCCTGAATAATATACTCTGCGAGTGTCGACCTGAATTCCAATGAATTCAAGGAGACAATTAAATGATTCTATCAAGCCCATCAATGATTACGCATCAATTGAATTACCTGAAGTTGAATCCCCCGAATTAGTCGCATCATCCGGATCAGTTATTCAGTTATTGCAGCCACCGCCACAACCTCCGTTACAACCGCCTCCGCAATTGCCGCCGCTAGGTCTGCCGGGGCCTCCAGGTCCACCAGGCCCGCCGCCCGGAAACGGGAATCCGTTGTCATTTGCGGTATCAAAACCGTCACGGAATCCTTCCTCGTATCCATCACGGAAACCGCTGCGAAAAGCCTGACGGTTGCGGTTGTTCCAACCACAGTTTCCGTTTCCGCAGCTGCCACAGCCGCCGCATCCATTTCCATTGTTACAGCTGTTTCCACATCCATTGCATCCACACATATCTGAAAGCTCCTTTATTTGTCTTTGTAACATATCTTATGTGGACAGTGAGACAGGTGTGAATGAAGGAAAATTTGTGGATATTTTTGTGTGAAAGAAGAGAAAACGCGTGGTATAGCGAAATATACAAAAAAGGGGATTTGGATTTGTCTGAACTGCCAGTTGTATTTCGAGGATAAGTGTGGTATTGTATACCTATAAGTTGATTGTATACAAGTTCAAGAATGTGTATACAGAAACAAAATACGGAGAAGGAGAATAAACGATATGGATTACATCAATAACTATTCCCTGGAAGGTAAAGTCGCTCTGGTTACAGGAGCATCTTACGGAATTGGTTTTGCAATCGCAACCGCTATGGCTGGTGCAGGTGCAACGATCGTGTTTAACGATATTAAGCAGGAGCTGGTAGACAAGGGAATTGCAGCTTACGAGGAGAAGGGCATCAAGGCTCATGGTTATGTATGTGACGTAACCAACGAGGATGCAGTCAATGAGATGGTTGCAAAGATCGAGAAGGAAGTTGGCGTGATTGATATTCTGGTAAACAACGCCGGAATCATCAAGAGAGTCCCGATGATCGAGATGTCCGCAAAAGATTTCCGTCAGGTTATCGACGTAGATCTGAATGCTCCGTTCATCGTTTCCAAGGCAGTCATTCCGAGCATGATCAAGAAGGGTCACGGAAAGATCATCAACATCTGCTCCATGATGTCTGAGTTCGGACGTGAGACCGTTTCTGCATACGCAGCAGCAAAGGGCGGCTTAAAGATGCTGACCAGAAATATCTGCTCTGAGTACGGTGAGTACAACATTCAGTGCAACGGTATCGGACCTGGCTACATCGCAACTCCGCAGACCGCTCCGCTGAGAGAGAAGCAGGCAGACGGTTCCAGACATCCGTTTGATCAGTTCATCGTTTCCAAGACTCCGGCAGGACGTTGGGGCGAGGCTTCTGATCTGGGCGGACCGGCAGTCTTCCTTGCATCAGATGCATCTAACTTTGTAAATGGTCAGATTCTGTATGTAGATGGCGGAATTCAGGCATACATCGGAAAGCAGCCTTCATAATTTTCGTAAAAAGATCCTGATTTTTTATTGAGAAGGGTTTCTCTTAAACGATAAAAGCACAGAGCTCTTTCTGCCGTCTCCGGATGACAGGAAGAGCTTTGTCCGTTTTTAGAGAGAATTTTCTGATTTGGAAAATGTCAACAGCACTGTGCAAAATCGCGGGTGAGGTCCTTATGCGCGTTGATCGGAACATGATGCTACAGAAAAGTTGAGAATATCGGACAGTTGCGGCAAAAGAAAGGTTTGCATTTCTTCCATTATTTTTGTAAAATGATAACGATTTAAAGGAAAAAGAAATTAAAGAATTAAAAAAGAAAAAATTTAAAAAGAGAATTAGAAAGAAAAAGAAAAAATCGAAAAAACAGCCGATTTGCGGAGCCTGTTTTATGATTTATGAGAATAATGAGAATGATGCTCATCGTTCCTGTGATGGAAATGAATGATAGAAAGCATGAAAATAGTGGAATCGTGGGCGTCATGGGAAATGGAAAACTGAATGGATGACAGAATTGAAGGAGTGGCATATATGGGTGAGAAGTGTCTGAAGAATCGCGGGGATTATGTGTTTGATACATTGAAAAGAGAAATTTTGAGACTGGAGCTGAAACCAGGGCAGGCGATCAGTGAGAATGAGATCTGTGCCCGATTTGAGGTTTCGAGAACTCCGGTCCGCGAGGCACTGCGCAGACTTCAGGAACAGGGATTCGTCCGCACCGTGCCATATTCGGGAACCTATGTGACACTCCTGAATCTGGACGATATCCGCCAGATGATCTACATGAGAATTGCAGTGGAGCTGATGGTGATGAAAGATTTTATGCAGATTGCAACCCCGCTTCTTCTTGAGGAAGTAAGACATCATATCCGCTGTCAGGAACTCCTGATTCAACAGGAAAATTTTGAACCGGAAGATTTCTATGCGATGGATGACCAGATGCACAAGGTTTGGTTTTCCGCGACGGGAAGACTCAAGTTATGGACGGTGATTCAGGCACAGCAGCTCCACTATACACGCTTCCGGATGCTTGATTTTGTGACAGAGACAGATTTCACACGCATTATCCGGGAGCATGCGGGATTTCTTGAAATGTTGGAAAATCATGATGAGAAGGGACTTGAGGATGCACTGAAAAAACATCTCTCAATCAGCATGACGCGTATGAAACATGCGATTGAGGTGGAATATCGAGATTATTTTGAGCCGGACAGTGTGAATCTGTAAATTGATGGGATATTTTATTTTATCGGTAATCGGTAAAATGTTCTATCGGCAGACTGCGGGGAATCTTATAAAAAATAGGATTCTCCTTTTTTATACTTGTTTTCTGTGGGAGACGTATGGGTTTCAAGAAAAAAACTTCAGAAATTCTTTCGGATTCTTTGGTTGCATATCCGTTCTGATTATTATAAGATAAGACTTGGGGACAATAAAAAATTATTTGGAGATATCATTTTGAAAATCAGATTATCGGGCAGAAAATCACTTGTGTTGATTTTTTTATTACTGTCATTTTTACTGCTGATTTTTTTTGGCGTACTCATTTATATGAAAAAGATCAATATCAATCAATTCTGGGTAAAACAATATTCCATACATGGAATCGATGTATCCCATCATCAGGGAGACATTGATTGGGAAAAATTAAAAGAGGAAAACGTACAGTTTGCTTATATCAAGGCGACTGAGGGAAGTGGTCATGTGGATGATCAGTTTGAGGACAACCGCAGGCAGGCGCAGGCGGTTGGAATTCATACGGGAGCATATCATTTTTTCAGCTTTGAGAGTGCACCGGAGACTCAGGCAAAAATTTATATAGAGACAGTTGGAGATCTCTCGGGACAGATGATACCGGCTGTGGATGTGGAGTACTATGCGCTCGGCGATGCAAAAATGCCAAGGCCGGAGGAACTTGTGGATTCCCTGCAGAGATTTCTTGATATTTTGGAAGAGGAATACGGAAAGAAGCCGGTGATTTATACGACTTACAAGTTTTATTCCCGCTATATTCGCGGGAATTTTTCGGAATATCCGCTTTGGATTCGAAATACGTATTATCCGCCTCTCGATATTGCCGGATGGTCATTCTGGCAGTACTGCGATGAGGGACGGTTTGAGGGAGTTGCCGATCAGCAGGGCGATGTGGATCTGGATGTATTTCGGGGAACGAAGGCGGAGTTTGAAAAGTTTTTTGTATAGAGGAAACGATCATAGCGATCAGAGAACATGGGTGAGAAATGAGAGAAGATTATCGAGTTTTGGAAATTTATGAGGCAGATTTTGGCTGTGAGGAGCGTCCGGACGGTCAGGAGACGATGGTGATGGTTCGCCTGAAATCAGAAAAGTCCGGCGAGGAGCACACGCTTCAGATGAGAGATGCCGATTTGGAAGCGGAAAAGATTCTGGAGGGAGATCTCGTCTCTCTGGAAGAATCGGGTCGGTTAATCAAAAAGAAAAATGAGATGGAGAAGCAGTTGGAGGAAGAACAGTAGATGGAGGCATATTATTACAGCAAGATGAACCGTGAATACCAGGCGGTTTACCGGGCGATGAAACAGGGATTTGAGAGCTTGTCGGAATCTTTTCAGGTTCCGCGTCTCGATGGGGCTGCCCTTCATGAAATCTTTTTTCAGCTGCGTCTGGATCACCCTGAAATTTTCTGGGTATCTGGTTTTAAGTACAAGTATTATCAGGATTCCCCGAATCTGATTATGATTCCGGAATACCTGTTTGAAAAGAGCAAGATTCAGGAGCATCAGAGGGCGTTAAGAGCGCGTGTGGAAAAGTTAGTGCGGCCGGCACAGAAGATGTCTGAGTGGGAGAAAGAAAAGTACATCCATGATTTTATTTGCGAGAATGTTCGCTACGATAAATTAAAAAAGCCGTATTCCCATGAGATTATCGGTCCTCTCGGGCAGGGAGTCGGTGTCTGTGAGGGAATTGCAAAATCGGTGAAAATACTTTGCGATGCGATGGGGATCTGGTGTATGATTGCGCTCTGCGGAAACAATCCGGAGAAGGGGATTAAATACCGCCATACGTGGAATATCGTGAAGATCAATGGCACTTACTATCACCTCGATGCGACTTTTGATAACAGCCTGAGCAGAGAAAAGAAAAATGGGGAGGCGACAATCCGCTATGATTATTTCAATCTGGATGACAAGGCTGTTTTTCGGGATCACGAACCTCTGATTGCTCCGGCGCCTGCCTGCACGGATGGCGATCATTTTTATTACCGGGAGAAAAAGCTGTCATTCACAAAAATCGAGGATGTCTACAAAAGGGCGAAGCAGACGGCAAAGAAAGGAAAAGAATTTACTTTCCACTGGAGAGGCGGCTATCTGACAAAGGCAGTTCTCGAAGAATTGCTTGAATGCATGGCAAAAGCAGGAGAGGAGAGGCAGAAAAAGGCGAAGCTTAGCCTGAACTGGCCGCAGGCGGTGATGTGCCTCTCTTACGTGCCGGATGAGACGAGATCCCCGGAGGAGTTTGCGCAGATGGTGACGATGGAAGACGCAAACGAAGGAGAGCAGGAGTGACCGAGATGAGCGAGACAGTCGAGACAATGGACCCATTCAGACGGTTGGAACAGCTTCTTGCACAGGATCAGTTTGAACTTTTGCTGGATGAAGAAGCGGCAGAAAATAATAGCAAAGAGAAAAGTAAAGATAAGGGCAAAGAAAAGAGCACAGAAAAAAGCAAAGATAAAAGCAGAGGTGAAAACGGGGTCGCAGACAGAGACGAAAGGGAAAAGGAGATTCGTTTGGTATATCTGATGAATGATGCAGTTGAAAGTTTTCTTGTCTTTGAACATGCAGTGCTCACGGGAACTTATCAGGCAGATTATGAGGGGGAGTTAGAAGCTTCTCTCGAATGCCAGGACGACCCGGAGAAACCGTATCTTTTGATTGTTCGTCAGGGAGACAGTGTGGTGACACTGTTTTTTAAGGATCTGCGATTGGAGTGTCATCTGTATGACTACGGGAAAATCGGGCATTTCTGGGTCAGCGGGTATGAGTATCTGCGCCAGTTGGAATACCGGATTGCGATCTTGAGAGACAAGTGTGAGTATCTCGGGGAAGAATTCTGCACGGAGGAAGAGAAAAAATTGGCTTCTTTAGCACATTTTCCGCCGCTCAACCACACGAACTATCCGGCAGTTCCGGAGAAGTATCTGGTTCCGCAGGAAGAACCGTGGATTCCGTCTGAGCAGGCGGTTTCTGTCATGGAGGAGCTTGCGGCAGAGGCAAAAGACGCCAGATTTTCCATGCTTCTTAGATGGTACCGCAGACATCCTAGCAAGACATTTTCGCGTTTTCTTGCAATACTTTTGCACACAAATGCACATGCAAAGGTGACGGATCTGCTGGCGGAGCGCTTGAGCCGGGCGGCAGGAATTTATCCGAAACGCTCTTTTGGGGAGGAGGCAGATGCCCGTTTTCAGGAGACGATGGACAAGGCGAGAAAGCGCCAGGCACAGCTGGAGAAGCAGGGAGTGAAATCACTGATTTTGAGAGAGGAGCCATTTGAGATTGCGAGGGATTCAATTGGATTTACGGCGTATCTGATGATCTGGAAACCGGGATGGATCAATCGGAGAACCGTGATCGAAAAATGGGAGGGAGGCTGCTGAAGATGGAAGCGCTTGCACTTTGCCTGTTTTCAGCAGGCCTTTTGATTTGTGTATTTACCGGAAAATCGATCCTGCTTGCAATGATGTTCGGATATGTGCTGTTTTTCGGATATGGACTTTTGCGCCGTTACAGTGTCGGTGCGATGGTTCGATGTTCACTTGGCGGAATCCGCACAGTGAAGAATATTCTGATTACGTTTTTGCTGATCGGAATGATCACGGCAATCTGGAGAGGCAGCGGGACGATTGCCTTACTTGTCTGTGAGGCTTCACGATTCTGTTCTCCATCTGCGATTCTTCTTGTGACATTTCTGATGTGCTGTCTGATTTCTGTCCTGACGGGGACCTCGTTTGGAAGTGCTGCGACGATGGGCGTGATCTGTGTGACGATTGCAGACAGCATGGGAGTACCAATTTTTTATACGGGAGGAGCGGTGCTTGCAGGTGTCTTTTTCGGTGATCGCTGTTCCCCGATGTCCACGAGTGCACTTTTGGTGAGTGAACTGACGCGGACGGATATATTTAGAAATATTGGGAAAATGGTGAAGACCTCGCTCGTCCCGTTTGCGATCACCTGTCTGATCTACTGGAAACTTGGACAGGCTTACACTGCTGGGGCTGGAAGTGTTGCAATCCGTGCAGTCTTGGAGTCGTATTACCATCTTTCCTGGGTGACGCTGCTTCCGGCGCTGATTGTCATTGCATTTTCTGTGATGAGACAGAACGTCAAAATCACGCTGTTTGTCAGCAGCATTTGCGGAATTTTGATTGCAGGAGTGGTGCAGCACCTTTCTCTGGCGCAGCTGGTTCATCTCTGTGTGTTTGGATTTTCGGCGGAGAGTGCGGAGGTTGCCGTGTTTATGGATGGAGGCGGACTGATCTCGATGACTCGTGTTTTTCTGATTGTCTGCATTTCCTCCTGCTACGCGGGGATTTTCAGGGAGACACATTTTCTGGATCATCTTCAGGACGGGATTGCCCGACTGGCAGGAAAGGTGACCCCGTATGGAGCGGTTTTGATCACCTCGGTTGTGACGAGTGCGATTGCCTGCAACCAGACACTCTCGATTATGCTGACCCATCAGCTCTGTGAGACGGTGGTCAGGGACCGGGAAGAGCTGGCGATAGATCTGGAAAATACAGCGGTTGTAATTGCTCCGCTGATTCCGTGGTCGATCGCCGGGGCGGTGCCGCTTGCAACTGTCGGAGCGCCGGAGAGCTGTCTGATCACGGCGGTATATCTGTATCTGATCCCACTCTGGAACCTTGCAGTGCAGGTGATGATGTATCATCGGGTACAACATAGATCAGATAACGCATAATATTGTAATCAATGATGCATCATGCATATGAATAGCCATTTTTCAAGACAAAATTTTAAAGAATGGCAAATGATTTTATTCTACTTTCATCATTCGATATCCGACACCAATGTGGGTCTGGATATATTGGTGGGAAGCTGGCGCTTGCTCTAGTTTTTTTCGCAGAGTTGCCATAAAGACACGAAGAGATCCTACATCTGTTTCTAAACTGCTTCCCCATACATTCTGAAGAATGTATTTGTGAGTTAGAACTTTTCCTGTATTGCGTGCCAATAAGCACAGCAGTTTATATTCCATTGGGGTGAGGGAGAGTTCCTGACCGGCAAGGTAGGCACAGCCAGATGCATAGTCAATGCGAAGCTGTCCATTTTCGTAGATTGCTTCTTGCGAGAGATTGTTTTGCATGAGCGCGAGACGCCGTTGAACCACGCGCAGACGGGCGAGAAGCTCATCTACGGAAAATGGTTTTGTCAGATAATCATCGGCGCCGGCATCTAAGGCATCGATTTTATCAATATCTTCACTTCTGGCGCTGATGACAATAATGGGAACATTTGACCAGCTTCTGATTCGTTTGATAACTTCAACTCCGTCGATATCTGGCAGTCCCAAATCTAAGAGAATCATATCAGGATTGTGAGAGGCAGCTTCCATCACGGCTCCCTCACCGATTGCGGAAGTGATAAATCGATAATCATGTGCTTTCAGTGTGGTGGTGATTAGATTTCGGACAGGGGTATCGTCTTCAACTACTAAAACTTGGAATTTACTCATAAAAAGGTGCCTCCTCTAATGGAATGGTAAAACTGAAAATGGCTCCGTGTGGCAGATTGTCAGATACAGATAGGATTCCGCCGTGTGCCTCTATGATGGATTTACATAGATACAGTCCGAGTCCCAGACTGCGTCGATTGTCTGCTATTTTTTGATTTCCACAGTAAAATTTTTCAAAGATCCGTTCCTTATCTACGGGTGGAATTCCATTTCCGGTATCAGCGATGGAAAGCTCAGCCATGTCTCCTTTTCTCTTTGAAGTGATTGTGATGGAAGAATTTGCAGGGGTGTATTTTACTGCATTATCGATTATGTTTGCGATAACCTGAACAAGAAGTTTAGCATCTGCTTTGACTAAAAGCAGGTCATCCTCATAGGAGACAGAGAGCGTATGTCTGTCCAGTTTTCGCTTAATGTGTTGAATTGCTTCTTCAACAATTTCACTGAGGAGTTCTGTGGAAGTGCGCAATGTCATTTTTCCTTCTTCAATTCGAGTAGCATACAGAAGATTTTCTACCAGATCAATAAGCCACATGGAGTCGTTATAAATATCTGAATAAATCTGTTGTTTTGTCTCTTCATCAAAATAGTTTCCATTGCTCATCAAATTGCTTGCATTTCCGGAGATAGAGGTCAATGGTGTGCGTAAATCATGAGAAATCGTGCGAAGCATATTGGCGCGAAGCTGTTCGCTTTTTGCGAGAATTGCCGCTGCCTCTTTTTCACAGAGGTTTTTTTCGTTTTCAAGGGCGAGTGCTGATTCTCCGAGAATAGAGAGTAAGATGCTGTGAGCAGGAGCATCTAAGGGGGTATTTTTGGCTTCGATTCCGATTACTCCGTAAACCCGTTCATTCATGCGAAGCGCAAAATAGAGATATTGGGTGTGAGAGTGGGTATCTGTGGTTGCACCAGCCGTGTGGTTGTTTGCTAAAACCCATTCTGCAGCGGTTTTTTCTCTCTCAAAGTTGTATGGAATGGGAACATTTGAGGTTTCTTTTGTCTGTGAAAAATAGGGTTCAGACAGTTTTCCGTTTACATTTTCAAAAATCACTACATTTCGTTCCAAAAGTTTTTGAATCTGTTTGGCAGTGGCTTCAAAGATTTCTTTTTTTCCATTTGCTTTGGATAACAGTTGATCTGTGTCAAATAAAATCTTGGTTCGGTATGCAATCTTTGCAGATTGTCCGGCTTGTGCTTTATACCGAATTGCCATGGTTCCTGTGATATAAGCGGTTAAAAACATCACAATAAAGGTGACAGGATATCCCGTTCCATAAGCAGTCAGAGAAAATTTTGGAATGGTAAATAAATAATTAAAAATACATACACTTGCGACAGAAGAGATCAAACTGTAAACCTGATGGGACGTCACGATAGAGGTCAGCAGGACGCCCAGAATGTATACCATAATAATATTGGCACTTGTAAATCCCAGATGGTCAAATAAGATGCTCAGCAGAGTAGCACCAAAAAGGATGGCACTGCTTTTGAGCGTGTTTGTGAAAATGCTGTGTTTTTTTAAGTAATCGTTTTTTCTTTTCTGACGGTAAGGCTGTTCGGTGCACCGATCCGGAATGATGTGAATATCCATTTCCGGGTCATAAGAGAGAAGTTGTTCGGTGAGAGTAGGTTTTCCCAAAAAACGTTTGCGGGTCATGGCACTTCTGCCAAGAACAATTTTTGTGATGCCGGATAATCTGGCATACTCAGCGATCTGATATGGGACATCGTCTCCGTATATGGTTTCAATATTTGCGCCGAGCTGTTCTGCGAGTTTGATATGGCTGTGAAGCCGGTCTTTGTTTTCGGGGGTTTCTTCCGCAAAGTCAGGCGTTTCTACAAAGAGAGCAGTAAACTGGCTGTTGAACGCCCGTGCCATTCGGGCAGCTGTTCGGATGATTTTTGCATTTGAGGGTGCAGAGGACAGGCAGGCAAGAATGTGCTCATCGGTATGAAATCGATTTGTTTTTGAAAGCTGGCTGGACAGGCGTTTTACCCGATCTGCACAGCGCCTGAGAGCGATTTCCCGCAGGGCAGTTAATTGTTCAACGGTCAGCTGGGAATCGGCTGTGTTTTTTTCCTGTAAGCGTTCAATAAGTTCCTGCGGTTCGATGTCAATCAATTCTACCTGATCTGCATTGTCAAAAATAGAATCCGGGATGCGATTCCATGTGGTGATTCCTGTAATTGAGGCTACGGTATCATGGAGGCTTTCAAGGTTGCTTACGTTGACAGTTGTGTATACATCAATTCCATGATTGATCAGTTCGTTTACTTCCTGATAGCGCTTTTTGTGGCGACATTCTGCTTGATTCGAATGAGCCAGTTCATCGACTAAAATCAATTCAGGATTCCGGCTCAATGCGAGATCAATATCAAAACTTTGATTTGTACAGTTGAGCCATTCGAGCTGGTTAAGAACATCCGATAATTCTGAATCTTCTTCCAAAGTGTGCAGGGCAACATAACCGACAACAACGTCAATTCCCTGTTCTTTGGCAGTTAAAGCTGCCTTTAGCATGGAATGGGTTTTGCCGATACTTTCCGCATAGCTGAAAAAAATTTTTAAACGCCCTTTTTTTATTTGCTCCATCTGCGTGCTCCTCCTGGTCTACGACAAATTTTATCATAAAAAGGTTGTTTTTTCTACCGGGAATGTGTTCTCAAATGTGAGCAGAATTCGGTCGCGGTCTTGAGAGGAAACCTGTCTGTTCCACAGAATCCAGAAATAGCAGTTTTTATCTGGATTTTTGATATGGATACGTCCCAAATTATGATTATCTGGTACTTCCTGAATGCTTTGATCAGAGATAAAAGCGAGGTCGACGGTACCATCGGAAATTTTTTGTAAGAGCTGACGAAAACTCCTGACACTGAAATGAAATTCCATACATGGATTGATGTGAAAGCAGGAGTCTAAGGTTTTGATGGAAAGGTTCAGCAGAACAGGGGGTTCAGAGGCAATTGAGACAACTGTGCTGTGCTCTGGTGGAAATTGTTTATTGCTCTGTTCCATGAAATCATCAAAGCGTTTTGATATGTAATATCCAAATGAAAAAAGAACGAGCGCGGTAACCATTAAAAGCATTTTGTCGGTCCACTTCATCTGCTTCACCCCCAATATGTTTCTTGCAAGTTGTTTTGAAAAATATTAGTCACCTAAATACGAAAACATTTTTGAATTGCTCTCTGTTCTCCCAGGACAAGAATGGATTTCTCATCGCTGAGAATGGTATCTGGTGTGATATTCATGTGCAGTTTGCCGTTCTCTCGAATGGCAAGAATGCTGATGCCATATTTTTTACGGATATCAAGTTGGAGAATGGACTTTCCGATCCATTCGGAGGGAACAGAAAGTTCAAATATGGAGTAATTTTCGTCCAGTTCAATATAGTCCAGAATATTATCGGAGGTACAGCGGATCGCAGTCCAGGATGCTAACTGCTTTTCTGGATAGACAACCTCATCTGCTCCATTTCGCAGTAAAAATTTTTCTTGTACTCCGGTGGAGGCTCGGGCAATTACTTTTTTTGCGCCCAGTTCTTTTAAGAGAGAAGCTGTCTCGAGAGAATTTTGAAAATTGTCTCCAATAGCGACAATGCATGCATCAAAATTTCGTATTCCGAGAGAAGAAAGAAATTCTTCGTTTGTGCTGTCGCCGATCTGTGCATTTGTGACAAAGGGGAGAACAGAATTCACGCGTTCTTCATTGCTGTCTACTGCCATAACCTGGTGATTTAATTCGTTGAGTTTTCGCGCAATATGTTTGCCGAAACGTCCAAGTCCAATTAATAATACTGATTTCATAAAATATGCTCCTTATCCGACCGTTAATTTTTCTTGAGGAAATCTTGCAGTATGTCCCTGATTTCCGGACAGAGCGGAAAAAATAAGAGTTAAACCGCCTACCCGTCCGATGTACATTAATAAAATTAAAATGAACCGGGATGAGATTCCGAGTTCAGGGGTGATTCCAAGTGTCAGTCCTACAGTACCGATTGCTGAGGCAGTTTCAAACAGGCAGGCAAGTAAGGGAAGATTTTCTATTCGGCTGATGATAAATCCACCGAACACGAACAAGGTAATGTACATCATGAGAATGGTTGCGGCATTCCGTATCGTATCATTGTCAACTCTTCGTCCGAAAAAATGGGTGTGTTCTCTGCGACGAAAAACGGAAATTGCCGTGGAGAGAAGGACTGCAATCGTTGTTGTTTTCATACCACCGGCAGTTGATCCGGGAGAGCCGCCGATCAGCATCAGTATGATGATGACCGCAATGCCGACTTCGCTGAGCTGAGTCAAGTCGATGGTGTTGAATCCTGCGGTTCTCGGTGTAACCGCCTGAAAGAGGGAGACAAGGATCCTATTCCCGACTGGAATATTTTCAAATTCAAAAAAGAAAAAATAGAGTGCGGGAAGGAGGATTAACAGTATGGTTGTCATAAGGATGACTTTGCTCTGCATGCGGTATTTTTGAAGATGGTAAGTGTGGTTTTTGACATCATCCCAGGTCATAAATCCGATTCCGCCAAGGACAATAAGTGTCATGACAGAGAGATTGATGACAGGATTTTCAATAAAAGATGTCAGAGAGGAATAAGGAACTCGGATTCCCATCAAATCAAATCCGGCATTGCAAAATGCCGAGATCGAATGAAAAAGGGCATACCAGGCACCTTTTCGTCCGCCAAATATTTTGTAAAAAGTTGGAAACATGCTCACTGCACCGATCAGTTCAAAAATCAGAGTCATTTTGATAATGAATCCGGTTAATCGCACGATTCCGCCCACTTTATGTGCCGAAATTGCCTCCTGCATCGTGCTGCGCTGTTTTAAACTGATTCGTTTTCCGGATATGACGGAGATTGCAACTGCCACAGTGATAACTCCCATGCCTCCGATCTGAATGAGAAAGAGGATGACTGTCTGTCCGAATGAGCTCCAGTAGGTTGCGGTATCTTTTACGATCAGTCCGGTGACGCAGACTGCTGATGTGGCGGTGAAAAGTGCATCTGTGAAAAGTGCACCCTTTCCATCCTGCGTGGAAATCGGCAGCATCAACAGCAGACTCCCCAAAAGAATGACGCCTGCAAAACCCAGAATAATAATCTGTGAGGAAGATAAATGCTTTTTTATTTGTCTCATGTTTGTATCCTTGCTTTCATTTGTGCTTTTTCGTTCTGATTTTTACGGAATGTTGTTTCTGCTTTCTGAGTTTATTATTTCATATATGGCATAAAATGTGTATTAGCGTCGATTTGACGGTATTAAATTTGTATTAAGATGGGCAAAAAATATTTCTCCTTGCATCAATAGCCGAAACGCGCTAGAATAAAAGGCGGAACGCATTCGATGCATTCCGCTTTACCAGTTCCGGGAGGAGTATGGGTTTTTGACCTGTATCGGAGGTGTCCGGTCTCACACTTGATTATCCCGAGAACACACTCCGGCTGGTAAGAACTTCAAAAATAAAACATTAAAAATAAATAAAGATATTTTTTGAGTGCGCATGATGAGATGGGTCCGTCGGATTCTCTTTGTCATGTGCATTTTTTATCTTGGCGACTACGATGATCATGGATTTTTTGGATACGACTCAAAAAATCGAACATATGATCGAAAATATTTGCTATTTTGGGGAAAATGTGGTAAGATAGTAGCAGTGAAGAGACGGAATTTTTTAGAAGAGGAAGAGAGGATACGGGGAGAGATGCCGAGACTTTTTAATACCATTCCATCTGGTTTTTTTAACTGTCTGTCGAGTGCGGGCAACAACCAGATTTATTCGGATTGCCTCCAGCTGATTTACGATCAGTATGAAAGGGAGGTTTCCTACCGGATTGCACGAAGCAGAATTCGAGATGCTCTGGCATCATATCTGCTTGAGAATCAGGTGAATGAGCTGGAGCCGGATCTGGATTTAGGTCTGAATTTTGATGGGAATTCCGATCGAAATTTAGATCAGAATCCGGATTTTGGCAGAGAGGCGGATGCACAGCTAACGCTGGAGCAAGACAGGAAAAATGCGAACCGGGAGAATGTGAACCGGGAGGGCACCGCTTCTCTGGCAAAGAGGAATTACAATGATCTGGCGAATGCGGTGATTCGCCGTTTCTGCTCTAAGGAGATTGGCTGGCTCGAGGAAGACACCGATGATGCCACCTATGAGAAGCACATTGAGATGACGGAGCAGGGAATCCTGCTTGCGGAGTTTTTGCAGCAGCTTAAAAAGCCGGAGCGGGAAGAGTTTTCCAGCTATCTTTACAACATTTACAATATCCTGCACAATGAGGACCAGTGGAAGCAGGAGCCGTATGTAAACGGTCTGAAGAATATTTACCGGAATGCGAAGATGCTCTCAAAGTCCTTAAAGCGTCTCTCGACCTTTATTCGGAAAATTATTGAGCGGATGGCGGAGGAGGAGACGTTAGAGAGCCTGACGGAGAACGTGATTGAGTACTGCGAGGGAGATTTTATCCGGGAGTACGCGCGCCTGACCAAACAGCAGAACATTCATCTGTACCGGACTTTTATCCGGCAGAAGTTGGATGAGATCCAGAACAATCAGGAGCTTTATGAACAGCTTGCAGAAGAATGTGCGAGGGAGGAAGAACTTGAACACTGGGAAGCGGAAAATGCGGTTCTCGATATGATTCAGGCGACGCGCAATTTCCTGACAGAGGATTACGACAAGATCATGCGAGACATCAAGCATAAGATCAATGTCTATCTTCAGATTGCGATCGGAAGAGCACGTTTTATCCGAAATCAGGACACGGATGTGCGCGGAAGTGTTGAGCAGACAATCCGCTGTCTTGCGCGTGAGATGAGAATGGTGGACTGGAAAGACCCGCTCGGAGAGGATTTACAGTCCTTGTTCTGTCTGGAAAAGAATGAGTTTCTTGATCTGGACTCGCTGCGCTATCCGAGAAAAGTCCAGAGAATCCGCAGGGAGACCGTCTCTCAGTTCCAGGAGATGACGAGTGCAGATGTGGAGCAGGCTCGTCTGGCCCATGAGAGGGAGTCGTACAATCCGTACTCAAAGGATCGGATGAAACAGTATCTGGATCATGCGATGGCAGAGTCTCTTACCTTAAAGAGCGAAGATCTGCCGCTTGAGAAGAGTGAAGACCTTCTGTGTGCGTTGTCGGCTGTCGCTTATGCAAATGAGAACGGCTACGTGGTGGAGCCTGCGGATGGATATGTGGAGGCGGACCATCTGCTTCTTCGTCGATTTGAGATTCGCAGGATAGACCGCGAGGACAAGGATAAGAGTCAATAACTCGCGACGAAAAGTTGAAAGATTAACACTCGTTGTATATCAGAAAAATAACGAAACGGTGCGAATGACCGGGGACTACGAGGTTACTTGGGAGGAATAATAAAAGATGGGCATGGATGCTTACTGGGAGGATTATACCTCATCGGAAAAAAGTATGTTTACAAAAGCCTGCCGAAGACTTTTGAAGGGAACGTTTGTCGTTCGGGACAAGGATGAGGACAGCAGAAAACTGTATTATTTTATTACAAAGAGACCGGATCTGATCTCTCTGTATTTTTCTTATATCGGATTTGAGATTGTGATTGACCGGGAAAATGGCGTCGTGATGCTGAAAAACTGTGCACAGTCCGGTGAGGATGGAAAGATCCAGGCAAACCGATATGCGCTGCGGAAGGTGGACAGCATTGTGCTTTGCTGTCTTTGGACGCTCTATATCGACCGCATTCGTGCAGGGAAGCTGTCGAAAGCGGTTCAGATTTCCATGACGGATTTGCGGCTGGAGCTGGAGAAATATGGGCTGAAAGATCTTGTGGATAAGACAACGATGAGTGCGATTCTCACAATTTTTTCGAGTTACAATTTGCTTGACCTTGAGGGAAAAGTCGGAGATCCGGATTGTCAGATCCATTTGTATCCCTCTCTTCAATTTGCGCTGAATACGGATGAGATGCGCAGGTTTGTGGAGAATGCAGACAGAAGAATGAGGGATCTCGAGGAGGAAGTCGGGCAGACAGTTAGAATGACAGGGGAGAGCGGCAGCAAAGATTTTGACGGAGACAGGGATGAATACCGCGATGGAGATGGCGACGAAGACAGTGATGACTTGGAGGAGGGCGCAGATGAAGACGGAGATGAATAACAGAAAGACGGCGACAAAACTGCTTCTCGTGCAGTGGTCGCGGTTTCAGAATGTGGAGATGCGTCTTGAGGGCTCTACACTCTTTACGGGAGTCAACACGAGCGGAAAGTCGACTGTTCTCGATGCGATGACCTATCTTCTCACGGGAAATACCCAGTTTAACAAGGCGGCAAAGGATCGGGACAGAACAGTTGTTGCATATGTCCGCGGCGATACAAAGAGCAACGGACCGGACCGATATTTGAGAAGCGGGGAGGTCATCAGCTACATTGCAATGGAATTCTGGTCGCCGGTTGAGGATACCTCGCTTGTGATCGGTGTCTGCATGGAGTCTCCTGATGAGACAAGCTACAAGAGCAGCTGGTTTGTCTGCCGGGATACCACGCTTGCGGAGATGAATTTTGCGCGTGTGGAGGATGGACTTTTGCGTGTGACGCCGAGACAGGAGCTGCACACCGCACAGAAGAAGCTTCGATCCGCAGATTTCATGTCGAGAGACCGCGGTGTGGAGCAGGTGCTCCGGGCACTTGGACTTCGATGTGATCCGGTTCGCTACCGCAACAAGCTTCTGAAAATGATGGCATTTAATCCGGAGAACAACATTGATCAGTTTATTCAGGAATGCGTGCTCGAGCCGAGTAATGTGGATTCCCTGAAAGATCTGCGGGAACAGAAAGCGCAGTTTGAGCGCATCCGTCAGATGTATCAGCAGATGCGGGCGAGCAGAGACCAGCTCGAGAGGGTGGAGCAGAGAAGCACGGACTATGAGAATCGTCTGCGCCGCTTAAGAATTCGTCAGATGATGTTCTGCTATCAGCAGCTTCAGGAGAAGGAGACACACAAGCGGGAGCTTGAACAGAGGCTGGAGGTTTTGCGCCATCAGGAAGAACAGCTCAAAGTTCGCCAGAGGGAGATGGATGAGCGTTATGAACATGCCTCCTCCCGTTTAAGAATTGCGGAAAGCAACGATATGTTCCGGGGCATGCAGGATAGTATCCGCGCAATGAAGGGACAGTGCACGGAGCTTGCGCGCGAGGCGGAGCGCTATGAGAGAGCGCAGAGACAGATCGAACATCTCCAGAGACAAATCGAAACTCTGCTTATTTGGATTGGGGACGAGGACAAAGATGCCTTTTTAGGGGAAGAGAGAAGTGCACTTTGCTGCCTGGCAAAGGAGGGGATGACATCAGAGAAAAAGACGGCGCATTTCCTTGCTTTTTCTTCTTATGTGCAGAAACTCGACCGGAAGTTCCAGAGCATGGAAGTCCACAGTGAAGACCGGAAAAGTGCTCTCCTGAAGGAACGGGAGAATATTGAGCAGGACATCAAAAAACTGCGCGCAAATCGCATGGTATTTCCGAGAGAGGTTGAGAAGGCGCGAAGCGAGATTCAAAAGGAATTGGAGAATCAGGGGATTCACACACCGGTTCGGGTGTTTGCGGAGCTGATTCAGGAAGTCAGGGAACCAGAGTGGCGTGCGGCCGTGGAGACATTTCTCGGGAAAAAGCGTTTTGATCTGATTGTGGATGGCGAATATTGCCAGAAGGCGATGGAGATCTTGAAGAGCCGGAAGCTGAAAAACTGTAAGCTTGTCATCACAGACCGTCTCCCGGAGACTCCGGTGACAGAAGGATCGGCGGCAGAGATTCTGAGCATTCCAAATGGATTTGCGCGGCGCTATGCGAATTATCTGCTGAATGGGATTCATCTGTGTGAATCCTTAAAAGAACTTCACGAGTACCCGAAGGGCGGTCTGACGAAGGATGGAATGCTCGCGAAAAGCTATGCGGTTTCGGCGATGGAGCTTGAGAAGACTTCCCTCTGTCTCGGCGAGGATGCGATTGGGCTTCAGCTGGCACAGGCCGAGGCGGACAGGCAGAAAAATCAGGAAGAGTATCAGAATCTTGAAAAGGAACAGGCGAGAACGCAGAGCCACCGCCGGGAGATCGCCGCTGTGGACTGGAATTTAGAGCACTATGATTTTGAAGCTCAGAAGCGCTTGAACCAGCTCAAAAGAGAGCAGGCGGATCTGGAAAAACAGATTGAGCAGATCCAGAACAGTTCAGAGTTTATGGCGGTGATTCAGGAGCAGGAAGCTGCGAGAAAGGCTTACGAGACATGCCAGAGGGAGCGTGATGGGGTGATCGGAGATATCCGAACCTGTTCCGATGCGCAGGGTCAGAATCAGAGAAGCCAGAAGATGATATCCGGCGATCTCTATAAGCTGAGTCTGGAGTACCAGGACTTCTCTTCCAGAAATATGGAGCTTGAGAAGCCGATGATGGAGGAGTATGAGAAGCTCAGGAAGCAGAGAGGCGGTTTTCAGGTAATTACGGCGGCAGCGGTCCGGGATGCAGAGAAAAATGTGAGTGAGAGCATCCGGGAACTTGAGAATGCCCAGATCGAGTACTGCCGCCTGTCCGAGAAAGATTTGAGCAGGAGAGGAACGGCATACATTTCTTACTATCGCGAGGAGTACCGTAATCTTGCAAATGTCAAGATTGAGGAGGCACACCACAAACTCGAGGAGCAGGCGGGACGGCTCGAGAGTGCCTTTATGAATGACTTTGTCGCCGAGATCAATGAGGCAGTCCGCGAGGCGAAGAGTGAGATCGCCCTGATCAACCGGGAATTGAAACAGCTTCCGTTTGGAAATGACACGTACCGCTTTGTGATGGAGGAAAAACCGGACCGGGCTGTCTTCTTTAGAATCTGCCGCCGTCTCGAAAACTACATGGATTCCCCGGAAGCGTATATGAGCTCCGGGCGCGATGACGAGGAGATGGAGAAGGACATTCAGGAGTTCATGAGCGTGATTCTTGATGAGGAGGACGAGAGTGAGTATACCGATTACCGCAAATACTTCACTTATGACATGAAGATCATCAGCCGTCAGGGAAACAAGGAGATCGTGGCAGACCTCTCAAAGAAGCAGGGATCTGCGAGCAACGGTGAGAAGCAGACGCCATATTTCATTATTCTTGCGGCGAGTCTCAACCAGTGCTATCCGCAGAATGTCTGCTGCGCCCGCCTTGTCTTCATCGATGAAGCCTTCTCAGCGCTGTCGAGAGAGCGAATCGAGCAGATGGTGAAATACTTTGAGGAGAATCATTTTCAGGTCTTTTATGCGGCGCCGCCGGAGAAGATCAGCAGCATCGGAGCTTTCATCGAGTCGACGGTGAGCCTTGTCATCACCGGAAGATACACGAATGCGATTGAGGGACTGGTGAGAAGCTGATTTCCTGCAAGATAAAAATACACCCTGGTTTCAATTCCGGAGAGATGGGAAAGAAATCAGGGCGTATTCTTTATGAGAACGTTTTATGGGAAGGAATTTTAAGGATGCATCATCCATAGTGTATATTTCTGAAGATTTCCAGGAGAGTGAAAATCTTCAGAACGTGATATTACAAGTGATATTATAGCAATTTTAAAACATGAAGTTTCTGCTTGCCGTCTGGCTCTACGAGGGAGCCGTCAATCTTTGCGCCATCGACGAAAGTTCCGGCCTGTTCGCCGTTTGAGCGGTCAGCACGGCGAACCTCAATCTCAAACTCGCAGCCGCGCCAGATTCTTCTGGCGGTAAATCCGTCGAGAGAGTCTGGAAGACAGGGATCGATGAGAAGTCCGCTGTAATCCGGGCGGATGCCGAGAATGTACGGGGAGACATTGACAAATGTCCATGCAGCAGTTCCGGTCAGCCAGCTGTTCTTTGCCTCACCGTGTTTCGGGGCATCTGCGCCGGCGATCATCTGGGAGTACACGTAAGGCTCTGTGCGGTGAATTTCGCTGATGTCCTCGATGTAGGCCGGACAGGTCTTCCGATAGATCTCAAATGCCTGGTTGCCTCTGCCGATCACGGTCTCTGCGATGGAAACCCAGGGATTGTTGTGACAGAAGATTCCGGCGTTCTCCTTATATCCCGGCGGATAAGAAGAGATTTCCCCGAGATTCAGATGATAGGTCTGATAGGCAGGCTGCTGCAGCATGATGCCGTATTTGGTCTCAAGATGGCGGTGAACGGAATCAAGCGCTTTCTGCGCATAACCGTTCTCCACGCCGACTCCGGCGAGCACACAGAATCCCTGCGGTTCAATGAAGATTTTGCCTTCTTCATTCTCAGAAGATCCGACTTTTTCTCCGGATGCATCGTAGGCGCGCAGGAACCATTCGCCGTCCCATCCGTCTTTTAAGATTGCCTCCGTCATCTCCTCGACAGCTTTTCTGGCACGTTTTACCTCAAGACGGTTTCCGAGAAGTTCCTGAAGATGGGCGTACTCAGCTCCGTATTTCACGAACATTCCGGCGATGAAGACGGATTCTGCGACAGGTCCCTCGGAAGGTCCGGTGGTCTGGAAGGATTCTCCCGGCTCCTTTGAGAAACAGTTGAGGTTCAGACAGTCATTCCAGTCTGCGCGTCCGATCAGGGGCAGGGAGTGCGGTCCGAGGTGGGTCAGCGTATAATTAAAGGAGCGCTTTAAGTGTTCGAGCAGAGAATCCTTCTTGGTCGGGTTGTTGTCAAAGTCCACTTCCTCGTCGAGAATGCTCAAGTCGCCGGTCTCACGGATGTAAGCGGCGGTCGCAGCGATCAGCCAGAGCGGGTCATCGTTAAATCCGCTTCCGATGTCCATATTTCCGCGCTTTGTCAACGGCTGATACTGGTGGTAGGCACTTCCGTCTTCCATCTGTGTGGCAGCGATGTCGAGAATTCTTCCTCTTGCGCGCTCCGGAATCAGATGAACGAAGCCGAGGAGATCCTGACAGGAGTCACGGAATCCCATTCCGCGTCCGGTTCCGGATTCAAAGTAGGAAGCGGAGCGGGACATGTTGAAGGTAACCATACACTGATACTGGTTCCAGATGTTGACCATGCGCGCCAGTTTCTCGTCAGAGCAGGTGATTGTGTAGCGGGAGAGAAGCTGATTCCAGTAGTCATTCAGATCAGCCAGAGCCTGATCGACAGTCTTCTCGTCCGCAAATTTCTGGATGGTCTGGAGGGCTGGCTTCTTGTTGATCACGTTTAAGGCTTCCCATTTCTCCTCTTCCGGATTCTCGGCATATCCGAGAATGAAGATCAGGCTCTGTTCCTCACCCGGTGCAAGGTTCAGCACGATCCGGTGAGAGCCGATCACAGCTCCACCGCTTGCCATTGTCTGACCGGAGATATTCTCGCGGACAGCCTTTGGATTCTGGATGGTTCCATAGGCGCCGAGAAAGGCATCGCGGTCGGTATCGAATCCATCGATCGGGCGGTTGACACAGTAGTAAGCAAAGTGGTTCCGGCGCTCGCGGTACTCAGTCTTGTGATAGATGACGGAATCCTTGACTTCAACCTCGCCGAGGCTTAGATTGCGCTGGAAATTGGTGGAATCGTCAACGGCATTCCAGAAGCAGAATTCAACATAGGAATAGAGCGTCAGCTGTTTCGGCTCTGATCCGGTGTTTTTTAAACGCAGGCGGTTGATCTCACAGGTCTCGTGAAGCGGCACAAAAGCGGTCAGATCAGCCTCAACCTCATTCTTTTTGGAGTGAAAACGGCTGTATCCGAGACCGTGATGGCATTCGTAGAAGTCAAGCTCAGTCTGGGTTGGCTGCCAGCCCGGATTCCAGACGGTCTCGCCGTCTTTGATGAAGTAGTAGCGGCCGTTTGAGTCAGCGGGAACGTTGTTGTAGCGATAGCGGGTCAGACGCAGAAGTTTTGCATCTTTATAGAAGCTGTATCCGCCACAGGTATTGGAAATCAGAGAAAAGAAATCCTCATTTCCGAGATAGTTGATCCACGGGTTCGGTGTTCGCGGATCTGTGATCACATATTCCTTGGCAGAATCGTCAAAGTGTCCATATTTCATAATCTATATTCTCCTTTTTGTGATTTTTTCCATTTGTTTCCTTTTTTGTTTGTGATGTTTCATCCTTATCAGGTTTTGTTATCCTCATGTTATCTTCAATAAAAGTCAATGCCGTGCATCTCGCAATTCATCTCATCATGCCTCATCAGAATCCGTCTCATCAAAAGCGGCCTTGGCAGGATTGCTCTCGGAAGTCTCATAATAAGAGAAAACCCGGGTCAGAGGAAATGAGGTGCAGTAAGCGAGAAAGGCGAAGCCAAACAGAAGCATCAGCACGCGAAAGAGCGGCATGATGCAGAAAAATCCCGCTGCGGCAAGGATCAGTGCAATCGTCAGAGTCTGTCTGGGATGACCTAGAGAGAGTGCAACCGAATTCTGGATGCTGAGCTTTAAGCTGTTTTCATAGCGGGCACAGAGTGCAAAGACGTAAAACAGCGAAAACAGATAGATCAGCACTGCAAGTGTGAGAATCAAGGTGGCGGCAGTGCCGATAATTCCCGGAAGCTGTGCCCAGAAAAACAGGTTGTAAAGCAGGATCAGACCGATCGGAACATAACAGAGGGACAACATCAGTCCGCGCCGGAAATTCTCCCGAAAAGCCTGAACATAAGACCGGATCAGGTAGCCGCTTTCTTTCCGCACTTCCCGCAGAGTCACGGCAAAGAGCGCGCAGAGTGCCGGACCGATCGTGAAGATCGGAAGGCAGGTGATTAAAAATACGAGATTTAAGACCACAAAATCGGTCAGTGTGGCGAGAAATGAAAAAAATGGACTCTCCACAGAAAATTTCATCGCTTTTTCCTCCTTTTTCCGCTCCCTTTGTGCTGGTTGTTCTTGACGCTTGTTCTTATCGATCCTGACTTTGGCAAATGACTTTAACCGATGGCTTTATCTTAGAAAAAGATATGGGAAAATGCCAGTGGAAGAAATTCAGCATAAATACAGTAAAAATCCGACTTTTCCGGTTTGCATGGTCAAATCTGCAATTTTTCATGGCATATCCGTCCGATTTGTATGGTATTCGATCAAATGAGGGCTGTGTTATCATCGGAAGAAATAAGAGTGGTGTAGCAAAGAATAGGAGGAGATTACCATGAAAACAACGCAAACGGGGAAATCAGCGAGAGTGAATGCTCAGAGCCGGCGGCTGTTTTACTGCATCGTGCCGTTCATCATTCTGTGCTTTATGTTTTCCTATTTTCCACTTCACGGATGGATTTACGCATTCTACGATTACAAGCCGCCGTTAAAGCTGTCCCAGTGTGAATTTGTCGGGGCAAAGTGGTTTACGATGATTTTTGCAAACAAGACACAGGTGGCCCAGATGGTCCAGGTTATGAAAAATACCTTTGCGATGAGCCTTCTCGGAATGGCGACTTCCGTGCTTCCGATCGGTTTTGCGATCTTCTTAAATGAGATCAACTGCAAATGGTTCCGGACACTGGTTCAGACCCTGACGACACTGCCGAATTTCATCAGCTGGGTACTTGTGTATTCGGTAGCATTCAGCCTGTTCACCGACAGCGGAATGGTGAACACCCTTCTCGTGGATCATGGCATTATCACAGCGCCGATCAAGTTCCTCGACAGCGATGCCCACACCTATCTGTGGATGACGCTGTGGAATCTTTGGAAAGGACTTGGCTGGGGAGCAATCATGTATCTGGCCTCAATCGCGGGAATTGACGCGGAACTTTATGAGGCTGCCCGTGTGGACGGAGCAAACCGCTTCCAGCTGATGCGCCATATCACGCTTCCGTGCCTGATGCCGACGTTCTTTGTTCTTCTGATGCTGTCTGTGGCAAACTTTTTGAACAATGGTATGGATCAGTATTACGTATTCCAGAACTCGTTCAACAAGACGCACATCCAGGTGCTTGATCTGTATGTGTACAACATCGGTATGGGAAGCAGCATGTCACTCGGAACAGCGATCAGCATGCTCAAGAGTGTGGTCAGCGTGACCCTTCTGATGCTTGTAAACTTTGTGTCAAAGAAGACGCGCGGAGAATCGATTATTTAGAACAGAACTTTGAGTTTGGGATTTTTTAGGAGGCGAAGCAGTGAAAGCAGAGAAGAAGCAACATATGAAATTAAAATCCGGGGATGTGGCATTCAGCATTTTTAACTATCTGCTGTTTATCCTGATCACCCTGATCTGTGCATATCCGTTTTATTACATGATTATCAACACGATCAGCTCCAATGAGCTGAGCTCGGGAGGATTCATCAACTTCCTGCCGAGAGGCATTCATTTTGAAAACTATAAACAAGTGCTCGGACTTCGCGGTCTGCCGACGGCAGCCTTAATCTCCCTTGCGAGAACCGTGATCGGAACGGCATGTACTGTGCTTGCCTCCGCGTATTTAGGATTTATGTTTACGCAGGAGAAACTGTGGCACCGCAAATTCTGGTATCGTTTTTTCGTGGTGACGATGTACTTCAATGCGGGAATGATTCCGCTCTTTATCACGATGATGACCCTGCACCTTTTGAATTCATTCTGGGTTTACATTCTTCCGGCGATTGTGCAGCCGTTTAACATCATTCTGGTAAAGACCTACATCGAATCGATGCCGAAATCCCTTCAGGAGGCAGCTGAGATTGACGGAGCGGGAATTCTTACTATCTTCTTCAAGGTCGTGCTTCCGACTGCCCAGCCGATCCTTGCGACGGTTGCGATCTTTGCGGCAGTTGCCCAGTGGAACTCCTATCAGGATACCCTGCTTTACATTACAGATCAGAAACTGTACTCTCTCCAGTATCTGCTGTATACTTATATCAATCAGGCAAGTTCCCTGGCTGCGCTTGTGCGAAACGGAGGAACGGGAGCGCTGAGTGCGGCTGCACTTGCAAGCCAGCAGACACCGACGTCGATCCGAATGACGGTATCCGTCATCGTTGTGCTTCCGATTCTCTGTGTATATCCGATTTTCCAGAGATTCTTTGTAAAGGGAATTATGATCGGCTCTGTGAAGGGTTAAGGAGCGAGACGGAATGTGGAAAGGGAAAGAAAGAAGGAGAGGAGTTTATTTATGAAGAAAAGAGGAATCAGTCTGTTTTTGTGTGCGGCACTCACGGCGACGACGATACTTGGCGTGAGTGGATGCAGCAAGCAGGAACAGGTGGTAAATACAACCGGAAACAGCGACTATGACGAGTTTATCACGGTGGATGTGTTTGACACGCTGGCAAACTACCAGGGCATCCAGAGTGGATGGTTTGCAAAGATCGTGAAAGACCGGTTTAATATGGAGCTTAACATCATTGCACCGAATATTGCCGGAGGCGGAGATATCCTGTTTCAGACCCGTTCGGCAGCGGGCAATCTGGGAGATCTGATCATCACAAAGACAGAAAACGGCCGTCTGGAGAACATGGTGAAAGCCGGACTTCTGATGGATATGACGGATCTGATCCAGGATAAGGATGTCTATCAGAACTACTCGGATGCGATTAAAAACATGAATCAGGGGTTGGACCGCGAGGGAATCTTCGTGATTCCGAGTGAGATCTCAAACCAGTCTCCGGAGACATCCTCCGATGGAATCGAGCCTCTCGTTGCGCCGTATGTCCGCTGGGACGGCTATCAGCAGATCGGGTACCCGGAAGTAAAGACTCTCGAGGATCTGATTCCGGTCTTAAAGGGCATTCAGGAGGCCATTCCGCTCAGTGATTCCGGAAAACGCACCTATGCGCTGTCCCTGTTCAAGGACTGGGATGACAACATGATGATGGTGGCGAAGAACTATGCGGCACTGTATGGCTATCAGGAGATCGGATTCGCGATGGAGAAGGCGGATGGCAGCGATTTCCAGAGTATCATTGACGATGACAGCTTCTATGTAAAAGCGCTTCATTTTCTGTTTGAGGCAAATCAGGAGGGGCTTGTGGATCCGGAGTCGACAACCCAGAATTACGATACCCTTTCCGATAAATTCCGTGACGGTCAGATTTTAAGTTCGATCTGGTCATGGCAGGGACAGAGCAACTACAACACGAGGGAACACAAGGAAGCCGGAAAGGGCATGATGCCGCTGTATATTGAGGATATGGCGCCGTACTCAGAGGGCTGTTACTCAATGGGAAATGGAAAAGGCGTGATTGCGATCGGCAGTCAGACCAAGTATGCAAGCCGTCTTGCTGATTTCATTGACTGGCTGTATTCTCCGGAGGGAATGGAGATTGTCGGACAGGCAAACGGAGCAGCCGGTCCGGAGGGACTGACCTGGGAGATGAAAGACGGGGAGGCTGTCTACACCGAATACGGATGGGAAGCGCTCCCGAGCAACGATGTTGCTGTGCCGGAAGAGTGGGGAGGCGGAACCTGGAAAGATGGAATCAGTGCGCTCAACTATAAACCGCTTGCACTCGTCGACACCGATCCGCGCACGAATGAGCCGTATCTGACAACGATGTGGAGCTCGATTCTGGAACTGAACAATACGCCGGTGGATGAGGCGTGGAAATCCTGGGCAGGAGGAGCGCGCACAACCGTAGAATTTCTGGAGGAGAAGAATGCGCTCTCGGTAGCTCCGGGAACCTCATACATCCAGCCGGAGGAGACCTCGGATATCACAACTCTTCGCGGACAGTGCAAATCTGTGATCGTCGATGACTCCTGGCAGATGGTTTTTGCGTCGGATGAGGCTGAGTTTGAGCAGATTCTGAGACATATGCAGGATACGGTTGCAGGACTCGGATATGAGGAAGTGTTGAAGGTTGACCTTCAGAATGCGAAAGACCGTGCCGCATCGAGAACGGAAGCGATCAGAGAGTACAACAGCCGCACGAAATAGAAGGTTGCAGAGGATTGGAAATCAGAGGCGCATCCATTCTGGGCGATAGAAAAGAGAAGGAAATCAATAGAAAGACAGGAATCGAAACTTATGGCATACGGAAAACAGGTGACAGAGATTTATTACGGCGGAGATTACAATCCGGAGCAGTGGAGTGAAGAGGTTTGGGAGGAGGATATGCGTCTGATGAAAAAGGCGCATATCAACCTCGTGACGCTGAATGTGTTCAGCTGGGCGGCGATTCAGCCGTCCGAGGACGTCTATGATTTTGAGCGTCTGGACAGAATCATGGAGCTTGTGAGAAAGAACGGTTTGAAGGTCTGCATGGCGACTTCCACCGGAGCTCATCCCGCCTGGATGGCGAAGAGACATCAGGATATTCTGAGAACGGATTCTGACGGAATGCGCCATAAGTTCGGCGGGAGACACAATTCCTGCCCGAACAGTCCGACCTACCGCCATTATTCGGCGAAACTGGCGGAAAAGCTGGCAGAACATTACCGCGGCTATGACAACATTGTGGCATGGCATATCGCAAACGAGTACGGCGGACGCTGTTACTGTGAGAACTGTGAGAAGGCTTTCCGGGAATGGCTGAAGGAGCGCTACGGGACGCTTGAGGCGGTAAACCGTGCGTTTAACACTTCTTTCTGGGGCCATACCTTCTATGACTGGGACGAGATTGTGATTCCGGATCTTAGAAGTGAACATTTCCGGGATGGAAGCGGGTCAGAGCGGACGATGTTTCAGGGAATCTCGCTCGCCTATGAGCGTTTTCAGTCGGACAGCATCCTTGCGTGCTATCGTCTTGAGCGGGATGCTGTCAAGAAATGGATGCCGGACACTCCGGTCACGACAAATCTGATGGGATTCTACAAGCCTCTCGACTACCAGAAGTGGGCGAAATACATGGATTTTGTCTCCTGGGACAGCTATCCGTCCCCGGATGATCTTCCGGCAGATTGTGCGATGAACCATGATCTGATGCGGGGAATCCACGATCAGGATTCTTTTGTTCTGATGGAGCAGACGCCGAGCGTCACAAACTGGCAGCCATACAACCGCCTGAAACGTCCGGGTCAGATGCGTCTTCTGAGTCTTCAGGCAGCGGCTCACGGTGCAGATGCGATTCAGTTTTTCCAGATCCGCAGAAGCATCGGTGCATGTGAGAAGTACCACGGGGCAGTGATCGACCATGCAGGGCGCAGTGACACCCGGGTGTTCCGGGAGGTGGCTTCGCTTGGCGCAGAGCTTGAGGGTTGGAATGGAGTCTTTCTGAATGGAAGAACCCCGTCTGAGACGGCGATCCTCGTGGACTGGGAGAACTGGTGGGCAGTCGAATATTCGGCCGGTCCGAGTGTTCTGATGAAATATATGGATGCGGTGAAAGATTATTACCGTGCGCTGTTTGACCAAAACGTGCCTGTGGATTTCATCGGTGTGGATGACGATCTGTCACGTTACAAGGTTGTGATTGCTCCGCTTCTCTACATGGTCAAGCCGGGACTGGATCAGAAAATCAAAAAGTTTGCCGAGAATGGCGGAACCTTTATCACCACTTATTTCAGCGGGCTTGTCGATCAGGATGACCTCGTCGTCGGCGCATATCCGGGAAAACTCTCCGGGACGCTTGGAATCTGGGTGGAGGAAAACGATGCGCTGCCGGAGGGCGAGGAGAATTCCTTCCTGTGGAATGGAAAACGTTATCCGGCGCGGGTTCTCTGCGATCTCATGCATTTGGAAGGCGCGGAGGCGATCTGCCGTTATGAGTCGGACTTCTATTCGGGAACGCCTGTGATTACCTGCAACAAGGTTGGCAAGGGGAATTCCTGGTATGTGGGAACGCGGTCAGATGAAACGTTTTATCGTGATTTTCTTGAAAGAATCTGTGAAGATGCCGGAGTGAAACCGGTGATGGAGACGCCCGAGGGCGTGGAGGCGACGATTCGCAGAAATGGACAGACGTCCGTTCTCTTCCTCCTCAATCACAGTGGAAGAGAACAGACTGTCTGCCTGCCGTGGGACTGCTGTCTGTGTGATGGATCCTGCGAATCCTACCCGGCAGGAAGTACGATTCAGCTTGGCGCATACGGCGGGGAGATCTTTAAATGCCAGCTTTAAAGTGATGAATCACTCGCTGCGTCCGGTTGCATTTTTTCGGAACTCGGCGGGGCTCATGCCGACGTATTTTCGGAATTTCTTGTGGAAATAATCGACGTTGGCATAGCCGACGAGCTGGGCAATCTCGTAGACTTTGCAGGTATCCCCGATCAGAAGGCGCTTGGAATTTTCAATGCGGACTTCATCGACGTAGGAATTAAAACTCTTGCCGACGGTCTTGGTGAAGACTTTTCCGAGGTAGGAGCTGTTGTAGCCGAAGAGTTCCGCGATGGAGCCGAGTTTTAAGTCTTCCCGGTAATTGTGCTGGATGTACTGGAGAATTCCGTCCATGACGCTGTCACGGCTCGGGGAACCGATCGCATTCATGCAGATCTCAAACTGCATCGTGAAGAACTGTAAAATCTCGTAGAGATAATACTTTTCTTCGATGGTGCTGATGATTGCGGCATTTCCGGGAAGAAGAGCAGTCAGGTCATCATAGTTACGCGTCACGAGGGACTTGACCTGGATCATCACATCTTCGAGGCAGCGGCGGATCACGGAAATCTCCTCGCCGGACGCATAGAAATCCTGACGCATCTCCTTTAACACCTCGAGCATCATATGACGGTTTCCGGACTGGATGTAGTCGGAAATCCGCCGGGAATAGAGATTCTCCATGGAGGACTCGCGGGAGAGATGCGTCTCGGCCGGAATCTCCGTGTATCCGAGGACGTGCTGGTTGAATTCGCAGAAGAAGCGGCGCTTCATCAGAGTCTGGGCGTCCTCATAGGAACAGTGGATCTGTTCCGGAGAGTAGACCGGGCGGCCGTAGGTCAAAAAGAGGGCATCGAGGGGAGAGCCTTTCTGTGGCTGGCTGATATAGTGATCGACGAGTTCCTGAAAACGCCGCAGCGCGAACTCTCCTTTCAACAGAATCACGTCCTGATTATCGATTTTGAGATAATCGAGGGAGTTGTGATTGTGGTTGGCGAGGCGCAGGATGCTTGCAAAATCCCAGGTTGTCTGGAAGGATTCCTGATTATAGTTGGCATAGAGAACAACCTGACAGACCGGGACATCGAGAGTCAGGTCCCGATAGTCTAAATAGGAATAAGATGCCTGATTGAGAAGAATCTCCTTGAGGATGGATTCGCGCGCGCGGTCCCGGTACTGAAGCATCCGGTTCTCTTTGCTCTGTTCCTCGAGAAGAGAATCTCTCGCCTCGATCACGGCTTTTTCGAGTTCCTCCTCATCGATTGGTTTTGTCAGATAGCTGTTCACCCCGTAGCGCATTGCTTCCCGTGCATAGCTGAAATCGGAGTAGCCGCTGACAATGATAAATTTTCCGGAAAATCCGGCCTCCCTTGCAAGGCGGACCACGTCAAGGCCGGTCAGCTTCGGCATCCGGATGTCCATCAGGACTACATCCGGGTGCAGTTTTTCAATCTGTTCGAGTGTATCCTGGCCGTTTTTTCCCTCCCCGCAGATTGTAAATCCAAGGGCATCCCAGTCTAAAAGATAACGAATTCCCTCGCGTACACCGATCTCGTCATCTGCGATCAGCAGTTTCATTTGTCATTCCCCCTGTAAATTTTTTTGCTGGTATTACCATCGTGACCAGAGTTCCAAAGCCTTTTTTGCTCTGGACCTGAATTCCATATCCAAATCCGTAACACAGCTCGATTCTCTGGTTGATGTTATATAATCCGATGCTCCGGGAGGAGTCTTTCGGATGGTGGTAGATGTTGTCTTCCATTTTTTTGATTTCCTCAGGCGTCATTCCGCATCCATTGTCATAGACACGGATGCGCAGATAAGGCTCAAGGATCTCAATGTGAAGAATGATTCTGCCGTTCTGTTCCACTTCCTCAAGTCCGTGAAGAATCGCATTCTCCACGATGGGCTGGAGCAGAAGCGGCATGATTTCATAGTCGTTTAAGTCAACGGGCGGCCGGATGGAGAGCGAATAGTTGACCCGGTCATGAAAGCGGAGTTTCTGGATTGCAAGATAAGTCTCGATGTAATCAAGTTCTCTTGCGAGGCTTGTCGAAGCGGTTGTCGTATTTCCGAGCACATAGCGCATGGATTTGCCGAGAAGCTTGACTGCATTTGCGACCTCCCGGTTTCCTGCCTTGAGAGAGCGCATGCGGATGGTCTCAAGCGTGTTGTAGAGAAAGTGCGGGTTGATCTGGCTTGAGAGCATCTTAAATTCCATCTGCTGCTGCTGGTTGACCAGCTCCTGCGTGCGGATCTGTGCCTGATAGATCGAGGCCTCCTTCTGGCGGATCTCTTCGATCATCTTTTTGAGATCGGTGAAGACCTCGGAGATCTCATCCTCCCCGTGGAAATGGTCGGTGATGTTGTAGTCCCCCATGCTTGCGCGGTGCATGCTCTCCCGGAGCGTGTTGATTCTTCCGCTGAAATAGCGCGAGAAAGCATAGATAAACAGGCTGGCGGCAGAGAGCACAAGGGCAAGAATGCCGACATAGACACCGGTGATCCGGTTGATCTGCGGATATCCGTCGAGACTCAGCGAAGCCATGCGGAATACGTCGTCGGAGTAGACCGCGGAGAGATTCGAGACTGTGCCGATCCGCCGGTCATCCGAGGCAAGGCAGAGTGTCCCGCTGAAGGATTCTCCCGGAAGACTGTCGTACTGTTCAAGACCAGGGAGGGAGAGACGGTCGTCGCTGGTGTAGAAAACCTCCCGGTCGTTCAGCCACAGAACTGTGTGCATGGAACTGTTCTCAATCCGGTTTTTGATATAATTCCTGCTGACTGTGGTCTTTAAGATGGCGTAACTGCGGATGTTCGGAAGAAATATCCTCGTGTAGAGGCAGAGCACCCGGATCTCTGTCCCGAAACGGTTGCTCCGCTCAGTCTCCACATTCCAGAACGGGGTGACGGAAGTTGAGGCATGGGAGAACCATGGCTCGCTTTTTAGAGCGTCGGTAATCGGGTGGATGTAAGTGCTGTCCGGAATTGAGGGATTCCAGGTATAGACAGCGATTCCGCCTAGGGAGGCATCCTGTGAGAGTGCGTTTTTTAAAAGCCTGCAGTTTCTGGCGGCTTTAAGCCCCTCCTCCTCGGACCCATAAGAGGTGCCAAGAAGCTCGGTGAGCTCAGGATCGGAGGCGAGAGTCTGTGACTGCCGGTAGATATTGCTGGTCAAGTCAAGCAGAAGAGACTTGACGCGCAGATTGTCGGAGCGGGTCTGACTTGCATAGTGGTCAAACAGCCGGATTCTCGTCTGCCGGACTAAGTATCCGCCTACTCCGACGACGGGGATAAAAATAGCAATAAAAAAAATCAGGTACAGCTGTTTCTGTACTTTGATCTTTGTGAAGAAGTCCAGAGAAGAGTGGTTTTTGACGGGTTTCATGAATGATGAGAGATTCCTTTCCATTAAATTTCATTGGGAACTTTGTCTTTATTCTCAATCTATTATATCTTTTTTGGAAAAATTTGAAAACAATCAGAAAGAGAAAAGTGCGGTAAAAATCTGCACTTTTTTACCGCACTTTTTAGAGGTACTATGAAAAGAGAATAATAATGAAACAATAAATCTTATCTTACAAGGCAAGGCTTCTTGGAGTCATATTTCCAGTTCGGAATCAGGTACTGCATAGCCATTGCATCGTCACGGTCATGGGACGGCATGCTGTTGTAGAGACGGTTTGCCTCCATGACGCGATCCATGTCGAGGGTGACACCAAGACCTGGACGGTTCGGAACTTCCAGATAGCCGTTCTTGATCATCGGAGCATCCTTTAAGAGGTTCTGGCCATCCTGCCAGATCCAGTGGGTATCCAGAGCAGTCGGGTTGCCCGGAGCGGCAGCAGCGACATGGGCGAACGTAGCCAGAGTGATATCAAAGTGGTTGTTGGAATGGCTGCCCCAGGTCAGACCCCAGTCGTTTAAGATGGATGCCATGCGCAGGGAACCTTCCAGACCCCAGAAGTGCGGGTCAGCGAGCACGATATCGACGGACTTGAGTGCTGCTGCATGGTAGAACTGGCGCCAGTTGGTTGCGATCATGTTCGTTGCAACCGGCATGTTTGTCGCATTCTTAAACTCGGCCATGATCTCACGGCTGGAGAAACCTGCCTCCGGTCCGCAAGGATCCTCGATGTAGGAGAGGGTGTTGTGCATACCCTTGCACAGGCTGATTGCCTCTGCGAGGCTCCATGCGCCGTTCGGGTCGATGTTGATGCGTCCGTCCGGGAAGTGTTTCTTTAAAGCGCGGACGGTATCCATCTCGTACTCGCCGGAGAAGACACCGCCTTTGAGCTTGAAGCAGCGGAAGCCGTATTTCTCCTGAAGGCACTGTGCCTCCTCCACAATCTGCTCATGGGAGAGCATTGCGTTGCGGCGCATCTTAAACCACGGATCGGAGCTCGTGGACTCATCTAAGTAAGGAAGATCGGTCTTGTTGCGGTCAGATACGTAGAACAGATAGCCGAGTACCTCGACCTGATTGCGCTGTTTGCCCTCTGCGAGGAGTTCACACATCGGAACACCGAGATGCTGACCGAGCAGGTCAAGCAGAGCGCACTCAATTGCCCACTCAGCGCGGACAACGAACTTCAGCTTGCTGATGTCGAGGGTCTGGATGCCCTCGCCGTCATCGCCTTCTGCGCGCTTGCCGCCTCTGTGGATGGCGCCGAGGATGGAGCGGTACTTGCCGATCTCCTGTCCGACAACGAGCGGAATGTAGCTGTTTAAGCACTCCTCGGTGTATTCGCCTCCGTGAATCTCACCGATACCGGTGTGGCCGGAATTATCCTTGATGATGACAAGGTTTCTTGTAAAGTACGGTGCATGAGCTCCGCTGAGCGTCATTTCCATGCTGTCGTATCCTGCTACCGGGATGACCTGCATCTCTGTGATGATTGGTGTTCCTGCCATAATAGAATCCTCCTTGATATGTAAAGAATATGTGTGTTTACAAATCTGAAATAAAATAAAAATTTCTGTGACAAATAAAGTCATGTGAAGTCAGCCAAAAAATGAATGGAAAACGTGGAAATCTTGTCTGACTGACTGATTTTATTATAAGGGACGGAAGAAAAAATAGCCAATATGTAAAAATGATTGAAAAAATTACTTTTGCTTATGGTCAAAAATGCTGTTTACGAATTTACAAAAGGCTGATAAACTGAACGTGAAGGGGAGAAGAAATGTGTGTGAAAATCAGGGAAACCGGAAAACGTGTACTTTTATAAAAGGCACATGAAAATGTTTGGAGGATGAGAGACATGACGTGGTTTCAATATGTAATTTCTGACCCGGCTGGAATGCATGCGCGCAGTGCGGCGGCAATCAGCAGATTGGTAGAGCCTTTTCAGTCACAAGTACGCATCCGGCTGAAAAGAAAAGAAGTGGATGCAGGCAGAGTGATGGCTTTGATGGGACTGAAGGCGAAATGCGGGGATCGGATTGAGATCCAGGCGGAGGGACCGGATGAACAGGAAGCGATCAGAATTCTGCAGGCGTCAATTCCCACGATTTTATGAGGAAAAGGATAATTTTGCATCCGGACAGGCTTGACATATCTGCCTGTCGTGTTATAATGAAGTACGAATCGAAAGCAAACGAGATATAAAAATACGTTGATGAGAAGAGTAGCCCGCCCGGAGCGCACAGAGAGGAATGTGATTGGTGGAAGCATTCTGCGGGGAAGACGCGGTGAAGACCATCTCGGAGTGATCCTTAATCGGATCCGGTGATTCCGTTATCATCAGAATGAAGTGGTTGTGAGGCAGAGCAGATAGACTGTTAGACTCATAACAAACAGGGTGGAACCGCGATGAAGATCGTCCCTTGTCTGGCATTTGTGCAGACAGGGGATTTTTTTGTTTCATAAAAAAGTGCGTTCTATGTTTTTTAGAAATCGCGCCTCATGGCGTAGGAAACTTTTTTTAAAGAAGGAGTCAGAATCATGAAGGTTACATTAAAAGATGGAAGTGTAAAAGAGTATGCACAGCCGATGTCCGTTCTGGATATCGCAAAAGACTTAAGCGAGGGTCTGGCAAGAGTCGCATGTGCAGGAGAGGTTGACGGAGAGGTTGTAGATCTGCGCACAGTTCTGGACAAAGATTGTGCCCTGAACATCCTGACCGCAAAGGATGCAGGCGGACTGTCCACCCTGCGCCACACCGCAAGCCATGTGATGGCTCAGGCAGTCAAGCGCCTGTACCCGAGCGCAAAGCTGGCAATCGGTCCGTCTATCGCAGATGGTTTCTACTACGATATCGACTTTGAGACCCCGATTACCTCTGATGACCTTGGCAAGATCGAGGCAGAGATGAAGAAGATCGTGAAAGAGGCTCTGCCGTTAGAGCGCTTTGAGCTTCCGAGAGAAGAGGCAATCGCTCTGATGAAGGAGAAAGAGGAGCCGTATAAGGTAGAGCTGATTGAGGATCTGCCGGAGGGTGAGACCATCAGCTTCTATCGCCAGGGAGATTTCACCGATCTGTGTGCAGGCCCGCATCTGGCAAACACGAAGGAAGTCGGCAAGGCATTCAAGCTGATGAGCATTGCAGGTGCTTACTGGAGAGGTGATGAGCACAACAAGATGCTCACCAGAGTCTATGCAACTGCTTTCGCAAAGAAAGAGGAGCTTGAGGCTTACATCACGATGATGGAAGAGGCAAAGAAGCGCGATCACAGAAAGCTCGGCAAGGAGCTTGGCCTGTTCATGATGCATGAGGCTGGCCCGGGATTCCCGTTCTTCCTGCCGAAGGGCATGGTATTAAAGAATGTTCTGCTTGACTACTGGAGACAGATCCACAAGAAGGCAGGATATGTGGAGATTTCCACTCCGGTGATCTTAAACCGCAGCCTGTGGGAGACTTCCGGACACTGGGATCACTACAAAGAGAACATGTACACAACCGTGATCGATGGCGAAGATTACGCAATCAAGCCGATGAACTGCCCGGGTGGTGTTCTGGTTTATGCTTCTGAGCCGCGTTCCTACCGCGATCTGCCGCTGCGCATGGGTGAGCTTGGTCTTGTTCATCGCCATGAGAAATCCGGTCAGCTTCACGGTCTGATGCGTGTTCGCTGCTTCACTCAGGATGATGCACATATCTTCATGACCCCGGACCAGATCAAGGATGAGATCAAGGGTGTAGCAAACCTGATCGACAGCGTATACAAGCTGTTCGGATTCAAGTATTATGTAGAGCTGTCCACGAGACCGGAAGACAGCATGGGAAGCGATGAGGACTGGGAGGTAGCAACCGACGGTCTGAGAAATGCACTCGATGAGCTCGGCCTTGACTATGTAGTCAACGAGGGCGACGGCGCATTCTACGGCCCGAAGATCGACTTCCATCTGGTAGATGCAATCGGACGTACCTGGCAGTGTGGTACCATCCAGCTTGACTTCCAGCTTCCGCAGAGATTTGAGCTTGAGTACATCGGTGCAGACGGCGAGAAGCATCGTCCGATCATGATCCACCGCGTTGTATTCGGTTCCATCGAGCGTTTCATCGGTATCCTGATCGAGCACTTTGCAGGTGCATTCCCGACCTGGCTGGCTCCGGTACAGGTAAAGGTACTGCCGATCTCCGACAAGTATCTCGACTATGCACAGAAGGTAAAGGCAGAGCTCGACGAGGCTGGTATCCGTGCAGAGCTTGACACCCGTTCCGAGAAGATCGGTTACAAGATCCGTGAGGCTCAGAAGAACAAGATCCCGTACATGCTGGTTGTCGGCCAGAAGGAAGAGGAGAATGGTGTTGTCGCTGTCCGCAGCCGTTTCAAGGGCGACGAGGGACAGAAGAGCCTTGCAGATTTCCTGTCCGATATTCAGGGCGAGATTGAGCGCAAGGAAAACCGCAAGGTAGAGGTTGTCGCAGAGAACAAGTAAGTTCAAAGTGAGATCAAAGTCAGATCAAAGTCAGACATTGATCCAGTCGCGTCGGCTTGAAAAAGTTTTGATGTGAAAATTTCGGACAACAGAATAAGTTTTAAAAATAAATGCATACTATTCCTGATGCCAGATAATTATGATTTTTGGATCAAGGAGGTATGCATTTATTATGACGAAACTTGAATGTTCTGTCACCAACTGTCTGCACAATTCCGACCACTGCTGCTGCCGTCAGGCGATTGTAGTCGATGGTCAGGACGCGAGCACGAAAGAAGACACGTGCTGCTGCAGTTTCGATGAGAAGAAAGAGGGCAGTTTTACGAATGTCTTCCAGACACCGGAGGAAAAGTTAGAGGTCAGCTGTGAGGCAGTAAAGTGTATGTACAACGAGGGTCACCGCTGCATGGCTGATCACATCGGAATCACCGGAGACTATGCGACAACGGCAGATCAGACACTGTGTGCAAGTTTTAAGATGTGAAGATGAATATATGGATGTCAGGTGAGTGTCAAGGCAGAGCATCCGTGTAGGATCGATCTCTCGGAAGCGAGGAATGGGCCCGGTGACTGAGGGCTGAGAAAACAGACAGAGACAGGCTTTTTGTACAGGAGAATCAGGCGATTTTATGGTTCTTGTGCAGAAAGCCTGTTTTTGTACATAAAAAATTGCATTTTCAAGTTTACTTTTAGGGGGAAGTAGACTATAATATATCGGGATATTTTTGAGGTACCCGCTAAAATCCTGTTAAGATAACAGGAAATTCTATGAAAAAGGCAGGTGAACAGAATGGACGGCGACAGTCATGGACGAAGTAGAAGCACAGGGTCGGAAGCAGACGGCAGTCTATTCTGTTTGCTCTGATAATCTGATCCTGTTCGGAACTCGTCCCTGTTTGCAAGCGCAGTACCTGAATGGAAGTGATGGAAAGTCTGTATCGACTTGAATAGATTCAGGAGTACTGCATCAAAAACTGAATAAGGGGGATCGAACATGGAAAATAAAGTACAGGAAGATTACAAGTCCGAAATCCTGGAAATTATCCGGGGAAATGCATCACCGGGTGTCCTGCGCGGGCAGCTGGAGGATTACCATGAAAATGATCTGGCAGATGTCTTTCCGGAGCTGACAGTGGTGGAACGGCAGAAAGTCTGCCGCGTTCTCGACACGGACATGCTCTCGGATATCTTCGAGCACATCGATGAGCGTGAGGCAGCCGGTTATCTGAATGAGATGGATATCAAGAAAGCGGCATCTATTCTCTCTGGAATGGAGACAGATGCGGTTGTGGATGTCCTGAAGATGGAGCCGAAGGAGAAGCGGGCGCTTTTAATTGAGCTCATGGACGATGATGCGAGAAAGAGCGTCGCAGTGATCGCTTCGTTTGACGAGGAGGAGATCGGAAGCTGGATGACGACAAACTGCATTGTGATCCGGGAGAATCTCACAGCGAAGCAGGCGATGGGAAGCCTCGTCGGTCAGGCCCAGAAGAATGACAATATCTCCACCCTGTTTATGGTGACGGATGACCACACTTTTTATGGTGCGATGGATTTAAGAGATCTGCTCACAGCACCGCCGGAGGCACCGCTTGAGGATTTGATTGTCACCTCTTACCCGTATGTGTACGGCCATGAGGCGATTGACGACTGTATTGAGAAACTGAAGGATTACTCGGAGGACTCCATTCCGGTTCTGGACAACAGTAACCGTCTTCTCGGAGTCATCACTTCCCAGAGCATCGTAGAACTCGTTGACGATGAGATGGGAGAGGATTATGCAAAGTTAGCAGGTCTGACTGCGGAGGAAGATCTCAAGGAACCACTCAAGGAGAGCATGAAAAAGCGTCTGCCGTGGCTTCTGATTCTTCTCGTTCTCGGCATGCTGGTATCGTCGGTAGTAGGTCTGTTTGAACAGGTGGTAAGTCAGCTTCCGCTGATCATGTGTTTCCAGTCACTGATTCTTGACATGGCAGGAAACGTCGGCACCCAGTCTCTGGCTGTCACCATCCGTGTTCTGATGGATGAGTCTCTGACTGTTCGCCAGAAACTGGAACTGGTGTGGAAAGAGATGAGAATCGCATTCTCAAACGGTATGATTCTCGGTGTGCTCTCGTTCACCGTGATCGGACTTTACATTGTATTCTTTAAGAAAAAGACATTTGCATTTGCCTATGCAGTGTCGGGATGCATCGGCGCGGCACTTGTGCTCGCAATGCTGATTTCCGGCGCAGTCGGCACGCTGATTCCGCTCTTTTTCAAGAAGATTCATGTGGATCCGGCAGTCGCTTCCGGTCCGTTAATCACGACAATCAACGACCTTGTTGCCGTGATTTCGTACTATGGATTGAGCTGGATTTTCCTGATTGAGATGCTGCATCTGGCAGGCTGACCGGAGAAATAATTCGGATAGAAGAGAAATTTTTGAACATTGAGATTAAATGTTTGAAAGTTTCTCTTTTTTTGCGTACTTTACTTGACAATGAGTTAGAATATGCTAATATAAATATATGAACAGATATTCATATGAACATAAAAACAAACGGAGGCTTTGATGACCAGGGAAGAGAGAGCAAAGATTGAAGAGGAAGTGGAAGAGGGAACCTGTGAATTCATCCATGTCCATGATGCGATCGTGGAGAAGGTGGAGCGAGTCATGCCGGATGAGCAGGAGCTTCTTGATCTGTCTGAATTTTTTAAGATCTTTGGAGACTCCACGCGAATTAAGATCCTGTATGTGCTCAGCCAGTCTGAGATGTGTGTCTGTGACATTGCAACTCTTTTACAGATGGGGCAATCGGCGATTTCCCATCAGCTGAGAACCTTGAAGCAGATGAGACTGGTGTCCTTTCGCAGAGAGGGAAAGACGGTTTTTTACAGTCTTGCGGATTCGCACATTCAGACGATTCTTGCTCAGGGAATGGAACATATCAGCGAATAGAAATAAATCAGCGAATAAAACAGGCAGATTTGAATAACAAAAAGGTTTCGCAAAAGAAAGATAAAAGTAACAAAGTAACAAAAATAAAAGTAACTGTAAAAGTACAAAAATGTACTGCAAGACAGCTACAAATAAAACAAAAAAATAAAAAAGAAAAGCAAAGAAAAGGAGAGAAAAACGATGAAGAAGATCATTAAGCTTGAGGGACTGTGCTGTGCAAACTGTGCTGCAAAGATTGAGGAGGGTGTCAAGAAGCTCGACGGCGTCAAGGAGGCATCTTTGAGCTTTATGACCCAGCGTCTTGTGATCGAGGCTGAGGATGGAATGGAAGATCAGGTCGTTGAGGGAGCAAGAAAGGTTGCAGACAAGATCGAGCCGGAGGCAGAGTTTAAGGTTCTGCGCTAAAGAACAGGACGTGGAAAAGAGAGTCTCTGTGAGAAAGGGGATTTCCCTTAATTGCAGGGCGAGATCAGAAAAAAGATAGAGACAGGATTCCGGAGAGCGCCGGAAGGAAAGGATGACTGTGATGACAAAAAAACAGAAAAAGATGGTAACCAGGCTCAGTGCCAGCGCCGTATTTTTCATTCTGGCGCTGATTCTGGAAAAACGGTCTGCGTTTGCGTGGATCCCGTTTCTTGCGGCATATCTCTTTGCCGGGTATGACATTCCTCTGCGTGCCTGCCGAAACATCACGAAGGGACAGATTTTCGATGAGAACTTTCTGATGTCGGTGGCGACCATCGGAGCGATCGTCGTCGGCTCCCTTGAGGAGGCTGTGGCAGTAATGCTCTTCTACCAGATCGGAGAACTCTTCAACGACTATGCGGTCAACAAGTCGAGAAAGTCGATCACAGATCTGATGGACATCAATCCGGAGTATGCAAATCTTTTGAGAGAGGGACAGGAGGAGCAGGTCGATCCGTATGAGGTCGAGGTCGGTGACACGATTGTGATCCGCCCGGGTGAGAAGGTTCCGCTTGACGGCGTCGTCAGAAAGGGAAGTTCCACGCTCGACACAAAAGCGCTGACTGGTGAGTCGATGCCGGTTGAGGTGATCGAAGGTCAGGCGGTTGTGAGCGGTTCGATCAATTTGAGTGGTGTGCTTGAGGTCGAGACGACGAAGCTTTTTGATGATTCGACTGTCTCAAAAATTCTCGAACTCGTTGAGAATGCAAGTTCGAGAAAGGCGAAGGCGGAGGCATTTATCACACGGTTTGCGAGAGTCTACACGCCGATCGTCGTGGTTCTCGCCGTGATTCTTGCGGTGATTCCGCCGCTTGTTCTCGGAGGCGGATGGAGCACCTGGGTGTACCGCGCCTGCAGTTTCCTTGTTGTCTCCTGTCCGTGTGCGCTTGTGATCTCGGTTCCGTTAAGTTTCTTTGGCGGTCTCGGTGCCGCATCGAAGAACGGTATTTTGATGAAGGGAAGCAATTACCTTGAGGCGGTCGGAAGTCTCGAGACGGTTGTCTTTGATAAGACGGGAACTCTGACAACCGGTCAGTTTGAAGTGACGGAAGTCTCTGCAGTTCGCACGACGAGGGAGGAACTTCTCGAGCTTGCAGCGTTTGCCGAGCACAATTCCAACCATCCGATTGCGCTTTCGATCAAGCGTGCATACGGAAGCGAGGTGGATGCGGGCCGAATCGGAAACGTCGAAGAGATTTCCGGTCAGGGTATTCACGCACAGATTGAAGAAAATGGAAACTTCCGGGAGATTTACATTGGAAATGAAAAACTCATGAAGGCATGCGGGGCAGTTATCGAACAGCCGGCAGCTCTTCTCGGAACGACGCTTTATCTCGCAGAGCAGAGCCGGTATCTCGGTGCGATTGTGATCTCTGACACAATCCGTCCGGATGTGCCGAAGGCGCTTGAGGGCCTGCGCCGCCATGGCGTCAAGAAACTTGTGATGCTGACCGGAGACCGCGAGGAAGTCGGACGAAAAGTCGCAGAGAAGCTGGGCCTTGATGAGGTTTATGGAAATCTTCTTCCGGGAGACAAAGTTAAGAAGGTGGAAGAACTTCTTGGCAGAAAAGCACCCGGAAAGACGCTTGCGTTTGTCGGGGATGGAATCAACGATGCCCCGGTTCTTGCGCGCGCTGATGTCGGCATTGCGATGGGAGGAATCGGTTCTGACGCCGCAGTGGAGGCGGCCGATGTTGTCATCATGGATGATGAGCCGTCAAAGATTGTGGATGCGATCCTGATTGCCTCAAAGACGGTTGGAATTGTGCGGCAGAACATTATTTTTGCGATCGGAGTCAAGGTGCTTGTGCTGATCCTTGTCGCACTCGGATATGCCTCGATGTGGGCGGCTGTGTTCGGCGATGTCGGAGTCTCTGTTCTCGCAATCCTCAATGCGATCCGTGCACTCTCCTATAAAAGAGAAAGTAATTAGAAAAGAATCAGAATAGAGAAAACGTAGAAAATTACAAATTAAGAAGTAAGAAATAAGAAAAAGGCGGAAGAACAGTTTCCAGAAAGGAATCCTGCGCTTCCGTCTTTTTTTAGTCTTTCAGGCTTTTTTCTCCGGGAGAAGAAAAATAAAAATCAGTGAGCTGACAAGCAGCATCGATGGATAAAAGAGACGCGGAATGATGTCGAATGCGGACAGCTCATACCCCAGTTCGTGCACGGCAGAGAGAGCGACGAGCATCTGGGCACCGTAGGGAATCACACCCTGAGCGATACACGAAAAGGTGTCGAGGAGGGAGGCGGTTTTTCTCGGAGTGATGCCGTAGTCATCGGACATCTCTTTTGCGATCGGGTTTGCCATGACGATCGCGACAGTGTTGTTTGCTGTTGCAATGTCGAGCAGGGCGACGAGAAGACCGATTCCGAGCTGTCCACCTTTTTTTCCTCGGAAGATTTTGTGGATCGTCTCAAGCAGGACATCAAAGCCACCGTTTTCGCGGATCAGTGCGCACATTGCAGAGACGAGAATTGCGACCATGCAGGTCTCAAACATCCCGGAAGTGCCGGATCCCATGCTTGTGAGCATCGCCCACGGTGTTGTCTGTCCGGTTCCAAGCATGATCACAGCGCCGGAGACGATGCCTGTCAGAAGCACGAGAAAGACCTGGGCGCCCGCGATTCCTCCGATCAGGACCAGAAGGTAGGGAAGCATCTGGATCAGGTTGTAGGAGTGGTGGATCGGTGTTCCCGGATCTTCCCGAAAAGAGACGAGGAGAATCAGGATCAGTGAGGCAATGGCAGCAGGGAGAGCGATTCCCAAGTTTTCCCGGAACTTATCTTTCATCGCGCATCCCTGACCATTGCAGGCGGCGATCGTCGTATCCGAGATAAAAGACAGATTGTCCCCGAACATTGCCCCACCCATGACGGAAGCTGTGCAGAGCGCAAGCGAAAAACCGGAGGTCTCGGCAACCGCGGCCGCAATCGGGACGAGAAGCGTGATCGTTCCGACGGAAGTTCCCATCGAGGTTGACACAAAGCAGGCGACGACAAAGAGCACGGCAACGGAAAAACGCGCTGGAATCAGGGAGAGCATCAGGTAGGCGACACTCTCGGCACTGCTGCGCCCGACAACGCCGACGAAAGTTCCGGCAGTCAGAAAGATCAGGAGCATCGTGATAATATTCTTGTCCCCGACGCCCTGTGCCATGAGCTCAAGTTTGCGGTCGAAAGAGACAGAACGGTTTTGCAGGCAGGCGGTCAGGATCGCGAGCAGAAAGGCGACGACGATCGGGATGTTGTAAAAGCCCATCGGAATTTTCATGACATATTCAGAAAAAATTCCAAGCCCCAGATAAAAGATGAGAAAGACAGCAATCGGGAGCAGGGATGAGAGTTTCTTGTTTTTCATAGATAAAAAATCCCCCATAAATAAATCGTAAAAAATAAAAATATCGGTGAACAGTTGCAGGCAGCCGGAAATCAATCCGGGTGAATCGTTTTATTTTACCATAAGCCAAAGGTTCCGGCAAGCCGGAAGAAAATAAAGTGCGATTGGCTGAAAATTATGACAAATAAGAGGAAGAGTTGTTAAAATTCATACATTGACAAATTTTTCTTTGCCTGTTATCATTTGAGCATGGAACGAGGGTGTTGCATGAAAAGGGGATCGTCTGCCCGGATGATCGAATTGCCGCCCTCCTTTGTGTATCGGGGGACGGACAGGCAGCCCGAAACCCGTGCAAAGAAAAGGAGAAAAACGATGAGCAAGTATAATAAGGATGACATCATCCGTCTGGTAGAAGAAGAGGACGTCGAATTCATCCGTTTGCAGTTTACCGATATGTTCGGTATGCTGAAAAACGTAGCCATCACCGCCAGCCAGCTGCCGAAAGCACTGGAGAATCGATGCATGTTTGACGGATCCGCAATTGAGGGTTTTGTCCGGATTGAAGAATCTGATATGTATCTGTATCCGGATCTTGATACATTTGAAATATTTCCATGGAGACCGCAGCAGGGAAAGGTTGCACGCCTGATGTGCGATGTTTACCGCCCGAACAGAGAACCGTTTGAGGGAGACCCGCGCTATGTGCTCAAGCGGGTGCTCAAGGAGGCCGAGGACATGGGATATGCCTTCCATGTAGGACCGGAGTGTGAGTTCTTCCTGTTCCACACGGACGACAACGGAAGACCGACGACACAGACTCACGAGATGGCAGGATATTTTGATGTCGCTCCGATCGATATGGCAGAGAATGTTCGCCGCGATATTGTGCTGAATTTGGAGGAGATGGGCTTCGGTGTGGAGGCCTCCCACCACGAGCTTGCGCCGGCCCAGCATGAGATTGATCTGGAATATATGGACGGCTTGACTGCGGCAGACAACATCATGACGTTTAAGATGGCTGTGAAGTCGATTGCGAAGCGTCATGGACTGCATGCGACCTTTATGCCGAAGCCGAAGGCAGGGGTCAATGGATCCGGCATGCATATCAATATGTCTCTGGCAAATCTGTCGGACGGCACGAACGCATTTGCAGATCCGTCAGACAAACTGGGACTCAGCAAGATTGCCTATCAGTTTATGGCGGGAATCTTAAAGCACATCAAGGAGATGACTGTGCTGACGAATCCACTTGTCAACTCTTACAAGCGCCTTGTTCCGGGCTATGATGCTCCGGTCTATGTGGCATGGTCGGCATCTGCAAACCGCAGCACGATGATCCGCATTCCTTCTTCGAGAGGGGAGAGTACCCGCATTGAGCTGCGCTGTCCGGATTCCGCAGTGAATCCGTATCTGGCACTTGCGGCGTGCCTGGCAGCCGGCCTGGAGGGCATCCGCAACAATTTAACCCCGCCGCCGAGCGTGGATACAAATATTTTTGCCATGTCGGATGAAGAGATGGCAGCACACCATATTGACCAGCTCCCGGAGACACTCGGGGAGGCGCTGGAACACTTTGAGGGAAGTGAATTTGCAAAGAATCTTCTCGGAAATCATATTTACACGAAATATCTGGAAGCCAAGGGAGAAGAGTGGAAGAAGTTCCGCGCTGAGGTGACAGACTGGGAAGTAGAAGAGTATCTGTATAAGTTTTAAGTTTTAATAAGTTTTAAGCGGATACCAATTTGAGATTCGGAAAAGTTTCTGCCCTGGAGGTGAGAGAGGTTGGCAAATGTGATCGTTGCTTTCTCCAAACCGGAGGATGCCAAGAATATTAAAAATATACTCGTGAGAAACGGATTTCAGGTGAATGCGGCCTGTACGTCCGGTGCTCAGGCACTTTCGCTGGCGGAGGATCTGAGCAGCGGGATCATTGTGTGTGGATATCGGCTGACAGACATGCTCTTTGCGGAGCTCTATGACTGTATGCCGAAAGAATTTTCCATGCTGATGATATCTTCACCGAGCAAGTGGGCGGCAAGGATGCCGGAGGACATTGTCTGTCTGCCGATGCCGATGAAGGTTCATGATCTGGTGGATACACTGGAGATGATGGTTCAGGCACAGACGAGGCGCCGCAGAAAGCAGAGACAGCAACCAAAACAGCGCAGTGGGGAAGAACAGCGTGTGATTGATCAGGCAAAGAGTCTTCTCATGGAACGCAACAACATGACGGAGGAGGAGGCTCACCGTTACATACAGAAGTGCAGCATGGACAGCGGAACAAATCTGATCGAGACTGCGCAGATGGTAATCAGTTTAATCAACATATAAGAAAATGGGGATTAATGGGGATTATAGAAAATATAGAGGGCAGGAGAAGGGGTTATGAAATTTACAAAGATGCAGGGCATCGGAAATGATTATGTGTATGTAAACGCGTTTGAGGAAAAGGTGGAGGATCCGAACGCAGTTTCCAAGTTTGTGAGTGACCGCCATTTTGGAATCGGATCGGACGGATTGATCATGATCTGTCCGTCTGAGGTTGCAGACTGCCGGATGCGGATGTTCAACGAGGATGGCAGTGAGGGCGCCATGTGCGGAAACGGAATCCGCTGTGTCGGAAAGTATGCCTATGATCACGGAATTGTGGACCGTCTTGAGATTGACGTGGAGACAAAGGCTGGAATCAAGCATCTCAGCATGACGGCAGAGAACGGAAAGGTTGTCGCTGTGACGGTTGACATGGGAGTTCCGGAGCTGACGAGTGAGCTTCCGGAAAAGATCCATGTAAATGGACAGGATCTTGAGTTCACCGGAATTAGTGTCGGAAACCCGCATGCAATCTACTATGTGGAGGACGTGGACGCCCTGGACCTTGAAAAGATCGGACCGGATTTTGAGAACCATGAGCGTTTTCCGGATCGCGTAAACTCGGAGTTTGTCCGTGTGATTGACCGGGAGCATGTGCAGATGCGTGTCTGGGAGCGCGGAAGCGGGGAGACCTGGGCCTGTGGAACGGGTGCGACCGCGTGTGCAGTCGCAAGCATGATGCACGGTCTTGTCGAGGACGAAGTCGAAGTACAGCTTAAGGGCGGGAATCTTCAGATCCGCTGGGACCGCGAGAGTGGCCATGTGTTTATGACCGGCCCGGCAGTTGAGGTCTTTAACGGTGAGATTGATCTCGATGCACTGATGTAGCAGCGACATCGTGGTTTTAAGGTTCCTGCTTGTGGGATTGAGGGCTGAGAGATTGCGATTTGCGATGCTTTTGGCGAATTGACGAAAGAGAACGAAAAGAGACAGACTTTTGTTTGTAAAATTTCTGATTGACAATCCGTTAAGAAACGTTTATGATACCTAATATAAAAAAGTGATAGAGATCCGAATGAGAGCGAAGGCGTTCAAACCCAATGGTTTGGACGCCTTTTTTTCGTTTTACGGGGGATTTTCTGAGACTTTTGAAAGTGTTTGAAAGATGTTTGAAATCTGAGAAAAGAATTCTGGAAACACAGAGCGATAACAGGGAGGATAAAATGGATGACATTGACAGAAAGATTTTAAAACTGCTTCAGGAGAATGCAAGAGTATCGTTGAAAACGATTGCAGAGAGTACATTTCTCTCTTCACCGGCGGTTTCCGCCCGGATTGAGAAACTGGAGAAAGATGGCGTAATTGCCGGTTATCATGCGCTCGTAGATCCGATGAAGCTGGGATATCACATTATCGCTTTCATCAATTTGGATGTGATGCCAGAGGACAAGCCGAAGTTTTATGCCTATGCAGAAAATATTCCAAATGTGCTTGAGTGCAACTGTGTGACGGGAGCATATTCCATGCTGCTCAAGGTGGCATTCCAGAGTACGATGGAACTCGATATCTTTATCGGACAGCTTCAGAAGTACGGAAAGACGAGCACGCAGATCGTATTTTCCACGCATGTAGGACCGCGTGGAGTTGATGTGGAGGAAGCGTAATTGATAGGAATCACTTTGACAATTTTTATCGGATTTGGGATCTGCATTGCGATCCAGATTTCCAATATTTGAGTTTTTTGAGAGTGAAATCTTGAGAGAAAACCGGCTATCAAAGGGAAAAGCTTATGTTTCCCCGATAGCCGGTTTTTTGTTTTGTATGCTAGAAACTTTTTTCAACTTCAGGGGCATTAGGAGATCGCTTTTTCTTTCACCAGAACGGTCGGATAGCCGTCTGCGCGGAGTGTTTTTTCCATCCATGCAGCATTGTCAAGATTTAAGTAGGCACCGACGCGCACTTTGTAGAGACCGTTTTCGGCGACGAGGAAGGCGGGATAGCCTTTTGCGGTCAGTTCACGCAGCTGTCTGTCGGCATTTGCGCGGTTCCGGTAGACGCCGATCTGGATCTGATAGTATTCCGGCGCTTCGCTCTCCCTGGCTAAAGTTTCCAGAATGCCGTCTGCGATTGCCTGTGCGGTCTTCTCAAAGTTCTGGTCAAAGTACTGGTTGTCGGCTTCATTGTCGAGAAAGCCAGCCTCTATGAGGACTGCGGGCATCTTTGTTTTTCGCAGCACGATCAGTCCGGGGCGCTCGGAAATTCCGAGATTCCGGTATCCGGCATTCTCAAGCTGTGAGTTGATATTTTGTGCCATCAGTTCCGCCGGTCCGCCGTTCTGATAGATCAGGCTCATGATTCCCGAGGCGGTTCCGGGTTCTGGCATTGCGTTGCGGTGAATGGAGATAAAGTAGTCGGCTCCCCATCTGTTTGCGATTTCCGCCTTTTCCTGCGGAGTCTGGTAGACATCCGTCACTCTTGTGTAGCCGACAGGGATTCCGCGTTCACTTAAAATCTGGCCGACGGCGAGTGCGAGTGCAAGGTTGTCGTCCTTCTCCTGCCGATTTTCATAGACGGCGCCGGGATCGGCACCGCCATGTCCGCTGTCAATGATAATTCTATTTTGATCTGCCAATGGAAACTCCTTTCCTGTCCGAGAGTACCGTTCATCCTGTTCGGACGTGAATCTCATCACACTTATTTTACGATATGCACAGAAGGATTGTTCTTGTTACGGTGAAAAATCTTTTCCACTACATCTCAGAGAATTCCGCAAAAGAGGGAAAAGTCGTCTGCGCAGCCTCAAGATAACTCTCTGCTAGCGGAGAGAGTGTGCGACCCTGACACCACGCGGCGATGCAGCTGTATGATTCCGGCGGGTCGAAGGAGAAGAGACGGTCCGACGAAAAGTGGGAGGCTTCCCGCGGAAGTATCACGTTTCCGTAGCCGAGACGGATCAGGTCGAGAAGGACATTCAAGCGCCCGCGGGTGATGATTTTCGGGGAGGAGATGCCGTTTTCCTGCAAGAGCCGCGTCTGAATCTGCGACAGGAAAGTATTTTCAAGGCTCATCATCATCGACTCATCCGCAAAGTTTCGGAGGCGGAACCCGTTTCTCTGGCTTTCTGCAAGCCCCGGAGACTGCGGGGCTGCATAGAAGACAAGCTCGGAGGTAAAAAGACATTGCTGGGCAAAATAGGGGTTCTCAGAAGGGTTTCCCATAAAGAAGCCGAGATCCACGGTTCCGTCACTGACAAGGCTTTTCACGCGGTCGCCGCTGCAGACATTTAAGTGGAGTGTCGCCTCCGGAAACTGTCTCTGGATCATCGGGTGAACAGTTTCTTCGAGAAAGCGCGCAAAGAGATTCTGGACAGCAATCGTCAGCGTCGTCTTGCGGTCGAGTTTGCTTGCCTGAAGGCGGTTTAAGACATCCTGCTCAATGTGAAGCATACTGCGGACACCATTTATGAAGATCTTCCCTGCATTTGTGAGAATCAGGCGGTTGTGCTTCCGATAGAAGATCGGTGTTCCAAGGGTGTCCTCGACTCCCTTTAGATAGCGGGAGAGCGCCGGCTGGGAGAGAAAGAGACTCTCCGCAGCGTTTGAGAGGCCGCCCTGATCGACGATCGCCACGATGTAGCGGAGTGTTTTGGTGTCAAAATTGATGTCCTCCGGATTGACCGGGGAATAGGAAAATGAATTCGGATTCTGTTTTTCTGTGCTCACAGCTGCGGAACCTCCTTGAGGAATGATTCGATCTCAGGACCCGGAATCAGCTCCTGAGAAGGGGTTTTTAGCCGCTCTTCAATCAAAATGCCAAGCAGACACCGCTCCACGTCCGTCAGGAGTCTTCCGCTCTTGTAGCGCAGATAGGAGATCTCGAAACAGGGCGGGTCGAGACGGAAATACGCAAGTTCCGGAGTCGGTTTTACGTAACGGCTTGAGATGAAGCCCACGCCGGCACCTTTTCGAATCATGGCATCCACTGTCATTCCGTTTCCGGATTCAAAGGCGATGACCGGGGCAAAACCAGCAGATTGGAAGAGTTTTTCTGCCACGATTCGGATGTTGTTTTTCTGGCCGGGAAGGATGAACGGAGTGTCCCGGAACGCCTGAATCGGGATTGAGACGAGCTGATTGGGGTCTGCGAGATGCGCGAGGGGATGGAAGGAGGGAACCGCAAGGACGAGTTCCTCCCGGCAGACGGGCAGATTGCAGACATCGGAGTAACTTGAGTGGAGGTTGACTCCGAAGGCAAAGTCGACGTGGCTGCGGTGGATCTCTTCTTCCTGATGGGAGGAGTAAATCTCGCTGAGTGTCAGATCAACTGTCGGAAAGAGGGAGGAAAAACGGCTGAAAACCCGGCTGAAAAGTTCTGCTCCGCGGTACGGGGTCGAGGCGATGCGGATCGGGTCCGAGATTCCGTGAGTCAGACGGTTGATTGTCTGAAGGGTACTGTTCTTGACAGTCAGAATATTTTGGGCGGCATCGAGATAGAGTTTTCCTGCCGGAGTCGGGTACATGTGTTTCCGGTAGCGGACAAAAAGTTTGACGCCGAGGATCCGTTCCTGCTCTGCGAGAAATTTGCTCAGAGCTGCCTGCGAGATCCCCAGCTTTTCCGATGCGGAGGAGATTCCCTGACAGGAGGCAATCGTGATCAGATAGTTGTACTGCTTTGTATTCATAAATAAACTCCTTTCGGTTGTCGTAGGAGAAAACCCACTGCCCGTAGGTGTTGAAAGAGAAGAAAACAGCTGCCCGGCTGGATTCCTTTGAGAGAATCTGACCGGGTAGCTGTTTTGTGTTCTTGTATCACGCGTCAAGTTAAAGTTTCAGTCGGCCCGAATGCTGGTTTCTTTCGGTCCGTGAACGGCTGTTACATCTCCGGAACCGGGGTCGGACGGGCGGAGTCAAAGACATTCTCTGCCTGGAAGAGGTCGTCGAGCTTTCTCGTCGACGGGTCTTCGGCGGTGATGTCCTTCCACATCCGGTATCCGTCGAGGTTTCGTCTGCCCTGACGGAAGTAATCCTGACCGAACTGAACCCAGGCCTTTGTGGAGTCCACTGTGCAGAAATAGCGGAAGCCGACGCTGTGCAGGTAATTGAACCGCTCATTCTCG
>NZ_JBNMIC010000011.1:0-63781 GCF_050873065.1 Brotaphodocola sp.
TCTATAAGGGGTCACCTCCGTATGCATTAAACTTTGGTCGGTAAAATGTTTTGGGAGGCTTCTTATAGATGTATTTTATTACAATAAAAAGAATGTTGGAAGTATGTTTTTCAACACACCCCAACATTCAGTATAGAACCAATTCTTTTAACGTTTTCTTACAATTTCTGGCATTTCTGTGAAGTTTGGGGGGATTCGGTTGACGATCCCATTTTTTGTCATTATAATAAACAAATGCAGAAAATGGAGAAGCTATGCCATTTAGCTCTTAGAAACTGCGCAGTTTTCTGGTTTGGTGATAGGGAAAGTCGGGAGCGCAGGGCGAGTGGCAGAGCACGATCATATGAGGAGATAAAATGAAAAAACGGAGATGGAAGAGGGGCGCAGCCGTGATTCTCGGTCTGACCCTTGGCATATATGCGCCGGTGACGGCGCTGCAGGGCCGGTATTCGGTTTATGCGTACACTGAGCGCGCAGCGTCCGTGAATGCGACGACGCTGAATGTGCGCAGCGATGCGGGAACTGCTTACAGTTCTATTGGAAAGCTCGCGAGAGGTGCGTCGGTTACGGTGACGGGAGAGAAGACAGGATCGGACGGAAAATTGTGGTACCAGATCCGGTTTGCGGGAAGTGGCGGATCGACAGTGACCGGATATGTGCTCGGATCCTACTTAAGACTCTCAACGTCAGCTTCAACGTCGTCATCAACCTCAACACCGGGATCGACGTCGACGTCTTACCGGACAAATCGGAGCTTTGAGTCACAGCTGAGTGAATTTCCGGAGTCTTACAAGGCGGCGCTCAGACAGCTTCACGCGCAGTATCCGAACTGGAATTTTGAGGCACAGAAGACGGGACTTGACTGGAATACCGTGATTGAGAACGAGAGTCTTCTCGGACGAAATCTGGTACATACGGACAGCATTTCTTCTTTTAAATCGACGGCGGACGGTGCTTACAACTGGGATACAAGCACGTGGAACGGATTTGATGGAAGCAGCTGGGTTGCAGCTTCGGATGATGTCATTCGATATTATATGGACCCGAGAAATTTCCTCGATGGAACTTATATTTTCCAGTTTCTGGCGCAGGAGTATGACGCCTCTGCCCAGACGAGAGAGGGACTTCAGAGCATGCTGAACGGAACGTTCATGCAGGGGGCGATTGTCTCAAGCGGAAGTGCTTCCGGCTCGACCGGGGTTGATACAAGCTCCGGAAATGCCTCTGGCGGAAGTTCAGATTCCGGAAATTCCGGCGGTACTTCCTACGGTCCGGGAGTATCTGGCGGCAGTTCTTCTGCTCCTGGCGGACAGAGCGCCGTGATCACGGCACCGGATAAGCGCAGACAGAACCCGTCGAGTTCCTCAGAAAGTACAAGCTCGGCGCCGGCCGGTTCTTCTTCGACACCGGCTTCCGGCACCGGCACAAGCGGGGGACCGGCAGGATCCGGCACTTCCGGAACGACTTCCACGGGCGGCTCAAACAGTCAGGCACCGACGAGCGGGGCGAACGGAAATGTCCGTTTTCAGGGACCGTCTGCCTCGATCAGCCGTCATGAGACAGACCGTGTGGCAGCACCGGATGTACTGACAGCAGGACCGGGCACTTCGGCAGGGGCAGCGACGTTCACTGCGCCGGGAAGCGCAGGACCGGGAAGTTCAACTTCCGGAACGGGAACTTCCACCGGAACGACAACAGGAAGCACCACAGCCAGCACAACGTATGCGGATCTGATCATGAATGTGGCGGCGTCTACGGGACTGAATCCGTACATCATTGCCTCCACAATTCTTCAGGAGCAGGGAAGTGACGGACGCGGAAAGTCCATTTCCGGAACGTATTCCGGATATGCGGGGTATTACAATTACTTCAATATCGGAGCGTATGCTTCAGACGGAATGGATGCCGTTAGACGCGGACTCTGGTATGCCTCCCAGTCCGGCGCTTACGGAAGACCGTGGAATACACCGGAAAAGGCAATTGCCGGCGGAGCAGAGTACTATGCGACGAACTATGTAAAAGCAGGACAGGATACGCTTTACCTGAAGAAGTTCAACGTTCAGGGAAGCAACATTTACAAGCATCAGTACATGACGAACGTGGAGGCAGCTGCCTCCGAGGGCGCGCTTTTCGGAAAAGGATATGGAAACACGCTCAAAAATATGGCGCTGACATTCAAGATTCCGGTTTACAACAATATGCCGGCATCTCCGTGTGCAAAACCGACCGGAACCGGAAGCCCGAACAACAAGCTGAGAAGTCTCGGTGTGGATGGATTCTCGCTGACACCGACATTCAACCGCGACACAATGTCGTATGATCTGATTGTTGACCAGTCTGTGACGAGTATCAAGGTGAATGCGGCAACGATTGACTCGAATGCATCTGCGGCAGGAGCCGGAAATGTTACCCTGTCCGGCACATCGACCGACATCAAGGTGATTGTGACGGCACAGAACGGCACACAGAGAACGTACACGATCCATGTCGTGAGACAGTCGAACGGACCGACATACGGAGGAAATACAAACGGCGGACAGAACACAAGCCAGACGCCGAGCCAGACTCCGGGTGGAAGCAGTACGGGAAATGGAACAAGCAGCAGTCCGGTTGTGAGCATCACGCCGGGTGGAAGCAATTCTGGAAGTTCTACGCAGGTAACACCGGTAATCGGTGTTGCACCGGGACAATAAAAGTGGTATGCTTTTAGGCGGAGCGTTTCGACGCTTCGCCCGATAAAAGAAAGACAGGAGATCCTATATGAGCAGGAAAGTAAAGCACACAGTGCTTCGGATTCTGGCAGTGATGATGTTGGCTGTCGCAATTCCGTTTCAGAGTTTTGCGGCGAATGCAAAGATTGCATTTACCGATCCGTCCACAGAAGTGGGCAGCGAATTTACGGTTACCATGAAATTCACCTCCACAAGTGGAGATGTTCTCGGAGATACGAGAGTATACCTGACCTATGACAGTTCCATGATGGAATATGTTCAGGGTTCCTCCGCACAGGCAAGCGGCGGAGACGGAACGCTCGTCGTCAGCAGCACGATGGACGGCTCGACAGAGGTTACAACCCCGTTAAAGTTTAAGGCGCTCAAAGAGGGTGTTGCGACGATCAAGGTTGTGACCGACAATTCCGAGGCATATGACAGTGATGGACAGATGCTGACGATGGATAAGATCGGAACTTCAAAGGTTACGATCGAGGCAGCAAAGTCCACAGCAGCACAGTCGGATGATGCTTCTCTGAAATCTCTCCAGATTTCTCCTGGAACCTTAGACCCGGCATTCAGCCCGGATGTAGAGAATTACACCGCTTCCGTTGGACTTGACATTGACAAGCTCACTGTCAGCGCACAGCCGGCAAATGACAATGCATCTGTGAGCGTAGAGGGTGGAGACGAGCTGAAAGATGGTGAGAATACCGTCGTATGTAAGGTAACGGCAGAGGATGGAACGACCGTTCGCAGCTATACGATCACCGTAACCCGTGAGGAGGGCGGTCAGAGTGAGCCGAACACCACGACAGTTCCGGCAGATCAGCTTGATATTCTCGCAGAGCTTGAGTCTTCCAGAAATGCAATCAAGATCGGCATCACGGATCTTCCGGAAGGTATGACGGCTCCGGCAGGACTCAAGGAGAGCAACATCACAATCGGAGATACAAAGGTTAAGGGATGGATTCCGCAGACAGACGGAAGTCCGGAGTACTGTGTATTCTATGCACTGAACAGTGACACGAATGAGCAGGGCTTCTACCGCTACGATCTGACAGAGAAGACGATTCAGCGTTACTTTGAGGGTAATGACAGCTCGGCAATCGAGAAAGATCCGCGTTATCAGGGTATTGTGGAGAAGTTAAATGAGATGAAGCGCAACTTCAACTTTGCGAGATACTTTGCAGTTGGAACGGGAGCAGCCTGTGTGGTTCTTCTGATCATGCTCTTCAGTGCATATGCAACGATTTCCAGATACCGTTCCTCCAAGAAGAGCGGAAAGAAGAAACAGAATCCGGGCAGTTCAAACGGCGGCCGCAGTCAGGGCGGACAGGCACAAAAGCGTGCAGACCGGGCACCGGAGAGAAGAGAGAATAAGACGATCAACTACGTGATTGACGATCGCAGAGATTATGAGGAGACTCTCCCGGATCCGATTGATCAGGACGATCAGGACCCGGATGACAACAACGATTATCTTCCAGAGGAGGATCTGAGCGTGAAGAGCCAGCCGGTTGAGGACGTGGAGCGTTCTTTGAAGGCACAGCTTGCGCGCGAGGCGGCAGCAGCGACGAGAGAATCTTCCAGAAAGTCTGAGTCAGCAGAGAACGCTCGCAGAGATGAAGACGAAGATGATTTCGAAGTGTTCGATCTTGACGAAGACAAGAAGTAATTAATTCAACCATAACATCCATAATTTGATGCAGAGAAAATGCCATCCGGCAGAAGCAGAACGCTTTCCGGATGGCATTTTCGATTCGTAACCAGGTATGCACATTGTCATACACTTTCTTGACAAGCACGAAAAAATGAGATATGATTGTTACATAGATTATATAACAGGAGCAAAACAGAATCGACGTGACTTAAGGAGGTTATATGATCGGAAAAACGAAAGACGGTGGATGAGATATGATGCTGAAGATTGATTTTGAGAGCGAGGAAGCGATCTATATTCAGCTGAGAAATCAGATTATTATGGGAATTGCGACGGATGCGATCCGGGAGGGGGATTCTCTTCCCTCTGTGCGGCAGCTGGCAGACAACATCGGAATTAACATGCATACAGTAAATAAGGCATATACGGTGTTGAAACAGGAAGGGTTTATCAAGCTCGATCGTCGGCGCGGTGCCGTGATTTCTCTCGATGTGGATAAGATTGAGGCAGTCACAAATCTCAGAAGAGAACTCTCCCTGATTTTGGCTCGCGGAATCTGTAAAAATGTGAGCAGGGATGAGGTACATGCACTTGTGGATGAGATTTATGACACCTGTACGAAGAAAAATGAGTTATAAGCTGTGAGCTGTGAACTGCGGGCGATGAGCTGCAGAGAAGAGACGACAAAGAGGAAACGGTGAAACATGAGCGGTAACCGGAATCACGAAAAACGCTTCGGAAAATATGGAGGATAGATCATCTATGTTGTGTGAACGCTGTAAAGTGCGGGAAGCCAATATTCAGTATACAGAGATTGTGGGCGGAGTGAAGACGGAACATCATTTCTGCGCACAGTGTGCCAAGGAACTGGATTTTGGACCTTATTCCGCAATTTTTGACAGCGAGTTTCCGCTTGGAAAGTTGCTGTCGGGACTTTTGGGAGTCGGTCAGTCGCAGGAAGAGGAGATGGCAGCCCATGTGGTCTGTCCGACCTGCAAGACGAGTTATGGGGAGTTTGTGAAGAACAGTCAGTTCGGATGTCCGGACTGTTACGGTGTGTTTGATCTGCTGATCGGGGAAAAGATCCGTCAGCTTCAGGGAAATGATGCGCATAAGGGCAAGCGCCCGAAGAAGATTCAGGCAAACGCCCGCGGAGCCTTTCCGTTTGGAGAGATTCCGGGGATGCAAAGACAGGAACCGAAATCGAAGCCGGAGACGGATGAGGGCATGCCGATGCCGGACGGAAGCCGGATCCGGGAGGATGCCGGTGAGCGGGATGTTTATGCGGGAAGCCAGATGCAGGGAATCTCTCCGGGGAGAGTTCCGGATGCACAGAAGCAGAAGGATCTTCGGACGGCAGAGGAAGAAGCGAACATGAGACAGGACGCGCAGAATGTGAGAATTCAGGCAAAGATCAGCCAGTTAGAGCGACGTCTGAAAGAGGCATTGAAGGAAGAAGACTATGAGAGCGCGGCCTGGTGCCGTGACCAGATCAGAAAACTGAAAGAGGAAATCGGGAAATGTTAAAATGGTATGAAGAGATGGACGAGGCGCATCCGGGGATTGTAAGCAGCCGCGTGCGTCTGGCCCGCAACTGGAATCAGTATGTGTTTCCGTCAAAACTCTCCCAGAAAGAGGGCTCGGAGATGATCCGGCGCTTAGAGAGTGGTCTTCGGGATCTTGGAAGTCTGGACGGAAAGACGTACCACTATGAGAATCTCGGGGAGATCGGCGAGATCGACCGGAAGGCGATGCGTGAGCACAGACTTTTCAACTCTGCGATTGCGGCAAAGAGAACGCCGACCGGAATTCTTCTCTCGGAGGAGGAAGATACGGGGATTCTGCTCAACGGCACGGATCACATTCGCATTCAGGTGCTTTCCGGAGGATTTCATCTTGAGGAACTCTGGAAGCATGCGGACGCGATTGACGATTATATCGGTGAGCGGTTTGACTATGCATTTGATGAGAAATACGGATATCTGACGGCATACCCGACGAATGTCGGGACCGGAATGCGCGCATCGGTGATTCTTCACCTTCCGACACTCTGCCGCGGAAAACGCTTTAGCGGGCTTGTCGCGGAGATGGGAAGATTCGGCGTCGCCGTAAAGGGTGTCTACGGTGAGGGCGAGGAGAATGATGGAGCGCTCTATGAGGTTTACAACCAGAAGACGCTGGGACTCTCTGAACGGGATATTCTGAACATGGTGCGCCGGGTTGCACTTCAGCTTGAGAGCCAGGAGATTCAGGTGCGTCACATGGCGATTGAGAAACACCGGTTAGAGTGGGAGGATGAGGCCTACCGTGCCTACGGAGTTCTGAAATATGCGAGACGTCTCTCGATAAAGGATGCGAGAAATCTGTTATCTGAACTGATGACGGGGATGAGGGATGGAACGCTGAAAATGCAGGAACCGTGTCCGGTTTATCGCTTGATGCTCGGCATTCAGCCGGCAACCATTCAACAGCTTGTGAGAAGACCGCTTGAGAAAGAAGAGATGGAGGTCGCGAGAGCGGCATACCTGCGTTCTCAGCTTCCAGAGCTTGTCTGAGAAACTTAAGAAGGGATCCTCTTCCTTTCTGGTGTTCAGGCCTTGCAGGCATTGACTGGAATTGATTTTTTGCTAGAATCAGGAGGAAATTTTTTATATGACAGATAAACTGACAGAACAGGCGAGAAACGCGATTGGACTCGCCATCGGTGCGGCGGAGGAGCTTGGCCACAACTATGTGGGAACCGAGCATCTTCTGATCGGCCTTCTTGAGGAGGGCACGGGCGTTGCTGCCCGTGTGCTCGAAGCCTGCGGAGTACAGGCAGATAAGGTGACAGAGCTGGTGAGTCAGCTGATTTCCCCGACCCAGAATGTGGGAATGCTTGAGAGAGGAACTTATACGCCGAGTGCGTCCCGTGTCCTTGAAAATAGCTACCGTGAGGCGGTTCGTTTCAAGGCACCGTTAATCGGAACAGAGCACATCCTGATTGCGCTGATCAGGGATGGGGACTGCGTGGCATCCAAACTTTTGAACACGATGGGCGTCAACCTCCAGAAACTTTACATGGAACTCAGGGCGGCGATGGGATCGGATGCCCCTGCCGATAAGGAGGAGTTCTCTGCAAAATCTGGAAAGAGCAAGGATTCGACGCCGACGCTCAACAGTTACAGCAGGGATCTGACGGAACTTGCGAGAGAGGGAAGACTCGATCCGGTCATCGGAAGAGAACATGAGATTCAAAGAGTGGTCCAGATTTTGAGCCGGAGAACGAAGAACAACCCGTGTCTGATCGGAGAGCCGGGCGTCGGAAAAACGGCAGTTGTCGAGGGCTTAGCGCAGATGATTGCCTCGGGAGAGGTTCCGGAGGTCATTGCCGGAAAGCGTGTGATGACGCTTGATCTTTCGGGAATGGTTGCAGGATCGAAATACCGCGGTGAATTTGAGGAGCGTATCAAAAAAGTGATTTCCGAAGTCCGGGAGGATGGAGAGGTTCTGCTTTTCATCGATGAGATTCACACGATCATTGGAGCCGGCGGAGCAGAGGGTGCAATCGATGCGTCCAATATTTTGAAACCGTCGCTTGCGCGCGGGGAGATCCAGCTCATCGGTGCGACGACCGTTGAGGAATATCGGAAATATATTGAGAAGGATGCGGCACTTGAGCGTCGTTTTCAGCCGGTGATGGTTGAGGAGCCGGGAGAGGAGCAGTCGATTCAGATCCTGAAAGGCCTGCGCCCGAAATATGAGGAGCATCACCATGTGACGATCACGGATGAGGCACTTGTGGCAGCGGTACGCCTGTCAGCGCGCTATATCAATGACCGTTTTCTTCCGGACAAGGCGATTGATCTGATTGATGAGGCGTCCTCGAAGGTGCGTCTGACGACGTATGTGGAGCCGGCGGAGATCAAGGAGATCGAGAAAGAGATCGAGACACTCGAACAGCAGAAGGAAAATGCAATCAAGTCCGAGGCTTATGAGAAGGCCGGAGACATCAAGAAGCGTCAGGAAAAGAAGCGCGAGAAGATTGAGAAGATCCGCGCAAAGTGGCAGAAGGAGAAGGCATCGAGAAAACTTGTCGTCTCGGAGGGTGAGATTGCCGATGTCGTTTCCGGCTGGACAAAGATTCCTGTCAGAAAGCTCGAGGAGGAAGAGTCTGAGCGTCTCAAAAAACTCGAGGGCATTCTCCACGAGCGCGTTGTTGGTCAGGAGGAGGCAGTGAGTGCAGTCTCCCGTGCGATCCGCCGGGGACGTGTCGGACTCAAGGATCCGAAGCGTCCGATCGGTTCTTTCCTCTTCCTCGGACCGACCGGTGTCGGAAAGACGGAACTTTGCAAGGCACTTGCGGAGGCAATGTTTGGCACAGAGAATGCGCTGATCCGTGTTGATATGTCGGAGTACATGGAGAAACACAGCGTCTCCAAGATGATCGGTTCGCCGCCAGGATATGTCGGATATGAGGAGGGCGGTCAGCTCAGCGAGAAAGTCCGCCGGAATCCATATTCCGTAATTCTTTTTGATGAGATTGAGAAAGCACATCCGGATGTCTTCAATATCCTGCTTCAGGTGCTTGACGACGGCCATATCACGGATGCACAGGGCAGAAAGATTGATTTTAAAAACACGATCCTCATCATGACTTCCAATGCGGGTGCAGAGAATATCATCTCTCCGAAGCATCTGGGATTTGCGGCAAATGACGATGCGTCAGAGCGGTACAAGTTCATGAAGGGGCGTGTGATGGACGAGGTGAAGCGCCTGTTCAAACCGGAGTTCTTAAACCGAATCGATGAGATTCTCGTCTTCCATCCGCTGACCCGCGATGATATGGGAAAGATCGTCGAGATCATGCTCGGAAGCATTGCAAAGCGCACGAAACGCCAGATGAATCTGACGCTTGAGATCAGCGCGGAGGCGAAAGCCTTCCTTGTGGAGAAAGGCTATGATGAAAAGTACGGAGCCCGTCCGCTGCGCCGTGCAATCCAGAATTATCTTGAGGATGGACTTGCGGAGGCAGTCCTTGACGGAAAGGTGAAGGCCGGAGATCAGGTCTTTGTCGGACGCGAGGGAGAACGCCTGAGTTTCAGTACGGCTGGCGAGAAGACAGAAAAGGAAGTTGTATGTAAAAAATAAGAAAAGACATACTGGTCAATTTTACGAGGGTAGTGTATAATATTTATAGCGGTTTTCACAGAAAGTGAACGGGATGCGTTCGAAAAACTTTCGAGAGGAGACGGCTGTTCGGACAGACAGGGTCATTTTAGATTCTGTGTGCAAAAGATATTCAACAAAATACCAGGAGGGCAAACAGATGCCAGGAATTGAATCATTAATCCGTTCTGAAGCAGACGGAACCATCAGCTTTGGAGATTACAGCTTAAATACAAAGTCCAAACTGCAGGATTTTGAGCATGCAGGAGATTTATATAAGATTAAGACCTTCTATGAGATTACAAAACTGGAGCGCAACGGTTCTTTCGTTTATGAGTCTGTTCCGGGAACGGCTGTTCAGCATTTTGCAGAGGGCAGCGATGAGGTTACCTTTACTGTGGGCGGATATCGTGATTCTCAGATTACCGTTCAGATGGAGGCAGATACCGAGTATGAGGTATTTGTAGAGGGCACTTCTATCGGTCATATCAAGACCAATATGAGTGGAAAGCTGGCATTCAGCGTTTCTCTGAATGATGGCGCAGTGAGCCAGGTAAAGATTGTAAGACAGTAAGGTCTTAATTAACGGTTTGTCGGAAATCGGTCTTCGTTGGTGTAGCCGGTTTCGTCTGCTTAGCAAAAAAGGAAATCAATGAGCCTTGCGGACAACTTTTTAGAGGTTCGCTGGGTGACAGGGAAAGAAAACCAGTTATGGCAAAATCAAAAAGTACTGCATTCTTCTGCAAGGAATGCGGGTATGAATCAAGCAAGTGGCTCGGCCAGTGTCCGGCTTGTAAGGAGTGGAACACGATGGTTGAGGCACCGCTTGTAAAGAAAGAGTCGTCCGGACGGGCGGCTCTTTCCGGTATTTCCGGAGTTTCCGGGAATTTAAGAATGACGCGGCCGGTAAAGCTTGAGGAAGTCTCGCTCAACGATCAGGACCGGATTTCAACGGGCTATAAAGAGCTTGACCGCGTGCTTGGAAGTGGAATTGTTGCAGGTTCGCTTGTGCTTGTCGGAGGTGATCCGGGAATCGGAAAATCGACTCTGCTTTTGCAGGTCTGCCGGAATCTTGCGAGGGATGGCCATCGCGTGCTCTACATTTCGGGAGAGGAATCGCTCAAGCAGATCAAGATGAGGGCATCGCGAATCGGAGAGATCAGTGGAGAACTTTATTTTCTGTGCGAGACGAATCTTGACACGATCGGGGAGTGTATCCGCGAGAACAAGCCGGAGATCGTGATCATTGATTCGATCCAGACAATGTTCTGTGAGAGTGGGAATTCTGCCCCGGGAAGCATGAGCCAGGTGCGGGAATCGACGAATGTGCTGATGCAGATTGCAAAGGGACTGGGGATTGCGATTTTCATTGTGGGACATGTGACAAAAGAGGGCGTGGTCGCAGGACCGCGTATGCTCGAGCACATGGTCGATACAGTGCTCTACTTTGAGGGCGAGCGGAATGCGTCCTATCGAATTCTCAGGGGAGTCAAAAACCGTTTTGGTTCCACAAATGAGATCGGTGTGTTTGAGATGGCAGAACATGGACTTGTGGAAGTCCCGAATCCGTCAGAATATCTGCTCAGTGGACGTCCTGAGGAGGCGTCGGGGGCGGTTGTTGCCTGCTCGATCGAGGGAACGCGTCCGATTCTTCTTGAGGTGCAGGCGCTTGTGACACAGACGAATTTCGGAATGCCGAGGCGGACGGCAGCGGGCACGGATTACAACCGCGTGAACCTGTTGATGGCGGTGCTCGAAAAACGGTGCCGTTATGAAATGTCGCGCTATGATGCGTATATCAATATTGCGGGCGGAGTCAAGATGAATGAGCCGGCACTTGATCTCGCGATCGTGCTTGCACTTGTGTCAAGCATGAAAGACCGGGCGGTCAATCCGAAGACGATTATTTTCGGTGAAGTGGGACTTTCCGGGGAGGTGCGCGCAGTTTCAATGGCAGAGCAGAGAGTCAATGAAGCGATCAAGCTCGGGTTTGAGAGTTGCATCCTCCCGAAAGTAAATCTCGACAAGCTCAAAAAGTATTCGGAGATTACGCTTTATGGGGTCAGCAATGTGAGAGAGGCGATTGCGCTGATCTAAAGGGCTGTTTTACGTGGCTTTTATCTGAAACACAGAATTCTGTTATGTTGAATGATGGGAAAACGTAGAAAGAAATGTGTACGGCTCCGATGACGAAGTAAAGTCCTGCAAACACGCTCTCGCTCCGGATTTCCACGTAGCGGTGCGTAAGACCGTAAAAAACACGGTCTAAGCACCGACGTGTAAAACGGGTTTGCAGTGACTTTCTCGTCTCGTCGCCGTTATCGCAGACATATAGTAAAAACAGTAAAATACAAAGTGTTTATCGTTGCTAAAAAAATAAGTTTTTACCGATTAGCAGTGAAAAAGTAGATATGCTATTTAACATGTAAAATTAAGAGGAAGAGAATATGGAGAACAGAGAAATCATTCATCGTGGACGCTATAATATGGATGTATGTTCCGATCAGGCAGATATTTATGGAAATCGCGAAAAAGTTCGTGAACATATGCGTCAGATTCGTGAGGAGAGAAAAAATTCTCTTGGAATGGAATACAAGACAATAGAAAACTAAACCAGAGTATAGGAAAAATTGAATAATGGGATATAAAAACAGGTGTTACTGAATTCGTTTTATGAGACTAAATTTGTAATGAATATCGGTGATGCCTATTTTTGATTTGGAAAAGCAGATTATGTAATAATTTGGGCTTAGAATTTATACCTAATGCGATTACCATTTCTACGACATCAGACGTGGCACTTTGCAATTTTGGTGGAGATTTTGTATCATGGCGACGGGGCGAGAAAGTCACTGCAAACCCGTTGGAAACGCCGGTGCTTAGGTCGCGTATTTTGCGACCTTATGCACCGTTGCGTTGGAAGCCGGAGCGCAAGCGTGTTTGCAGGACTTTACTCGCCATCGGAGCCATATCTCAAAATAACTGTATCTATTGCTCTTATATTGATAGTCGCTAGGCTTAGAGAGATTTACTTCTGCTTGCTTCCATCCATATTGTGATGATAGCTGTCGAGCAGTTCATTCTTCACTTTCCACAGCTTGTCAGAGAGATCGACATGAACGCGGTGCGGGTACTCGAGACGCAGGGACTCTTCCCACAGCGTATTCATTTCCTGCTTGCAGTATTTCTGGATATCCATAACCTTCGGGGAATCGTATACGCAGACACCGTCTTTGAATACCGGAATCATCAGTTCACGCATCGTGTAAGTTCCCGGCTGGAGCAGGGTCTTCTTCCATGTGGAGATCGGATCAAAGAGCAGAAGCGGTTCATTCGTATCGAAGGTCTCATCCACAAAACAGATCAGATCAGCAATAATTTTTCCGGTCTTCTTGTCATAGATTCTTTGGATCGTCTTATTGCCCGGGTTCGTGATCTTCTCGGCATTCTCGGAGAGCTTGATCTTCGGGATAAACTCACCGGAATTCTTGTCAAGGACAGCAGCTAACTTATAGACACCGCCGAAAGATGGGCAGTCCTTGGATGTGATCAGGTTTGTGCCGACACCCCAGGAGTTGATTGCGGCACCCTGCATTTTCAGGGAGGAGATCAGCGTCTCATCGAGGTCGTTGGAAGCAGAGATCACAGCATCCGGGAAACCAGCCTCATCGAGCATCTTCTTTGCCTTCTTGGAGAGATAAGCGAGGTCTCCGCTGTCGAGGCGGATTCCATAGAATGTCAGCGGAATGCCGGCTTCGCGCATCTCCTTGAATACCTTGATTGCATTCGGAACTCCGGAATTTAAGGTGTCGTAAGTGTCGACGAGCAGAATGCATGCATCCGGATAGAGCTTTGCATAAGTGCGGAAAGCCGTCAGCTCATCCGGGAAGCTCATGATCCAGCTGTGAGCATGTGTGCCCTTGACCGGAACATCAAACATTTTTCCACAGAGGACATTGGAAGTTCCGATACAGCCTGCGATCATAGCTGCGCGGGCGCCATAGATGCCGGCATCCGGTCCCTGGGCACGGCGCAGACCAAACTCCATCACGCCGTCTCCCTGGGCGGCATAGACAACGCGGGCAGCCTTTGTTGCGATCAGAGACTGATGGTTGACAATATTTAAGAGCGCAGTCTCAACGAGCTGTGCCTCCATGATCGGTGCGATAACCTTGACGAGAGGCTCACGAGGGAAAATGACTGTGCCCTCCGGAACTGCGTAGATGTCACCGGAAAAATGGAAACCGCGCAGATATTCCAGAAAATCCTCCTCAAACAGTCCGACAGAGCGCAGATAGTCGATGTCGCTCTCATCAAAATGAAGGTTCTTTATATAGTCAATTACCTGTTCAAGTCCGGCACAGATCGAATAACCGCTGTTTACCGGGTTATTGCGGTAGAATGCGTCGAAGATAACAGTCTCGTTGGCATCTTTTTCTTTAAAATAGCCCTGCATCATTGTCAGCTCATAAAGATCTGTCAGCAGGGTCAGGTTGCGTTCACTCATAAGAAATCTCCTTGTCTGGTATTATGGTATTAAATGAGAATAGCAAATGTAAAACCCTTGTAAAATCCAGTAAAACATTGGGTTTTAGTATATCATTGTTTTTGGGAAAATACAATCTCATTGACAAAAAAATAACGATAACAAACAAAAGGCCTCAGACCTTGACATTTTTTCCACGAATCCATATAATAAAGAATGAGATGCATAGAGAAAGACTTTGACGGAGACAGTAGGACTGTCGGGACCATTTCAGCGAACCAGGAGAAGGTGGGAGCCTGGTATCAGTACCGCAGGCGCCGAAGATCACTCCTGAGTTGCAGGCTGAACAGATGATGATAGAGCGATAGTAAGCTGTGCCGGTATTCCCCCCGTTAGCAGGAACTCATATGACTGTATGTAGTGACAGGTGGTTTCAGAAGGTGATTTATACCCTCTTCCTTTCGCGGAAGAGGGTTTTTTAATTTGTGAAACCATCCGAACAGAAGGAGGCAAAAGTGATTTACGAGAAAGTTTCCACAGATATGAATTTTGTGGACCGTGAGAAGAAAGTAGAGAAGTTCTGGGATGATGAGAAAATCTTCCAGAAGAGTATGGACTCAAGAAAAGAAGGCCCGTCCTATACCTTTTATGATGGACCGCCTACCGCAAACGGAAAGCCGCACATCGGCCATGTTCTGACTCGTGTTATCAAGGATATGATTCCGCGTTACCGCACGATGAAGGGATACATGGTTCCGAGAAAGGCAGGATGGGATACCCATGGACTTCCGGTAGAGCTGGAAGTTGAGAAAATGCTTGGACTTGACGGCAAGGAACAGATCGAGCAGTATGGTCTTGAGCCGTTTATCGAGCACTGCAAAGAGAGCGTATGGAAGTACAAGGGAATGTGGGAGAATTTCTCCGGCACCGTTGGTTTCTGGGCTGATATGGAGCATCCGTATGTCACTTACGACAACAACTTCATTGAGTCTGAGTGGTGGGCACTCAAGCAGATCTGGGAGAAGGGACTCCTCTACAAGGGATTCAAGATCGTTCCTTACTGCCCGCGCTGCGGAACCCCGCTGTCCAGCCACGAGGTTGCACAGGGATATAAGGATGTCAAGGAGCGCTCCGCAATCGTTCGCTTTAAGGTGAAGGGCGAGGATGCTTACATTCTGGCATGGACGACAACTCCGTGGACCCTTCCGTCTAACGTTGCACTCTGCGTGAACCCGGAAGAGACTTATGTGAAGGTAAAGGCAGCTGACGGCTACACTTACTATATGGCAGAGGCTCTGCTTGACACGGTTCTTGGAAAGCTCGGCGATGAGAAAGAAGGAAAGCCGGCTTACGAGGTGCTTGAGTCTTACAAGGGAACGGATCTTGAGGGCAAGGAGTACGAGCCGTTATACCAGGCAGCTTCTGATCTGGCTGCAAAACAGCACAAGAAGGCACATTACGTTGTCTGCGATACTTACGTTACTCTGACCGATGGTACCGGCGTGGTACACATCGCACCGGCATTCGGTGAGGATGACTCCCGTGTCGGAAGAAAGTATGAGCTTCCGTTTGTACAGCTTGTAAATGCAAAGGGTGAGATGACTGAGGATACCCTGTGGCCGGGCGTATTTGTAAAGAAGGCAGACCCGATGGTACTCAAGGATCTCGACGAGAGAGGACTGCTGTTTGCTGCACCGGTATTTGAGCACAGCTATCCGCACTGCTGGAGATGTGACACTCCTCTGATCTACTATGCACGCGAGTCCTGGTTCATCAAGATGACTGCAGTGAAGGACGATCTGATCCGCAACAACAACACGATCAACTGGATCCCGGAGAGCATCGGTAAGGGACGTTTCGGCGACTGGCTGGAGAACGTCCAGGATTGGGGCGTAAGCCGTAACCGTTACTGGGGAACTCCTCTGAACATCTGGGAGTGTGAGTGCGGATGCCAGCATTCGATCGGAAGTCAGGAAGAGTTGAAGTCCATGAGCCCGAACTACGCAGACGTTGTGAAGAAGTACGCGAAGGAGATGGACAAGGAGAAGAATGGCGAAGTTGAGCTTCACCGCCCATTCATCGATGATGTGACGATCACCTGCCCGAAGTGTGGCAAGCAGATGCACCGTGTTCCGGAGGTAATCGACTGCTGGTTCGATTCCGGTTCCATGCCGTTTGCACAGCATCACTATCCGTTTGAGAATAAAGACCTGTTTGAGAAGCAGTTCCCGGCAGACTTCATTTCCGAGGCAGTGGATCAGACCCGTGGATGGTTCTACTCCCTGCTTGCAATTTCCACTCTGATCTTCAACAAGGCTCCGTACAAGAACGTTATCGTTCTGGGTCATGTTCAGGATGAGAATGGACAGAAGATGAGTAAGTCAAAGGGCAATGCGGTAGATCCGTTCGATGCTCTGGCAACTTACGGCGCAGATGCGATCCGCTGGTACTTCTACATCAACAGTGCACCGTGGCTGCCGAACCGTTTCCACGGAAAAGCTGTTCAGGAAGGACAGCGCAAGTTCATGGGAACGCTGTGGAACACCTACGCATTCTACGTTCTGTATGCGAACATTGACAATTTCAATCCGATGGATTACAAGCTGGACTACGAGAAACTGCCGGTTATGGACAAGTGGCTTCTGTCTAAGATGAATTCCATGGTGAAGGCTGTCGATGACAACCTTGGCAACTACCGGATTCCGGAGGCTGCAAGAGCACTTCAGGAGTTCGTCGATGATATGAGTAACTGGTACGTTCGCCGCAGCCGTGACCGTTTCTGGGCAAAGGGAATGGAGCAGGATAAGATCAATGCTTACATGACTCTTTACACAGCACTTGTGACGGTTTCCAAGGCAGCTGCTCCGATGATCCCGTTCATGACGGAGGATATTTACCAGAATCTTGTCCGCAGTGTCGACAAGACCGCTCCGGAGAGCATTCATCTGTGCGACTTCCCGGCTGTCAATGAGGAGCAGATCGACGCACAGCTTGAGGCAGACATGGATGAGGTTATGAAGATCGTTGTTCTCGGACGTGCAGCGAGAAATACGGCAAACATCAAGAACCGTCAGCCGATCGGCAAGATGTATGTCAAGGCAGATCATGTACTTGCAGAGTACTATGTCGAGATCATCGAGGATGAGCTGAATGTGAAGTCCGCAGAGTTTGTGGATGATGTCCGCAGCTTCACGACTTACAGCTTCAAACCGCAGTTAAAGACCGTTGGACCGAAGTACGGAAAACTGCTCGGAAAGATCCGCGCAGCCCTGTCTGAGGTGGACGGAAATGCCGCAATGGATGAGTTAAAGGCAGATGGATCCCTGAAGTTCGACTTTGACGGAGAACAGGTCGTTCTGACAGAAGAGGATCTGCTGATCGATATGGCACAGACTGAGGGATATGTATCCGAGGCAGACGGTGGAGTGACAGTTGCACTTGATACCAACCTGACACCGGAACTGATCGAGGAAGGTTTCGTCCGCGAGATCGTCAGCAAGGTTCAGACGATGCGTAAGGAAGCCGGCTTCGAGGTAACCGATCATATTCGTATTTATGAGAATGGCAATGAAAAGATCGCCGGACTTTTAAATAAATATACCGACACAATCTGCCATGATGTGTTTGCAGACGAAGTTCTGACAGACAAGATTGGCGGAACTTACACCAAAGAATGGAACATCAACGGAGAGACCGTAAATCTGGGAGTGGAAAAAACGAATACTGTCTGTGACTGAGAGCACAGCAGGTGAGGAGGAAAAAGCCAACATGAAAACTGGATTTGACAAGGAAGTGTTCAAGAAAAGTGTGATCTACAACGTAAAGAGCCAGTTCCGTAAGACTCTTGAGGAAGCAACACCTGAGCAGGTTTATCAGGCTGTCTGCTATGCAGTGAAGGATGTCATCATCGACGAGTGGATCGCAACTCATAAGGAGTACGAGAAGCAGGATTCCAAGACTCTGTATTATCTGTCCATGGAGTTCCTGATGGGACGTGCTCTGGGAAACAACATCATCAATATCATGGCAAGAGATGAGATCAAAGAGGCTCTTGACGAGATGGGATTTGATCTCAACCTGATTGAGGACCAGGAGCCGGATGCGGCTCTTGGAAACGGAGGTCTGGGCCGTCTTGCTGCCTGCTTCCTTGATTCCCTGGCTACGCTGGGCTATCCGGCATATGGATGTGGAATCCGTTATCGGTATGGCATGTTCAAGCAGAAGATTGTAGATGGTTATCAGGTAGAAGTTCCGGATGAGTGGCTCAAGAACGGCAACCCGTTTGAGGTTCGCCGCTCTGAGTACGCTACCGAAGTAAAATTCGGTGGTTACGTTCGCACCGTATGGGAGAACGGCCGTGAGAAGTTCGTTCAGGAGGGTTATCAGTCTGTTATGGCAGTTCCGTATGATCTTCCGGTTGTCGGCTATGGCAACAACGTAGTCAACACCTTAAGAATCTGGGATGCACAGCCGATCGATACCTTCAGCCTGGATGCATTTGACCGCGGAGATTATCAGAAGGCAGTTGAGCAGGAGAACCTGGCAAAGAACATCTGTGAGGTTCTTTACCCGAATGATAACCACTATGCAGGAAAGGAGCTGCGTCTGAGACAGCAGTACTTCTTCATCTCTGCAAGTGTACAGCGTGCAGTGCTCAAATACATGGAGAACCATGACGATGTGCGCAAGTTCTATGAGAAGAACGTATTCCAGTTAAACGATACCCATCCGACAGTTGCCGTTGCAGAGCTGATGAGAATCCTTCTTGATGACTACGGTCTGACCTGGGATGAGGCATGGGATGTTACGACCAAGACCTGCGCTTACACCAACCACACGATCATGGCAGAGGCACTTGAGAAATGGCCGATCGAGCTGTTCTCCCGTCTGCTTCCGCGTATTTACCAGATCGTTGAGGAGATCAACCGCCGCTTCATCATGCAGATTCAGCAGATGTATCCGGGCAACCAGCAGAAGATTGCAAAGATGGCAATCATCTACGACGGACAGGTTAAGATGGCTCATATGGCAATCGCAGGAAGCTTCTCTGTAAACGGTGTTGCACAGCTGCACACGGAGATCTTAAAGAAGCAGGAGCTGAAGGATTTCTATGAGATGATGCCGGAGAAGTTTAACAACAAGACGAACGGTATCACCCAGAGAAGATTCCTTCTTCACGCGAACCCGCTGTTAGCAGACTGGGTAACTTCCAAGATCGGCGACGAGTGGATCACAGATCTTTCTGCAATCAGCAAGTTAAAGCTGTATGTGGACGATGAGAAGTGCCAGCACGAGTTCATGAACATCAAGTATCAGAACAAGATCCGTCTGGCAAAATACATCAAGGAGCACAACGGAATCGATGTAGATCCGCGTTCCATCTTTGATGTACAGGTAAAGCGTCTGCATGAGTACAAGCGTCAGCTGATGAACATTCTTCATGTAATGTATCTGTACAACCAGCTCAAGGATAACCCGGAGATGGATATGGTTCCGCGCACCTTTATCTTTGGTGCAAAGGCAGCAGCAGGTTACAAGCGTGCAAAACTGACGATCAAGCTGATCAACTCTGTAGCAGATGTCATCAACAACGATCCGACAATCAATGGCAAGATCAAGGTTGTATTTATCGAGGATTACCGCGTATCCAACGCAGAGATCATCTTCGCAGCAGCAGATGTCAGCGAGCAGATTTCTACCGCCAGCAAGGAGGCATCCGGTACCGGTAACATGAAGTTCATGCTGAACGGTGCGCTGACTCTCGGAACAATGGATGGTGCAAACGTTGAGATCGTCGAAGAGGTAGGAAAAGAGAATGCATTTATCTTCGGAACTTCCTCCGATGAGATTATCCGTATGGAGCATGATCACAGCTACAATCCGATGGAGATCTTCAACAATGATCAGGATATCCGCCGCGTGCTGATGCAGCTGATCAACGGTTACTATTCTCCGCAGGATCCGGAGCTGTTCCGTGATATCTACAACTCTCTGCTTAATACACAGAGCAGTGACCGCGCAGATACTTACTTCATCCTGAAAGACTTCAAGATGTATGCAGATGCACAGCGTCGTATCAATGAGGCTTATAAGGATCAGAAGTGGTGGGCAAGAGCTGCTATGCTCAATACTGCAAGCAGTGGAAAGTTCAGCTCTGACCGTACCATCGAGGAGTATGTAAGAGATATCTGGCATCTCGAGAAGGTAAAAGTAGAGATCTAAGAGATGTCTGAAAAATTCAAGTCTTCGCGAGCGTCGGCTTGAAAATATGAATAAAAAGAAGGTTCCTTCATAGACTGATCCGAGAGGATTGGGATGTGGAGGAATCTTTTTTTATGAGGACATTCTGGAGAGCGCCGGGGCGGGCACTTCGCATGAAAATTCGGATTGTATTGGCGGTGTTTCTGTTTTTTCTTCCATGGCTGATGAGTCTGATCTTTATGAAGATAGGGGAACAGGAAAACGAGTTGACGGAAGAGACAGCTTTTGTAAATATAGACACAGATCAGAATGTGCAGACGGATTTAGATATAAAAATAGAAGATATAGAAGAAGATATAGAAATAGAAACGGAAGAAAATCAGGGAAATGTGGAAGAAAGGGGGAAAATGGCGAAAGAGCGCCGGATTCTGCTTGAGCGGAATGGCGTTCGAACCTATCTCTCATTAGAGGCCTATCTTCCGGGCGTGGTGATCTGTGAGATTGATCCGTTTGTTGAAGCGGAGGCGTTAAAGTGTCAGGCAGTGATTGCGAGAACCTACCTATGTCGATTGATAGGAGAAAAGTCCGAGATCGAGGAGAGTCAGCTGGCGGTTCGCCATATGGAGATGGAGAGCCGGATGGAGAAAATGGAGAGTCGGGTCGGCGATCAGAAAGAAGTGGGATATGAGGCTGTTACGCAGGCGCAGAGGGAGCGGATTGCGGAGGGCATGGCAAGATGCAGGCAGGCTGTCAGGGAGACGGAAGGACTTGTGATCACTTATGAAAACCAGTATATTCTTCCGATGTTTCATTGTTCCAGCGCCGGAAGGACAAGGGATGGGGGCGATGAGTATCCCTATCTGCGCCCGGTTGAGAGCAGGTGGGACAAGGAGAGTCCGGAGTGGCAGACAACATATTCGTGGAGTCCGGAGGAATTTTCGGCAAAGATCTGTCAGATCGAACAGATGGAAAAGGAAGAGGGGGGAGAAAACAAGGTTCTGGTGCCGGAAGTACTTGCGGAAAAAATTCAGATTGTAAAGCGTGATCAGAGCGGATATGTCGAGTGGATCCAGATTGGAAACAGAACGTATGAGGGGGAGACGGTCCGCGCGGCACTGAATTTGCCATCCGCCTGTTTTTCGATCGGGAAGGCAGCGGATGATGGAGAGATGGAATCTTCTGAAACTGGGGGTGTGGCGGTTCAGAAAAAGATCCGGGCAACCGTGAATGGGAGCGGTCATGGGTATGGACTCAGTCAGGCGGGAGCAGAACATATGGCGAGAGAAGGATGGGGATGCGAAGAAATTTTAAATTATTATTATACCGGAGTTCAGCTGACACGCGAGTAACTAGAAGTACCGAGTGGTTCACAATGGAGAGAATACGGGGCTGCGAAAATATTGAGATAACTGAATAAGTTTTTGACCTTTGGTAAAAATAGTACCGAGGTGATAAACGGTGAAAGAGAAAGGAAAGGGAAACCAGCCGTTCCGGGATAAAGTATTTCTGGTAATGCTGGTGATGGGTCTGCTGACGATGGTAACTGCGGCAGGCATGGCTACCGTAAAGAGAGGAAGAGGAGACGAGCAGAAACCATATGTGGATTTGCAGGGGCAGGAGGATTTTCTTGCAGGGGAATCAAATGCCCGCTCGCTGACTCAGGATACCGAGGATGACAGGCAGAAGAATGCAAATGATGCAAAAGATGTAAAAAATGCAAAAGATGCAGAAAATGCAGAAGAGAAAATGACAGACAATCAGAAAAATCCGGATACCGTTGTGGAAGAAGCAGAACGGCAGGGGGAATCAAAAGCCCAACCGTCCGGGAAAATTCAGCAGATGGCACAGGCCGAGGAGACGGATGAAAAAGAGACGGATGAAAATGCTGCAAGAGAAGTCGGAGCCGGAGGCAGTGCGGCAAAATCGCTGATGTTGAATTTTAATGATTCAAGCCGGATTACATGGCCGGTTCGCGGAAATGTACTTTTGGATTACAGTATGGATACAACCATTTATTTTCCAACTCTGGAGCAGTATCGCTGCAGCCCCGGGATTGTGATTCAGGGTTCGGTCGGCGAGCCTGTCTATACGCCGGCAAACGCGAGAGTTCTGGAGACAGGGACAAATGAGGAGATCGGAACGTATGTGACCTTGGATTTCGGAAACGGATACGAGGCAGTCTGTGGGCAGCTGAATGAGGTGGCAGCGGTTCAGGGAGAGTACCTTGAACAGGGACAGATTCTTGGGTATGTGGCAGAGCCGACGAAATATTACAGCATTGAAGGAAGCAATGTTTTTTTTGAACTCACACAAGATGGAAATGCCGTCGATCCGATGGGATACCTGGAGTAGAAAGAAAAGTGGTCAAATGAAAAAAAGATAAAATCAGACAGAAAAATGAGAACAGTTTCTGCAAGCCTGCTTGAGGTGTAAGCACGTTTGCGGGAGCCGTTCTTGTTTTATTTTGTAAGAATGGAATTTTTTTATAGGAAAGGAATTTCGTTAAAATACAAGGAAATTTTATTTTTCGTAACCAGAGGCAAAAGCGATCCATATGATAAGGTACAAAAAAGAAAAAACATGGAGGTAGCGCAGGGCATGGACAATAACCATCAAAAATGCGCCTGTACCAATCGACCGATGAGACTGCAGAATCCAGGTGGAAGCTGCGGATATTTTGAGGCAGACGGTCAAACGAGGAATTATCAATGTGACAGAAATAGAATGACAAGTGTACAGCCTTCCGGAATTTTTGGAGAATGGTGGATGGGAAATAGGGAATCCTGCCCGGAAGAAAGAGGATCCTATAGAGAAAGGGATTCATTTGGAAAATGTGGAATGATGCCGGGAATGACGTATGTGCCCTGGCAGGAATGGGGAAGAACATATCCCCTCAATCAGGCAATTTCGCGGGGAACCATTTTCCCCGATCTGGATTATCCATTTGAGATGGGGAGGTGTCGCTGATGGCATGTGGATGCAATTCCCAGATGAATCAAACTCTCTCAAAAAATCAGCTTGCGCAACAGGTTTATGAGACGGGATTTGCTATCGATGACATTCTTCTCTATCTGGATACCCATCCGGAAGATACTCAGGCGATGACCTATTACCAGAGACTTCTCAACCTCTATCAAAATGCCATTCAGATGTATGAACAGTCCTACGGACCGCTGAGTGTTACTCAGGTGACAGGAGAAACGTGGAATTGGATTCAGAACCCGTGGCCGTGGGAAGGAGGAGCAAACTGATGTGGAGATATGAGAAACGATTGCAATATCCGGTAAAAATCTCACAGACGAATCCCAAGATGGCAAGCTTTATTATCAGTCAATATGGTGGGCGACACTGTAAAAACCTACAATATTAATCCCAAATTAAACGTAATATACGAAACGCAATTCGCCGTGCGCTTTATCAACGATCACTTCTTTTAATACACTTCGGATTGCAATGCCCTTCACGTCATTTTCGACATCCGGATCAGAAACAAGCTCATAGACGTGTTTGATCCGCGCCACCATTTCTTCTGTCGATGGCTTTTCTGGGGCAGTAATTGCAGCCAGACGATCCAGCTCGGCTCTGAGATCTTCACGCTCTTTCTGAATGCGTGTCTTATTATTCTTGTATTCTTCAAGCGTGTCTGCGCCGGCCTCATATGCATCTCTGATACGCTGCTCTTTGATATCTACACGAGCAAGGGCATCTTTTAGAACTTTTTCCTCCGGAGCTTTTTCGTTGTTCTTCGGAATACATTCATATTCTACCCGTCCAGTTCGGATGATATTTTCCATGGATTGCAAGACAGCTTTCACGATCTTACACTCCGAAATTCCGCAAGGTTCGGAGTGATAACCCTTGAGTTGCTTCCAGCACTTGAAGAAGCTGCCACCCTTCTGCGAACAGTTCCGGTTGTAGGCCAAGCTGGCGCCGCAATAGCCGCATCGGAGAGTTCCGGAAAGCCAGTGCTTGCAGGAAGATACTTCCCTGCGCCGTAAGGGCTTATACTCACGCTGCATTCGAGCTTGCACATCTTCGTATACTTCGCGGATCAACGGGCTGATTTCATGAGTACCCTGAAAACTATATCCATTCCATTCCACAGTACCGATGTAGAATTTATTTTGCAGAATACGGAGAATGGTTCGGCGTTCAAATGGGCGGCCGCGCCGGGTCTTCCAGCCGCTCGCATTACAGTTGCGGGCAATTTTGGTCATGTCCATACCATCGTGGTAGGCCCGGAAGATGTATTCGACTATCGGCATTTTCTCTGGATCGATCACGAAGGGCTTACCCTGTCCGACAGCGCGATAACCGAGGGACGGAACGGACTGGTATCCGTTTCGCAGTGCTTTTTCTGTCATTCCGCGGATTACTTCGCCGGAAAGGTTATAAGAATAATATTCGTCAAACCACTCAATGATGGTTTCGATCAGGCGCCCAAACATCCCCTCTGCGATTGGCTCTGATACGCTCTTAACTTCTACACCACATTTTTTACGGAGGATTCCCTTGTAGAATGTGCTTTCTTCTTGGTTGCGTGCAAATCTGGAAAACTTCCAGACGTACAGGCGGGAGAAAGGAGCGGGAGACTGGGACTTTGCAGTTGCAATCATCCGCTGGAACTGCGGTCGGTTTTCTGCCTTTCTTCCGGAAATTCCGCGCTCTTCCTCGAAGACGAATTCCTGCGGAATAATGAATCCATCCTGCTTTGCAGCATCCATGATCGTGCGGAGCTGTGCATTGGGAGAAAGCTCTGTCTGATCATCTGTGCTTACACGAATGTAGGCGGCACCGATTTCAAGAGACTGCGACATGGGAATCCTCCTTTCTAAAAAAATTAGCAATAAAATGTTCGATCATTGAATTGCTCTACCCACCGATCGATAATTTCAGAACTATTGGCTTCGATCATTCTCAAAATTCCACGAAGAATTTTAGGCGGAATTTTTGAATTGTTATTGCAAAGCAGAGCATGACCAGTTTTTGTGATCCAGATTTTAGTGGCATTTTGATAGGGTCTTCCTTCTGCGATATGCACATGAACTGGCTCCAATGGATCTCCCTCATTTGACCAGAAATAAACAATATAAGATCCAATCCTAAAAATTTGAGGCATTCAATACGCCTCCTTCTTGTGCAAACTCCATGATAAGATGCGCATTATCTTGAATCAGACGCTTAAAATGCTCCATCTCTTGCTCGGAATATCCATGAATACTTTCCCATGTATAGTCCGGAAGATAGCAAGTTGCGTCATGAAAACCATCCTTTTCGTCCGGCGTTTCAATATAAACTTTCACTCGACCATCCGGATGCATCTCAGAGTGCGTAATTTCAGTATCATCATTTAATGTCATGTATGGGTACATCATAAAAACACATCCCTTCTAAAAAAACTAATCAATCAGATCATCAATCCTGATCGTCAATCCCCGATAAATTCCAACTGAAATTTCCTGTGAGAAAGAATAGATGACTGGCGCAACGTCCTCCTCGTAATGATATACCGTCACACGTTCCTTGGCTGGATCAACAATCCAATATTCCCGAACACCAGCTTCTGAATAGATAGTATTCTTTAAGCTGTAATCCATTTTCCGACTGGCAGGCGATACGATCTCAAAAATCAGATCCGGAGCGCCTGTGCATCCTCGATCGGTCAGTTTGTTTGGATCACAGATCACAGAGATGTCTGGTTCCACCCAGTTTTTATCATCAGCATCCAAATTTACGGCAAATGGCGCAGCATAGACCTCACAGGAACCGTGATGTGCATCGATGTAATTTGATACAATCTTATAGATCTGTCCGGAAATCTTCTGATGAATTCGGCTCGGCGGTGCCATATTGTAGAATCGTCCATCAATCAGTTCAGCACGTTCGCCTTCCGGAAGGTTCCAGTAGTCTTCGGATGTGAAATGGTCTTTTAACAATGGCATATCAACACGTCCTTTCTAAAAATTCAATGTTATTATTTACAAATCGTCTGGAAATCCATACGGTTTATCTTACGAAATACCTTGCGAGATTGAACAAGTAAACAATACTTACAGGTTGATTCGGTGTGTATGGGAACATTTTGTTGACGTCAACAAAATGGTGGATCATTGCATTTCAGAACGCATCTTTTTACTAATGCGATATTGTTCGGCATCTGGAACATCCACAAACTCAACTGTTTTATCGAAGTTTTTCTTGATAACCTCTTTGATTTCATCCAAGGTCACATGGAAAAATTCACGTCGCTGATTGACAAGGTTCAGTTTTCGATCTTCAAAAGCTCGATGCAAGGCTGCCTCCAATGCTGGAGCATCATCAGAAAAGATCATTGCATGAACATCAAAATTGAATGGAACAGATGCACTTCCAAGCTCATCGATACGATCCTGAGGATCAAGTCTGCGAGTCATACCAATTTTATAAATATCTTTTCCAAAGGCGCCTATGTTGGAAATTACATATACATATCCTGCACGCATATTAGCCTGACGGTAATCGATATCTGAAAGAGCTTTGTCAACATCGGCAAGATGATTTTCGAGTTGTTCTTTCTTTTCAAGAAGATCAGTGTTTTCAGGATGTTGTTCAAGCTGTAATTTTAGCTTTTCATAAGCAGTTTGATAATGAGTCTGTTCTTTCTCAACTCTCTTTCGTTGCTCTTCAATCTCTTTTTGAAGTTTTGCCTGTTCACGTTGTTCGGCTCGCGCCATTTTTTGTTCTTCTTTTTCTTCCTGTTTTTTCTCACGATATTCAAAAGCAAGGCGAAGCTCTTTTACTTTAGCATCGAGATATTTCTGGGCAATAGAAATATTCATTATAGAGCCTAATTTGGAAATGGTTTCTGAAGATTTATAGATTCTGTCTAATGTAGCATCAAAATTATTGTATTTTACGCGGTTGATTAAATCATCGCATTCGGTGTTAAACGCGCGCAAGAGGAGTTTCTGAGTATCAGATACCATCTTTTTACCCTTGGCTTTACTATTGTTCACGGTCCATTCTGTATTGCCGAGAACTGCCTTTTTCTCCTTGATAAGATCCTTTTGAACTTGACGAATCTTTGCCAATTCTTCTTTGTAATCAAGAGCCGAAGCAAAATCATATTTAGGTGTATAAAGACCAAACTCTTGAACAAGCACTTCCTCATCCATGCAAATGAGTTGTTTCTTTTTTTCCTCGATTTGCTTTTCTATTTTGTTCAGATCTTCTTGCTTTTTAGCAACAATTTTTTCCGATTCTGTTTTAATATCGGAAAGTTTTTTGTTGGCAGTAGTTTCTTCCTCGTGAAGAGAATTAACCAATGTTTGAAGTTTATGCGCATCTTGCATTTCAGGGGTTAATAATGCTTGAGCATTTGCATAGCGCTGGGATAATTCCTGAACCTGAGCAGATACTTTTTTATCATGTTTGGATTTAAAAATTATCAACACGATCCCAATTATCAACGGGATTCCATACAAAAACCATGTTGCGAATAGGATGGCAATTAAAACGGTGTTAAAATACCATGGATTTTTGACGGTGCAAGTTAGAGATTCTTGAGAAGAATTCATATATGCTTCCCTCTTTTCTTTTGAATGTTATGATTATACATAGTAAGGATTTGGTTTCATCAGTAATGAAATCAAGTCAATTATCCAACCAATACCAAATAATCCACCTGTAAAAAGATATAATACTCCCCGCAATGGCTTGCCTTCGTAAAACTTATGTCCACATATTGTAAACAGGCATAAGAAGAATGCGATCCATTTGTTTTTGGCTTTTCCAGTAATAACAGCAGATGAATTGAAAGCAGTGGCATTAGCACTTGATGATGCTGAATTATTGATAACAATAGGTGATGCTTGGTTTTGTAATTGCTCCACCTGTTTGCCACATTTAGGGCAAACTATGCAATCAGCATCAATGAGTTGACCGCAGTGCTTGCAATATTTTTGTGAGTTTCCCATGTTTTTCTCCTTTGCAGATATTTTTGCTATGCCTTTTTCGCCTCGCTGGTATCAACTTTGAAATCAATCTGTTGCAAAAACTCAAAGACACGCTCATATATACGCTGAGTATACCTGTTCATAACAAAATTTTTAAATTTTCTCAATAACGATCAGTTACGCTTTACATTGCTTTTTCAATTTCATCTACATCTGTATCTGTTTTACTAAAATCGTTACGCATAATGTGTTCTAATGCGTGTTGGTATGCCAACATTTGCCGAGAGTGACTGATTCGAGCGTTTATGAAAATGGTAAAGCTACCGTCTTCGTTGGAATGAACTTCCTCTTCTACGGCGGTGTCCATGTCAATAAAATATACTCCAATCGCTTCGGTTAATAACGGATTATTAGCAGCCATCGTCGTATTCTCCCTTTTCTTGTCGTTTCAGACTCTTCATAAATTCGATATGGGCTTTTAGACGTTCTGGAGGAATGTCTCTTGCTACATGGAAAAGGGTACGAAGTTCTGGATTTTCAAATGCTTCCTGCGCAATTTGGCGAGTTTCATCGTTTAAATAATAATGGTCATTTTCTGAACCGTCTCTTCCCAAAAGAAAATTCATATCAACATTAAAGAAATCGGCGATGGATTCAAGTGTTTCAAAATCTGGTTCGCGTTTTCCTGATTCATACATACCAATAGTAGATTTCGCAACTCCGAGTTTTTGAGCAAGTTCTGCTTGTGATAAGTTATCTCTGTTGCGTAGTTGTTTCAATATTTCATTAAAAGAAGCCATTCTGTGATACCTCCTATAAAAATATTATACACAATTCGTGAACATAAATCAATTGAAAAATCCACAAAATGTGGTTGACAAGCGATCACGATTCGTGTATTATACAAGAGAACACAAAACGTGATCGAAAGGAGGAACTACCGTGGATATAGATGTAATGGCTATGGCGGAAAAGCTGGTTAAGCTCAGAGGTAAAAAGACACAGGAAAAGGTCGCTGAAGAGCTGAATATCAGCAAATCGGCGCTTTCTATGTATGAATTAGGGAAAAGAGTGCCGAGAGATCCGCTCAAGGCAAGAATTTCTAAATATTATGGCAAAAGTATCGCCTACATTTTTTTTAACGAAAAAGAACACGAAAAGTGATCGAATAAGCAGAGGCTTCTCAGAGGAGTAGGAAGGAGGTGGAGAAACAAAATGGGAGTGGGATTAAGAATTAAAGCGTATTTGGATGAAAATGGTATTTCGCAAGCATATGTCGGAAAGAGAGCGGGACTTAATTTGGCAAAACTGAATCTTGCTTTAAACGAAAATCGCAAACTCACATTAGAAGAATATGCATTGATCTGCGGTGCACTCAAAGTAAATACCGATTTCTTCTTAAAGCCCAGATTACCAGATGAGGAGGTGATGTAATGGATGAGGGAAACAAGAAAAAGAATCCACCTTTCCCAAAGTGGAAAATGTGGATTCTCGTTTCGATCACAATTAGTCAGGTTCTGACTGCGGTTCAGATTCGCCAGGCAAATCAGAGTTTGTGGAATGCGGTGATTCAGCAGGAGCGGGATATGACTCGGTTGGCTGAGAGTTTGGGCGATCATCTGAAGTGGGATATTCTGTATAGTCTTCTGAACGAGCACTCAGCTGATCGTAAATAGCTTTTAGATATTCGACTTCTTCTGTAATAGCATCGTATTGCTTGCGCTGAAGATCAATCTCTTCTTGATGGTATTGCTCTTGCCATGTCGTAGGAGATTGGCTTTGAATATACGAAGCGATATAGATAAGAATCGATATCAGCATACCGATCAACGATAAGGCTTTTTCAGATGGCAATTTAACGACAGAATCTTGATGTGGTGCTGAATTTAACTCTTCATCACGATCAAAATTATCAGGGATCAAAGTTGCAGGGATTTCGACATGTTCAGGAGTTATTCGGATGGAACCAATCGACAGCAACAAAGGATCAAGTGTTTCCAGCAACTGAGAACAAAGGAGATTATTTTGGTTTTTCAGCGAATCCACAAGAGATAAAAAAATTTTTTCTATTCGATCATTGACAAGCTGAAGTGTCTCGTTGATAGCAATTGCTTGTGCTTCTGAATATGAATCAAGTGCATCATAAATAGGACTTATGAGAAGAGTTTCAAGCTGGCTGAGTTGTTTATTGAATTGCTCAAGAGCGAACTGTAAATCATTTCTTTTGCACATAAGATCTCCTCGGTAATGGTTAAAAGTTACCTTTATATTTTACCGAGAGTTAATTGGAAAAGCAAGAATTTTGTTTTGAAAATCGAAATTGCAAAAAAAGGAGGTGAGAAAGCGGAAGAAAAGAAACGTTTAGAGAGTGCATTGCTGACTTTTATCGAAAGGACAGCAAAAGAGCCAGTGTCCGAAAAGGAAGTCGAGGTACTTCCGGCACTGGCTCATGAGTTGATTGAATTATGGAAAAGCTAAATTTCCTTGTTGAGCAACGAAGGGAGGCGAGGAAGAATGGCACTGAAAAGAGTGATCATCGATTCAGCTGGGCGGTTATTCTTGGATGGCGAAGAAATCCCGGGTGTAACAGATTATTGTTTGAAATACTCCGCCGATAATGGTGGTACGGCGGAGCTGTTGGTAAAAATGTTGGTTGCAACAGAGCGGGTTGTTTCTGAATCAGAGAAGAAATAGTGCCGGTAGTAATCCGGAACATCAGACAGGTAAGACCGCATAAATTACGGAAGGGGGCGGTGAGATGGAGTGGAAAATCGTGAACTATTTCTACGATGTAGAAGAGGGAAAAGAATATCTCTGGGATGAAATGTCTCCGGAGAAACAAAAAGAAGCATCCGACAAGATCCACCGCCGGTTGGCGGAAGCATTTGGAATAAGAATTAAGGAGGAAAAGACGAAATGAGAACACAGATGAAGAACATCGAGAGCAACAAAGAGGAGGGACTGTCCTATGTGGCAGTCCAGAGCGCACCGAGAGAGCGTGTCGATCTGCTGGCGCTGTTCCAGAACCTGCTGATCGGCATGGCTGGCAGCGCGGCGCTGATGGCGATCGGGGCATGGCTGGCGATTTCGTTGATGTAAAGAAAAAGCCCCGACGTAGTTGGCGCTACGCGGGGCAGAAAGGATTTTAATATTGAACTCCCTTTTATTATAAGGGAAGACGAGGAAAAGTACAAGATGGAATTGAAAGGTTTTATTGGAGTCGGACCGGAGAATGGCACATTCATTCCGGCGGAAGAGGCTTATGCATACGCGCTTGAGCGTTGCGCGATGGCGACCGAAAAAGAGAAAGAGGAGTTTGTAGAGCGGTTCTTTTCTGGAAACTGGGCGGAGGTGCGTGGTGAATAGCAGATGCGATAACTGTGGCGCGGAGGATTGCTCCAGATGCCATAAAGAAGCGGAGAGAAGAAAGAAATCTGGATATAGAGAGGGAGAAGAGTATGCTGTACAAGATTGATGATGTGATCCGTGAGGGATGGGAGGCTGTTGATCCTGAAACCGGCGAGATCGTGAATGAAGAAGCGCATGAGGCTTTTGAAGAACTGCTGAGAAAGCAGAAAGAGATGGTTGTTGAAGAAGTGTCTCTTCACGCAAAGAACAAACGGGCTGAAGCAGCGGCATTAAAAGCAGAGAAGCAGGCTTTTGCCGAGCGTCAGGCAGCAGCAGAGAGAGAAGCAGAAAGTGCAGAAAGATATGTTGCGACTCTCTTAGAGGGTGAGAAATTTGAAACGGCGAGAGTAAAGATCACTTGGCGCAAGAGTCAGGTAGCGGAGTTCACTGGCTCGATCGAAGATCTTCCGGAAGAGTGCATCCGTTACGCGCTGCCAGAAGTGAATAAGACGGAGCTGAAGAAGCTCCTGAAGGCAGGAGCAGAAATCCCGGGCGCGAAACTTGTGACGCACAACAATATTCAGATCAAGTAGGGGGGCAAGCCATGGAAGAGAAGAAGACAGAGAAGAAAAACATCTTTGAGTCTATTGCAAAAGTGATGGAAGATATCGGTGCAGTAGAAAAGGATTCTACCAACGAACAGCAACGCTTTAAGTACCGCGGAATTGATGCGGTCATGAACGCTTTGAATCCGGCGCTCGTAAAGAATAAGGTATTCATTGTTCCTCAGGTGTTGGAGCGTACCCGTGAGGAGCGCAAGACAGCAAAAGGTGCCAACATGATCTATACCGTTCTTCGTGTGAAATATACGTTTTACGCAGAAGATGGAAGCTGCGTGGAGGCGATTGTACCGGGTGAAGGTATGGATTCTGGAGATAAGTCCAGCAATAAGGCGCTGGCGGCAGCATTCAAGTATGCGTGTTTTCAAGTTTTCTGCATTCCGACCGAGGAAATGAAAGACCCTGACGCAGATACGCATGAGGAGAGCGAGAAGATCGAATATGCAACGGATGAGATGAGACGGAAGTTTATTTCAGAGTGTGCGAGGATCGGGAAGACGAAATCATCGATCTTGGAAGCGATCGGAGGAACAACGCTGGCAGAATTGACCGTAGAACAGTATAAAGTTGCAATGGAAGGATTCAGAAAGACGCCAGATAAGACAGTGGCGTAGAGAAATGTATGCCGGGAGATGCCGAAAGCGCCCGATACCGCGGACCATATACCTGTGAGGATGTGCCAGAGCAGCGAACAATAGGCGGGAAGATGACCGCGGGGCATAGGTAACTTGTTTGTTCGGCGAAATATTGTGTCACGACAATGAATGCCGGAGGGATTGCCCCCTTCCGCTGACGAAGTGGAGGGGGAGCAAAAGGAAAACTGAATATGAACTACTTAAAAGAAATTATCGCCTTCGAGGAATGGCTCGAACGAGGCTACTTGTCTGCATCGTCACAGTTGCTCTGGTACAAGCTGATGTACCGGTGCAATAGGCTGGGGTGGACTGAGTGGGTCCAAGTAGATAACCTGCGCTTGATGAGCGACGTGCGTATTGACAGCAAGAATACATTTCTTCGTGCCCGTGACGCTCTGGTAGAAGCTGGGAGAGTGGAGGTCCGGAAGGGAAAGAAAGGTTCTCCGAATCAGTATCGGATCATTCCATTCTTTCCGGAAGAAAAAAAAGGTTCAAATTTTGAACCGAAAATGGAACCAGAAATGAAACTACAAATGGAACCAGAAACGGAACCACAAACGGGACACATAAATAAACATAAACTTAAACATAAAAAGAATAACTCTAACGAGTTATCAGAAAAGCCGGAGCTTTTCTCTAGCGCCATTGCCACGATTTGCGAAGAATACAATCGCATTTGTGAGTCGTATCCTCGCCTGGTAAAGATTACGGAGAAGAGAAAACAGGCGATCAGAGCACGATTGAATACCGGTTACACGGTTGAAGACTTCGTGAAGGTGTTTGAGCTGGCGGAGAAATCCAAGTTCCTTCGTGGCAAAAATGATCGGAACTGGTCAGCGAATTTTGACTGGTTGATAAACGATCAGAACATGGCAAAGGTGCTTGAGGGCAAGTATAAGGATCGCCCAGAGCAGAAAAAGCTGGAGGTGCAGAAGAATAGCGCGCCGAACCGCTTCCACAACTTCGAGGAGCGGAATACGGATTATGATTCAATGGTCATGGGGCAGACGCTGGCATGGTTGAAAAATGAGGAGGATGCAGGATGAATGAGTTGAGAATTTTCAAAAGTCCGGAATTCGGACAGGTGAGAACAATTGAGATCGATGGAAAACTGTATTTCGTGGGAAGGGATGTGGCAGTGGCGTTGGGATATGCTAATCCGAGAGACGCGATTTCAAGACATTGCAAAGGTGTCGTGAAACACGACACCTTTAAGGATGGCGGTCAGACTGTTTCGTTGATTCCAGAGGGAGATATGTATCGTTTGATTACGCATAGCAAATTAGAATCGGCAGAGCGTTTTGAAAGCTGGGTATTCGATGATGTTATTCCAGCGATCCGCAAGACGGGCGCGTATGCTGTGCCGATGACCACCGCTGACAAGCTGAGACTGCTGGTAGAGTGCAACTCTGATCTGAGCAACAGAATGGATGCAGTCGAGAACAGTGTGGGAGAGGTCAAAGACGAGTTCCGTTCTTTCCGCGATGATCTTCCGTTGCTGGGGGCAGAGATGGACCAGATCACCTCAGCGGTGAAGCGCAAGGGCGTGGAAGTGCTCGGCGGAAAGGAGTCGGATGCCTATCACGATAGTAGCCTGCGCGGGAAGGTGTACTCGGACATCTATCATCAGATCAGACGTGAGTTCGGGGTAGCGTCTTACAAGCAGATCAAGCGCGGAAAGGTGGACGTTGCGCTTCAGATCGTTGCAAAATATGCCCCCCCTTACGTCTTGGCGAACGATATTGCAAACATGAACGCTCAGATGCGTATGGCAATGTGAGGTGGGTGGCATGACGGAGCTTGGAAAGATGATTCTGGATCTAATTGAGAAAGGAAAGACGACTGAGCAGATTGTGGATTTGTGTGCCGTGAGCAAATATACCGTGCGGAAATACCGTGCAATCTACCGCGAGGAACATCCGGATGAGGATGAGGACAAGTTGCCAGAGGGATGGAAGCCCACTCCGGCGAAGGAAGAGACTGAAATGTTGCAAGGGGCGGTAGACACGGCGCGTGCGATTGCGCGGATCCGCAGGGAGACTCGAGTGGGAGACAGAATCCCACTCCAGAGCCTCAAGATTGCAAGGGCGAAAAATGGTGCGGAGCCAGTAAATGGACGCAAGACGACAGGAACAGTGGTGAGCACCAGCAACCGGAGATTCTGCATCGTGGAACTGTCGAACCACGCAAAAGAGTGCATCCTGTGGACGGATCTGGTGACGCAGAGGAGAGTACAGAGAGAAGTGGAGGAGAAAGCATGATCTTATTTGGTTGCGGTGTTGTGGTTGGCGTAGGAGTTGGAATTCTGGTGGCGCTTGTGACGCTGCTGGCGGTGGCAGACAGAGAGGAGAAAAAGAAGTGATGAAGAACTATGAGTTCCTTGCGACGGCGTTGCTGGCATCTAAAGGGAGATACGACGGTCTGGCTTGTGTGGCAGACTATATCGATTGACCGAGTGAGAAAGACTGTGATTATGACGGTCAGGATGGAACGCGCTGCACGGAGTGCAAGACAAGATGGTTACAGAAAGAGTGGGACGAATGAGATTGATCGATGTAAAGAAAAATGGTGAGTGGACGCTGAAAGGAGTTCAGCATGAAGAGCTGTGCGCTGGAAAGGTAATCACGGGGGAACTGAGACAGACGCTCCATGGTGCGCTGTGTAAGCTGAGAGATTACGAGAATACGGGGCTAAGTCCAGAAGACGTTGAGCGGGTGAACAACTTCAGCGAGAGTCAGGCGATGCGCCTGATGGAGAAATTGCATGAAGAGCAGGAGAAACATAGATGGATTCTGGCATCTGAGAGGTTACCGAAGTACGATCGTTGGGTGCAGGTGACTGTGAAGCAGCATCGGTGGATCAGTGAATTTGACAACGAAGAATTGCCGGACGAAGAAAAAATCGACCATCCGGAACGCATCTACTGCACACTCGGCAGATGCTTGAGTCGGACAACATGGGAATATGCGGTTCTCGAAGCGGGTGATGAAAGCGTGTGGACGAGTCTTACAGATGACTGCAGTGTGGAGCGTTTGGGCTATCCCATGACAGAAGTGATTGCGTGGATGCCGCTGCCGGAGGTATATCGGGAGGACGATGATGAACGTTGATTATTGTGATGAGTGCTCTGGCTACGGTGACGACTACTATGAAAATGATGAGGGTGAGCTGGTATGCCGGTGTCCGGAGTGCCCGATGAATAAGGATTATTGGGAGGATTGGGAATGACTTTATGGGATTTGCTGAACAGAATGCCTTGTGAGATTGATGCGGAAATCTATGAGAACAATGAACGAATGTTTGTGTTTGTTGGCACGGTAGATTGCGCGAAAAAGACATTAAGCCAAGATATACTTTCACGCAAAGTTCAGCGTTATGAACGCGATATGCCAGGATATAGGCTTACTGTTGATCTTGCAGACAGCATTTAACTCGTTTAATTCAATTAAAACGGAATCATTGAATTAAGAAAATGTATAGTCGAATTAAAATCGAGTTACTGAATTAAAAAAGACCATCCTCATCAGACGGTCCAAAATGCGTGTGTATTATTATAACAAAAATGTGGAGAAGTGGCAAGGGAGGAACGTGTGATGAGGATAACAAGAAAGATGTTGGATAATTACCGGAAGACAAAGCGAGAGATTCCGGTGTTGGAGCTGGAACTTTCGGAGATGTTTCAGGGAGACAATGGATTTGGCAGCAGCGTGATTCTGGACTACCGGAAGGGATATGCACAGCCGTGCGGACTTGTAGGATTCAACGACGAACTCTATGCGCATCGGAAGAAGGTTCTGACGGAGAAGGAAGCAACTTGCAAGGCGGTTGAGGAGTGGATCGCGGGTATTGAGGACGGGCAGACGCGTTATGTCTTCCGAATGTTTTATCAAGAAGGAATGTCATGGATCAAGATTGCACAGAAAATGAAGATCGCAGGGGATCACGCAGAGGATTATCCGAGAATCTGTATTCGAGATACGTATCTGAAAAACTGTGGCATCAAATGAGATTTTTCGGTTTTTTCGGTAATTTCGGTTTATAATAATAATAGCTCAGAAGGGCAGACGGATGGGCGGAAATAATCAATTATTACTCCTTTGTAAACGGCGACCAGTTTCGTGCATGCACTGGTCGCACCCCATTATGGAACGTAGCTCAGCGAGCAGAGCAACTGGCTTATATCCAGCGTGTCGGAGGTGCAAATCCTTCCGTTCCGATTCAGTTAGATAAAACATTGCGTGATTGACCTCCTTTGAGAGTCCTTGCCTTCGGGCAGGGGCTTTTTTGTATGGGGAGAAAAAAGCGAGGTGAGCTTGATGGCAAAAGGTAAATATGAATATTGGCTGACACCAGAAGGCTTACTGAAGCTGGAAGGGTGGGCAAGAGATGGGCTGACAGATGAACAGATCGCCGAGAATATGGGAATCCATAGAGATACTTTGATTGAATGGAAAAAGAAGTATTCCGACATTTCCGACACCCTAAAAAGGGGCAAGGAAGTAGTGGACATTCAGGTTGAGAACGCTCTTCTCAAGCGTGCGCTTGGATATTCTTATAAGGAAACTACGCACGAATTGATCGAAGGCGGGATGCAGGTAACGAAAGTAGTGGAGAAGGAAGTTATTCCGGATACCACGGCGCAGATCTTCTGGCTCAAGAATCGTCGACCGGATAAGTGGAGAGATAAGCAGGATGTGCAGGTATCCGGTTCTTTGGAGGCAGAGAAGACGAAGCTGGATGATCTGATCCAGCAGATGCGGGGCGGTGACGGATAGTGAGTAATGAGCGCTTGCTGTTATCGGAGAAGTATAAGGCTTTTCTGCGTTGTGATGCGCCGGTGGAGTTTCTGGAAGGGACTACGGCGGCAGGAAAAACGACAGTAGGACTGTTCAAGTTCATGCTCAAGGTGGCAGAGAGTCCGAAGAAGTTGCATATCATCGCCGCGAAAGACACCGGAACGGCAGAGAAAAATATTATCAACAAGGATTTGGGGGTCATCGATGACTTCGGTGAGTTGGCAGAGTATAAGGGCAACGGAACCAAGGATGATAAGATCCCACATATCCTATTTCATACGACCGGCGGGGACAAAGTTGTCTATGTGATGGGATATGGAGACCGGCAGAAGTGGCAGAAAGCGCTGGGCGGTCAGTACGGGTGCCTGTATATCGACGAGATTAACACGGCAGACATTGATTTTGTGCGAGAGGCTGCCATGCGATGCGATTACCTTATGGCGACGCTGAATCCAGATGATCCTTCGCTGGATGTGTACCGAGAATATATTAATTGTGCGCGCCCGCTACCAGAATGGGAAGCGGAAACCCCACAGGAAATTAAAGACGAACTGAAAGAAGAACCAAAACCCGGCTGGGTGCATTGGTTCTTTTCTTTTGCGCATAATTTGGGACTTCCGAAAGAAAAGCTGGAGAAGATTCTGGCGAACACACCGAAGGGTACAAAGATCTGGAAGAATAAGATTCTGGGACTTCGTGGAAAGGCGACGGGACTGGTCTTTCCGAACTTCGAGCGTAAGAAGCATGTAGTAACTGCCGAGTGGGTGCATGCAGAGGAGAAAGCTGGACGAATCCGGTGGAAGAAATTCACCTGCGGACTGGATACCGCGTACTCTACCAAGTCGCCCGACACGATTTCGATGATCTTTCAGGGCATTACGGAAGATCGGCGCTTAATCACACTGGCAGAAAAAGTCTACAACAATGCAGATCTTGAAACACCGATCGCACCCAGCGACACAGCAGTGAGATTTGTAGAGTTCTTGGAGCGATGTCGGAAAGAGTGGGGCTATGCCAAGGATGTTTATATAGATAGTGCGGATCAGGCGACGATCACGGAGCTTCGGAAGTATAAGAGACTGCATGGCTGTTTGTATAACTTCTGGGATGCCTACAAGAAATTGGAGATTCTGGATCGAATTAAATTACAACTTGGCTGGATTCAGCAGGGCTGTTATTTGGTCGTGAATGAGTGCTCGGAGCATCTGGCAGAGCTTGAAAAGTACAGTTGGAAGGAAGATAAGGACGAGCCGGAAGACCGGAACGACCATACGATCAATGCAAATCAGTACGCATGGATTCCATACAGAAATCTGATCGGATTCGAGGAGGATAAGAAAGAATGAGGTGGTGGGAAAAGATGAACGAGAACATTCGCCGGGGAGTACGGAGCTGGTTGCAGATTCAGCCGGCGAATCCCTACAATATTCAGATCAGAGAGATGGCGGATTTTGAGACTAATGCGATCCGCAATCGAATCTGGTACCGGGGAGACAGCAATGAGCTGGAACAGCTGTACGGCAATCTTACAGAGTATGCAGACAAGCATAAGTTCTGGGCTTCCAGTTGTACTCCAGGCATGGAGATGCGCAAGATCCATACCGGACTGCCAGGTTTAATCGTTCGTATCCTGTCTTCGATCACCTTAGCAGACATGGGAGATTTTAAGTTCGATCAGGACCAGCAGGAACAGACATGGGCGGAGATCGAAAAGCAGAATAAGTTCCGGAAGAAAATGGAAAAGGCTCTGAAAGAGATTTTATACATCGGAGACGGCGCGTTCAAGGTCACGATCGATACTGAGGTAAGTGAATATCCGATCTTGGAATGGTATCCAGGAGAGCGGATTGAGATCATCCGCCGGAGGGACCGTGTCAGCGAGGTGATTTTTAAGACTCCGATCGTAGCGCAGGGAAAACAGTACGTCTTGAATGAGCGATATGGACACGGGTACATCCTAAACGAGTTGTATCTGAATGAAAAGCTGGTGGATCTGAGCGTCTTGGAAGAAACCAAGAATCTGCGAGATTATGCCTTTGATAAGAGTACGATTCTTGCAGTACCGATTCGCGTGTACGAGTCGGCAAAATACGAGGGACGCGGTGGATCGATTTTTGACGGCAAGCTGGACAGCTTCGATGCGTTTGATGAGGTGTGGTCTCAGTGGATGGACGCACTTCGGGCAGGTAGGGCGAAAACCTATATTCCGGATTGTCTGGTGCCGAAAGATCCAGAGACCGGTATGACACTCCGACCGAATCCGTTCGACTGCCGGTATTTCGCTTCGGATAATGACATGGGCGAGAAGGCAGAGAACAAGGTGCAGACGGATCAGCCGACAATTCCGCACGATAGTTATCTGGCATCCTATGTGACGGCACTGGATCTCTGCTTGCAGGGAATCATCAGCCCGAGCACCCTCGGCATCGACACGAAGAAGCTGGACAATGCAGAGGCACAGCGCGAGAAAGAGAAAACGACGCTGTACACGCGAAATGCGATCGTGGAAGCCTTGCAGGAGACGCTTCCGGAACTTGTATCGGCTACCATTAATGCGTATAACATTCTGTTACACAAGCCGATCGAGGAGGTTAAGGTAGATATTCCATTCGGGGAGTATGCAAATCCATCTTTCGAGAGCCAAGTTGAGACAATGGCAAAGGCGCGTCCGGGAGTGGCACTTATGAGCGTGGAGGCGCAGGTAGAAGAGTTGTACGGAGATTCGCGAGACGACGAATGGAAACAGGAAGAAATCGCCCGCCTGAAGGCAGAGCAGGGCATTGCAGAGGTAGAGGAGCCGGGAGTCAATATGACTGCCGGTTCTTTTTCTGTAAATCTGGGAGGTGAGCAGGATGCAGGTGAAGGTGATGAATCGAATGTACCGGATGAACCAAAAGGAGTATCAGGGGCTTCTGGAAGTGGCGAGCGAACAGGTTCCGCTCGGGGTGTACGCGATCGAAAAGAATAGCTATGCAGAGCTTCGGTGTGACCGGTGCGAGAGTAAAACACAGCTGAAGGCTTTGATCCGTGGTTTTAAGAGTCAGGGCTTTAAGGTAAGGACAAATGGCGAGAAATGAGTATGACATCACCACTGCCTTCCAGCGAATCGAGGACGAATTGATCGCGTCGATGATCCGCAACATGGATCGACACCGGGCAGAGGAGACAGCAGAGGGATACGAGTGGTCTATGTGGCAGACCGAACAGCTCAAGGCGCTGGAAAAGTACAAGAGAGACAACCAGAAGAAGTACCAGAAGCAGTTTCGGAATCTAAATACCCAGATCGAAGATCTTATCCGAGAAGCGAGGCGCAAGGGCGGGATGGATCAGGAGATACAGATCCTTGAAGCAATAAAAAAGGGTTGGGAAGCACCACCGCGACAGAAGATGACGGGAGAGTTCTTCCGTCTGAATAACAGGAAGTTGGAGGCGCTGATCGAAGCCACGGTGAAAGATATGGAGAAAGCCGAGACTGCGATACTCCGAAAAGCAAACGACGATTACCGGAAAGCGATCTTTGACGCGCAGGTGTATGCCAATTCTGGCGCCGGCACATACAAGAAAGCAGTGGACATGGCTACGAAGGACATGCTCTCTCGGGGACTTAATTGCGTGGAGTACTCCAATGGAGCGAGGCACACGCTTCCGGACTATGCAGATATGGCAATCCGAACAGCCAACAAGAGAGCGTACCTGCAAGGGGAAGGCGAGAAACGGCAGGAGTGGGATATCCACACAGTTATTATGGCGAAGCGTGGAAATCCGTGCCCGAAGTGCTTGCCATTTGTGGGAAAAGTCCTGATCGATGATGTCTGGAGTAATGGAAGTGGTAGTGGAAACAAGGGAATCGATCCAGAGACAGGGAAGAAGTATCCGCTGATGAGCTATGCGATCAGTAAGGGTCTGTATCATCCCCGATGTAAAGATAGTCACACTACATACTTTCCGGGAATTTCCTCAGCAGACGATACGTGGACGCAGACGGAGCTGGAAGACATTGGATTGCAGAACCAGCAGGAAGCACAGCAACAATATGCCGAGAGGCAGGAAGAAAAATATAAACGGCTATCTGAGTACTCTTTAGATGCAAAAAATAAATTGAAGTATACGGAAAGGGAAAAGGAGTGGAGTCAAATTGTAAGAGAGTGTGGACATAGAGGGCGTAACAAGTCAACTGTAATGAATCGTAAAGAAATTACATCTAATCGATACAGAAGGAAGGTCTATACTCTTCCAGAAGATAAGTCAATGTGCAGAACAATAGCGTCTGAAATGATAAATATTATCAAACAGCGAAGCGGAACAGAATATGAAAGTTTGGTATTCATCAATACCGAAACAAAAGAAGTAAAGCGTTCTTTAGAAATGAATTTACGTAAAGCTGTTGCTCCAACAAATAAAATGAAGAAAATGCTAAAATCCGCAAAAGAGTATTCGATCATAGGAATACACAACCATCCCGGAAGTTCTGTACCAAGTTGGTCAGACATAGAGGTGGCATCAATGAGAAGGTACAAATATGGTTTAATAGCTGCACATGATGGAACGATTTTTAAGTATAAAATTATAGGAAAAATTAATAGAATATTTTATGATGCTGCCGTTGCAAAATTGGATAAAACGGGATATACTGAGAGGAGTTTAAAAGAATTCTGCATTGAGGTAGGAGATGCAGGCGTTGAAATGGAGGTGTTGTAATTGATAACGTATGATGCTGTATGTAAGAAACTTGGATTTGATCCGATTAATTCAGACAAATATAATAAATTACAATTTCATACAGAAGATGATAATTACACAAATCCATTGGATGTTTTAACGATGGAAGAACTTGATTTTTTGGTTGAATATGTAAAGAAAAATAGCTAATACCATCAGTCAATAGGCTGGTGGTATTTTTGTACCCATTTTTCAGAAAGAAAGGAATAAGAACATGATTATTACAGGAATGGCGCACTTCCAGAGCGTGTGCAAAAAGAAACTTGTTGAGTGGTACAATTCCCAGAGTCAGAATGAGAAAATTGATCTGAGCAACGTCTTTGTTGTGTGGAGTTGCAAGACTTTACAGAATTACAAGTGCCTTGTTTCTACCACAGTTTCGGGTGACGGAATCTATGCAGAGTATACCTACAACGGTGACAAGCAGGAGTTGTATGAAGATATTTATCGTAAGGTGAAAAATACTTGCCATGTGGAGGAGTAAGCAGATGGACGTATTGACATGGCTTCATAGACATTTCTGTCACCACAACAGCCAGAAGCATTGGAGCAGGGGTTCTGGTCCATACGGCGGATATGTGAAACGCTGTACGAAGTGCGGGAAGATCGCACCGCGATAGCCGGAGCGAGATAGTCATAGAATAGCAATGGAATAGTTATAGAATAAGTCATAGGCACGCAGAGATGCGTGTTATTTTTATGTCCAAACGCGAGAAGACGTAAAACTCTGCGCGATACTCTTAAAGCGAAAGGAGATACAGAAATGGCAGAGAACCAGACACAGCAGGGCGCTGGTACCGCAGGAGACGGCGCACAGGCGCAGACACAGCAGAATCCGAACGGACAGCAGTCAGCTCCGGCGGTCGATTACGACAAGATCCAGCAGATGCTCGATGGAGCACTGGCAGCGCGGGAGGACACAGCTCTGAAAGCCTATTTTAAACAGCAGGGATTATCTCAGCAGGAGGCAGAGCAGGCGATTGCAACCTTCAAACAGCAGAAAGCGAAAAATACTCCGGATGTTGGTGCCATGCAGGCGCAGGTTACTCAGGCGCAGACAGTGGCACAGGAGGCGCAGGTTCAGAGCGCAGCAACGATGATAGCGGTTACGCTTGGAATCAGCGCAAAGTCGATTCCGTATGTGCTCAAGATGGCGGATCTCAGCAACGCAGTCGGACAGGATGGCAAGATCAACGAGGAAACTCTGAAATCGGCGCTGAACAAAGTACTTGAAGATGTGCCGGCACTGAAACCGCAGGCATCCGGAACAACCGGGTTCGTGCAGGTGGGGGCATCAAGTAACGGTGGATTAGGACAGCAGACCAATCAGGCGGATCAGCTTTCCTCGATCTTTGGAAACAAGAAATAATAGAAAGGGTGAAGTAAATTATGGCAGTATACGATTATGCAGAAACTTTTATGCGCGAGCTGGCACAGAAGTATTCGAGAGAGATGGTCTCCAACGACCTTACACTCTCAAATCCGGGAATTAAGTTCCTGAATGCGCAGACAATCAAGATTCCGAGACTGACCGTGAGCGGTTACAAGGATCACAACCGTGGTAATATGGGATTCAACTCTGGAACAATCCAGAACGACTGGGAGCCGAAGAAACTGACTCACGATCGCGATATCGAGTTTGCAATCGATCCGATGGATATCGATGAGACTAATCTTGTCGTGGAGATTGCGAATATTCAGAACACGTTCGAGGAGGAGCAGGCGATCCCGGAGAAAGACAGTTATCGCTTCTCCAAGCTTTATGCAGAAGCAAAGACCAACAAGAGCAAAGGCGCGGTGATTGACAATACTGCTCTTACCACTGCCAATATTCTTGACTGGTTCGATGAGCAGATGGCAATCATGGACGATCAGTCCGTACCGCAGGAGGGACGTATTCTTTATGTGACCTCTGCAATGAACAAACTGCTGAAGAGTGCCGATGGGGTGAGCAGAATGATCAGTGCCGGTGCTGCGGGGGTGATTGATCGTCGCGTTCATGGTTTGGATGATGTAAAGATCCAGACAGTACCGTCTGCGAGATTTAAGACTAAGTATGAATTTACAGATGGCTGTGTGCCGGCATCGAGTGCAAAACAGATCAACATAATGCTTGTGCATCCGTCCTGTGTAATCTCTCGTGACAAGTATGCATACATGAAGCTGTTCACTCCGGGCACAGATTCCCGTACAGCCGACAAGTATGTGTACCAGAACAGATATTATACAGACACTTTCTTGATCGAAAGAAAGTCCTGCGGTATCGCGATCAATGCAGAATCAGAAGGTTAAGAAGGCTGAGGTGAGAATATGACAGCAGAGAAAGATAATAAGGTCTATACGATCGATCAGAGCCAGATGGCGACATATCAGACTGCAGGTTTCGATATTCGTGATGATGAAGGAAATCTGATCGAGTATGGAGCAAACAAGGCAGTTCCGTACAGCGATTATGTCAAGCTCCTGAAAGAGAATGAGGAGCTGAAAAAGCAGATTTCCTCTGAAGAGGAAAAAGAACCCGAGGAAGAGGTTGCAAAGACCGCACGGAAGAAAGCAGGGCAGTGATATGGCATATGAGCCGTATGTAACTCCAGAGTATTACACAGAAGAATATGGTGGTGGCACGGTGCCAGAGGAGAAACTTGCAACAGCTCTGAGGAAGGCATCTCGGCATGTGGATTCCCTGACTTACAATCGCATTGTGGGTCAGGGATTTTCTGGTTTAAGCAAGTTCCAGCAGGAAGTAATTCGCGAAGTGGTCTGCTTGCAGGCGGACTTCGAGTGCGAGAATGAAGACGAGATTAACACAATTCTTTCCAGTTACAGCATAAACGGTGTATCGGCACAGTTTGGCAGTTCTTGGAATGTTTTTACGGACAAGGGTGTGGCGATGAAGAAAGATATATACGCTTTGCTGTGCCAGACGGGATTGTGCTGCAGGTTGGCGAGGTGATTGCATGAAATATCCGTGTTTGGTGTCGAAAAGGCTCTGCAAAACACCGATACATGTCCATCTGGAAGCAGAGGGGACGACCTGCGAGGGAGATCCGGAATTTGTGGTGGATCTTGATCTGAAATGCAATTTTCAGGATCGGGCAAAAACCATCCTGACGGCAGAAAAGAAGCTGGTGCAGATCACGGGAACCGCGCTGTTTCCGGGCGATATTGCGCCGGATCTGCCGTCTCTGAGCGGTGGCACGGTGACAATCTTCGGGCAGGAGCGCCGGATCGAGCAGGGATGTAAGAACCGGAATCCGGACGGATCTGTGAATTATTGTAGTCTGGAGGTGGTCTAATGCAGGTGACTTCGAGTGTGAAGCTGAACTGGGGGCGAATCCACCAGCTTACGCAGGCAGCAGTTACTGCGCTGGAGCAGACGGCGGAGGCACTGCATACCGAAGTGGTGCAGGCACAGGTGATGCCGTTCGAGACAGGATGTCTGCAAAACGAAAATACCTTTGTGGATTACAGCAAGTCAGCGCAAGGGCAGGTGGCACTGGTGTCCAGTACACCGTATGCACGTCGGCTCTATTACCATCCGGAATATCACTTCCAGACGGATGAGAATCCGTTCGCTGGTGGAGCGTGGTATGAGCCGTGGTTACCGGGCGGACTGAATCAGGATTTCGCGCAGAGGGCATTTAAGAGATTCTATAAGAGAGCGAGTGGTGTGTGATGCTGAAAATGAAAGAGATCCGAAAGTGGATTGTGGATCTTGGTATTGCAGAAGATTCACATGTTTACATCGGGAAACTGGACAACAAGAAACAGAAATCTATTGGCATTTATTCTCGCTCTGCATCCGGCTCTCCGGAGATTGCTCTGGGCGGTTTGGACTGCACCAGCTACGAAACTCGCCGGCTTTCCATCCTAATCCATTGGAGCAAGGGAAAGAGCGAGAGCGAGGAGGTTGCCTTTTATCTGTGGGAGAAACTTAGAAGTACATCCAGCCTTACCATAGGAAATACACCGGTGCCATACCTTCGTTTGATGGTTCCAGAACCGCAGGATGTTGGTACGGATGATTCTGGTGTCTATGAATACGTGATCTGGCTGGATCTGATTTGTTTAAGAAAAGAAAGTGAGGAAAAGAAATGGCAGGAGTAGCATATCCGGTACATACCAATAAGTTTAAAATTGGAACAAATGGCACGGAAAGCACAACCGATCAGATGGTTATGCCGGCAGATCTGGAGAATTTCTCACCGGCGATTGATGGGCAGACCGTAGAGTGGTTTGCGATGGATGCCGAGGGTTGGGCGAAGAACATGGTTACCGGCAAGAAGTTCTCGATCGACTTTAAAGGCAAACGTTCGGTTGGTGATCCGGGAAATGATTACATCGCAGGGCTTGCGATGAAGATGGGAAATGATGTGATGACCAAATTCTCATGGGAGATGGTTTCCGGTGCGAAACTTGAGGGTCTGGCAACAATCAACGTCACGACTCCGGGCGGTGGAGATACAACCGCGCTGGATGCATTGGAGTTCACCCTTACACTGTATGGAAAGCCGACTTTTACACCGGCGCTTAGCTGAGGAGAGTAGGAGGATAAGACATGGCAAGAGTACTTGATATTACAGACAGACTTACATTTGACGGCAATCCGTCTCTGAAAATTCGTGACAAGGTGCTGGAGGTGAATGCCGATGCGCCGACCATGCTGAAGGTAATGAGCTTCATGCAGGACGGTGGTGTTGGAAATGAGCAGGTAGTAGAGGCCTATAATCTGGTATTTCCGGAGAAGTCGCAGAAAGCGATCGAGGAAATGAAGCTGAGCATCAACGACTGGATGATCGTCGTGCAGGCAGCAATGGAGCTGATTACCGGGCCGGCCTCAGAGACGCAGGGGGAAGCGTAGACCCGTACTATGATCTTTTTGAGGACTGGGATCTTATCATTTCCAGTTTTTTGTCGCAGTACGGGCTACGCATCCGAACAAAAGAATTCGAGACAGTAACGTGGGATGAGTTCCGGTCTCTTCTGGCCGGACTCTCTCCGGATACCGCGCTGGGGCGGGTAGTTGCAATCCGGTCAGAATCCGATCCGAAGGTGATCGAGCATTTTACTCCGGATCAGAAGCGAATCTATGATACCTGGCGGAATAGGAAAGCCAAGAACATGCCAGAAAAACAGTATGAGACAGCGATGAAAAATCTGGAACAGTTCATGGCGGACTGTTTTGGAGGTGGTTGAGATTGGAAAAGTAAAACAGGAAAAGGTTAGATGCCCATATTGCGGGCATCCGGTAAATGCCTATCAATCAGAAGATGCCAAGTGTCAGGGCATCTTTTTTAAGTGCAAAAACAGAGAGTGCAAACGTGTGTTTGAGTTAAAGATTTAAGACGCTGTGCCGATGTGCCTGTCTTAAAAAGGCAGGTGACATTTATATGGCAGATAGTGTTGGTCAGATCGGGTTGGATCTGGTTGTAAATCGGAATAGTTTTGACAGCCAGATGGCAAATATCCAAGGGATAGCCAAAAAGGCGGGCGCAGCACTTGCAGCAGCATTTACGACAAAAAAGATTTTAGATTTTGGTGCAAGCTGTATTGAGTTAGGTTCTGATCTTGCGGAAGTGCAGAATGTGGTGGACGTTACGTTCACGCACATGAGCAAGCAGGTGGATCAGTTCGCCCAGAATGCCGCGACGCAATTCGGATTGTCGGAGACGATGGCGAAGCAGTTTGCCGGAACCTTCGGTGCAATGGCGAAGGCATTCGGCTTCAACGAAAAATCTGCTTACGAGATGTCTACGACCCTGACCGGTCTGGCAGGTGATGTGGCATCTTTCTACAACATCAGCCAGGACGAAGCATACACAAAGTTGAAATCTGTGTTCACCGGTGAGACGGAGAGCTTGAAAGATCTCGGTATTGTCATGACGCAGACTGCGCTTGATAGTTATGCTTTGGCGAACGGATTTGGCAAGACCACGGCGAAAATGTCCGAAATGGAAAAGGTCGCCCTGCGATACCAGTTCGTTCAGAGTCAGCTCACAACGGCAGCAGGCGATTTCTCTCGAACTTCGGACGGTTGGGCGAATCAGGTTCGTATTCTTCAGTTACAATTTGATAGCCTGAAGGCAACGATCGGACAAGGACTCATCGCAGCACTTTCGCCGGTGATCCATGTTATCAATGCAGTTATTGGAAAGATTCTGAGTCTGGCAAATGCAATCAAGGCACTTGCTTCTCTGCTCTCAAAGGGCAAAGGAGCATCGTCGTCCGCTTCTGCCGGACTGGAATCTGTTGCGAAGTCAGCAGACAAAGCCGGTTCATCAGCGAGTGGTGCAGGCAACAGCGCGAAGAAAGCTGCGAAGGACATGAAGAGTGTCACGAGCAGTCTGGACGAGTTACACATCATCGATCAGTCTTCTTCTGGAAGTGGTGGCTCGGGAAGTGGCGGAGATGGTGGCGGTGGAGGATATGAAGCCGATGACTTTGATATGGGATCGCTCGATGATGGCGTATCTGAAATCGATAGTCGGCTTCAGGCGATTGCCGATAAAATTGCAGAACTGAAAGAGTCATTTGCGCAGGGATTCTGGGAAGGTTTGGGAGATACTTCTGTTTTCGATGACATCCAGAACCACATCGCCGGAATCCAGAAGAGTTTAGGAGAGATTTTTACAGACTCCGAGGTCCTTCAGGCAGCAGATCGTTTTGGAAATACATTCATGCGCAGCCTTGGAGAAGTTGCGGGATCGGTAGCGTCGATTGGACTCACGATCGCAGACAATCTTCTTGGCGGAATGGATCTGTATTTACAGCAGAATACAGGGCGGATCAAGAAATACATCACGGATATGTTCGATATTGGAAGCGACATATCTACGATCATCGGAAAGTTTTCTGTTGCGGTTGCAGAGATCTTCTCTGTGTTCCGGAGCGATTCAGCAAAGCAGGCAACGGCAGATATTATAAAAATATTTACTGATGCCACGATGGGAATAACAGAACTCGGAGCGAAGTTTGGACGAGATATTCTGGAATTATTTACAGCGCCGATAGTAAATAATTCTGAACAAATTAAAAATGTCCTCAACGGACTTTTGGAGATTTTTGAAAATGTTTTAAACACATTTTCTCAAACTTTTGAGCATGCAATTGATGGTATTTTAAAACTTTATGATGAGCATGTTCATCCGTTGATGCAATCATTTACAGATGGAATTTCTGAATTACGAAAAATATGGTTGGAATGTTTTGAAACTTATATTTTGCCAGTACTTGAAGATGCTGGAGAAAAATTTGCGATTTTTGCGCAGCAACATTTACAGCCATGCATTGATAAGTTTTTGGAATTTTCCAGCAAAGCGATAGATGCCATAAAAAAATTATGGGAAGGTGTTTTACAACCCTTTATTGCATGGTTTATTCAGAATATTTTTCCAGGTATTGCACAAGGGCTTCAAAAGGCTATTGATTATTTCTTTATTTTCTTGAACGGGGTCACTGATGTAATAAGCGGTGCATTAGAGGTATTAAGCGGATTAATAGATTTTGTGGTTGGAGTTTTTACAGGAGATTGGAGTACTGCTTGGAATGGTATTAAAGAGATATTGCGTGGCATTTGGGATATAATGAAAGCCATTGTAAGTACTATTTTTGATGCAATCAAGGAACGTATTTTTTCAATTTTAATTTCAATTTCACAAGATTGGATACAGAAGTGGAATGCAATTAAAGAATTTATTTCTACGCTTTGGGAAACAATAAGAAATTTAGCTTCTGAGAAGTTCGAGGCAATCCGCGACAAATTATCCGAGATCTGGGACACTGTAAAATCCACAATCGAAGAAAAGTGGAATGCGATCAAATCATGGTTCGATGAAATCTGGCAGAAGATCAAAGATGTGTTTAAGCCCGACGAGATGCTGGAGATCGGAAAAAATATTATGAATAAGCTCTGGAGTGGCATGAAGGAAATCTGGGAGAGTATTACCGGATGGCTGGATGGCATTGCAGATAAGATAAGTAATACATTTAATTCCGTGATCGACAAGGCGAAGAGTACATTCAAGAGATCGAAGGAGGAAGCGGAAGCCGATGATGATGAGGGCGTACAGTCCACAGGAACGATAACGTCTGGACGTGGTTCGTCATCCGGTGGTCCGGGTGTAACGGGTCGTGCATCGGGTGGCTTTCCGGCATCCGGAGAGATGTTCGTTGCACGAGAAAATGGCACTCCGGAGATGATTGGTCGCTGGGGCGGTCGCGCGGCGGTTGCGAATAATCAGCAGATCACGCAGGGAATCACGCAGGCGGTACAGACTGGCATGCGCTCTTGCATGGCTCCGCTGGTGGCAACAATGTCCACCATAGCGCAGAATGCAACTCCGCAACTGGCAACGATGGGATCGCCTGCGTCGGCATATCGGCAGGAAGACTACAGATTGCAGGGCATGCTGGATCGCGTTCTTATGGCTTCAGGTTCTGCGAGTGGTGATCAGCTTGCGATTGTGATCGAACTGTTGAGGAAGATAATCGAGCTACTGGAAAATTTCGATTTGGTTGTCAATATCGACACCAGAGAGCTTCGGAAGAAGTTGAAAGATTTGGAGAAACGTTCAGGAATACAGTTTGACTAAAAAAGGAGGCGGGGAGATGGCATTTATAACGATCAACGGGCAGGAATTCCCTGCCCCTGATAATGAATGGGAGCTGATTACATACACCAATGTAACTTCCGGACGAAATGCGCAGGGCGAGTTCATCGGAGACAGGGTTGGACGAGATCAGTACAAGGTAAATAACTTGCAGTGGTCATGGCTTCCAGCAGAGACGTGGGCGCAGATGTGTCAGGCGTTTTCGGCTTTTGTGGTAACAGCCACAATTTGGGATCAGGTTCACAATGACTGGATGAGCATTCAGATTTATCCGGGAGATCGAAGCGCTTCCGGAGGAATCAATGACGCAGATCAGAGGCCCATTCTATATAAGTTATGCAAGGTCAATATTATTGATTGTGGGGTGATTGGATAATGCAGGAGGCGAGTGAAGCATACAAGCAAGCCATGACACAGCAGTGTCGAGATCAATTTTATATGTATGTGACCATCGGTGTTATCAATCAGATTGCGCAGAATAAGGCTTATGCATCACCGCGGGGAAGATATTCCGCAATGTCGAATCTGGAAAAGCCATTCCAGAACTACGATCGAGAATACACCTACGCCACTCTGGAAGAAAACTTCTTCCGGTTGGATGGAAAAATGCTGTTTCTTCCGCGAAATGGACCGTATTTCAATCAGGGTATCGTGACAGAGAAAAATCAGGGCAGCATTTCAATCTTATTTAAGGAAGGGCCATATGACATAAAAGGATTGACCATCGAGTTTGGAGAAGCGTATCCGGAAAACTTTCTGATTATGTCGGACAACCAGAGCGTGTCTGTATCAGGGAATACAAGCGGGCATTTTGTGACGGATAAAGTTTTCGAGAAAGCAACTTACATCACGATCCGCCCGACAAAAATGGTCAACGGGCAGGGACGACTCCGGATCTTGAAAATGAGCATGGGAGTTGGAATAAACTTTACGAACCGACAGATCAAGACCAGCACAAAAAAAGAGTTCCTGTCATGGGTATCGGCGGAGCTTCCAACGACCGATCTGAATCTTACTGTAAAAAATGAAGATCGCCGTTTTGATGTAGAAAACGAAGATTCTACGCTGAATTTCTTGGAGATCGGGCAAAAGGTAGAAGTAAGCTATGGCGCCACACTGCCAAATGGAGAGATCGAGCATTTCTCCGGAACAACGTTGCTACTGGATTCATGGAAGGCGAGCGATGACGAAGTGAGCTTTGTGGCAAAGGATGTGGTCGCTTCTCTGAATGATACCTATTACTGGGGAACATATGGGACTACGAATTTGTATGACCTTGCTGTGGCGGTGTTTGAGGATGCGGGACTGGATGAGCGCGAGTACAGCATAGACAGTTATTTGCGGAATGTGGAAGTGTGCAATCCGCTTCCTGTGGCGACGCATGCAGAGTGTCTTCAGATCATTGCCAATGCTGGGCGAGCGATTCTTGTCGTGGATCGTACCGGCACGATCCATTTGAAAGCCGGATTTACGACCGTAATTTCTCCGGAAAAGATGGTAGTGACCGGAAAGAATGTTGCAAGGTGGTCGAATCCGCAAAGCGTTGTACTGGCAGATCCGAAGTATGCTTATGGCATACTCTGGACGGATTATTTTCGTGTAGACGGTGGAATGTATTTCTTGCCACGGGGAAGTAACTACCTAAATGAGGGATATGTAAGTGCAGACATTGCAGATTCTTCTGGAAAATTCGCAACTCCGCCGAGCTTTACCGTAGATCTGGAAGCATCGTTTAAATATTACGGACTATCGATCGAGTTTGGCGGAAATCCGCCGACGAAGATGCAGATCCGGACGTATCTGGATGGAGAAGTGCAGGAGACGTATACGCACACAGCGATCCAGAAGATCACGAATGTGCAGCACGATTTTCCTCTGTTCGATCAAATTGAATTTCTCTTTCCGGAGGGCAAGGCGGGGAATGGCGTGATCGTCCGGCATGTGGGATTCGGAGATGTCACAGACTTTTCGATTACATACAAGACAATGACGGATACCCCAACCGGAGCCAGAACGACGCTCTACAAGAATCTGAAAGTGACAATGACCAAATACTCAGAATCATCGGAAGCGGAAAAGGAACTCTATAAGGATACTGCGGTAGGTGGACAGGTAGTGGACTGTTATCTCAATACGGCATCATATGGATTCTCTGTAAATTATGGAAAGATCACGAGATCTTCTGCATATGCAGTGCGAGTGGACTTATCTGGGATTTCCGGAAGCGTGGAGCTTATCGTAACAGGAAAGGAATATCTGCAAAACGAAAGCACCTACGATCTTCCGCTCAACACAACCGGAGAGACGAAGACGTGGAGCAATGCGCTGATCAGCGATCAGGAGCATGCAGGGACGGTGGCAGAATGGATCGGGAATTACCTGAATAACAATATCGAATATGAGGTGCCATATCGGGGAGATTTCCGTCCGGATGCCGGAGATATTATCTTCCTTCAGGGGCACAAGACAGATCGAATGCAGGTGTTTTTGGAGGAGAATAACCTATCTTTTTCTTCTGGAAAGTTATCTGGAGATGTGAAAGCAAGGAGGGCGATAGATGGCACGGACGCAAGCAAAAACGGACTGGGCAGGAGGTTATGATTCAGCCGGAAATTATATAGGGGATTATTTTAATGCAGAGGATTACAACTGGATAAAAAATTATATTGTGGTGATTAGAAATCTTGCAGTACAGATGTATCCCGAATTTTCAATACAAGATATGGGGGAAGATAAGAATGTTGGCGACTACATCTATGCGGATGAGATAAATCTTCTGGAAAATAATCTTGATACACTCTGCAAAAATACAATTCCAAGTTTAGCAGGCAAGAAAAAAAGTTACTACGAAAATACGGCAACTATTGATTTTACTGAACTTAACAGAATTGAGAAATGCTGTTTGGATTTGTGGAATTGCATGATGAATCAATATCTCACGGGACGCTATAAATTGGCATTTCGGTTGGGAACAGGAAGGAGTGAATTCTAATTGGCATTAAAGACAGATTATAAAGATGCTGCGTGGTCTGGCGATAGGCTGTACAAGATCACGGATGCGGGAAGCGGAAAAAGCACGATCGAGGATGTGACGAGCTATACAGTTTCCGGAGACAGTTTTGGAGCAAAGGATATCAATGCCACGAATAAGGCTGTGAATGATTTGCTCGACAAGATGACAACGCTGGGAAAATCTGTGAGTGATGGAAAGACGCTTGTAGCCGCAGCCATCACGGCAAAGAAAGTTGCGGCTACGGCATCGGACAGTTTTGCGACGCTGGCGGAGAAGATCGGGCAGATCGTTCTCGGCTCCGGAAATGCAACGGCAGCAGACGTCCTGAAGGGCAAGACCTTCACAAACAGCGGTGGTGTCGAACTGGCCGGAACAATGCCGGATCACAGTGCGAAGGATTCGCTGGGCGGGATTAATTCCACTTATCCGAACGTGCCAATTCACAAAGGTACTTATGGGCAGTTCTGCACGCCGACAGGGGGATCGGAAAGGTTGTTCGCGGTGCGGCCAGACAAGGGATACTGGAATGGAGATACTTATGTGGCAGCACCGGCGACAACGAAGACAGTTACGCCATCAACGGCGCAGCAGACAGCGTATCCAGATTCTGGTGGTGTGCTGGAAAAAGTTGTTGTGGGAGCGATCCCGAACCAGCGCGGGCAGAGCCAGAAATCTGCGAAGTGCTATACATACAAGCACACAGATGGAGTTACCTATCTCGTTAACTGGCTTCTGGCCGGATGGTACAGTGCGTGGCAGCCTACATCTGGAGGCACAGCAACATACGCAGAAGTATGGACGAAGCAAGCAGATGTGGCGAGTGCGCTTGGGATTACCGCAAACAAGATCAAGAAAGGTACTACCATCTGCGGAATTACCGGCACATGGGAGGGATATGTAGCCGGAAATGGAGATCTCTACAACAAGGGTGCGCTGGGGCTGGGCGGTGGATTTACAGCCATTCCATATTACGGCGATTCGGAGTCTGGTGCAGCAGGCTATATGAAGGGGGCAGGTGCGCTTTCCTATGATGCTGCGCAAATGCGAGTGGATGGATGCACGGTCTGCCTGACTTCCAATCAGGCTGTTAATTTATCCGCATATAGTAAGTTGAATGTGACCTTCAGATGGAACAAGGGAACAAATAATTTCCGTATGCAGGCAACCTATAATAAACCGGGTTGTCTGTACGGAGCGTCAAATAACGTTGCTGCATCCGTAGCAACAAGCGGAGCAAATAATCAGGCAGTTACCGCATCGCTTGATATTTCAAGTATAAATGCGAATTGCTACATTTCTTTTGGATGTATTTCAGGAAATAGTAATGGTGATGCACAGATGCTTATTGATCGAGTATGGCTGAGTTAATCACTTCCCAAAGAGGAAGATGAAATAAAAAACAGGAAAGGAAGAAAATGATTATGAAGAGAAGCAAAAAATACAGCGGAGTAAACGTAGCATACGGACCGGCGACTGGTGTTCAGACTCCGGAGCCGAAGAATGAGGTCCTGAGCAAGGGCAAGGAGCATGAATACACCGGTGATTCCACTCCGGGCACGACCAACGGACTGCATCCGGATCATGTCGCAGGCGGTCCGGGACACAAGGAGTGCAAGCACGAGTAATAGGAGGAAGACCTATGTCATTTCAGGGAACTACACAGGAAATAACGCTTAATATGTACGGTGCCCCATCTGAGGGGCGCTATGTAGAGGTACAGCAGGGAGACACAAGTTCCAGAACAGTGCGCTTCTACCTCAAAACCTTTGGCGATGCGGAGTTCGCAATTCCGCCGGGTGCATCTGTACAGCTGTGTGTAAGCAGGACAGACAAGAAAACAGTTGTCTGCGATGGAACAGTGGAGAAGGAGGGCGGTAACTCCGTACTCGTAACACTCCTGCCGGAAGCCTGCGCCTGTGCCGGAAAGCAGGCGGCGCAGTTGTGCATCTACTCACAGGATGGAGACATTCGATCGCAGATTTTCTATCTCCGTGCTCCGGAAGCAGTCTACAAGAAAGGCACTGTAAACCCATCGGATGATGACGAGGAGACGTCCGGACTTTCCAAAGAAGAGAAGGATCTGCTTCTGACTCTCCTGAAGAGCGCGGCATACACTTCAGATGAGATGGAAGGCGCTTACAATGCATTGAAGGACATCTGGAACGCGAAGCCGGCAGAAAAGGTGTATTACACAGTGACGAATGCTCTGAGCAATGTGATCAACTCTAGTTCAGCGACTTCGGTGAGAGAGGGAAGTGTTTACGGCGCAGTTCTGACACCGGTGGAAGGCTATACGATGGGATCTGTCAAGATTACGATGGGCGATGAGGATATCACGTCCACTGCGTACACGGCATCCAGTGGAGCGATCCGGATCAGCGCGGTTACTGGGAATATTGTGATCACTGCAACGGCGATGAAGAAGTCACAGAACGTGGCTGTGCAGAGTGTTACTCTGGATAAGCAGACAGCTTCCCTCATAGTTGGTGGAAGCCTTACGTTAAAGGCAACCGTACTGCCGGCAGATGCAACCGACAAGACTGTGAAGTGGACAAGCAGTAGTTCGGTAGCAACAGTCTCTGACGGCACAGTTAAGGCAGTCTCTGTGGGATCGGCGGAGATTACGGCGACAGCCGGAGAGAAAAGCGCAACCTGCAAGATCACGATTGCAGAAGCGACCGTGGCAGTGCAGTCTGTGAGCTTCGCGCAGACATCCGGAAGTTTGGAGATCGGCAAAAGCCTGACTCTTGTGCCGGTGATCACACCGAGCAATGCGACAGATAAGACCGTAACGTGGAAGAGTAGCAAACCGGCAGTGGCAAGCGTGGAGGGCGGTTTGGTCAAGGCGCTTACAGCTGGATCAGCAGACATCACGGCAACAGCAGGCGGAAAGACCGCAACGTATGCTCTTACTGTTCCGGAAGCAACGGTCGAGGATGAAACTCTGGTGTACAGCCTGCCGGACGAGACTGTTTTCGAGCCGAGTGCAGAAAGGTATATCGATACGGGTGTAAAGTTGTTTGAGAGCATCGAAGAGAAGCCGAGTTGGACAATACTGATGGAAGTGCAGTATGGAGATAACGCCGTAGCCGCTTCTGACACATATTGCCTTGCGCATTGCATGAATGAGAGCAGCCCGTGGCCGGGATTAAGTATTTCTGCATGGGCGGATGGCGCACTTGGTGTGAATGTATATGGTGGAAAGTCGCAGTTCGGCACAATGACGAAGCTGAAAGCGCAGAAACGCAAGCTGGCACTTAAGCTGGAAGGCACAACTGGTACAAGGTGGAATGTGGATGGAACTTCTGCAACGTTTTCTATTTCCAATTACAATACAGCTGTGGATAAGACGCTCATTTTGGGTGCGTATCAGACTTCCGATGGGGAAAAAGGACGTTATTTTGATGGTACATTATTCCAGTTCCTTGTGTACAAAAAAGCGATGAGCGATGAGGACATTACGGCATGGCTGAATGAGTAAGGAGGTCGAACGTGGGAATTTATAATATTTATGGTGCGCAGATTTTTGGTGGTTCCGGAACCGATAGTGTAGGTATCGCTGGCGCTGTCGGCGACGGAATTACAGACGACACCAAAGCACTTACAACCGCGTTGAGCCAGAGCAATGCGGTTGTGGACGGTGGAAACAAGAAATACAAATACATGTCCATTGAGATTAGCGGCGTTGAGAATTTGACCGTCCGAAATGTAATTTTCTGGAAAGGACAGAGAATAGAAGTTGCTGGTTGCAAGAACATCCGTTTTGAGCACTGCACATGGGAAGGTATCAACTGCAATGGCGATTCCGAGATCTGGACTTATGGTATCCGTCTGCGTGAGCGGACGGATGAGTCTGGCAATGAGATTTGGTGTGAAAATGTATGGATTGAAAACTGCGTATTCCGTGACATTTGGTACAATCCTTCTGTCAACAACGGCAGACCGACGGATGTTACAGGACAGGCTATTTTACCGCGCAGTGTTCACAATCTTTACATTCACCACAATTTCTTCACGCAGGTCAAAGGCAATGCTTGCATTCATTGGAACAGTTACAAGAAAAATGGCTATGCAGAAGTTACAGATAACACGTTCTACTTAAATGCTTATGGTGGCATCTGTGTCTATGCAGTCCAGCAACAGTTTCCGAAGGTCAAGGGCAGAGTATGCAACAATCAGTTCATCGGCTGTGGGCTTGGCTATCTTCCGCCGGAATTTATCAACAGCTTCCCAGAGAACCAGAGAGGTCTGGGCTGTGCAGGTTTGTTGGGTGGTGCTGGCACAAGAGCAGCACCTTATAAATGGCATTTCATCTGCGAGAATAATGTTTTTGAGGACTGTGTGGAATCTAGCATCGAGGGTCCTGTATGGAATCCATGTATCGCTAACAGCATCACCGGTCAGGGCGCAGCACAGACAGAAGAGAACTGTCGCCTGATGGAAGAAAAGTATCATCTGGACTACAAGTTACAGGTGCGTATCATCAATTCGGTCAATTTTATCTACCGAAATTATTACCGAGATGTGGATGGTAGTTTTCCGAACGATGACGCTGAACCTATCGTATTTGCAAACAACACGATGGGCATTGCCTATGTGCCGCGCCAAAGCTACATCCAGTTCAAGGGAGAGTACAATGTGCCATTTGTTTTTACTGGAAATGTCATGCGTACGGGGCAACCACATAGTATTGACACGCATTTTCTGGGCTGCACTTTCCATGCTGACATCCGGTTTGAAAATAATGACGGAATTTACCCATATTTTAACGGCTGCACTTTTGAGGGAAATGTTATTCTGGACGATATGCAGAGTGCATACAAATCAGATTTTACGAAGTGCAATTTGATTACAAACCGAAGTAGAGGGCGTTTCTTGGAGACAGAATTCTCCATGTTTGATCCAGCAAAAGCAATCCTTGAAAACGATCAGGCGACCACGGAGGATGGAATAGCAACCTTGACATCTTATGATATCCCAGAAGAAATTGAAATCCCAACCGACACAGCGTATGACATCCGATCAGCAGATGGGTACGTCGCAGAACAAGGATATGTTTTTCCCGGACCAACAGAGCACAAGCATATTGATACGGGCATCCAGCTCTTGAAGGACGGCGGAGACTGGACAATCTTCTTGAAGTTTACTGGAAGCGAGACAACAGAGATTCCATCCGGAAAATCTGGAATCATGGCACTGTTTACGGTCTACGACGAGGATTCTGACAGCAACCGCCTTCTCACTGGTGGTCAGTGGGCGAATGTCGCTACTGTCGTAAAACCGAATTCGAGCGTTGTTTCACTGGACACAAAGACCAAATATACGCTGAAAGATCTGAAGCTCCTGATGCGTAAAAAGGGAAGCAAGATCGAAACGTGGTTGATGAGAAAGGACGCTGATGCAGATGATCTTACGCGAAATTTGACAGCATATGATATTCAGGACAGCGATGATTTGAATGGTTTCTCTGGAAATCTGTATGTAGGTGTACAGCAGAATTATCTCGACAGTGATATGTATTCTCTTCTGGGAACTATGGAAGAATTTGAGGTGTTCCAGAGAGCTGTGAGCAATGCAGAGGCAGGAATGTTGCTGTACGGAAAGGTATTGGAATCTTCTGATAACGCTGAAGAAGTTACACCTATTTACGACATCACTTCGGATCAGCATTACGATTCCGAAGAAAGTGCAGTAGTGTTCGACGGAACGTTCGGCATCGACACAGGGGTGGAGTTATTTGCAGACAGTTCGGATTTCACTGTAATTGCGCGCTTTGAGCTGGAAAACTATCACGACGAAGGGCTGACAAATTTCAACTTTATTCCGGTTTTGAGTGCAATGAATTACGCAGAGGATAAAAAGAAGAGTCCCGGATTTGATATTGGACTTTCATTACAAGGTGGAGGTGGAGGCAATGATCTGGATGCTGTTCCAACAGGCGGTTTCATAACGATCAGAAACTCTTGGAAGTTTAGCAATTCTGCGTTGATTGAGAGTTCTTATTTTGCTTATCACGGACATGATTATGGCGTAATTATCATGAGAAAAAACGGCGTATTGAGTTTTTATGATTTCAATATGCAGAAATTCACAACTATTAGTGGATCGGATGCTGACACTGTTTTCAATGGCACGTTACATATTGGAGAGAATATGGTTGCGCCAACGCTTGCCGGTAACAATAAACTCAAAGGAAAAGTTTTTGAGTGTAAAATCTACAAGGAAGCACTCAGCACTATCGTTCTGGAAAATATGTTTCCAAATCTGTACTCGAACGAGAAACGTACAAAAGGAACCTTATGCTGTTATGTGCCAAACCAGCGCTATGAGAACCATCTGATCCGCTACATCTATTTGGAAGCATACATCGACATGGGTGACTATGCTACACCAGAATATGCAGGAAAATATCCGAAGGCGGTCGGGGTTAAAATCGATGGAATCGGGGATGTGATCTGGGTTGGAACCGGCTCCAATGGGCATATCAAGACGTGGATTTACAGCAACAAGACGATTAAGCCTTACAAGAATCTTGCTGTTCGGATCGTAAACACCGGACTGTGCCCGAAGCTGAAGGCGAAAGTTCTTGCGTTCCGCTGCGCGATCCTGACAGAGAAGAGTGATGCTGTGGAATCCGTAGACGCATTGGATTTTAGCGTAGAGTGGGAGAAAGAAGATCTCACCGTTGTCGTAGGCGAGACGATAACCGGACATGTGAGTTGGCTTCCGGAAGGCTCCAACAGTGGAACAACACTGGCTCTTGTAGCATCGGAAGGCATCACAGCGACGTTCGTGGACGATTTGCTTACCGTCACCGGAGTGACAGAGGGCGAGGCAACATTGGAGGCGACACTGCCGTCTGGTGTGCAGAAACTGTATAGTATACAGGTGACAACAGCATAAAAAGAAAGCACCCGAATCCACAGGCAAACGGATTTTCGGGTGCTTTTAAATATAGAAATTTTCTTTCGTAAAATTATATCACGTTTTATGGAAGGAGACAAACGAAAAGATGAAAAGGAGCACATGCATGACAATTCAGATGTTTGCGGCCGGAGCGGTCGCATACCTCAGCGAGAAGCTGGGGATTTCCTTTTATTTACTCAGTGTTTTGCTGGTTTTGATGGCGATCGATTATTTTACCGGAATGGCAGCCTCTGCCGTGGAGGCACTGGATCATCCTGGGGATAACGGTTATGGTTGGAGTAGCAAGAAGGGCGCCAAAGGAATCGCGAAGAAAGTAGCTTATCTGTGTGTGATCGCTGTGGCGGTGAGCGTCGATTGCTTGATCGTAAGGGCATCGGGGGAGCTTGGAATCGTTCCGCCGTCAAAAGCAATGTTTAGCTTACTGGCGACAGCTTGGTATATTCTGAACGAAACTCTTTCCATTACGGAAAATGCAGGTCGCATGGGTGCGCCGGTTCCGGAGTGGCTTGTGAAATACATTGCGGTCCTGAAGGACAAAATTGACGGAAAGAATATCGATATAGTAGAAAATAAGTAGAATACTGACGGAAAATATGATATGCTGTAGAAGCTGTCGAACCTCCAGCAGAAAGGAGGTGAATGTCGCATGCTAGAATTAATCACCACATTTCTTGTCCCTATCGTAGCAAACGTAGTTAGCTACTACATATGCAAATGGTTGGATAAGGACAAATAGGCAGCAACAGCCTAAAACGGAATAGCTCACCGTAACGAGCAAGAAAACCCCAGAGGGCCCTAATCCTCTGGGGTTTTTGCGTCGCATGAGAAACACCACATTTCTTAGCTACCTACATCATATTCTATTTTCTCAAAAATGTCAATATTCCAAAGAACTCCATAAAATAAAAGAAAAGAGGACAAAATTATGCGAGATATTACTTTGTGTCATCCGCGCCTTCAGAAGCTGGCGACAGAGCTGATCCAGAAGTGCGCGGAGCAGGGACTGAAGATCAAGATCGGAGAGACATTCAGAACGGTGGCGGAGCAGGACGCTCTCTACGCTCAGGGACGCACGAAGCCGGGAAAGATTGTAACGAATGCACCAGGGAGCAGTTACAGCTCCTATCACCAGTGGGGAATTGCATTTGACATCTATCGGAACGACGGAAGTGGTGCATATAATGAGTCTGACAAGTTTTTTGACCGTGTTGGGGCAATCGGAGTCGCTCTGGGTCTGGAATGGGGCGGAAACTGGAAGAGCATCGTAGACAAGCCTCATTTTCAGCTGCCAGACTGGGGCAGCAGCACAAGTGGAATTAAGAAATTATACAAGAACCCGGACGAGTTCAAAAAGACTTGGGTTCCGGAGATCGTCAAAACCGGCTGGCAACAGGAGGACGGCGGGTGGCGGTTCTATTATCGGGATGGATCGGGAACCTACGTCAGGAACAACTGGTATCAGGATGGAGAGAGTTGGTACTGGTTTGATGGCGCCGGCATGATGGTGCACGATATTTGGTATCAATACAACAACGCCTGGTATTATCTGGGCGATGATGGAGTGATGCGAACCGGACAGGTTACGGTGGACGGCAAGTGGTACTGCATGGATTCAGAGGGGCGGATGCTCACGGAGCCAATTACTCTCACTCCGGATCAGAATGGTGCGCTTCAGATGCCGGGATTGGCAAAGTAAGAAAGACAGGGCATTATAATAAGAAAAAAATCCGGCGATTTACACCGCCGGAAACAAAGAATATTGTAGGTTTTTACAGTTTGGTGGTCCTGACGGCGAAGCAGGAGCTGCAATGCGTTATCTGAGTCAACGCTATGCAATGCCATATGAGAAGGGAAAGGCAATTCTCACAGATGTTGGAACGGAAGAACTCGGGCACTGGGAGATTATTGCCGCGATTGTTCATCAGCTTACACGAAATCTGACTCCAAAAGAAATTGAGGAATCAGGATTTGGTCCTTACTACATCGACCACACCACAGGAATCTGGCCGCAGTCTGCCGGAGGTGTTCCATTCAATGCCTGTGAATTCCAGTCAAAGGGTGATCCAATCACAGACTTATGCGAGAACCTTGCTGCGGAACAGAAGGCGAGAAGCACGTATGACAACATTCTTCGTCTTGTCAAAGATCCGGAGGTCTGCGATCCGATCCGTTTTCTCAGACAGCGCGAGATTATTCATTTTCAAAGATTCGGTGAAGCCCTTCGCGATGTTCAGGATCATTTAGACTGTCGAAACTTTTATGCATTCAATCCGGCTTTCGATCAAAATCGTGAAAATTCTCTTGCCAAATAAAATTCATAAAATTCTTTTTACAAAGAGCCCATTTTCCTGATTGGAGGAAGATGGGCTTTTTGTAAGTGAATTCCCCTATTTAGCAGATTCTGTAAGTTCTGATTGCTGTTTCTTGGCGTTCTTGTAATAGTAGCTGATAATGTCCTTTCGCGTGATGATGCCGATAAATAATCCCCGGTCATCGACGACCGGAACGAAATTCTGGTTCAGTGCGCGGTCAATCAGGTCTTCCATGTTGGATTTTGCATTGACTGGGCGATAATCCATTCGTCTCTTGATGCAGGTGATCGATACGGACTCTGCCTCTTTCAGATTCAGGTTAAACTGATTCTTGATCCCCCAAAGCAGATCTCCCTCTGTGATGGTTCCCACATAGCTGCCACCCCGTGTGATCAGCGGAACTGCTGAGTATTTGTGATATTCCATCTTCTCGAGCGCCTGACGGATGGAATCATCTTCGTAGATATGAGCGACTTCGCTCTTGGGCGTAAGAAAGAATAAAATGTTCATGAAAAAACTTCTCCTAGTATAATAATGGTGTAGTCAATCAAGACTACTTGGTTAATAAGTTTCTATAAATCAGATAACAGAAGAAGGAATTCTACCTTCATCAGATGTTATCCGTAATAACTATCATGTCTGACGGTTCCTGATAGACA
>NZ_JBNMIC010000012.1:0-62866 GCF_050873065.1 Brotaphodocola sp.
ACAAATCCGAATTTAATTTTTCCAAATAGCATTATTACAGCCCCAAAAGCTGTGATAATGCTTCCATTTCTTCACTTATCTTTGCTTCCAGCTCTCGCAAATCAGTCATAATCTCTTCAGTTGAAGGATACTCAACTGGAACATACTCGACTTTCTTATACTTGTTGATGGAAAGCTCATAATTGTTTTCAACGATTTCCTCTTTTGGAACGAAGAAGCTCTGCTCGGTGCGCTCTCGATCTGCTTCTGCATCTAAATTATGGAAGCGTGCAATAATATCAGGAATATCGTTTTCCTCAATCTCATTTCGCTTATCATCTAAACTACGTCCATCTGCTTTCATATCGTAAAACCAGACTTTATCGGTTCCACCATGTCCTGTCTTTGTGAAAATCAAAATAGCAGTGGAAACTCCTGCATACGGTTTGAACACACCAGACGGCATAGAAATGACTGCTTCCAGTCTGTTATTTTCGATGATTTCCTTGCGAATTGCCTTATGTGCTGTGGAAGAGCCAAATAATACGCCATCTGGAACGATACATGCACATCTTCCGCCCACTTTAAGCATTCTCAAAAAGAGTGTCAGGAACAATAATTCTGTCTTTTTCGTTTTGCATACTTTCAGCAAATCTGCGGATACAATATCGTAATCCAGACTACCTTTGAAAGGCGGATTTGCTAAAATCAGGCTATATGCCTCTTTATCCGAGTTCTGATCACTTAAACTATCACGATACTCAATCGACGGATTATCTACCCCATGTGTCATCATGTTCATCGCAGCGATACGAAGCATGGTTCGATCCATATCAAATCCATGGAACATGTGATTCATATAGTGATCTTTATTTTCTTTCTTTAAGAGCACTTCCTGCTTACGATTTTTTCTTAAATAGTCACCTGCTTCTACTAGAAAGCCTGCTGTACCACAAGCAGGATCACAAATTACATCGTCTGCTTTCGGTTGCATCAGCTCCACAATCATTTTAATAATGTGTCTCGGAGTACGGAACTGACCATTTACACCAGCTGTTGCAAGTTTAGAAAGAAGATACTCATAAATATCACCACGGGCATCCATATCTTTCAACTGTGCTACCTGTTCGTAAATTCCATCCATCGCATTTACAATTTTATCCAGCATTAATGCAGTTGGAATCTTGAAGATTGCATCGCCCATATATTTTGCATATGCACTATCTTTGTCTCCATGAAGATTCTTTATAAACGGAAAAACCATTTCCTGCATCGTTGCGTACATCTGTGTTGCAGGAAAATCATGAAATACACTCCATTTCAGCTGATTGCCATTAACTACGCGATCACCGATCTGAACATTTTCTTTAAAGACACTTGTATAAGGCAATCCCAGCATCAATGCTTCTTTCGCATGACGGTTATCTGTCTCATCCAAATCGTGAATAAACATCAAATACGTCATCTGTTCAATTACATCTAATGGATTCGTCAATCCACCTGTCCAGAAAATTTCCCATAAACTATCAATCTTACTTTTCAGTTCTCCTGTTACCATCTAACTGTGCCCTTTCTCGTACTTCATCTATAATCTCTTTTGGAGCAAATCAAATTTATTTTACCATTATTTTTCTTTTCCTTGTTAATTTTTTTAATGTTTTTTACGCAATCAAAATAAAACCTCTCACTTTAATATTGCCAAATCAACTAAGCAGGCGCAGGGGTGGCAGGGAATCCAATGCGAACCCGTGCGAAGCGCCGGTGTTTAGACCGCGTATTTTGCGGTCTTACGCACCGCTGCGCTGAGCCCGGAGTGAGAACGAGTTCGCATGGACTTCTCCTGCCTGCCACTGCGTCTCATAAAGACAAATAAATTTTATATCACTATTTTTATCCAATGCAATCTTATCAAGAAATATCTTCCAAAATAAGAATCTCAAATTCTTTTAAGCTATTTCAAGAATCTCAAACCTAGCTATCAAAACCTATATAAAATCAACATCCTATATTTAAAAGCTCCAATTTTCCCCAAACTCTTCACTCGGAAACTCCCCCATCAAGAACGCATCCCCACTCTCCCGCAACCGCATCTTCAAATGCGTATTGCGTTTCGTGACGGTCACATTTCGTACTGCATATGCTAGCGCCTTCTTCGTTCCGACAATCACGAGCACCTTCTTTGCGCGGGTGATTCCTGTGTAGATCAGATTACGCTGGAGCATCACAAAGTGATTCATCAGCACCGGCATCACGACAATCGGATACTCGGAGCCCTGCGCCTTATGGATCGTCGTCGCGTAAGCGTGCACAAGCTCGTCCAGTTCCGACGACTCGTAAGAGACGATCCGCCCGTCAAAATCAACACTGAGCACTCTGCTTTGCATATCCACGGACACGATGAGTCCGATATCCCCGTTGAAGACTTCTTTCTCGTAATTGTTCCGGATCTGCATCACCTTGTCATTGACGCGGTAGGCATATCCGCTCCGGAAAAGCTGATCGCCCTGCGGATTTAAAGCTTCCTGAAGCATTAGATTCAATTTTGCGGCCCCGACGACTCCGCGCTGCATCGGTGTGAGCACCTGGATCTGCGACGATGGCACCGCATAATACCTCGACAGCTTTGTCTTGACGAGATTCACGACTTCCGCTGCCGCCTCCTCCGGATCTTCCTTCGACGTGAAGAAGAAATCCGTGTCCGCCCCGTTTGAGAGATCCGGCATCTGCCCCTGATTGATCCGGTGCGCATTCATGATAATCCGGCTGCTGAGTGCCTGTCTGAAAATCCGTGTCAGGCGGATCACCGGAACTGTCCCGGAATCCATGATATCGCGCAGGACGTTTCCCGCACCGACAGATGGAAGCTGGTCAATATCTCCGACGAGAATCAGGCGCATCCCAAGCGGAATTGCCTTTAGCAGCGAGTTCATCAGCACAATGTCGATCATTGAACACTCATCGACGATCAGCACATCACCCTCAAGCGGATTTTCCTCATTTTTCTGGTATCCCTCCGGCGGTTTGCACTCTAAAAGCCGGTGAATCGTCTTCGCCTCAAGTCCGGTCGCCTCGGTCATCCGCTTTGCCGCCCGCCCTGTCGGTGCCGCAAGCAGAATCTTTAATCCAAATGACTGAAACGCCGTGATGATTCCCTGTGTTGTCGTCGTCTTTCCCGTTCCCGGCCCACCTGTGAGTACCATGACTTTTGAGACTGCCGCCTGGCGGATCGCCTCGGTCTGCACCTCATCGTACTCCATATGGACGCGCTCCTGAATCTTTTTGACATCGACGGAGAGCTCTGTGTTTCCCGTCTTCTGCCTCGCCTGCATCAGGGAAGTCCAAAGACGATCCTTTGCCGGAGTCTGCGTCAACCGCCGGAGTCTTGATGCGACTCCTGTCTCTGCATAGTAAAATGGTGGGAGATAGATCGCTTCCTTCAAATCCCCTAAACCAAAATCCCCCAAACCACTAGAATCCCCATTATCCTCTCTCCACGCTTCACAGATCAGATCCTTCGCTTCCCGCATCTTCTCAATCGCCCCGGCAATGCACATCTCATCCGCCTCGAGAAGTTCTGTCGCCTTTTTGATCAGCTGTTCCCGCTCCGCATAGACATGCCCCTCATCTGCAAGTGCGCTGAGCGTGTACATGATTCCGCTCCGGATTCTCGCAAAATCATTTTTCTCAAATCCCAGCTTCTGCGCAATTCCGTCTGCGGTCCGAAATCCGATTCCCCAGATGTCATCTGCAAGGCGAAACGGATTTTCCTTTACGATCTGGATGCTCGCATTTCCGTACTGGCGATAAATTTTTGCCGCAAAGGAAGTGCTGACCCCGTGATCCTGAAGAAACAGCATGATGTTCTTGATCTCCTTCTGCTTCTCCCAGCTCTCGTGGATCATCTGGATCCGCTTCTTTCCGATTCCCTCCACTTCCAGCAGGCGGTTCACGTCGCTCTCGATGACCTCAATCGTCTCCGTCCCAAACGTCTGCACAATCCGCTTTGCAAACTTGGGACCGACTCCCTTAATCAGACCGGAACCGAGGTATTTCTCAATCCCGAAAACAGTTGCGGGCATCGTCTCCTCCCAGCTCTCTGCCGTAAACTGTCGCCCGTACCGGCTGTCAATCTTCCAGTTGCCATCAATCAGGAGAACCGAACCGACATTGACATCGAGAAGATTTCCGACGACGGTCACAAGATCTGTGTAATTCTTGACGGCACACTTCAAGACGGTATAACCGTTTTCCGGATTCTGGTAGGTAATTCGTTCCACGACGCCGCGGATCCGCATCGTTTTAAATCTTTCTCCGCCTGCTCTTTCTCCATTCTCTCCCATAAGCAAAATTCCTCACCCTTACAAAAAAGACCCTTCGGAAAACAACCTGTCTCCCAAAGGGTCTTTTTACATTTCTTTTAATCGGAGTCCAATTAAAAATTAAACTCTGGACAGATACTCGCCAGTACGGGTATCGATCTTGATCTTGTCTCCGTTGTCTACGAACAGCGGTACATATACGGTAGCACCAGTCTCTACGGTAGCCGGCTTGGTTGCACCCTGTGCGGTATCGCCCTTGAAGCCCGGCTCGGTGTTGGTGATCTCCAGCTCTACGAACAGCGGCGGCTCAACAGAGAATACCTTGCCGTTGTAAGAGCAGATCTTAACGGTCTCGTTCTCTTTCACGAACTTCAGAGCGTCACCGATTACGTCCTTAGCCAGAGCCATCTGCTCATAGTTCTCCATGTTCATGAAGTTGTACAGATCGCCATCCTCGTACAGATACTGCATATCTACACGGTCAATTCTTGCAGCCGGGAACTTCTCGGTCGGACGGAAAGTTCTCTCTACAACAGCTCCGGTCATAACGTTCTTAATTTTGGTTCTTACAAATGCAGCGCCTTTACCCGGTTTTACGTGCTGGAACTCTACGATCTGATAAACAGCTCCATCCATATCCAGGGTAATTCCGTTTCTAAAATCACCTGCTGAAATCATGTGATATTCCTCCTTGAATTTGCGTACTCGCTCATAATCTATCTTATTTTATAATAAACAGCTTGTTTTTTCAACTGTTTTTTTCGCGCATCCCCGATTTTCCCCGTCAATTAAGCCTTTTTTAGACTTTTCCTATAAAAATAAAGTACGATCGCCTCCAGATACCGTTTCAGGACGATCTGGATCTCCTCCTTCGGGTTGATCGGCTTCACGAGAATTCCGTAAATCCCGCTGCGGTTTGCCCCATACACGTCCGTAAAGAGCTGATCGCCGACAAAGATCGTATTCTTCTCATCGGTCCCCATCCGCTCCATCGCCTTCCGGTAATTCTTCACAGACGGTTTTCCCGCCTTGTAAATATACGGGGAATTCACCTGATCCGCGAACGATTTGACTCTCGGTTCCTTGTTGTTTGAGAGCAGACAGGTCTTCATTCCCATCGCATGCAGGCGTGAAAACAACGCGATTGCCCGGTCATCTGCAGGGGCACCATGAGGAACAAGAGTGTTGTCAATGTCAAAAACGGCACCTCGGATTCCTTTTTCGTACCACGATTCCCAGTCAATCTCGTAGGTGCTGTCGACCCACTCTTTCGGATAAAAACGTTCCAGCATGCTCTTCCCCTATTCTGCGTTCCTGTATTTGTACTTTTTTTGTACGGCTACTTTTTTTACTTATCCTGGCCTTCCTGCTTCTTTAACAGTTTTCCCAGTTCCTCCATGAATGTATTCACATCCTTGAATTCCCGGTACACAGATGCAAATCTCACATAAGCCACCTCATCGAGCTTCTGGAGTCTCGCCATCACAAGCTCTCCGATCACAGAGGTCTCGACTTCCTTCTCTTCCATATTGAAGATCTGATTTTCTATATCGTCAATCGCAGCATTGATCTGCTGGGTTGACACCGGACGCTTGTGACAGGAGTTGACAATCCCCGCCTCAATCTTGGAGCGGTCATACTCCTCCCGCGAGCGGTCTTTCTTGATCACCATAAGCGGCATGGTCTCTAATTTCTCATAAGTCGTAAAGCGCTTTCCGCAGGTCTCACACTGACGGCGGCGGCGAATCGAACTATTATCATCCGCCGGTCTTGAATCAATCACTTTTGTATCGGCAGCGCCGCAAAATGGACATTTCACTGATTGTCTCCCCTCTCTTTCGTCTCTCGGATTTCTACCAGTTTTTTCGGTTATTTTCTTTCTTCTCTACAAGTTTTTTCATTTTTTTGAATACTTTTTGAATAGCTTCATTTTACATGACCCTGCATAGATATGCAAGCGATTTTCCTTCACTTTCCGCCATTTTTGCACGGTTTTTCCGCATCTTTTGGCTTTTTCATTTCCACGAGAATCAAATCGTCCCCAATCTGTTTGACATCACCAAACGGAATCACATATTCTTTCTCGTGTCCGAAGATTCCACAGATACATCCCGCCTCCGGAACGATCAGATGGGTGATACAACCGGTCTTCGGATCAAAATCGAGATCTCCGACAAATCCGAGCCGTTTGCAGTCACAGATATTGACGACTTCCTTTCGTTTCAAGTCAGAAAAGCGCATAGAACCCACCTCATTTCTGGTGTATTCTATGCGCAGTTTTTTCCCGCAGTGTCTGTCAATGGCTCCACAGATTCGCAAATTTAAAAATTTAAAATCTGAACGATTTTCCTATCTCTCCGCACTGATGCCGAACTCTTCCGGCTGAAAGCGCGGGCAGACATTCTCAGAAGATGTGATCACGGATGCCGACAGTCTCGTTCCGATCTCCACCGCCTCAGCGAGTGTCTTTCCGTAAGTCAGCGCGCTTGCCGCACCTGCACAGAACGCATCTCCCGCACCTGTCGTATCTTTTACCGTCACCTTCTGTACCGGGCAGTATCCGCGGTTTCCCTGATCATCCGCATAGACAGAACCCTGAGCTCCCATCGTCACGATCATCGACGGAATCTTTGCCACTTTCAGGCGCTCCGTGAGAATCTCGCAGAGCTCATCCGGTGTCTTCTCACTGTAATCGTCGGCAAAAAAGATGCCTGCCTCAAGCTGGTTGCAGATAAAGCAGTCAAAGCTCTTGAGGAAATCCCGACGTTCAACGGCAATGCTCATGTTGCTGACCACGCCGTAGAGTTTCTTGTCATACTTCTCACACAGCTGAACCACTTTCTTGACAATCTCCTTGTCGATGTCCACCTCCAGAATCACAGAATCACAGTTCTCGATGATCTCATCCCCATTCTCCTCAAGAATCGAAAGAATCGGCATGAGGTCCGGGCGCTGGGAAATCGAACCTGCGAGATCTCCGCTGTTGTCAAATACTGCAAGCCAGGTTCCCATTCCATTCGGAATTGTCTTCATGTATTCTGTGTTTACCTTGTGATTCTTTAACTTGCGAATGACTGCCTCTCCGAGCGCAGAATCATCGACAATGCCAAGGAACGTCGGTCTCAGTTCCATATTTGCGATGTCTTCCACGACATTCCGGCTGACTCCGCCGTGGATATACTCGACACGTCCGGCATTTCTGCCGTCCGGAATATAGATATCATCCGGAAATCCCTTGATATCCACAAATACTGCTCCGAGAACTACGATTCCATTTTTACTTCCTGCCATTTTTTAACTTACCTGTTTCCCTTTCTTCCTCTTTTCGCGTATCTCTTGGTTGCCGCTTATGCGCCGATAAGCAGCAATATTTTTTACCTATATTTTTCCGCGTTTTTACGCTATTTTTCGCATAACACAGTGATGATAGCAGATTTTTTCTCTTTTGACCAGAGGATTTCCATAAATCTTTCGGATATCTTAAATCTTTTCTGGTCCCATTTTGGTATAATGGCACTAATATCAGCACGAATCATAAGGAGTGTAGGATTTATGCGCAGATTTTTAACGCTTATCATAACGATTCTGACACTCGGAATTCTTCTGACAGGATGCCAGCTCTTCTCCACTGCGGTTTCCTCTCCTTCCTCGAGACAAACAATCGCGGAACATTCTGCAAGAGTCGGTCACAGACATGACACTGACGAGAATTCCGACAGACCGTATCAGAATCCGGAACAAGATCCTAATCAGGATCTCAATCAGGATCAAAATGAAGATCGAAACAAGACGAAAAAGAATGCTTCCTCTGATCTGCCTTCCCAGATGGTCTATCTCGAGGAGAACTGTCTGCGTGCAACGGGACGCAAAGCTCATTTAAACGGCAGACACGCCACCCTCTCAATCACACATGTCATCAAGAGCAGTGAACGTCCCTCCTCGAACGGCGAGGCAAACTTTTCCTGCCTCGGCGCCCCGTGCATCATTCTCCACGAGGGAGCTGCTGCTGTTCGCGTGAACGGCCAGTATATGCTGTTTCTCGCCGATGACACGATTGAGTACGAGGGCATTTACAAAAAGAAAAAGGATGTCTCAAAAGACACCCTCAAATGGCTGCATTTCTATGACTCTCTCTCGGAAGCAGAGCGAAATGCAATCAATATGATCCCGTCTGAGCTTGCAGACGAGCTTCCTGAACGCTTCACGATGGAGACGGAAGCGATCGCTTCTCTCGCGGAAGATACTCCCTCCTACATCGCAGCCCTGACCGAAAAGGAACTGAATGAGACGGAAGATCTCGCGCAGTCCTACTACAATGAGTCCTCCTCCGACTGTGAGGGCGTCGATCAGATCTACCCGCTCGACGGAGATTTTTCTCTCTATCACAATGCCGGAATTGAGGCGGAGTACGGCCCGGGAAATCTGATCATCTACAAGATCATCACCGTCTCGGACCGGCGCTCCGGCAATTCCTACCACACGGTCAGCATCGCTCGCTCGAGCAAGTCCGGCGCGTGGAAGATCATCAACACCGGACAGCAGGGCAGCTGATTGCATTTCGATGCCACTCACCTAGACTTGCTTCCATTTTTCATTTTCGGCTTGATCTGCTATTCCCGCATCCGGTATCCCACGCCGATCTCCGTGTTGATGTAATGCGGTTCCGCCGGATTCTTCTCCAGTTTTCTGCGGATGTTCGCCATATTGACGCGCAAAATCTGGTTGTCCGTATCGGCGTAGGGTCCCCAGATCTCCTTGAGGATCAGATCATAGGTGAGGACTTTCCCCGCATTTTGGGCGAGCAGGGAGACGAGCTTGTACTCGATCTGGGTCAAATGCACCTCATTTCCATCGAGCGTCACAAGACGCTTGTCAAAATCGATCCGAAGACCATCACTCTCATAGACAGCAGCCCGCGGCTTGTCCGCGGTCTGAACGCTGTGGCGCAGTGCCGTGCGGATTCTCGCGAGAAGTTCCTCTGATCCGAATGGCTTCGTGATGTAATCATCGGCACCCGCATCGAGGGCAGCCACTTTCTCTCTCTCAAGGGTGCGCGCGGAGATCACGATCACCGGGATCGAGGCAAATTCTCTGACTTTGTGCAGGACATCCATTCCATCGATATCCGGAAGACCCAGATCCAGAAGAATCAGATCCGGCTGGTGGGACATGCAGAGAGAGAGACCGGACATTCCGTTCTGTGCACAGAGTGCCTTATATCCGTTGGAACTCACAATCGTCTCCATATAACTTCCAATCGTCTTTTCGTCCTCAATAATCAGAATCGTCGGTTTATTATTCATTCAACTTTTCCTCCTCAAGCGGTAATGTAAAAATAAACTCTGCTCCCCGGTCATGGTTGACGGCGCAGATTGTGCCATGATGCGCCGTGATGATCGTCTTGCAGATCGTCAGTCCGATTCCCATTCCCTTGTGGGAGTCCCCACTTGCATTTTTATCAATTCCTACACCGTCAAAGATCGTGTCCAGACGCGCCGGATCAATTCCTTTTCCGAAATCCCGGATATGAAAGACGGCATTCTCCTCTTCCTTCGTCACCCGGAATTCAATCTCATCCTCGACACCGGAATGGTAAACGGCGTTCTCAAGCAGATTGATGATCACCTGCTCAATCAGCATCGCGTCCATCGGAACCATCAGAAATTCATCCGGCACACTGACACGCACCTTCGCCTTTGGCAGGCGGCGTCTGAAACGCATCATCGCCTCGGACACAACCTCCTCGAGAGGTTCGGGGCTTGTGTTCATCTTCGCATCGCCCACCTGAATCCTCGTGACTGTGAGAAGATTTTCAACCATATTTAACAGCCAGTTTGCATCCTCCCGGATATTGGCGACCATCTCGCGCTTTTCACTCTCCGACATGTGATCTCCGCCCTCGAGATAGGCATTCGTCATTCCGATCATCCCGGTCAGGGGCGTGCGCAGATCATGGGAAACGGCACGCAGAAGGTTGGCACGCATCGTCTCTTTCTCTGCCTCGAGAAGCATCTTGTCGCGCTCTTTCAGGATCTGATTTTTCTGTTTCAGCTGGGTCGTCGTCACACTCGTGATCGAAGAGATGATCATCATTCCGCCAAATGTCACAAGATACCCGTCGATCGAAAAGTTCAGGCTCATGTAGGGATAAGTGAACGCAAAATTCACACAGAACACGCCGAGCAGGGAGGCAAGAATTCCTGCCACATATCCCGTTGTGCAGCGCGCAGTCAGCATCACCGCAAGCACATAGATAATCGACACACTGGCATCATTCTGTCCAAAATGGAGAAATGCCAGAGCTCCGAGTGTTGCCACCGACATAAAAAAACACACCACTCCCATATTTTTTGCATACTGTCTGTGGCGCTTCTTTTTCTCCCACTGCTTTTCCGTCAGCTTTTCTGCCAGTTTTTCATTTTCTGCGTACTTCTCTGCATACTTCTTTGCGTAGTTCTCCGCATGATACTCCCCAGAGCTCTCTGACCTCATTTTCCTGCAAATTTCTTGAACATGTTCTCGCAGTCTCTGTTTTATCTCATCGATTTTCGTGATGGAAAACTCCCCCTCTCCCCCAAAAGTAAATATGATAGGACGCAATTTCCTATAAAACAAAATCGGGGCAGGATGTCCTCCTGCCCCTTGAATTTTACTACACGGAAAAACAAGTGTAAATAAATTATTTGTTATAATTTACGATTGCGCCAAAGTCCGGTTTCAGAGATGCGCCGCCTACAAGACCACCATCGATGTCTGCCTGTGCAAACAGCTCCGGTGCACTCTTTGCAGAAACAGAACCGCCGTACTGGATGCGGATTGCTGCTGCGGTTGCCTCATCGTAGATCTCTCCGATGCATGCACGGATTGCTGCGCAAACTTCCTGAGCCTGCTCAGTCGTTGCAACCTTGCCGGTTCCGATTGCCCAGATCGGCTCGTAAGCGATGACAGCAGTCTTAGCCTGATCTGCGGTTACATTCAGGAAAGCAATCTTGATCTGCTGGCGGATCCAGTCGATCGTGATGCCCTGCTCTCTCTGTGTTAAGGACTCGCCGCAGCAGATGATCGGGGTCAGGCCATGCTCAAATGCCTTGAGCACTTTCTTGTTTACGGTCTCATCAGTCTCTGCGAAGTACTCTCTTCTCTCGGAATGTCCGATGATGACATACTTGACGCCTGCATCGGTCAGCATATTCGGGGAAATCTCGCCGGTGTATGCACCCTTCTCCTCAAAGTACATATTCTCAGCGCCGATCTGGATGTTGCTTCCCTTTGCAGCCTCGATTGCCGGAATGATGTCGATTGCCGGAACGCAGAATACAACGTCAACATCATCATTCTTTACCAGCGGTTTTAAGGTATCAATCAGGGCAACTGCCTCGCTCGGAGTCATGTTCATCTTCCAGTTGCCTGCTACAATTTTCTTTCTTCCCATGATGTTCTTCTCCTTCTATTCCCCACTATGCAATTCAGAGCCTCCCCCGTCCCGGGGAGTGAACGGGAAAACATACTTAAAAATATATTTTCTCATTCAGCCCCCGGATTCAGATGAGACTCCAAAAGCATCTTTATATACTCGGTTTTATTTATTCCTTATCGTCAGCTGCTGCTACGCCCGGAAGGGTCTTGCCCTCTAAGAACTCCAGGGATGCGCCGCCACCGGTAGAGATGTGGCTCATCTTGTCAGCGAAACCAAGCTGGTTTACAGCTGCTGCGGAATCACCGCCGCCGATGATTGTGGTTGCGTCGGTCTCTGCCAGAGCCTCTGCGACTGCGATCGTACCCTTTGCCAGAGTCGGGTTCTCGAATACGCCCATCGGTCCGTTCCATACAACGGTCTTTGCGGTCTTAACAGCCTCAGCGTACATCTCTGCGGTCTTCGGTCCGATATCCAGACCCATCTTGTCCTCAGCGATACCATCAGCAGATACAACCTCTACCTCGATCGGTCCATCGATCGGATCCGGGAATGCGCCAGCGGTAACAGCATCAACCGGAAGCAGAAGCTTCTTGCCGAGCTTCTCAGCCTTCTCCATCATCTCCTTGCAGTAGTCAAGCTTGGTGTCGTCTACCAGAGACTTACCAACGTTCTTGCCCTCAGCCTTTAAGAAGGTGAATGCCATACCACCGCCGATGATCAGGGTGTCGCACTTCTCAAGCAGGTTGGAGATTACGTTCAGCTTATCAGCAACCTTAGCACCGCCCAGGATTGCAACGAACGGACGAACCGGATTCTCAACTGCATTGCCCAGGAAGTCGATCTCTTTCTGCATCAGATAACCAACTGCGTTGGTACCACCCTTCTCGGTGATGTACTTGGTTACGCCTGCAACGGAAGCGTGTGCACGATGAGAGGAACCAAATGCATCGCATACATAGTCATCAGCCAGATCAGCCAGCTCCTTGCTGAACTCCTCGCCGTTCTTGGTCTCCTCAGCGCCGCGGAAACGGGTGTTCTGAAGCAGAACAACGTCGCCGTCATTCATCTTTGCAACAGCCTCAGTAGCTGCCTCTCCGGTTACATGGTAATCGGAAACGAAAACAACTTCCTTGCCCAGCTTCTCAGACAGACGCTTTGCAACCGGTGCCAGGGACTCACCCTCGTTCGGACCATTCTTAACTTTTCCGAGATGGGAGCACAGAATTACCTTTGCGCCCTCGCTGATCAGCTTGTTGATCGTCGGCAGAGCTGCCACGATACGGGTCTCATCGGTGATCTCGCCATTCTTTAACGGTACGTTGAAATCGCAACGAACCAGGACTCTCTTGCCTTTTACATTCTTTAAATCGTCAACACTCTTCTTATTTAACATAGCAGATGTCGCTCCTTCCACACAAAAAAATTGTTTTACAATAAAGCAAAAAAATTTCCTATGAGACAAAAAGAGGTCCGGCCCTCTTTGAGACCGGACCCCTTCATGAGTCTTCTTCGATTTCTCCTGCTCTCAAGCAGACTTCAGACATTTCTCATGTTCATGCCTGTCCGTCTGCTCAGTCTGCGTCGGTGAAATTAAGCCAGCTCTGCGAAGTACTTGATGGTACGAACCATCTGGCTGGTGTAAGAGTTCTCGTTATCATACCATGAAACAACCTGAACCTCGTACAGATCGTCTGCAATCTTGGAAACCATGGTCTGAGTTGCATCGAACAGAGAACCGTACTTCATACCGATAACATCGGAAGAAACGATCGGATCCTCGTTGTAGCCGAAGGACTCGCTAGCTGCTGCCTTCATTGCTGCATTGATGCCTTCCTTGGTTACGTCTGCACCCTTAACAACAGCGGTCAGGATGGTGGTAGAACCGGTCGGAACCGGAACACGCTGTGCAGAACCGATCAGCTTGCCGTTCAGCTCCGGGATAACCAGGCCGATTGCCTTAGCTGCGCCGGTGGAGTTCGGAACGATGTTTGCAGCGCCTGCTCTTGCTCTTCTCAGATCACCCTTTCTGTGCGGGCCATCCAGAATCATCTGGTCGCCGGTGTAAGCGTGAATGGTGCTCATGATACCGGACTGGATCGGAGCGTAGTCATTCAGAGCCTTTGCCATCGGAGCCAGGCAGTTGGTGGTGCAGGATGCTGCGGAAATGATGGTATCGTCAGCGGTCAGGGTCTTCTCGTTTACGCTGTAAACGATGGTCTTCAGGTCGTTACCAGCCGGAGCAGAGATAACTACCTTCTTAGCGCCAGCGTCGATGTGAGCCTGAGACTTCTCCTTGGAGGTGTAGAAGCCGGTGCACTCCAGAACTACATCAACACCGATCTCGCCCCACGGAAGATCCTTTGCGTCTTTCTCTTTATAAATTGTAATCTTCTTGCCATCTACGGTAATGGAGTCTTCTCCCGCCTCAACGGTGTGCTTGCCCTCGCCAATGTGACCAGCGTATCCACCCTGAGCGGTATCATACTTCAGCAGGTGTGCCAGCATCTTCGGATCGGTTAAGTCGTTGATTGCAACAACCTCGTAACCCTCTGCTCCAAACATCTGACGGAATGCCAGACGACCGATACGGCCAAAACCATTAATTGCTACTTTTACTGCCATGATGAAATCCTCCTGCTTGTTAAAAATTTAATGATTGTTAAATTATAATCAACCTGCCTCTATTCTACCCAATTCTCTATAAAATAGCAAGTAGTTTTTTTGCATTTTAAAAACTCTTGTTGACTTTTTTTCTTTTGTCTCACTCTTTTTCACAGGTTTCTCTCTGAATTTTTACACTTTTTTGCCGCTTTTCCGCTTGTTTTGTCTCTTTTCAGAATATTTCTCACCCGGCTTGATGGTTTTTTAGCATAGTTTTTTCCAAAACTTTACATTCTGACCAGAAAAAATTCAGAGTGAATTACATCTCATCCTTGACATAACCGGCGAGATTGTATGCATGATCGGAAATACGCTCTAAATTGCTGATAATGTCGAGGAAAACGATTCCCGCAGACGGATCGCATTTTCCCTTTGTCAGTCGCTCGATGTGCTTCTCGCGCATCTCCTCCTCCTGACTGTCCACATCATCCTCATACTGGCTCACCTTGCGCACAGAGTCCATATCTCCGTTCTGGCGCGCCTCAATCGCATACTGGAATGCCTTGACTGCACTGTCGCTGATGGATTTCAAATCTGCCTGTCCCGTCTCAGAAAAGACGAGCTTGTGCTGTACCATGTATTCCGCCTGCTCTGCAAGGTTTTCCGCATGGTCTCCGATCCGCTCAATGTCACTCGCGCTGTAAAACAGGTTGTTGACCAGTTTCTTCTGTTTTTCCGTCAGGGAAAGATTGTCCACTTTAATCAGGTACTCCGTCAGGAACTTTTCCATATTGTTCAGAGTTTTCTCTGTCTTATATACGCTCTGAATCTCCTCAACATTCTCCGTCAGAATCGCATCGAGAGCCGTCTTCACATTTCCCATTGCAATCTGTGCCATATGAACGACCTCGAGGGCAGCCGTCTCAACCGCAAATGCCGGAGACTCAAAGATACGCTCATCGAGATGTTTGAGTGTTGCAGATGCCTCGTCCTCTTCCGTGTCTTCCTCATCGCTGCCCTTCACAATCATGCCGGACAGCTTGACAAGCTGGTTGGCAAACGGGAAGAGAACCGTTGTATTCACAAGGTTAAACACCGTGTGGAAAATGGAAATCTGAACTGCCGTGATGTTGGACAGTCCGATGTCCGGGCGCAGGGCAAACCACACAAATCCACCCACACCGAAAATCAATGCTCCGATTGTGTTAAAGCTCAGATGAATCACCGCTGCACGCTTTGCAGTCCGGCTTCCTCCCATACTCGAGAGCATCGCCGTCACACAGGAACCGATGTTCTGACCGAGTGTAATATAAATCGCCGCGCTCGTGGTCACGACACCATTGAGCGCCAGTGTCTGGAGAATTCCGACTGATGCGGATGAGCTCTGAAGAATTGCCGTCACGACCGCTCCGACAATCATGCCGAGAATCGGATTCTTTCCAAGCACGGCAAAAGCCTGTGCGAAGATCGGTGCATCCGTATACGGGGAGATCGACCCGGACATCAGGCTCAGTCCCATGAAGAGCAGACCAAGTCCGATCGCAATCTCTCCTGCCATATGTTTCTTCTGCGACTTGGCAAAAACCAGAAGCAGTGCTCCGATACCGATGATACATGGCGCATAGAATCCGGGATTGAGCACTTTCATCGTGTCCCCGAGCTGGCTCATCGAGACGATCCACGCCGTGATCGTCGTACCGATATTGGCACCCATGATGACGCCGACTGCCTGAGTCAGATTCAAGACTCCCGCACTTACAAAGCCGACTACCATAACCGTCGTCGCTCCACTGCTCTGGATGATTGCAGTGATCAGGGCGCCGAGGGCGATTGCCATCACACGGTTGTTTGTCAGTTTTCCCAGGAATGTACTCATCTTGCTTCCCGCGGTCTTTTGCATACCATCCGCCATGATACTCATGCCGTACAGGAACATTCCGAGTCCGCCCAGAAAACCAAACAGGTTTGAAACATCGTTGATTGACATAGTTTCCCCTTTCTCCTCGTTTGCACGTAAGCAAACCGTGACTGCCTGTTTTCTCTCTTTTCTCTCTTTTTCACAGCCACAACAATTTCACTATACCATAGAAACTTTACAGTTTTCAACCGGGTATTGAAAAAAGAGCAGTTTTACACGATAAAACATAACTTTCTTAACTGGAAATTTATATAAAAAAGAATGTGCCTTGGCACATTCTCGCGCCGAGGCGCGGTTGCTTTGGCAACCATCTTCCCCTGCGCCGAGTGCGCATCCTTGCGGAGCATTTTTTGTATGATAGGACGCAATTTCCTATCATACAAAAGACGACAGCGATGAGAGATCTTTATTTTCTCATTACTGTCGTCTTTTTCCAGTTTCAATATTTTAAGATATTTTAAGATTTAAAAGTCTGGTGAAAATCCGGTGAAAGTCCGGTTAGTGCTGCATGGCAAATTCTGCTGCCGCTGCCCAGACTTCCTTATTGTGCTGCCATACTGCCGGGAATTCGGAAACCGGCATCGGACAGGTGACACTTCCAACCTCAATCGTCACACTCGGAATCGGAGCATCCTTGATCTGTACCCAGTCCTTGAAACCGCCGTGACCACTTGATCCGCCCAGACGATAACCGGTCTTGGATGCCATCAGGTCTGCCAAAGCCTTAGATGTCTCTTTGACCTTGTTGCCTGCGTAATCCCAGTAAATGAGATTTCCCATGCTGTGATAGCTGATCGTCAGTGCCCAGTTTCTTGACAGGGCAAGATTTGCAAGTGCCTGACTCTCCGGCTCAGACAGAGAGCTTGTTCCCTTGTATGTGCCGTAGGACGGCTTCGGAGAGCTGCTCACCTGATCCCAGTCTGCCGGGAAATTCTGGTTCAAATCCGTGCCTCTCGCATCTGCCTTCCAGTACAGAAGATAGCGCTCATACGTTGCACTCGTTCTTCCAAGTGCCTTGTCATTCTCATAGCACTGGCGAATCTGCTGACGCAGACTCTCTGAACGGATTCCGCTCTCTCCAAACTGGCTGATTGCAATTCCATCCGGATTTACCATCGGAACATAGTGAATGGCAACCTGATTAAAGAGCTGGGAAAGCGGAGTTCCATTGTAGCTTCCGCTGTCATAAAATGCCAGACCGTACTCTAACTGCTTCATCACAAGAAGCGGTGTCATATATTCTCTCGCATGAATGCCCGCATGAATCAGGATGTGCTTCGGTGCATTCTGATTTCCGACAATAATCTCATAGAGATTTCTGCCGTCCAATGAGGTGCCGATCACATTCACTTTCATATGGCTTCCATAACGCGCTGATAACTTCTGAATATCCTGACTCATCTGATCATAGGTGTACTTTTCTGCCACCTTGACAATCGGATCCGTCACGGTTCCCGCAAAAGCACTCGTTCCGTCTGTCGTATTCGTCGACTCCGGAATCTGGGGAATCATTCCTCCGCCGATCCCCGAAACTCCCGGTCCAATCGAACCAGAACTGCTCATTCCCGGTCCAATCACCGGAGAGGTCGTTCCGGTTGAAGAACCTGCTGAGGTTGTTGTTCCGGAGGACACAGTGCCCGAAGATGCGGACGGCGTCGTGGAAGAAGTCGGTGCAGATGAAGTCTGCGCCGTGCCTCCCGCAGACACGACAGTGGAAGAAGTCGTCTGTCCTGCACTTGCCGCGGGCGTCGTCGGTGCTGCTGTGGTCTCAGAGGTCACCGGTGCCGGTGAAGTCTGGGCAGGAGCCTGCGTCGTCTCTGTGGCCGCTGCAGCCGGTGATTCCTGTTTTGCTTCTGTCGTCAATCCATTTGCCGGCACAATCACTTCTGCCGGTGTCGTAAAGGAAGTGCCGGCCACCATGACGGTAGCCAGCATTCCGGTAAGAAAGCCATTTATTTTTTTTGTTCTCATAAAACTAGTTTTCACTGTCCTTCTTTGCAAGGTCACCCGGCTTCATGCTCAGGCTGATCTTGCCAGCTTTGTCTACATCGAGTACCTTAACGGTTACGGTATCTCCGATATTTACTACATCCTCAACCTTCTCGACACGGCGGTCAGACAGGCGGGAAATATGGATCATTCCATCCTTCTTCGGCTTGAGCTCAACGAATGCGCCGAACGGCATGATGCGAACAACCTTACCGGTAATTACCTGACCCGGCTCAATATCGGTAACGATGTTGTGGATGATCTCCTTTGCACGGTCGATCATTGCCTGATCGGTTCCGCAAATTGCAACATTTCCATCCTCAGAAATGTCGATCTTTACGCCGGTCTCCTCAATGATCTTGTTGATCACGCAGCCCTGCTTGCCGACTACATCACCGATCTTCTGCGGATCAATGCTGATCTGGTCGATCTTCGGAGCGTACTTGCCAACGGTCTTTCTCGGCTCGGAGATTGCCTTAGCCATAACCTCATCGAGGATGTACAGTCTTGCCTCGCGGGTTCTGCGGATTGCCTCCTCGATGATCGGACGGGTCAGACCATGGATCTTGATATCCATCTGGATTGCGGTGATACCCTTGTGAGTTCCGCCTACCTTAAAGTCCATATCGCCGAAGAAGTCCTCAAGACCCTGGATATCTGTCAGAACGATGTAATCGTCATCGGTCTCACCGGTTACCAGACCACAGGAGATACCTGCTACCATCGTCTTGATCGGAACACCAGCTGCCATCAGAGACATTGTGGATGCACAGATACTTGCCTGAGAGGTGGAACCGTTGGACTCCATCGTCTCAGATACGGTACGGATTGCATACGGGAACTCGGTCTCAGACGGAAGTACCGGAACGAGTGCACGCTCTGCAAGAGCACCATGACCGATCTCACGACGTCCCGGTCCTCTTGACGGCTTTGTCTCACCTACGGAGAAGGACGGGAAGTTGTAATGATGCATGTAGCGCTTTGTGGTCTCAAGATCATCCAGTCCGTCTAACTTCTGTGCCTCAGACAGCGGAGCCAGAGTACAGATGTTGAGGATCTGGGTCTGTCCACGGGTGAACATTGCGGAGCCGTGTACGCGCGGAAGCAGGTCAACCTCTGCTGCTAACGGACGGATCTCAGTGATCGCACGGCCATCCGGACGCTTGTGATCCTTCAGAATCATCTTGCGGACAGTCTTCTTCTGATACTGGTAAACAGCATCTCCGAGCAGTGCCAGCCACTCCTCGTTGTCTGCAAATGCCTCCTCAAGCTTCTCGGTGATTGCACGGATATTTGCCTCACGGGTCTGCTTGTCATCGGTGAAAACTGCAACTTCCATCTCTGCCGGCGGAACGATCTCTTTGATTGCCTCAAACAGCTCCTCCGGAACTGCGCAGCTCTCATAGCTGTGCTTCGGCTTTCCACACTCTGCAACGATCTTATCGATGAAGGCGATGATCTCCTTATTTACGGAATCTGCCTTGTAAATTGCCTCGATCATCACATCCTCCGGAACTTCCTTTGCACCGGCCTCAATCATGATGACTTTCTCTCTCGTGGATGCAACAGTCAGAGCCAGATCAGAAGCAACCTTCTGTGCCTGAGTCGGGTTCACAACGAACTCACCGTCTACAAGACCGATCTGGGTCGTTGCACACGGACCGTCAAACGGGATATCAGAGATTGCAGTTGCGATTGCGGAACCGAGCATAGCGGTCAGCTCCGGGCTGCAGTCCTGATCTACGGACATAACAATGTTGTCAAGGGTGACATCGTTGCGGTAGTCCTTCGGGAACAGCGGACGCATCGGACGGTCAATAACACGGGAGGTCAGGATTGCATTCTCAGATGCCTTTCCCTCTCTCTTGTTGAATCCACCCGGAATCTTTCCAACTGCATACATCTTCTCCTCATATTCTACGCTCAGCGGGAAGAAATCAACGCCCTCACGCGGTTTGTCGGATGCGGTTGCGGTGGAAAGTACAACGGTATCTCCGTAATGCATCAGTGCTGCACCGTTTGCCTGCTTGGCAACTCTGCCCACATCTACGGTAAGCGTTCTGCCAGCAAGTTCCATACTATAACTTTTGTACATGTCTTGTTTTCCTTTCATCTCATTTTCTTTTTTCTTAATGCCTGTTTCCTGATCTCTCACTGATTTATTGCCTAGTCTTTCTTCATTTGCCACATATATTTCCGGATTTTCACGAAATCTCACGAATTTTTATGAATTCTTATGAGTTCTTATGAAATTTCGCAGAGTTTTATGAAACTGGAAGAAAACGGTAAAAAATTAGAAATCAATCAGTAAACAGCAGACGGAAAAGTCTCGAAAAACAGAAGGATCTCTCCTCGAAACTACTGCTCTGCCCACAATTTTGCCTGCCCTCCCAGTTTTCCATTTCTTGTAAAAAGCTTTTTGATGGGCTTTCTTCAACAAATCCTGTCTTGTAGGTACAGCAGCGGCTTCGGGGTCCTGTTCCTGTTTTTCTGTCTTTTCTGTTTTGGATTTTGGAATTCACTCAGATACAAACAAAGGCGGAGAAGAAACCCTCTCCGCCCCCTTTTATATCTAAATTACTTTCTGATACCCAGCTTCTCGATCAGTGCACGATAGCCCTCGAGGTCGGTCTTCTTCAGGTAGTTCAGTAAACCACGTCTCTGACCAACCATCTTCAGCAGACCACGTCTGGAATGATGATCCTTCATGTTGCTCTTTAAGTGCTCGGTCAGCTCAGCGATACGAGCGGTCAGGATTGCGATCTGAACCTCCGGTGAACCGGTATCTCCCGGCTTTCTGCCGTACTCTGCGATGATAGCTGCTTTCTTTTCCTTAGAAATCATTGTAAAATCCTCCTTAAAAATATTAAATAAACTTACCGGAAACCAGGTATGTGGCTGGAGTGGCCATGCAACCGGGCCTCGGCGTTTTCATACCGGAACATCATAACATATTCCTTTTTTGCTGTCAATCGCTTCTTCCATAATGAGTTCAAAAAGATTTTCGCTGACCCTCATCTTTTCCCTCCCCTGCGCCGTTTCGTGTTCTGAAACAGCTTTTTCTTTAGATCTTCATCATCGATTTCATCCTTTATCCAAAGCTCTCTGATTTCTGGAATATTCAGCATATATTCCACCATCGGAATTTTACACACTTCACTTGCATATTCACAATTTTCATAAAACAGATATGGGTCCTTCAGAAAACTTTCTGCGTCTGGACAATACCATTGTTTCTTCTAATTTTCTCCATATAAGTTTAACTGATTCCATGCAGAAAGACAATTTTATCTACAAGAAATTTTCACTTTATACGCAGATAGGAAATTTGTATTCCGCCAAAAAGAATCCTCCAAAAACTATTGACAGCATCGCTTCTTTTTCCGTATCCTTATAATTAACAATACGTATGTACAAATTACAGCTACAAATGTATCTACAAACAGATTTTCATTGGGAGGGTGAGCGACGCATGAAACACATTGTTATTGATCTGGAGATGAATCCGGTTCATCTAAAAGCAGAAATAAGAAATATATGTACCACAGAGACCATCGAAATCGGAGCTGTCATGTTGGATGATGACCTGCATGAAATTGATTCTTTTCGAACATATATAAAGCCGGAGTACAATGATGCCATTGTCCCCAAAATCAGCAGCCTTACCGGAATCACGAATGAGATGGTTGCCAATGCACCGACATATAAAGAAGCATTCCGAATGTTTACTGACTGGTGTATGGGAAAAAATGACGAGGTAACCATTTACGCGTGGAGTGATACGGATTACAACCAGATCATAAAAGAAATTGCATTGAAGAAATATGAACTCACAGAAGCGGAGCATTCTATCGTCGATTCTAAATGGACGGATTTTCAAAAAGAATTTGACAGTCATCTCGGCTTTGAGCGGCAGGTCTCTTTATCCCTTGCCTTAGAGATGGCGGGAATTGATTTTGCCGGCAAAGAACACGATGCTCTGGATGATGCGAGAAATACAGCAGAACTTTTAAAAATTTTCAAGGACGAGAATCTGTTCAACAAGACACTTCGAAAAATTGAAGAAGCAATGAAACCAACCTCTCTGGGCAACACCTTGGGAAGCATGTTTGATTTTTCAGGACTTCATTTTTCCTGATGTCTTGATATCTTCTGTCTCTCCATCCTTTTCCCTCGCTGTCATCCTTGCTTTTGCTTTACCCGCAGTTTTACCTGTAAGAAATATACAAAGGAGAAAAACGTATGACTTATATCGTTCTCTATCTCTTCTTGTTGGCATTATGCATTTGGAACATTCATCTTGAGCCGGCCAACATGAATGTAAAAACCATTATGAACAGACTGAACAAATTGCGATTTATTTTTGCTATCCTGATCGTATTTACCCACTGCTCGCTCCCATACAAACATTTACCGTTTATTTTGTTTCCTTTAAGAAAAATATCCACATTTGGAGTCGGATATTTCTTCATGTTATCCGGCTACGGTTTAGCCTATTCCGCAGCAAACAAGCCTGATTATTTGCAGCATTTCTGGAGAAAAATAGGAAACTTACTGTGGATCACAATATTCTCAAGCGTATTAAGCACACTCATCAAAAATCTGGTGCTTGGATGGAATGAGGCTCTGAGTCTGATCAACTGGTATATGCCAGCAATCATCGTCCTGTATCTTGTTTTTTATGCGGCATATTGCCTATTCCCGAACTCCAAACATATCCGGAATCTTTTTCTTTTTGGAACTGTATCTGCCGTCATTCTGATGATCCTGTGCGCAGATCACTTTACCGGAAATAACTATAGAAATTATTACATCAGCGAACTGGCTTTCCCGTTTGGAGTGTTTATTTACGAGTATGCAGACGCCATCACCATATTTATGAAAAAGAAAAGCGCAATTTTTCTGATCCTTGTGGCAGAAATTGTCATTGGAGGCGTTGCCTTCACTGTTCCCGAAAGAGGCGTGCTGGATTTGGTTTTTCATAATCTCATGTTGGTTCCGGTCGGTCTCCTGCTGATTTGGCTGATGGATAAGATGGAGATCCAGAATCCGGTCTTAAAAACTATGAACCGGTATTCTTCGTTCATCTATCTCTTCCAGTTTCCGATACTTGTGATTTTGAAGAATGCTTATTTATCGAACGAGCGTCCTTTTGATGTGTTTTATTTTGTTGGGGTCTTAGGCCTGACCTGTCTCTTGGCAGTTATCATACAAAATGTATCCGATCGTGCCGGGATATTGATCCGCAAACATCTGCTTCATAAATAAACACAAACAAACATAATTCCAGCAATTATCCCTATAAATCTTTTTAGCGCCAGTCAGACAAAATCAGATCCTTTACCTGATTTTACCTGCTGGCGCTTCTTTTTGCTTTTCCTGTCAGGGATACACCCTTGTCACATTCCCTGCTGTTTCTTTCTTATTTTTGTTCCTGTGACTCCTGCATCAGAATGCGGATGTGCTCATGCATTTCCTTTTTATCGCGCGGTTTCCAAACCTGCGGTTTCGGGGGCTTCTTGCGCTCCATCGAGTAAGCCACCGGAATCAGACGCAACGCCATCGTGCTCCAGAAAGAGAAAGATGTATTATCCGTCAGATACGTCATCGTCATATAGCTGAGATTGCAAAGATACAAAAGCGTTGTCTCATCATCCGCATACTTTGTCCAGAAAATAGGCGTGATGATATACTGAATACCGGACCAAAACATAAAGCCCGGGAAGCCCATTTCCACGAATACTTTCAGAATGTCATTGTGAAACGGATATGGATGATTGATAATCCCTGCGTTATACCAGATTCCCACAATGGAATCCACATATTCAAATCCTTTTCCAAAATATCCTACCGAAAATTCATAGTAATCGTTTGCCAGACTCCAGAGATAGTCACGTCCCATCATATCAATGCCAAGCACTTTCAACACTTGGGAGACCACTCCGGTGCGAACTCCATAAAGATACAAAAAGAAAAAAATTACCCATGCAATTCCCCAGAGAACAAAAATGGGTTTTTTCTTTTTAAACAGGCGAACAAAGTATGCCACAATAACAAATAAAACAACGGCAGGAATCGCAATACGCTTCATACCGACAAAAAAGAAAAAGGTACATGCAATCAGAAAAAAGATGCGCTGACGTTTCTCTCTCCTCGTCTCATGAGGGGCAAATGCTGCGTAATAGAGCACCAGCTGGCCAAACACAAATGTGATATCATGGATCTCCAGATTGCGCGCATATCCCTCTGCCTCTCCGAACGTCACAAGGCAGGTAACCAGTGACTGAATACTTGGTCCCAGGCCAAAATTTGGTATCTCAAGGACCATAATTCCTGCATTGGCCATACACATCGCAATGGCAAACATATCAATGGTTTTTGATCCAAATAGATAAACACCTGAAATTGCCGTCAAAATCGAAATGCTCTGAAAGACAAGCTTGGAACAGGCGTCCACCATTGTAGAAATATTATTCAGATTCATCATCCAGATGACCATGGACCAGAGAAGCAGCGCAGCAATCAATGACATACAGACAAGCGCCGGCCAGACTATTTTTTTCAGACGTTCGATATCCGGATAAATAAATCCGTAACCCACAGTCATGGCGATCACACCCATTGTAAATATTTTCGGCAGGCCACCGAGCATATTGTTCAATGTCTTCCACTCACCCAGACCTGCAAATGTCAGCAAGCCAATAAAGCAGACACAAAGCAGTCTCTGCCAGAAAGGACTGTCTTTATAAAAGATGGAAGAAGGAGCCTTCTGAGTATAATCCCGCTTTACAATGATTTCAGATAAGGTTCGCACCTATTCTTTCTCCTTTGCTATGTGCTATACAAAACAGCATTTCTGAAGAGAAACACTGCCGACCACCGATCAAATTCCATATTAAGACAAATGGGGCTGTCGCCTTCGCAAATTTCTTTGCCGAGCGATCGCCCCATTCTTTTCTCTTACTCTTACTTTTTCACGTCGACACTCGCGGAGCATACAACTCAGAAGACGATTTTAGTACAGCTTTGCACCTGCCGGGATGTGATTGTCTACCATCAGCAGATTCAGCTTCTCCTCGCCGTTCTCCTCGCATACTGCGGAGAGCAGCATACCGCAGGACTCAATGCCCATCATTGCGCGCGGCGGCAGATTGGTGATTGCCACAAGGGTCTTGCCAACCAGCTCTTCCGGCTCATAGTAAGCATGGATTCCGCTGAGGATGGTGCGGTCCTTGCCGGTTCCGTCATCAAGGGTGAACTGAAGCAGCTTCTTGGACTTCTTCACAGCCTCACACGCCTTTACCTTTACGGCACGGAAATCAGACTTGCTGAACGTATCAAAATCTACCTGCTCCTCAAACAGCGGCTCAATCTTCACGTTGGAGAAATCGATCTTCTCGTTCGGAGTGAAGAAACCATTGTTGTCGCCAGCAGCTTCCTTCTCGCCGGCCTTATCTGCGGACTTCTTTCCTGCATCTAAGGACTTCATCGTCGGGAAGAGCAGAACGTCACGGATTGCCGGGCTGTTGGTGAACAGCATAACCAGACGGTCAATTCCGTATCCGATACCGCCTGTCGGAGGCATACCGATCTCAAGTGCATTCAGGAAGTCCTCATCGGTGGTATTTGCTTCCTCATCACCAGCTGCAAGTGCAGCCTCCTGTGCCTTGAAACGCTCTCTCTGGTCGATCGGATCGTTCAGCTCGGAGTATGCGTTACACATCTCTCTTCCGTAGATGAACAGCTCGAAACGCTCTACCTGCTCCGGATGATCCGGCTTCTTCTTGGTCAGCGGAGAGATCTCAATCGGATGATCCATGATGAAGGTCGGCTGAATCAGATGCTCCTCAACAAACTCCTCGAAGAAGAGGTTGATGATGTCGCCGCGAACGTGACGCTCCTCATAGTGGATGTCCTTCTCGTCTGCCAGCTTCTTTGCTTCCTCAGTGGTCTTGATCTCGTTGAAATCAATTCCGGTGTACTTTTTGATTGCATCGATCATGGTCAGGCGCTCAAACGGCTTTCCAAGATCAATCTCAACCTCTGCATACGGGATCTTTGTGGTACCGCACACCTCATTTGCAATGTGGCGGAACATATTCTCGGTCAGATCCATCATGCCATAGTAATCGGTGTATGCCTGATACAGCTCCATCAGGGTGAACTCCGGATTGTGACGGGTATCAAGACCCTCGTTACGGAATACACGGCCGATCTCGTAAACCTTCTCCATACCGCCGACGATCAGACGCTTTAAGTACAGCTCAAGGGAAATACGAAGCTTTACATCCTCATCCAGTGCGTTGTAATGGGTCTCAAACGGTCTTGCAGCAGCACCGCCTGCATTTGCAACAAGCATCGGAGTCTCAACCTCTAAGAAGCCCAGATTGTCGAGATAACGACGGATGCAGCTGATGATACGGGAACGCATCACGAAAGTCTTGCGCACATCCTCGTTCATGATCAGGTCCACATAACGCTGACGATAACGGGTATCTGTGTTGGTCAGACCGTGATACTTCTCCGGCAGAATCTGCAGGCTCTTGGACAGCAGGGTCACAGAATGTGCGTGAATGGAAATCTCACCCATCTTTGTGGTGAATACCAGACCGCGGATTCCGACGATATCACCGATATCCATGCGCTTGAAATCTTTGTATGCATCCTCGCCAAGGTCATCACGGCATACATAACACTGAATGTTGCCCTTCAGATCCTGAACGTTGCAGAAAGATGCTTTACCCATCACACGCTTGGACATTACACGTCCTGCGATGGATACCTCTTTTCCTTCCCACTCACTGTAATTTTCCTTTACATCCGTGCTGTGTACGGTCACATCATACTTTGTGATCTTAAACGGATCCTTGTCTGCTGCCTGCAGTTCTGCCAGCTTCTCGCGGCGAACCTTCAGAAGCTGGTGAACATCCGGCTCCTGTGCCTGCTTTGCGTTCTGATTCTGCTCTGCCATTTCTATCTCCTTTGCCTGTTATTTCCCTTCATGCCGCCTGTCATCGTCCACTGTCCCTGTGCGCAGAATGCGAATTTCCCTGCATCGTCACAGCTTAAACTCCCGACAGCATGTCTGTCACCTTTGTCAAAACTTTAATCTTCTGTTTTATTTATTCTTTATCAGATTTTGTTTTTATTTATTCGACTTTCTTCCCCCGATTCATTAGAGCGGGAGCAAAAATCTGATCAGAAAAATCTGATTAGGATACTCTCTGGATCTCCAGCACTTTGTACTGAATAATTCCTGCCTGAGTCTCAACGTCAACGACATCGCCAACGCGCTTTCCAAGCAGTGCTCTTCCTACCGGAGACTCATTGGAAATCTTGTTCTGAAGGCTGTTTGCCTCGGTAGAACCAACGATCTTGAACTCCATCTCCTCATCAAAATCAACATCATATACTTTCACTTTGCAGCCGATGCTGATCTTGTCCAGATCTACCTCATCCTCGTCTACAACCTCTGCATTTTTCAGAAGCTTCTCCAGCTCCTCGATTCGCAGCTCGATGTCTCTCTGCTCATCCTTTGCAGCATCATACTCAGCGTTCTCAGACAGATCGCCCTGCTCTCTTGCTTCCTTGATCTTCTGTGCAACCTCACGACGACGATTTACCTTCAGATCCTGAAGCTCATCCTCATACTGTTTCAGTCCCGCATAAGTGATAATATGTTTCTTGTCTGCCATAACTATTTCCTTCCTTAAAATAATACTTAAAATAACACTTAAAATAATGCTTAGAATAATACTTAAAGCAATGCTTGCTTAAATAACGCTTAAACGAATCCTTATGATGTCATTCAAATCTGATTTTTGTCTGATTTCAGCTTGATTTTAGCTCATTGCATGCAGAAGACGCGTCATCGGCGCGTCTCCTCACATACTCAAGTATCACAGTATTATATCCCAAAGGGTGCGGGTTGTCAAGAACCCAGACCATTCGTATTTAACAGGTTTTCAAGCTGTTCAAGCGTCTCAAGTTCATTGCTTGCGCGGCGCATGGAAGCCGAATGAGGAAGACCTGCCGTGTACCACGCCACATGCTTGCGCATCTCCTTCATTCCGATGTACTCCCCCTTCATTTTCACCTGCATCCGGGCATGGCGCAGGATCATTTTTCCGATCTCTGCCCCCGTCGGTTCCGGAAGAAGTTCTCCAGTCTCAAGGTAATGGGCCGTGCGCTTGAAAATCCAGGGATTTCCCCTTGCTCCTCTTCCGATCATCAGACCGTCACATCCGGTCTCCTCTAAGCATCTCTTTGCAGCCTGCGGTGTGAAAATATCACCGTTTCCGATGACCGGAATCCGCACCGCCTCCTTGACCTGGCGGATGATGTCCCAGTCTGCGGTGCCGGAGTAGTACTGCTCCCTCGTTCTTCCGTGAACCGCAACTGCTGCCACCCCACAGCTCTCCGCAATCTTCGCAATCTCCACCGCATTGACATGATCGTCATCAAATCCCTTGCGGAACTTTACGGTGACCGGTTTCTTCACGCTTCTCACCATCGCTGAGAGAATCTCTTCAACAAGCTTCGGATTCTTCATCAGGGCCGATCCCTCGCCATTTCCGGCAACTTTCGGAACCGGACATCCCATGTTCAGATCAATCAGATCATAGGGACCGTCCTCGATCTGGTGTGCCATCGCTGCGAGGATCTGCGGATCGGAACCAAAAAGCTGTACCGCAATCGGACGCTCTGACGGATCAACCTCGAGAAGTTCCTTCGTATTTTTGTTCTTGTAAAGAATCGCTTTCGCGCTGACCATCTCCGTGTACAGCAGGCCGCAGCCCTCCTCCCGGCAGAGTACGCGAAACGGGAGATCCGTCACACCCGCCATCGGAGCGAGAATCAGGTTGTTTTCTAATTTTACGTTTCCAATCTGTAATTTCATTCGCCCTAGTCCTATTCCTCGTCTGCTCCGTTGTCATCATCATCAAAGCCGTCGGAATCTCCATCATCGGAGTCCTCATCGTCCTCGACGTCCTCGCCAAGATAGAATACCTTGTAGTAAGTCTCCAGTGCCTTCAGAAGTTCCTGTCCTTCCTCACGGTACTGCTTAATCTTTAAATCTGCTCCAATCTCATCGTAATAACCGTCGTACTCAGATGTCGTGTGACAGAATTCCAGAGTACCATCCTCCTCAAATTCCAGAGTCAGGATTCCTCCGCACTCTTCCGTAAACCACACGCACATCACCTGAAGCTGACGCTTGATGGATTCCGGCAGATTTGAAAATTCTTCATTAAAATAATACTTCTTATCGTATCCATTAGAACCACAAAGTACCATTCTTCCGTCGTGTCCTTCCATTTTCACCTTTCCTCTCTTTTCAAGTTTATTTCACATAAATCCATTTCATTTAAGTCCATTCCCGCACCCGCAAATACTTCGCGCAAGAAACATTTTTTGATAAACAATTTTTTCACAAAGAATGCCCGGCGAAATTGCTTCCGCCGGGCAGTTTTATCGTTATGCCTGTTTTTTATCTGAGAAGTTTTACTTCACCAACATTCTTGCAATCTCATACTGCTCTTCCGGAATATCCTTCGTCATCTGGAGTGCTTCCTGAATATCGTAGTCCACAAACTCACCGTGCTTGTAGGCAACCAGACGATTGCTCTTTCCCTCGCACAGAAGCTCTGCTGCTCTTGCGCCCATGATGGATGCGTATACACGATCCTTACAGGTCGGAGTACCACCACGCTGCATGTGACCGAGGATCGTTGCTCTGGTCTCAATGCCGGTTGCTGCCTCAATTCTTCTTGCCATGGAAGTGGAATGTCCGATTCCCTCTGCATTGATAATAATATTGTGACGTTTACCGCGTTTCCGGTTCTCAATGATACGGTTGATCAGCGCCTGCTCATCTCCGTCGTAACGCTCCGGAAGCAGAATGTCCTCTGCGCCGTTTGCAATGCCGCACCACAGAGCGATGTATCCGGCATTTCTTCCCATTACCTCAATGATACTGCATCTCTCATGGGAGGTAGAGGTATCACGTACCTTATCGATCGCCTCCATTGCCGTATTGACTGCGGTATCAAATCCAACCGTGTAATCGGTGCAGGCAATATCAAGATCGATCGTTCCAGGAACACCGATCGTGTTTACACCGAGTGCTGCGAGCTTTCCTGCTCCGCGGAAGGAACCGTCTCCGCCGATTACCACGATTCCATCGATTCCGTGCTTGCGGCAGATATCTGCACCTGCCTGCTGTCCTTCCGGTGTGGTAAATTCTTTACATCTTGCTGTATACAGAATGGTACCGCCACGGTAAATAATATTTGACACGCTGGTGCTGTCCATATCGATGATCTCTTCCTGAAGAAGACCTGCGTATCCACGCATGATTCCCTTTACCTTCAGTCCTTTATTCAGAGCGGTCCGGACAACTGCGCGAATCGCAGCGTTCATTCCCGGTGCATCTCCACCGCTTGTTAAAACACCAATCGTTTTTACTTGCTTTGCCATAGTAGTCTCCTCCTGTCAACAGCGTATATATAGTGTAGGCTTTGCCCTTTCTTCGACTGTCACGCTCCCTCTCACAGACCCCCTGTGAACGCAACGGATCATTTACACCCTCAGCTCCGAGCTGCCCTCTCAGTGCACACGCACTGTCCACTGCCTAGTGTAAATCATTTTTTTCATCTTTTCAATCCCTTTTCTACAAGTCTGATATTTTTTTCACCAAGTTCTTCATTCAATGTGTCAAGAAGCTCTTTATTTGTGCATATTTTCCAAGATGCAGGGAGCACTTTCTTTGCGCGCTCTTTTTCCAGATAAATAATGACGGTATCCGCCGCATTTGGGGTCTGTCCTTTGCGGAGAATGTCAAAAATCCTCTGATTTTTCTCATCATACTCCGCCTTATCAGCAAATTTTAACCAAAGCTCGCGGGGAACCGATTCAAACGGAATCACCTGCTCACAGATCAGTTTTCCGACCGGATCATCTCCGATTGAGGTGCGGCCCTGCACGAACACTTTTGCATCCTCGTTGAGCATTGATCTCTTGCTCTCGTAGTCTCTCGGGAAAACCAGAACTTCCACGGAGCCAACCATATCCTCAACCGTGAGAAATGCCATCTGCTGCCCGTTTTTCGTCGTCTTGACCGTCTTTGACGTGATCATTCCGCCGATTGTAACCCGGCTGTTGTCTGCGACTTTTGCATGACCGGTCTCCTCGTCGACTGCAAAGTCCGCAGTCCGGGCCGTCACGCTGTTTTTCCATAGGTCGAGATACTCCTCAAGCGGATGGCCGCTGACATAGACACCGAGAATCTCTTTTTCAAATGCCAGGAGTTCTTCCTTCGGATATTCCGGCACATTCGGCATCGTGATCTGATACTGTTTTTTCTCTGACTCCTCCGCAAAATCAAAGAGACTCATCTGCCCCTCAAACACATTTTTCCGGTCTTTCGTTTTCTGATCGAGCAGTTCCGGCGCCACTTCCATCTTCTGCCTGCGGTTTCCCGGAAGAGAGTCGAAAGCTCCCGACTTGATAAAGCTCTCAAGCGTTCTCTTATTGACTTCACGTCCGCCCATCCGATCCACAAAATCATCGAGGGAAGTGTACAGTCCATTCTCCTCACGCTCTGCAATGATCGCGTCCACAACACTTCTGCCGACGCTCTTGATCGCAGAAAGGCCATAGCGGATCGCCCCGTTTGACACGGAAAATCCACTCTCTCCCTCATTGATGTCCGGAGGAAGAATCGCGATTCCCATCTGCCGGCACGTCAGAATGTACTCGGAAACTTTTGAGATGTTATCCATGACGGAAGTCATCAGCGCCGCCATAAACTCTCTCGGATAATAGTATTTCAAATATGCGGTCTGGTATGCAACAACCGCGTAGCAGACTGCGTGCGACTTGTTAAATAGCGATAGGTAAGTATTTGATGTTATCTCTAACTTTTCCCCCGCTCCACACCGTGCGTGCACGTTTCCGAGCACACGGCGTTCCATCGGTAAGTGTTTTCTTTTTACTTAATCAATCAACCAAATTTTATTGAGAAAATTTTGTAGTTAATATTTTATTTTCCTATATCGAAATAGGATTAAGGTTTGCATTTATGCGTAGTTTATTAAGCTTTTTTATTTGCTCTTTATCCAAATTTAGAATATTTAAATATTTTTCAATTATGTCCCTGTTCGTTGCATGCAACAACTTATGTACCATATCAAGGATTAATACAAGATTGTTGTAGTTATCAGTGCCTCCGTCTTTTCTAGGTTTTATGTGATGACAGTGTATTTCTTCGGTATTGCTGAAAATTTTTCCTGTGATGGCACATTTCCCGTATTGCGCTGAAAACAATGAGATTCTGTTATCCATATATTCAACGCTATTATTGTATGACGGCTGCCTCATCATGTTTAGCATAAGGTTTGTGTTGAGCATCAAGTTATTATGTATTTTTGCTCTTCCTTCCACTGTGTATCTACATATAATTCTCAGTCTTGACTTGGCATTTTTATGTTGGACGTATTTGATTGGATATATCGGTTCATCAGTTCCTGCCACATATCGTAGCATCTTTGACTTACTATATCTAGCTTTTTCTACACTTGTTAGCTTTCTACCATTTTTAACTAGTCTACAATCTTTACTTGTTCTAAGTCTGTTAGTAAGTACTGCCATGACTAGCCTTTGTGCTCTGCTTAAGTCAGCTACTACCTCGGTTGCTATACAGTAATAATTCTGTGTGCCCATAACAATAGTATTGTATAAGTAGATTTCACCGGCCTCCTTATAGTGAGGTCTTGGCTTGGCAATTCTTTTTGCTTGTGCTACAAGATTGTTTTCTATTTTGGCTTTGGCTTTATCGCAAATATGGGATTTTACTACTAATTTGTCACCTTTATGATGTAATCTCATTTTAAATCCTAGGAATTCAGTGTATGTTCTTTTGGAATCAACAACCCTAGTTTTTTCTTCTGATACGTCTAGCTTTAGACGCTCTTTTAACCACATCGTTGTTGCTATTTTGACTCGTTCGGCTTCATCAGGGTATCTGCAACATATTCTGAAGTCATCAGCATATCTGACTATTCTCATTTCTTTCAATCTTGTGCTTTTCATCGCACGGTATGCATTGCTTTTTATATAACTATCACTGATGTTATCGTGTTTGACATATTTGTCAGTTACTGGGTTGTTTTCCCATTGGCTTTCAATCCATTTGTCAAGTTCGTTGAGTACTATGTTAGCTAATAATGGGGATATTATTCCTCCCTGTGGGGTTCCTTTATCAGGTATAATTATATTCCCATCTGGCATTTTGATTGGTGCCTTTAAAATTCTATTTATGATTTCTAGTAGTTTTTTATCCCTAATACCCATACCTTTGATTTGTCTGATTAGCTTTTTGTGATTTACGTTGTCAAAGAAACCTTTGATGTCAAACTCAACTACATATCTGAGATGATACTTTTGTAAGAATGAGTACATTTGTGCCACAGCATGTTCTGCTGAGCGGTTTGGTCTAAATCCATGACTATTTTCACTAAATTTTGCTTCACAGATGGGCTCCATGACTTGCTTGATACAGAGCTGAATCAATCTGTCCCATATGCATGGTATACCTAAGGGCCTTGTTGTCCCATTTGGTTTGGGTATATCCTTTCTCCTTACTGGTTTTGGTCTGTATCCATGAGGACTACCAGTGACTATGTATCTGACTTTTTCTACCAAAACTTCTGGTGGAAATTTTCCGATGTCCTTAATTGTTAATTTGTCCGTGCCTGGTGTTATGCTACCTTGATTAGATTTAATATTTCTATATGCTAAAAGAATATTTTCTCTAGAAAGTATTATTTCAAGTAAGTCAGTGAACTTTTCATTCCTTTTACTTTTTTCATACAGTTCATCAAAGGTATTTTGCATTCCATAGTATTCGGCATGACGTAGGTCATCTACACATAGCTTCTTTTTATTTTTTGATTTTGTTTCAGTTTTCTCATTTTTCTCATTTGGCATAAGGCATCACTCCTTTCTAAATATAGAATGAGTGACAACTTTTGTCATACTCGCATTCCTTATTGCGATTGAATAGTATTGGTTATCACTTAACGACTTGAGGCCATCCCTCCATTTCCATTACAGAAACTTCATTGGTTCGACCTCTACTTTTCAGCACCGGTTCAACTGCTTATACATTAGTAGTGCTTTCACAATTTATTCCAAAAATTTGAAACCCGATACCTTTCCTTGTTCCAATAAACCTATCTGTACATACAGCCTTAGGTGCTTGCTTTAAGCCTGTCTGAAAGATGTGCCTGTAACACACCACGGTTTTTCGTAACGCGTATTCCTACTCAACCGCCTCAAGACTCCCATTCTAAGGAATGACCCATTTCTAGGCCACCAAATTATAGACCCGTACATTCACAAGTTCGTCAGTTCCTTGATGGAACATTCTCACCATAGCTATTTTATAGACCCCCGACATATAGGTAGCACAGTCCACCTCTGGACCGCTTTCCTCGGCTCTTCTTATTATCTCTCTTGTCCATTACAGGTGTGCTCTAGCATCTTTTTTTACCAATAATTTCCTAGCTCAATAATAATCTTCTCCGTTAGGACTACTCTCTGCCGACTTCACCGAGCTTCTAACCTATCAGCTTTCGCTTACATAGGCTAGTCGGAGTATCAGGGTGAGCATTTCAAGGTCGTTACTCCTATCATTCTACTCATTGGCTTATTAGTTCATTGTCATTAGGGCAATGCCGCTTTTTCGTCATCAGTGACTTATAGCGGAACAAGTCGCACACGCATATTTTGCAAAATCAATCATCTCATCATAGATGTGATTTGCAACCTGCTCGCTGATGCCGTTCGCGATGCAGCCCTTTACGCCTTCCTCCTCATTTCCGTAAACGAAATTCTGGCGCTCTTTCTCCATGACTGCTGTCTTCTTTTTTGACATTGCACGGCGCACAAGATCGCTTCGACCCATCGTGTATCCGGCAAGGTCACGAACGATCTGCATAACTTGCTCTTGGTACACGATACATCCGTAAGTCGGGCTCAGAATATGCTGAAGCTGCGGGCAGTCATACGTGATGGAATCCTTGTCATTCTTTCCCTTCAGATACCTTGGAATAAAATCCATCGGACCGGGGCGGTACAGGGAGATTCCGGCGACGACATCCTCAAGATTCTCCGGCTTCAGCTCCTTCATGAAACTCTTCATTCCGGAACTCTCGAGCTGGAACACACCCTCACACTTTCCGGTTCCGATCGCAGCAAGAACTTCCTTATCATTATAATTGATTTTCTCCATGTCGAGATGGGTTCCATATCCCTTCTCAATCAGCTGAACCGCATTCTGGATAACCGTCAGCGTCCGAAGCCCGAGGAAGTCCATTTTCAGAAGTCCCAGTTCCTCAAGCGTCGTCATCGTAAACTGCGTGACAATCGTTCCGTCCGAGGCTCTTGAGAGCGGAACAAACTCATCCATCGCCCGCTGACCGATCACAACGCCCGCTGCATGCATCGACGTGTGGCGTGGAAGTCCCTCAAGACGCTTCGCCATGTCAATCAGGTTTTTGACCTCCGGATCGTTCTGGTACGCCTCGCGCAGATCCGGACTCTGTTTGAGCGCCTTGTCGAGCGTCATGCCGAGATCCCCGGGAATCATCTTTGCAATCGCGTCACACCGCGCATACGGCAGATCAAGCACCCGGCCGACATCCCGGACGACACCCTTTGCGGCAAGCGTACCGAAGGTGACAATCTGAACGACCTGATCCTTTCCATATTTCTCGACAACGTAGTCAATGACCTCTCCTCTTCGCTCGAAGCAGAAGTCCACGTCGATATCCGGCATCGAGACACGCTCCGGATTCAGGAAACGCTCAAAGAGCAGATCATAGCGGATCGGGTCAATGTTCGTGATCTCCAGACAGTAGGCAACAATGCTTCCCGCTGCCGAGCCTCGCCCCGGTCCGACCATGATGTCATTCGACCGCGCAAAGTGAATGAAATCCCACACGATCAAAAAGTAATCGACATATCCCATATTGTGAATGACGCCAAGCTCATACTCAAGGCGTTTTTCGAGCGTTCCATCATCATTCGGATATCGCTTTTTCATACCGTCCTGGCAGAGTTTGTTGAGATACGTCCACGAATCATATCCTTCCGGGACCTCGAATTTCGGGAGTTTCGTGACACCGAACTCAATTTCCACATTGCAGCGCTCCGCAATCTTGTGCGTGTTGTCGATTGCCTCCTGCGCGTAGGGAAAGAGTGCTCTCATCTCCTCCTCCGACTTGACGTAATACTGGCCGCCCTCATAGCGCATGCGGTTCTCATCCGTGACTTTCTTTCCGGTCTGGATACAGAGCAGGATGTCATGTGCCTTCGCGTCATCCGCCAGAATATAGTGGATATCGTTTGTCGCGACAAGATCGATTCCAAGCTCCCTGCTCATCCGAAGGAGTCCCTGATTGACGGTTCTCTGTTCGGGAATTCCGTGATCCTGAAGCTCTAAAAAGAAATTCCCTTTTCCAAAAATTCTTTCGTAGTGAAGCGCCGCCTCCGACGCCTCCTCATACATGCCTCTTGCAAGGTTCTTCTGAACCTCACCGGCAAGGCAGGCGGAAAGTGCAATGATTCCCTCATGGTAAGTTTCAAGCACCTCGTAATCCACGCGGGGTTTGTAGTAAAATCCATCCACAAATCCCCTCGACACAATTTTCATCAGATTGCTGTATCCCTGATTGTTCTCCGCTAAGAGCACAAGATGATAATAGCGGTCTTCTCCGCTGCCCTTCTCCCGGTCAAATCGTGATCCGGGCGTCACATAAATCTCGCAGCCGATAATCGGCTTAATCCCCACTTCTCTGGCAGCCCGGTAAAAATCAATCACGCCGTACATCACACCGTGATCCGTGATCGCCATACTGTCCATTCCGAGTTCTTTCGCCCTTGCCGCTAACTCCCTGATCTTGCAGGAACCGTCAAGAAGGCTGTACTCCGTGTGGACATGCAGATGCGTAAATGCCACGTTTTTTCCTCTCTTTCTCTCTTTTTTCTTGTTTTCTCGTTTTTTTGTTTTTTGTTCTTTTTTTCAGTTTCCCTGTTTCAGTTTTTTTGTTTCTCTTTTTTATTTCTTTTTTGTTTCTTGGCACTCTGTGGATACGCCGCCGGCGCATCCCCGATATGCAAGGCAAAAAGAGCCCCGACATACTGTCGAGGCTCCCCGTCTTCTCTTTAATTGTCAATCTTTCTCAAACTTATTCGCTAGGCTTATTCTTCTTTAGATTGATTCTTCAAACTTATTTCTTAAATTGATTCTTCCGATTTATTTACTTTGCATCCGTCAGATACTTTTCAATGCTGTCCATTGCCTCAGCCTCATCCGCACCATCTGTAATGACAGTCAGTGCTTCTCCCGCATCCATACCAAGGGTCATCATTCCCATGATGCTCTTTGCATTCACCCGAGCAGTACCCTTTTCCACATAGATGACACTCTCGTACTGGCTTGCAATCTGAACCAGCATTGCCACAGGTCTTGCTTCCAGACCATTCTCAAGTCTGATGGTGATTGTCTTCTTTAACATAATAATCCTCCTCATGATATGGGCGCGACTTTACGCCCCTGTAACCGAATGCCGCTGTCGCAGATCCTCTGCCACCTCCCCGAGTTTTCGAAGGCGGTGATTGACCCCAGACTTACCAACAGGCGGATCCAGTGCCTCCCCAAGTTCCTTCAGTGTCGCCTCCGGCCTTGAAAGGCGCAGATCAGCAATCTCCCGAAGTGTATCCGGAAGTTTCTCAAATCCCATATGATCACGGATATAAGAAATATCCTCTATCTGCTTTACCGCTGCAGACACAGTTTTATTGATATTGGCAGTCTCACAGTTGACTTTCCGGTTTACGCTTCCGCGCATCTCTTTTAAAATCCGGATATTCTCCAGTTCCATCAACGCAACCGGAGCCTCCATCACGTTCAGAATATCCACAATCTGACTGCCCTCTTTCAGATAGACCACATTATACTTTTTTCTCTGTATAATCTTTGCTTCCAATCCGAAAAACAGCATCAGCTCCTGCAGCTGAACCGCCTTCGCAGGCGCGGCACATGCAATCTCAAAATGATAAAACTTTTCCGGATCACTGATGGATCCCGCTGCCAGAAATGCACCCCGGATAAAGGCACGTTTGCAGCAGCTCTTTCTGATCACCACATTCTGAGCCAGCGACAGATTCTCCTCGATCTCTCCATACGAATCAATCAGCTTTGCCGCCTGAAGAACACGGATTGCATCCTCATGTCTGCGGATACATACCGAGTAAATGCGACTGCTGTGATTTTCCATTCCCTGACGCACGGAGACATCAGTCTTTATATTAAATGTTTTTTTCAATAATGTAAAGTACTTTCTTGCAACTGCCACATTTTCTGTATGAATTTTAATACAATAGGAATCCCTCTCCGAGATCTGTACCCTTCCGCACAGACTGATGATCGCAGCAATCTCTGCAATCTGGCAGTGTCTCGCAGAGGACAGCTGATGAGAAAGTTCCTCCTTTACCATAGAAGAAAATGACATCGTTCTCTTTCATCCCTTCCCGGCAGGTCACGTTTTTTCGCCGTCCTGCAAAGGCAGACTGCGGCTCTTGTCCTTGCCGATATCGCGGTGCTCAATCTTCAGCCCGTACTCTTCAAATCCACTCAGATGCTGATAGAGCGCACTCGCAACCGTCACAGAGCGATGCTTTCCGCCCGTACATCCAATCGCGATCACCAGCTGATTCTTTCCTTCCTTCACATAATTCGGGATCAAAAAATCCAGCAGATCATACAGTTTTCCGAGGAAGACATCTGCCGTCCCGCCCCGGCGCACATATGCCTGCACCTCGGCCTCCTCTCCGGTATGGCTGCGCAGAGCCTCCACATAGTATGGATTTGGCAGGAAACGCACGTCAAAGACCAGATCCGCATCCGCCGGAATTCCATACTTAAAACCAAACGACAGAACCGTGATAAACAGGTTCTGGTACTTCTGATTGCCCACAAAAATCTTCTCGAGCTCCTGCTTGAGTTCCCTCGTCAGAAGCTGACTCGTATCAATAATGAAATCTGCACTCTCTTTCAAGAAATGCAGCTGTTCTCTCTCCAGACGGATTCCGCTGTCCACGCGCCCTTTTCCCGCAAGCGGGTGGGAACGCCTCGTCTCTTTATAACGCTTGACCAGTGTCTCATCCTTCGCATCCAGAAAGAGAATCTCACACGGGATCTTATTCTGTTTCCATCCCTCCAGAATCTTCTGAAGCTGCGGCAGTGTCTCCCCACCACTTCGGATGTCAATTCCAAGTGCCACCCGCTCATGGGCTGCCGGTTTCTGAAGCGCCAGATCGACAAACGGTTCCATGAGCGGAACCGGGAGATTGTCCACACAATAAAATCCGATGTCTTCTAACATTTTCAGGGCAATCGTCTTTCCCGCCCCGGACATTCCCGTCACAATCACCAGTCTCACGATTTTTTCCTCCGAATTTCCACTTACTTCTTTCCAGACTTTTCAGATCTTAATCTTCCGAAAACTCTCCGAGAAGTTTTACCTCCAGTTCAAGCTGCACCCCGGAATGCTCCCTGACTCTCTTTTGTACCTCGCGGCAGAGGTTTAAAAGATCTGCTGAGGAAGCCTCTCCCCGGTTAATCACGAATCCACAGTGTTTTTCGGAAACCTGTGCATCTCCGATGCGAAAACCGCGCAGTCCTGCGACCTCAATCAGGCGGCCCGCAAAATCTCCCTCCGGGCGCTTGAAGGTGCTTCCTGCACTCGGATACTCGAGCGGCTGTTTTTCTCTTCTCTTTCCCGCAAGTTCCTCCATCCGCTCCCTGATCTCTGCCGGATTTCCTTTCTCAAGGACAAATTCTGCACCGAGAACCACATATCCCTCTTTCGGGATACAGCTCGTCCGGTACCCCAGCTCCAGCTTGCCCGACGGAATCTTCACAACTTTTCCGTCCCGAGTCAGCACGGTTGCGGATACCATCACATCCTTCATCTCTGATCCGTAAGCTCCCGCATTCATGACGACAGCTCCGCCGACGCTTCCCGGAATTCCCGCTGCAAACTCAAATCCCGCAAGTTCTGCCGCGAGCGCATTTCTCGCAACCGACGCAAGCAGTGCCCCTGCTCCCGCGCAAATCCGGTTTTCTTCCACCGTGATCTCTCCAAATGCCTTTCCGATCGAGATCACCACGCCCCGGTATCCCAGATCTCCGACAAGAAGATTGCTGCCATTTCCAATCACGGCATAGGGCACGCCGGCCTCCCGGCAAATGCAAATCACTTCTGCAAGCTGATCGGCGTTGTGCGGTTCCGCAAAGTAATCCGCCGGTCCGCCCGCACGAAACGTCGTGTGGCGGCTCATCGGCTCCTTCTCACGCAGTCCTCCCTCCGGCAGAACCTGCATCAGTTTTTCTCCCAGACTCTGATCCGCTGCCTGATCTTTCCCCTGCACATTCTTTTCCACATTCTGCGCTGTCATCTGCTCTGTCATTTATTTCTCCTGCTCCATCTTGTTTTTATTGTTCCAATCGACCCGTTTTTAACTTTTCAAGAACCCGTTGCGGGGTCTGCCCCGGGTCATTCTCCTGCAAGTACAGGTGATTTTGTTACTTGCGGTCCTGCATCGCACGTCCCAGATTTGCCTGTACACGGTTGTAAAGTTCCTGAGCGGCATTGTAACCCATCTTCTTCTGGCGGTAGTTGACTGCGGCGGATTCCACGATGATTGCCAGGTTTCTGCCCGGACGAATCGGGATATTGTGGCAGACTACCTTGTTGCCCAAAAATTCCGTGTACTGATCCTCCAGACCGAGGCGGTCGTATTCTTTATCTTTATCCCAGTCCTCGAGCTTGATGACCATATCGATGTTCTGGGTATCCTTTACGCTCTCTACACCGAACAGTGCCTTGACGTCAATGATTCCGATACCGCGCAGCTCAATGAAATGTTTTGTGATATCCGGCGCACTTCCGACAAGCGTCGCATCGCTGACCTTGCGGATCTCAACCACATCATCGGTCACGAGACGATGGCCGCGCTTGATCAGCTCCAGAGCTGCCTCACTCTTACCGATTCCGCTCTCGCCCATGATCAGAACACCCTCACCGAATACATCGACGAGAACGCCGTGAATGCTGATGCACGGAGCCAGTTTTACTTTGAGCCAGCGGATGACCTCTGCCATCAGATCAGATGTCGTCTTGTCAGACACAAGAAGCGGAACCTGATAACGGCGGCAGAGATCCTGCATATCCTCATCCGGCATCTGTCCACGGCTGTATACAATACACGGAATCTCACTCGTGAGAAGACGCTCATACATCTGCACCTTCACTTCGCGGGAGAGCGTCTTGATGTAAGCCTGCTCCACATATCCGATGATCTGGACACGCTCCCGGTCAAAATGATCAAAAAATCCTGTCAGCTGAAGGGCTGGACGGTTGACCTCCGGGTGAGACAGAACTTCCTTGTCCGTATCGATCTCCGGAATCACATTCTTCAAATTCATCTTCTTAATCAATTCTGTAATTGTAACACCGTACATACCTTTTCTCCTTTTCTAAACCTCTTTGTGTTTTTTGTTTTATTTTTTGCCGATTCGGAATACAAAGCATCAGCAAAATCTGCTCCCATCATTGTATCATACGCATCTAATAACCTGCGTTCATCCTATCATATCTGTGCAGGATTGTCATCCTCGTTTTTCCTGAAAAACCGGTATACATTTTCAGCTGCCATCCGGTTCATACCCGGTATTTCCATGAGTTCCTCAACCGATGCCGCTTTCACGGCGTCAAGCGATTTCAAATGCTTCATCAGCGCCTTTCTTCTCGTGTCCCCGATTCCCGGAATATCGTCGAGAATTGAGCGCACCTGCCCTTTCGAGCGCAGACTCCGGTGATACTCGATCGCAAACCGATGTGCCTCATCCTGAATTCTCGTGATCAGACGAAATCCCTCCGAGCGCCGGTCAATCGGAATCTCCTCGTTCTGGTAATAAAGTCCCCTCGTCCGGTGATTGTCATCCTTGACCATTCCGCAGACCGGAATCGAAAGTCCGAGCTCGCCTAGTACTTCAAGCGCAATATTGACCTGGCCGCGCCCGCCGTCCATCATCAGAAGATCCGGAAAACGGGTAAAACTTCCAAGTGCTGTGCCGAGATTCTCTTTTTTGAGCCGCTCGGCCTCCTCAAGCCCGTGCGTAAACCGTCGCGTCAGCACTTCCCGCATCGACGCATAGTCGTCCGGTCCCGTCACCGTCCTGATCCGGAACTTGCGGTAATCACTGCGCTTGGGCTTTCCGTCCTCATAGACGATCATCGATCCGACCGACTCATATCCGGAGATATTGGAAATATCAAAGGCCTCGATTCTTCGCACACCGCTAAGACCGATCCAGCCGGCAACCTCCTGCATCGCCCCGCTCGTGCGCGCCTCTTCCCTCTTATTGCGCTCATTGTCCTGAATCAGAACCATCGCCGCATTTTTCTGTGCCAGCTCCACAAGCCGCTCTTTCTCTCCCTTTTTCGGAACCACAATGCGGACTCTCTGCCCTCTGCGCGCGCAGAGCCATTTCTCGATCACGTCCTGATCTTCTAACTCTTCCTGAATCCATAGCTCTCTCGGAATAAACGGGGTTCCGGAGTAATACTGCTTCACAAACCCCGTCAGGATCTGGGAGCGCCCCTCCTCACTTCCGACGGACATTCCGAAATGTTCCCGCCCGATCATCTTGCCCTCCCGGACAAAGAAGACCTGAACAACCGCATCTTCGCCGTCGCTTGCCATCGCAATCACATCCCGGTCCTCCGTCTCCTCACTCGTGATCTTCTGTTTCTGCGCAATCTGCTTCACGCTCGCGAGAAGATCCCGATACTCCATCGCCTTCTCGAATTCCATCGCCGCCGAAGCTTCTTTCATCTTATTTTCAAGATATCCGAGAAGCGTGTCATAATGTCCATTCAGAAATTCCAACACCTGCTCCGTCTTCTTCGCATACTCCTCCCGGCTGATTTTCCCCTGACAGGGGGCATCGCACTGCCCGATGTGGTAGTTCAGACACGGGCGGGCTTTCCCGATATCTCTCGGGAGCACGCGGTTGCAGGTGCGAATGCGGTAGATTTTCTGCATCAGATCAATGGTATCCTTCACTGCACCCCCACTTGTGTACGGGCCAAAATACCGGCTCTTGTCCTTTTTCATCGAGCGCGCCGTCATCACTCTCGGAAAATCCTCCCCGACTGTCACTTTGATATACGGGTAAGCTTTATCATCCTTGAGCATCGTATTGTAGCGCGGCTGATGCTCCTTGATCAGGTTGCATTCAAGGACGAGTGCCTCAAGCTCCGAATCCGTCACAATGTACTCAAAGCGGGCAATCCTCGACACCATCTGCTGAATCTTCGCCGTCTTGTTCCGGCTGCTCTGAAAATACTGGCGCACACGGTTTTTCAGACTGATCGCCTTTCCCACATAGATAATCTCATCCTTTGCGTCATGCATGAGATAAACGCCCGGCTGGGAGGGCAGCTTCTTCAACTCTTCTTCAATATTAAACACTCTCTGTCCCTTCCTTTCCCGCCTGCAAATCGTAAAAATCTAATTGATCTGTTTTCATCTGTCTGACTGATAAATCCGATAAATCTAATAAAGCCAATCAAATCTGCTCCCGGCAGCTTAGATGAAATTTTTATCTCAGACGGCTTCCATCATAGCGATATTGCATCCGTAAGAAACTTGCAATCGCTCCGACCTGCTCCTCGACGGAACCGGACTCCGGCTTCATGTCGAGCACGAGATACATGCTGTCAAGATCTCTCTGAGAGGCGGTGTGAAGCATTTTTTTCAGGCACTCCATCCGGATCTCATAACTGTCCGTCTCAAGAAAACGAAGAAAATTCGGGTCAGGCTCACCGTCCTCCACAGTCTCTTCCCCGAGATCCACCAGTTCAAAATCATCACTCTGGTCTTCTTGCATCTCTTCTGTTCCGTTTTCTTTTGTCTCTGTGGTTTCTTCTTTTTCCTTTATTATTTTTTCTATCTGTTTAGTTGCTGCCTCTTCTCTTGTTTTACGATTTGCTGCGTTTCCATCGGTTTGCTGATCTGCTCCTGCTGTCCCTGAATCCATCCCCGGATCTGCGAGATCTGCCGCTTCAACCCTCTTAAACCGATATCGCTGTTTCACATTCGGATATTTTTCTCGGTCCACCTCACTGATAAACATCTCATACGGGCGCACATACACTCCATAATCTCCATAGAGTGCCTGATAGACCACCATCTTTTCTTTCGTCTCAGAATGAGTCGCCACCGCCACAATCTGGTACATTTTATTTTTAAAATGCCGGTAGAATTCTCCCGGTTTCACCGTTCTCTCCATTCCGCCCGCCTCCTGTTCTTTATCTCCATATCCGTTTTTTCGCTTCTTACAGCATCACAGGGGGAATTTTCCAGTCAGAACTTTCCCTCCCGCAAACGATACTCTCATTATAGCACATTTCAGAATACACTTCATTTTTTCTTTTCAATTATCAACGGATGTGCTACAATATCCCTTATGGAAAGAGAGGGCACAACTGATGAATAAAATCGGATTTGACAACCAGAAATACTTGAACATGCAGTCAGAGCACATCCGTGAGCGAATCAGCCAGTTCGGCGACAAGCTGTATCTGGAATTCGGCGGAAAACTTTTCGATGACTACCACGCTTCCCGCGTACTTCCGGGATTTGCACCGGACAGCAAACTCAAGATGCTTCTCCAGCTTGCAGATCAGGCAGAGATCGTCATCGCCATCAACGCTGCTGATATTGAGAAAAACAAGATCCGCCATGACCTTGGCATCACTTACGACGTAGATGTTCTGCGCCTGATTCAGGAATTCCGCGACAAGGGTCTCTATGTGGGAAGTGTCGTAATCACCCGCTACACCGGTCAGGATGTCGTTGATCAGTTCCGCACCCGTCTGGAAAATCTTGGCATCCGCGTTTACCGCCACTATCCGATCGAGGGTTATCCGAACAACATCGCCCATATCGTCAGCGATGAGGGATACGGCAAGAACGATTACATCGAGACCACCCGTCCGCTCGTTGTCATCACAGCTCCGGGACCGGGAAGCGGAAAGATGGCTACCTGCCTCTCCCAGCTCTATCACGAGAACAAGCGCGGCATCAAAGCCGGATATGCAAAATTCGAAACTTTCCCGATCTGGAACATCCCGCTCAAGCATCCGGTCAACCTCGCCTACGAGGCTGCAACCGCTGATTTGAACGACGTCAACATGATTGATCCGTTCCATCTCGATGCCTACGGAGTCACCACAGTCAACTACAACCGTGATGTCGAGATCTTCCCGGTACTCTCCGCAATGTTCGAGGGAATCTTCGGAAGCTGTCCGTATAAGTCCCCGACTGATATGGGAGTCAACATGGCTGGAAACTGCATCATCGACGACGAAGTCTGCCAGGAGGCTTCCCGTCAGGAGATCATTCGCCGCTACTATCAGGCACTCGGCCGTCTCGCAAAGGATAAGGGCAGTCAGGATGAGGTCTATAAGATTGAGCTTCTGATGAAGCAGGCAAAGATCACCCCGGATTACCGCCCGGTTGTCCCGGCTGCGAATAATCTTGCAAAAGAGACTCAGTCTCCGGCTGCTGCTCTGGAACTCCCGGATGGCAAGATCGTGACCGGAAAGACAACCTCCCTCCTCGGTGCCTCCTCTGCGGTTCTCTTAAACGCAGTCAAGGAACTCGGCGGAATTCCGGATGAGACTCTTCTTATCTCTCCGACATTCATTGAGCCGATCCAGCACTTGAAGACCGAGTATCTGGGAAGCAAAAACCCGCGCCTGCACACCGATGAAGTTCTGACTGCACTCTCCATGTGTGCGGCAAGCGATGAGAATGCCCGCCGTGCCCTCGAGCAGCTCCCGCTGCTGCGCGGATGCCAGGTTCACACTTCGGTAATGCTCTCTTCTGTGGATGTGAAGACCTTCCACGCCCTCGGAATCCAGCTGACTTCCGAGCCGATCTACGAGGATAAAAAGCTTTACCATTAATTACTCGGAATACAATTCTGAGTACCATTCCAAGTACAATTTTAAGTATCGTTCGGAATATCATTTTGAGTATAATTCTGAATATGATTCTGAAAAAGCTGTCGTTTCGCGGTTATGATCGCGAAACGACAGCTTTTTTCAACTTTTTATTTTGTCGCGTGAAAAAACTGTTAAAAAAAATTTTATTTTCCCCTTGCATATTTTTAAATCTTACTCTATAATAAAAGTACAAAGAAACAGTCCGTGCAGATATTTATCAAGTTTCTGTGCGATTTGTATTTATAACCCGGCAAACCTGTTGAAAAGCAGGGACGCAAAGCTATAGGGCCTTCCCTTTTTAAGGATGGCAGCCAGTTGCCTGATACATTTGTAATGTATTTGTTTTAGCGTCCCTTTTCCAGTATGATCTTCAACAGTCATATGATACGGAAAAGGTTTTTTTATTTTAAAATCAAAACGCTACACACATTACGGTTCAGGCCTTTTATATCACATGAAGGGCGTGAAAACTACCTCGGCAAACTTATTGAAAAGTAAGGACGCAAAACTACAGGGCCTTCCCTTTTTAAGGATGGTAGCCAGTTGCCAGTATCGATTCTGTCGTTTCGATATTGTTTATCTTCAAACTTTTGAATAATGAAAATCAGCCTTAGTAGTTTTCCTCGTTTTTTCGATCGTTTCGATTGGAGGAAAAGGAAAATGAAGAAGACATTAATTACTCTTGCAACCGCAGTCATGATGTTCTTAGGAGCAACGGCTCCGTTCACTACCATTCAGGCTCAGGCCGCTGAGCAGACTCAGACCATGGATTCCGAACTGTTACACGATATTAACCAGCTTCGTGCAGAGCAGGGTCTCCCGGCACTTACTCTTGACAATTCTCTGAATGACATCGCAGAAATCAGAAGCAACGAAATTATTGATAACTGGAGCCACACCCGTCCTGATGGAACTTCCGGATGTGACATGATCAGCGCAGACAACTATCGCGGTGAGAACCTTTCTTACATCAGCTATGATGATTTTGATTTCTCCGCAAGCGATCAGACCGATGCAGCTGACAGCGTATTCTCCAGCCTGAAAGACAGCCCGGCTCACTACAACAACATGGTAAACAGCAACTACACCAAGGTTGGTATCCGCACCAGCGTAAGCCAGACCAGCGATGGCGTTAAGCTCTCTACCGCTTATATGTTCTCCAACTAGAATCAAGCAGTCAATCAGCGATGTACCGCATCAAAGACCAACGGTCAAAAGCCAAAAGTCAGATCAAAAAAGAGTTCGTATATTTTTCCACAAAAAAGAGTCCGGACGAAGGGAAATCCTCGTTCGGGCTCTTTTACGTTCAAGTCAATCTCAGTCCTGACCTGCGCTTCTCTTATTTTTCGTGATGTTCTTCTGATTTTCGCTTTCTCAGAAGGACAATTATTCCCGTCACACTCGCGAGAAATACAATCGAAGCAACCAGACTCACCGCAAGAGAGCGGGGATCCCCGGTTGCCGGAAGGAATCCATCACCAAGCACACCCTTTCTCGGTCCGCGCTTCTTGTTCGGATCTTTTGAGTCCGGAAGTACTCCGGTCCGGCTTCTTCTGTTTCTCGGATTATTCTCATCATCCGGGTTGTCTGGATTATCTGGATTATCAGGGTTTTCCGGTCCTGTCGGAGTCTCCGGCACTGTTGTCATCTCCGGTGTTGTCGGCTCCGTCGGAGTCTCCGGCACAGATTCCGTCGGCTCAGATGGATTGGACGGATGATCGTCGTCGTGTCCACCACCGCCACCGCCGGGCTTACTTGTGATTGTTTTTGGGTAAGCCGTCATCTCATACTTCCATCCGTCCTCCTCACGCTCAGGAAGTGTCATCAGATAGGGCTTTATCGTCACGTTGTCAAAGGACTGACGGTTCTGAGCCACCAGATAAATCCCCTGCGAAAGTTCCTCTGCCTGCAATTCGCCGCGCACAGTCTGACCGGAGAAATCCGGCTGAATCCCATTTCTCTGCGCATATCGATAGATGCGTCCCGCAAGTTCCAGCATCTCATCGGCTGTCATCTCTCCGATCGTCTCCCCGGTCTCGGAAAACGCCCCAGTCATCACATAAGTTCCGGTTCCACCGTCCCACTCTGCGACACGGTAGAGATGGATCGTCGCCTTCTTTTTTTCAGACTTTAAGTCGATCGTCAGATGAACTTTGCGATCCGGGTTCCACGATTCCGCTGCGAGTGCCGTCACCGCCGTTGTTCCAAAGATCGTCGTCAATGGCTGCCGTGTGAAAAGCTGCGTGAAAGGCTGTATAAACGGCTGTGTAACAGATTGTCCGAGAAGAGGAGCCGCCGTGCCAAGCATTGTGGCAGTCACTGCCACTGCCGTCCATTTTTTCCATGTTTTCCATTTCCATCGTCTCATTCTGGCTTTTTCTCCTCCTCTCCCTCATCTGTCTTCTGGTCCGTCTGAATCTTCTGAGTGTTCTTGGTATTCTGCTTTTTTTTCGGTTTTACCGGAATCATAAATCCAACCAGAACTGCAAGTGCAAGAAGTCCGGCTGCAATGCCTGCCTTCTGCCACAGTGTCAAGCCCTGAACAGACTGTCCGGCAAGAAGCGGATCTTCATTCTCCACTGCCCCTCTCATTGCCACGGTCTCATCGATCTTTCCATCGTAATCAATCCGTGCTCCTCGGATCAGAATCCGGTGGCTGTTGACCCCATACGGCGTACAGGTTACAAGCGTCACAAAATCGCGTTCCGGGTCAATCTGAATCTGATCAAGTTTTTCAGGGAGCACAACCTCAATCTGGTCGATCTGATACTCGAGAATCTCTCCCAACACTCTCAGATAAAACACGTCTCCGGTCTGAAGACGATCGAGATCCGTAAACAGTTTTGCTGACGGAAGTCCGCGATGACCCGAGAGCACCGCATGGGTTCCGGCTCCGCCGACCGGTAGGGAAGATCCCTTTAAGTGACCAACTCCAACCTGAAGAACGCCCTCATCTGTCCCGTGATAAATCGGAAGATCCACATGGATCGCCGGGATTCGGATCTCGCCCATGACACCCGTCCCGCCGACATTCAGCAAATCTTCATATGGGCCATCTGTGCGTTCATTTTCCGCACTTACGGCAGAAGCCAGATTCGTGTAGGCGGCTGCAAGCTCTGCATTGTATGCCTGTGCTTTCTCAAGTTCCGCTGCGTAGTTATCTGTTCCCATCTCCTCCACGGCTTCCTGATAAGTCGCAATCGCCCGGGAACTGTTCTTTTCATTCACATAGTTGCTGACAGACGGATAAGCCAAAAGCCCTCCGCCTGCCAGAAGAATGAGTCCTATCACAAAGGACATGATATGTTTTTTCACCCGGGTCTTCACTCCTTTCCATGCCGTTTCAGATCAGGTTTTTGCTTATTTCCTGTAAGAAGTAGGATCAGTCCGATCAAGAGCATCGGCAATGCAAGGACAGGTGCCGCCAGCAGTGGATCGATCTGGATGGCATCCGCAGTGACGCGAATATCGGATGAAGAGTCATCCTCATCATTTGCGACGCGGTGACCCCGCACGAGAAGTCTGTGTGAATTGATTCCGTAAGGGGTACACGTCACAAGCGTGCATAGATCCTGTCCCTGTTCTATTTCCAGATAGTGCAGATCATTCGGTTCCACGATATGAATCTGATCTACCTCATATGTAAGTGTCTCATCGAGCACTCTCAAAAGGAAGCGGTCGCCCTCTTCCACTTTATTCAAATCCGTAAACAATCTCGCCGACGGAAGACCTCGATGTCCGGAAAGCACACAGTGCGTTCCCAGTCCTCCAACCGGCAGGGAAGATCCCTCAATATGGCCTACTGCAATCTGCAGGACGCCTTCACTCGTTCCATGATAAATCGGAAGAGAAACCTGAATCGATGGAATCTCAATGTATCCCATCACGCCCGTTCCGCCGATATTGAGCTGTCTCTCATAATCCTGTCTCTGGTCATCACTCAATGACCAGCGTTTCTTTTCATCGGGCATCTGCGCGTTATACTGGCGCGCGTCCTCCCAGATTTTTTCATACTGATTTTCATCAATCTCCGCCACGGCTTCCGCGTAGGAAGCAATCGCGCGGGACTGGTGAAAGGAATTCCAATAGTCGCTGACTGTCGGATAAGACAGCAGGATCAGTCCGGCTGCAAGAATCATCACCAGTATTGCTGTTGACCAATGTTTCTTCATCCACCTCATAACTATAACTGTCTCCTGCTGTCGTTTCTCTTTTTTTCTTTTTCTAATACTCTAATACAATAATACAAGAGTTCTCTTTCTAACACGAAAGGGAATCTGAGATACTCAAAATCTCAATGCTTAAAATAACTTGCTTAATACTTGATTTATACTTGATTTATTTTATATTGTCTTTAAGGCTCTGCCGGCAAGTAAAGTCCTGCAAACACGTTCTCACTCCGGGTTCGACGTAACGGTGCATAAGGCTGTAAAAAACACAGCCTAAACACCGACGTCTCACACGGGTTTGCAGTGACTTTCTGCCTTGCAGAGCCTGCCCACGCTGCGATGTCAACTAAGTTGTCTACTATGATGTCTACTAAGCTGTCTAAGTATTACAATTTATTTTTCTTCTTTCTCCATGCGCTTCTTGGTGATCAGAAGAACAACTGCACCAAGAACAAGGATTGTACCGGTCAGGTAGAAGATGGTTGTACCGATGCCACCGGTGGACGGAAGCTCTGTACCAGTGTGGTTGACGATGTTCGTGGTTGCAGAACCATCTTTTGTGCTAACAGTAAAGGTAACGGTCTGTCCCTCTTCTGCATTTGTTCCAGAAATCACACGTCCCTCTGCATCCTTTACTACCAGATCCTTGAATGCCGGCTCATCTGACTCAGTATCATAGGTTGCCTCTACGGTAAAGATCAGATCCTCTGCCTTGTTGTAACCCGCCGGAACAGTGGTCTCGACGAGCTTGTACTGACCTGCATCAAGACGGTTGAATTCGAATTTGGTTACTCCGGTAATCTCACTGCCGACTGCAACGTAATCATTTGTTTTTTTATCAAACTTGTAAAGAGTAAAGCCTGCACCTGGCAGCTCATCGCCCTTTTTGTCTACCTTGTTTGCAACCAGCTTGTAGGTGAATACGATAACCTTGTCAAACGGGGTCTTTCCAGTACCATTTCCATAAGGATTGTTACTGAATTCCAGCTTTGCCGTATTCGGGTTTCCTTTGCTTCCAATCTCAAACTTATCATTCAGAATAGAAGTATATGTTACAACAATCTTGCTATCCTTATCTGTGGTAACTTCCTTTAAATTCTCAAAAACCACCTCAAAAGTGCAATCATCTTTCAGTCCCTCTGTTACTACCTCATACTTGCTTTCATCAACTTTGTTGTCATCGGTTGGCTCATTATTATCTTTGACTACATAAACTTTTACCGTATCCGGCTGGAAAGTGAGACCTTTAGACTGAACATCATGGAATACATATTTGTAAGTCTCATAGCTGTCATAGTTTTTCGGCAGAGTACCAGTCAGCTTGAATGGAACCTCATCATTTACATCATAGTCTGCTCCATCCTGCCAATCTGTTACATTTCCAGTAGAGTCATTTTTTTCTTTAAGTTTTTTCTCAATCGTCGGAACATCTTCCTTTGTAGTAACTGTGAGTTCCTTTTTTCCTGCGGTGTTCAGCATAACCAGAGAATACGAATCCGGATCTTCGCCCGTTTTTGTCTCTGCAATTAAGTAATAACCCTGATCAACATCTTTAAAATGATCATCCGATGTCGTTTCATCTGCGCCAAGAGCCTTTACACTTGCATAAATACTATCTGCAAATTTACGCAGATCCGTCTCATTCAATTTAGAAATATAGTCAATAATTTCTGTATCTGTTGTCTTTTTAGTAACACTCTGAAGCACTTCGCGATATTTTTCATTTACTGTATATGCAAAGTTTGAGCTGTTTCCCTCTGTCGCATCTAAGAGTCTGTATGCCTCATATTCTGCACCTGATGCACCATTTGCGATTGTAATCGTTGTTTTTTCTGCTGCGAATGCCGGTACTGTCAGTACAAATGCCAGTACGAATGCCAGAATCAGACTGGCAATTTTTTTCACTCTTTTCATTCGTTTTTTCCTCCTGCTTGTCCTTTGTTTTTCATACTCATCTCAGAGCCTCACAATCATCTCATACATCTTGCATTCATATTTTCCCGTATAAGAATGATTATGAACTTTTCCTGCTGTCACATTTTCATTTTTTTCCTGTGACAGCCTGCGTTCGAGTCCCTCGCCCGCGGAATCCAGCGACGTCTCGCGCGAATTCCAAGTCTGTTCTCGTCGGTCTCTCTCATGCGCTCCTCGTCACCTCCTCTTATCCGAAAAACTCTTTCTTTGTTTTGTTCGCATCCGCCTCCACTTTCGTGCACCAAATCCCGCTCCCGACAGGGCTGTGAGCAGTGCTCCGCTTTGCCAGATCACATCTGCTCCAACTCCACCGGTTTCCGGAAGAGAATAATCAATCTCTTTTTTATTGGTAATCAGGATATCTCCTGACTGGATGCCATTATTATTGTTATAAATGACGGTATATCCGGATGGATTACCTACTTCCATAACCCGATACCAGTATGGCTGACCTGTTTTTGAATCCGTTGCATCCACAGTCCAGGAATAACTCCAGTCATTGTCTGCACTCAGTTCAACTTCATCTCCATATGGCTTTGCATCTGCCTTCTTCCATGTCTCCACATCTCCAGAAACTTCCATTTTCAAAAGACTCGCGTAGTTTTGATCGTCCCAGTTACCTGTACCTACTGGAATCAGCAAGGTATCTCCTTCAATCTCTGAGATGTCAAAAGTTTTTGTATACCACGTCACATTTTGACCATAAGTAGAATCATAATATGGTGTCTGTGCCGTAAATCCACCTTTTTTTACCATTGGATCAGTGTTGCTATCCCACCATGTATATTTCAGCGCTTTTACTGTGATAGTTCCGGAATCTTTGACATATGCATCTGTCTCCATCTCCTCCAGATTGTTATTGTTATAATAGCGAATGATCACCTTCACCGGTTTTCCTGCACACTCCATCTCTTCCCGATAGAGCTGTACGCGGATCTTATCACTTCCCGGATCGATCTCTCGGTTCTCTTCATCCACCCAGACCTTCTTGACATTAATCTGAGTGTTTTTGTTTGGAACATAATAGAAACCGTCCCGCTCTCCATCGCTTCCGCCGTAGAACGTGACATTTCCTGCATTCGAATCACCCGTCCATCTGTTGAAGAAATTCCAGGCATCATTGTTGCTGACAATATTTTTGGAATCGGCAATCTTATTTCCATTCTGCATCCAGACAAAGTACCAGGCGTCATCGGACTTTACATATCCATCCGGTGCTTTCGTCTCTGTGATCTTGTAGAGATGATTTCGCTCAATAATCGTTCCTGTACTCGAAAGGCTGCTTCTCAGTTTGAAAATCAGCTCTCCGTTTGCATCGGTATCGTAAGTTCCAATCTGCTTCCAGTCTCCGCCTGTCTGTCCCTGATCGACTTCATAGAGCGTGAACTGTGCTCCGGAAAGAAGTTTGGAGTAGTTTTCGCTGTCAACCTTGTAAAACCGAAGTTCTGCATTCTTATCAACCGTTACGGCGGAAGTTGTATCGATCGCCACAAGCTGATTGCGCTTGGAGAACTGTCCATCCAGAGATACCTCGTTTGTCATGGTCAGTTCTTTTGACGCAGCGCTCTTATTCTCAAACGCATACTCATAGACAAGAACACAGGCAAATTCGTCCGGAATCTTCATCTCAAGTTTGCGCGCCTTATCATTGTAACTCAGACTGTATCGGCTCTTTTCTACCTCACTTCCGAGATGATCTTCTTTCTGTCCGTCGTACTGATACAACTTTACGGACGTGAGATCCAGATGAGCTTCCACTCCATTTGGCACAGTCAGATTATCGGTTAAGCTGAGTTCATCGCTATCCGGATGAAGATCAGCCGCACCCGGATTGATCACGACAGTGTAGCGCACCTTGTCGATCTGCTTCATCTGCCCAGTTGTCGCATCCCACTCTTCCAGCTGGGTTGCCGACTTGCGAAGTTTTTCCACATCCTTTGTCACTTCAGTCGTCTGATCCGATTTATTTCCATTCCAGTCCACTGTGTTCGTGTAAATCTTGTGCTCATGGGACTCATCTTTCCAGTATGGATCGTCCTTCACGGAAATCTGATAGGTAAGCTGAATCGTATTTCCGTAAGGATTGGACGGATCTGACTTCTTTGTGTTATAACCACCCGGAATCGTGATTGTCATAAGATTCGTCTTGGAATCCACACTCACCTGTGGTTTCTGTTCATTACTAAAATCATAACTTCCGCCATCCCACCAAAGTGCAGATACCTGATTATACTGCCCTATATAAAACTTTGCCTCGAGGGAACCTTCCACATAAGTGGCACCATCCGGAATCTGGTCTTTCAGCACGATCTCTCCGTTCTCATTCTCCTCCGTGTGAAGAAGAATTTCATAATAGAGAATTCCACTCTGTCTGTCATAGTTGACAGACTGCTCTCCAGAACCATAAGATGAGAAGTTGCCCCACTGGTCCTTTACCTTCGTGTTCTTCTCAATTCGGATCGGTCTTTTATGCTCATGGGAGGCATCACTCGTCATATCGTTGATACTTCCAGTGTTCACAAAATTTCTCGTCTCATTCTCATCCATTCCGGTGTAATCCACAATCGTCGGATAATCCCAGATCTTAAAATAAATGCCTTCGAGTGTCCGTCCTTCTTTCGGGGTCACCGTAATCTCAAACCGTTTTACATGAGTCGTCGTGTCACTCGGATCTACTACTTTTCCGTCAGCATCATAGTAAACAGCTGAGAATGTGACAAAGTCATTTTCTACCCATTTAATCGTATGGATCTTGCCCTCTTCATCCTGAAACTGCATCTCCATGTTTTTCTCAAAGACACTCTGAAGCTCACTTGCGAGTGCATAATGGCTGTCTGGAATTTCATTTCCATTGCCGTCAACCCCATCATGGATGACATCCTTATAGGTAAATGCAGAAAGCGTTCCATTCGGAATCGTTCTCTCTACCTTCCAGCGGTAATGAATCTTTCCGCCGTCAACGTAGTTGTTCTGATACGATTTCTGAAGCTTCTCATCGCGATGCTTAACCGAAACTGTCGTGGAAGAAGACCAGTTTTTTCCAGAATCAGGATTTTCAAAATCGGCACTGTTTTTTACATTGCCTTCCAGTTTCGGCGCCGTCGTCTGGAATTCCATCGTGTACTTATCGTTGCTTCCATTCGGAAACGTGTAAAGAATCTGACGATTCTGAACATCCGACTTCGAAATCGTTCCCACCACAGTTCCGCTGCTGTCCCGGATAATCACATCGCTGAGCAGATCCAATCCCTCCGGAAGCGTATCTTTAAGGTGATATCCACTGATATCTCGGCGGTCTTCATTGACTGCAATGTTCCAGTTGATCACATCCTTATTTGCGTCATAGTATCCGCTCTTTGCGATCATGTTCTTGGAAATCTCAATCCAGCTCCATTTCCAGTCTTCCGATCCATCACTCTTCACTCCCGCGGCATTCTGAACAGTCTCCTGTCCGGAAGTGGAAGTTGACTTGACATCCGCACGATAGTTCACCACATAACTCTCTCCCGCCTTAAGCGGTGGAAGATTTTCATAGGTAAAGGATTTGTTTCCATCTGCCTCTGTCTGAAACGTCGGCTGGTACTGATCGGAGAGATCTGTCAGATTGCCCTCAGCATCTTTTTTCTGGAGTCTAAAACTTCCTTCCTGATAAAGACCCGTTGCACTTCCTCCACTCTTGAAGCTGTCCATGATCGTCACAGTATCTTTTGTTCCGTTCTCCGTGGATGCCTCAATCGTGTAATCGATCGCCGTCTTATTTTCATTCGGAGTACCCGTCTTCGTGATCCTTAAATCGGTCTTGTCCTGATCTTTCTTTCCGATTGTGATCGTTCCGGCTGCTCCGCCAAAATTGATTTTTCCGTCCTCTCCGGTTTCGCTTGCAGAAAGTGTTCCCTTGAACTCCACTCTTCCATCAAACTCTTCTCCATCTGCGAATGCATCATAGAAAAGAATCTTGATCATTCCATTTGTGTCAATCGTGTACGTTCCGACTGCCACACCTTTCTGATACACGATTCCGGTCTGCTCTTCAAGTGGGCGGATTCCTGCCGGGAGCTGATAATAGATCGTCTTGTTGTCCTCGTCTACTTCTCCCTCCGGAATTGTGAAATCAATCTCCGCTTTCACCTGATCTCCGTCAACAAATTCGGTGCTCTCTCTCCACTCACCATTGATGATCTTCCAAACGGTTACGTTCGTGATATAATCGGTAAAGTCAATTCCCTCTTCCTCATTCTCCGCGAATGTCGCAATCTCACCGTCTTCCTCATCTGACAGATCATTCAAGAGCGCTACCGAGTAGGAATCATATCCAAAAGAGGTAAGCGGCAGTCCCTCACGCTGAACCGTCACCCAGCTGGTCGCACTGTCCGGCATTCCCTTTTCGTACCGAAGCGCCTCGATCATATCCCAACTCATCCAGTTTAGCATCAGGGTTCCCTGAAGGTTCTCCCGTGCGGAATCTGCTGCAAAAAGCGCTTCCTTCTTCTCAACGGCACTTGCGCTGTAAAACTCCACAAAGCTGAGACCGGAATCCGTCAGGTTCCACTTGTATCCATCTGCACCCTCCTCCGCATTGGAAGGACTTGCATCAGAAGGGCTCGCCTTCTTTGTCAGATCATGCTCCACGGTCTCAACCGCATGTTTCAGCATGGAAAACAGCGTATTTTTCTTTGGCTTTTCTCCTGTTTCTGCACCCACATTTTTCGCCTGTGCGTCAGACGGGGTCGCCTTCTGATTGCCCTGCTTCTCTGCCGATGTATTTTCCGCCGGCTCTGCATCCGAATCCGTCGCCAAATCTGCCAGTCTCTCTTCCTCACTCTTCAGCTTTCCGTCCTGATCGAGCGCGGAAGCAAACGTCAGATCAAAGTCCTGAGACGTTCCCTGCGGGAGCCAGAACCAGTAGTTGACTCTGCCCTCCTCGATCTCCCCATACGAATGGATCTTATCCGCTGCGACCCGGTGAAGAATGAGATCACTGCCGTCATCCATCTTCAAAGTTGCCTCGCCCTGCCGGTTGAAAGAGAGACCGACCAGATAAGCGTTCTCTTCTTTCGTCGACAATGCAAAATACGTTCCGTCTTCCTGATCCTCATCTGCGGTTGCTGCCACATGAAGCACGGATTGCTCTCCATATTCCAGAAACTCTTCTTCCGTGCTAAGCGCCGGATTGCCGATCTCCATACTGATCGCCGGTCTCATCAGCGCCTGAACAACTCCGGCAATCATGATCACCGAAAGCAGACAGGCGAGCACGGCAAAACGTTTTGCCTTTCTGTGCGCCTGAAGATAAATCGATATCTTTTTCAAAAGATTCTCTTCCATCTCTCTTCCCCCCTTTCTTTCAAACAACTTGTCAAAACACTCTCTACACGCTCTTCATTCTCTATATCAATCAGACATCTGCCATACATATTCTATCATTCCTAGTGAATTACTCCGATATGATTCAGAGGCCAGACCCGAAAAATCACGCGTCCCACAATGTACTCATCTGCGATTGCCCCGATTGACTTGGAACGGCTGTCCACGGAAGTCGCGCGGTGATCGCCCATCACAAATATCCTTCCGTCCGGAACCTGATAAGGCATCTCGATGTCACACTCTCCAAGACTCTTATCACTCAGATACGGCTCATCAAGCACCTGATTATTGACACTGACGGTTCCGTCCTCTGCAATTTCCACATACTCTCCATCAATCGCAATCACTCGTTTGAGAAGAATCTTATTGTTATAATAAAACGCCACGATATCTCCGCGCCGGAATTTTCCATTCTTCACTGCCACGAGAACCTCTCCATTCTCCAGGGTCGGCTCCATACTCGTTCCCACAACCTGAAGAACTGGAAAAACAAGAGTTGCCAGAAGCACCGCTGTCGCTGCCACACACACCAGAATCATCACGGTGCTGCGAAGAGTCCGAAGATAGCGCATCCGGTACTGTTCCCGCACAAGCTGTTTTTTCCATTGAACAGAGGTTGGACGAATCTGCGAAAACTCAGAATTCTGAGTCTGCTTCGTCTTTTTACTCTTGTCCATACTTAACGCCCTTCCTCTCCTGCCATCCTGCGAATATTTTCCAGATAGAGGTCCGCCGCTCTCTGCGCCGCCTCAAAAACTCCGCTGAGTTTCAGGGATGCCTCTGCGATGGAACCTGACTGCTCAATGCAGATCTCTTTTCTGGAAATGGCTTCTCTCAGCTCTTCATTTTCTTTTCTGAGCTGTTCATTCTCCTCAGACAGAGACACCAGAATTTCCAAAAGCTCCACTCTTCTCAGCTTTCTCAGTTCTTTATCTGTCATCTCGTCTCCTTCCCTGATTTATCCCATCCTGCAAACAATGTTCTTCTATAATTTATACTTATCGTCTTCTTGCGAATCAAAAATGATTTTACCATATAAATGGATACCAGTTGGACACTGGATAGACATTACTTTTACCAAAAATTACCGGTTTTTTCAAATTGTCGGACTCTCCCCAACACGTTTTAATATTCAAAGCAATAAAAAACCGTACCCCAACTGTCACAGATTTTGATAAACCCATGACACTGGAATACGGCAACTGGCTGTCTGAACAATTTATTCTATGATTCGGACCCTATAGCTTTGCGTCACAACCTTTCGATTGCTTTGCCCTCATATTTCATACTGTTTTTTGTCTCTTCATGCCCGTCATTTTTGTTAGAAATATTTTATCATCAGCCTTTTAAATTCGCAAGTATTTTTTGAAAAACAGAAACACTTCCCTTTTTTTCTTAACATTTTCTTGATATCTCTTTTTGTTTTTTACTGCTCCGCCTTTAAAATCTCAATTGCTTTCTGGACCTGATTGTCCCTGTCGAGTGGAATGGTGTCATAAATGTTCAAATCAGATACATCCGGAGTCTCATACTCGACCTCTACATCCGGGGTCAGCCCCTTCTTGTGAAGATCATTTCCCGCCGGGGTGTAGTAGTGTGCGACTGTGATCTTGACTGCAGATCCATCATCTAACGGAAGCAGGCTCTGGACAATTCCTTTTCCAAATGACGTCGTGCCGACAAGCTTTGCTGCTCCGTAATCCTGAAGTGCTCCGGAGAATACCTCAGATGCGCTCGCCGACTGTCCGTTGATCAGAACTGCAATCGGAACCGTGATCTCATGGTCATCCGGCTTCGGATACTTTTTGTCTGTACTTCCATCATTATACTCATGCAGGATCTGACCGTCCTTGCAGTAATAGCGGTCTGACTCGCCCTCTTTTGTCGCAGTTGTCAGCAGCGTTCCATCGAGTTTGTCCTCCGGAAGCACATACGCCGCCATCTGGACGCAGGAATCCACAACTCCGCCCGGATTGTCGCGCAGATCAATGATCAGGCGCTCCATGCCCTTGCTCTCAAGATCATCGACTGCCTTTGCGAACTGATCCCCAGTCACGACATCAAACTGGCTGACCATGATATATCCTGTATTGTCCTCGAGCATCTGATGCTCCACGGTATCCGTCTCGACCATCCGGCGCTCCACATGAAGCGGAATCTCCTCACCATCACGCAGAACCGTAAGATCAACGTAGGTACCTTCCTCGCCCTTGATATGCTCTTTGACAAGCACATCAAGATCCGTCGAAGCTGCCTCAAGATCTCCGACTTTATACAGGATATCTCCCCGCTTCATCCCGGCCTCTTCCGCCGGTGAACCGGAAAAGACGCGAAGAACTGTCACTGCATTTGTATTCCGGTTCTGGCTGACAAGAACACCGATTCCGCAGTACACTCCCTGCGTCTCCTCCGTCAGTGACTCATACTCCTCCGCTGTGTAGTAAGTCGAATACGGATCGTCAAGCCCATTCATCATTCCCTTGTAAATGCCAGCCTCCACTTTATCCATATCTTCATCAAACAGGAAATACCTGTTCACTACCGACTGAAGCAGGTTCAGCTTCGCCCCGACTGCCTTCATATCCAGACGATTCTGGGCAGTCGCCTGCGTGCTTTCCACAGATGTGGAATTCTGTCCGCTTCCGTTTACCGAACGCTCGATCACATTGATCCCCGAAGCGACCCCGACAACCGCAAGACCTGCAAACGCGGTCACCAGAGCGCCGGTCAGCACGCCTTTCCAGAAACCACCCTTCTGCGCCCCGTCACCTTGCGCTTTTTTGTTTCCTGTATCGTGTTCTTCCTGATTCTGCGTTTCTTTTTCCATATCCACTGCTGTCACCTGTCTTTCTTTTCGACTGTCTAAAACACGCTTTGTGTATAATCTCTAATCTTTTCTAAGCGGTGCTGTTCATCCTGCACCCAAAAACCTGGGCTTTTCTCGCATTCGTTGTTGGCGCCGTAAGGTGGGAAAGTACCTGCAAACCCGTGTGAGACGTTGGTGCTTAGGCTGTGTAGTTTACAGCCTTATGCACCACTACGTCGAACCCGGAGCGAGAGCGCGTTTGCAGGACTTTTCCCCACCGTCGGCGCCCTAAAACCTGAAACTACCTGAAACTCCCTGAAGCTCCCTGAAGCTCCCTGAAACACGCTAAAGCGCCCTGATTTTCTACGGACTCACATACTTGAGCGGATTCACATAACTTCCATTGACCCGCACTCCAAAATGCAGATGCGACCCCGTCGAGTATCCGGACGAACCGACTTTTGCGATCGTCTGCCCCTGCTTGACGCTCTGTCCCTCCGAAGCTATAAGCTGGGAGCAATGCATATACACCGTGTACAGTCCGTTTCCATGACTGATCATGATATAATTTCCCGCGGAATAGCTGTATGTCGCAGCAACCACCGTTCCCGATGCCGCCGCCACAATTCCGGCTCCCGTGCTCGCACCGATGTCGATTCCCTGATGGTAAGTCGAAGCTCCCTTTGTCGGAGCCGTCCGCTTTCCAAATTTGGAATTGATCTTGCTGCTTGCCGGACACGGCCATATAAATTTAGTATTTCCGCTGCCGGAACTTTTATTCAAAGAAGAATCCGCAGCCGCTGTCTGTGTCTTCGCAGCCTGCTTTGTCTCCGCCTGCTGTTTCGTCTCCGCGGCCTTTGTCTTTGCTGCCGGTTTCGTCTCCGGAGCAGCCGTCTGCGCATTGGCAACCTGTCTCGTCTCCGCCGCAGGTTTTGCCTCTTCCTCCGGTTTTGCCGCCACACGTTTCACCTCCGCAGCCTCCTTGCTCGCCTGAATACTCGCCTCGACTGCCTTTTTGCTTGCTTCTGCCGCCTGACGACTCGCCTCCGCGGCTTTCTTGGCATCGTCTGCCTTCTTTGCCTCCGCGGCTTGTCTGCTTGCCTCCGCGGCCTGACGGCTCGCCTCTGCCGCCTTTCTGCTCGCTTCTGCTGCCTGGCGTCTCGCTTCCGCCTCAGCTTTCCGCTTTGCCTCCGCGGCTCTTCTCGACTCCTCCGCCGCTTGGCGCGCCTCTTCTTCCTTGCGCTTGATCTCCGCCTCAATCTGCTCGATCTTCTTCTCCTGCGCCTTGATATCCTGCTCATACTGGCTGATCTGTCCCTGAGCGGTGTTGATCTGCCCCTGATAGCTGTTCAGTTCCTCATTCTTTGTCGCAAGAAGCGTCTGAACCGACTCCTGCTTCGCCTCATTCTGCTCTCTCAGCGTGACAAGCTCTGCGTGATCCGACTCAAGCTTCGCCTCATGATCCGCAATCTTCTGCTTGTTCTGGGCGTACTCCCGAAGTTTTGAGCGGTCATAATCCGAGATCTCCCGGATATACTCCGCACGGTTCAAAAATTGTCCCATATCTTTCGACTGTAAAAGCATGTCCAAAAATCTCGTCTGCCCATGCTCATACATATATTTGATCCGCATCTTCATGTCCACATACTGGTTATCCTCAGTCTGCTTCGCCTCCTCGAGATCCTCCCCGATCTGCGTGATCTCTGTCTCCTTGTCGCTGATCTGCGTCTTGATCGAGTCAAGCTCCCGGTTCAGCGTCTCCATCTGTCCATCAAGTTCCTTGACGTAGGCAGCGGTGTCGTTCTTCAGACCTTCCAGCTTTTTCAGAGATTCTTCGACCTTCTTCTTCTCCTGCTGCATCACAGAAGCCTTCTCTTTTTCCACCTTCACGTCCTGTTTTGTCGCATAGGCGGGCTGAACACCAGACAGTGCAAGCACAACTGCAAGCACCGTCCCCATTACCTTTCTCTTCATAACTATATGCATACCGCCTTTACTTCTGAAACTCTTATTTTCTTACTTTTTTCTCTGTCTTCTATCAAAATCACAGAGTACCACGCCTAACCAACCGGATCAGACGTGGGTGAATGCGTAATGATCTTAAAATATTTTAAATCATTTATTTTTTTGATTATTGATATATTCTTTTACCGCAGTACTCGTTCGGTCACTGACAGTCCCA